>JBNLCC010000190.1:0-3455 GCA_050303615.1 Methylococcaceae bacterium | reverse complement strand
GGCAGTAATCACCTGATCGCTGTTCAGCTCGTTGCCGCGGATATCGATAAAGTAGGGATAATCCAGCATACGCAATTCCTGCAGTTGAAAGCCGCCGACATTGCGGGTAACCGGTACCGGAAACGCGGCATTCCGGATATCAAGCACCAATTCCGGGTTCATTTCCAAGCCGTGATGGACCAGCCATTTCTCGAGTCCGCTGTGCTGCTCCTGCAACGCTAAACTGCGGGTACTGAGCGCGGCGCTGTACGGGGAAGTCGCGGCGATCACCGTGCCGCCCTGCATCAGGAACTGATCCACGGCAAACAGTTGCTTGTCGTTCAAATCCTGCGGCGCAGCCAGAAGCAGAATATCGGCTTCCCCGGAAACCCTTCCGTCAGCTAAATCTTCGCGCTTGACATTAAGCTCCGCGCCGAGAAAAGCTTCCAGTTCGTTGAATTGGGCACCGCCCATGCCGTATTGCGCATAATCCGGATTGGCCGCCGGCGCGACCAGCGCGACCGTCTTGGTGAAACCGCCGGCAAAACGTTTGATCGCCGCTTCCAGATTGCGCTCGAAACCGGCATCGCTGAGATCTTCCAGCGGGATTTGCACCAACTGGCCATCGTTACCCAAAGTCAGGTAAAAATAAAACCGCTCGTCGTCGAACAGACTGGTAGCCATCGGTTGAAAACCGTAATCGGCGGCTATCTGCTCCGCAACCTTGCCATGTTCGGCATCGGGATCGATGAAGTTGATCTGTAAACGCCCGCCGGCATCTTTCTTATAGTCTTCGAGCACCTTTTGAATCGCGGTTTTAAAACCTGCCAATTGTTCCGGCAGGGCTGCATCCGGCGACACATAAGCGTTGAAGGTCAGCGTATCGCGGACCGTATCGAACAGGTTGCCGCCGGCCTGATAACCGTGCAGCACTTTTTTTATCGCGCGGGTGATGTCATGCTCCGGATTGCGCAGTTGCACGTCGAGATCGGTTTCGTTTTGTGCTTTGACTTCAATCAGATCGCGAAAATCCAGCACCTGATACTCATCGCCATACTGTACCAGCACGTTGAAATAGGAACTGACGATCGATGACTGGTAACGGTCCGCCACCTGAAAGGGCACCGGTTGAATCGCATATTTCTGATTGGCTTCCTCCTCCAATTCCGGATTGCGCAACGGGTCTACGAACTCGACCCGCACCTTGCCCTCCCCGGCGATCTGGTATTCCTCCAGCAAATCGCGTAACTGCGGCGCCAGCGGAGCCAATAGCGGATGCGTTTTGCTGCTGAAATACCCGCGCAGCAACAGCGGTTCCCGGAGCTGCCGCAGATAATTGAGCGTCGCATCGGAAATCGAATATTGCTTGCCTTCGGTGACGTCGATGCGCAAGCTGTTGATCTGGCCCAACCAAAAATTGGCAATCAGCACATTGGCCAACAGCAGCAGCGATACCGAACGCCAAAGCCGGTGGTGCGGCGTGTCCGGCGCACCGGCCCAGCGTTCCCGCTCCAATGCATAGGTATTTAAAATCAAAAACACCGCGATGATACTCAGGTAATAGTACAGATCGCGCAGGTCGATCACGCCGCGGGTAATCGACGAAAACCGCGAACCGGTGCCCAGCAGGCGCAGCCATTCACCGGCCTGGTTGCCGAACAAATCGGTGATCACCGGCGTACCGAGCAGATAGAAAAAGCCGCTCAACGCCACGGCGCTGATCAAGCTGACAATCTGGTTATCGCTGCGCGCCGATACGAACAAGCCGATGCTCAGATAGGCGGCGCCTAACAAAAAGGCCGCCAGATAGCCTGCCCAAACCGGTCCCCAGTCCAGGTCGGCAATCAACGCCACGGTAATCGGCAACGGCAGCGTGATCAACAAAGCGATTGCCAGCAACAGCAAACAACCGATAAATTTACCTACGACGAAATGCCACAGCGGCACAGGCTGGGTAAACACGTACTCCAACGTTCCGCTACGCCGTTCCTCACTCCATAGGCGCATGGTCAACGTGCTTGTCAGGAAAATCAACAGTACCGGCATCCACTCGAACAACGGCCGCACGTCGGCGATATTGCGCGAGAAAAAAGCCTCTCCCCAGAAAAATACGAATAGCGTCACTGCTGCAAAAGCAGCCAAGAACAAATAGGCGACGGGGGAGGCGAAAAATAGCGTTACTTCTTTAGCGGCAATGCGGTAAATCGATGTGCGCGGATGCAAATCAGGCTGCATGGTTCAACTCCTCCTCACTGTTTACTGTGCCGGCCGATTCGTCTACGGCTCTGAACAACGTCTCCAGGTCGCGCCGTTCCCGTTGCAGACAATATAAATCAAAACCGGCGTTGATCACGGCATTAGCGACAGCGGCGCTAATCGAATCGATATTAACGGCATCCTGCAATTGCAGGCGGTAGTGATTGACGTTTAGCGCAGGATCCTCTGCCACACCGGCCATCGGTAATTTTTCGATGGCTGCTAACGGCACCAAGGGCTGCAACTGTTGTTGCAACTGAGTTTCCGGCATATTAGTATCGAGCAGCAAGTGATTGCTGGTGCGCAACGATTCGAGTCCGGCATCCACCGCCAGGCGGCCATTGTGTAAAATCAACACCCGGTCGCACAGCGCATCCACCTCCTGCATGATATGAGTGGACAAAATCACTGTGGCATGCTTGGTGAGGTCGCGGATCAGTTGCCGCATATGTTCGATCTGCGTCGGATCGAGGCCATTGGTGGGCTCATCCAAGATCAGCAACTTGGGTTTGCCGAGAATGGCCTGCGCGACACCCAGGCGCTGCTTGAAGCCGCGGGACAGGGTCGCAATCGGCGCCAACAGTTTTTCGCCGATCTCGGTCGTGGCGATCACGCGTTTGATTTCGGAAAATTTCACATCATCGTGCAAACCTTTCAGTTCCGCCGCATAATCGAGATAGTCGGCCACCAGCATTTCCGGATATAACGGCAGGCTTTCCGGCAAATAACCCAATTTTTGCTGAATTATTTTAGCATCCAGCGAAACGTCGACGCCATCGACCCGAATGCTGCCTTGATCCGGCTCCAGGCAACCGCTGATTATTTTCATAATCGTGGTTTTACCCGCGCCGTTATGGCCCAACAGACCGACAATTTCGCCATGGCCGACGCGAAAGCTGACATCGTCGACAGCGGTAAAGCTGCCGTAGCAGCGTGACAAATTGCTGACTTCCAGCATTGTTTCCTCCTCCTTAATTAACGTTTCGTAGCAAGCAAGCTTAAACAACAAGGACTCTAACTTCCTATTTGTTCGCTAAGATGGAGATTGTTGACGGAAAATTCAACGGTTGATTGTATTCTGCAGAATAAATAATCAAAACGGTCGTACCTGCCGTGAAGCGGGTATTGCCGTTAAAAGTTCCTTTTCCCTGGGGCTATTCTATACACACAAATTTCTTGTTCCAGAATATAGTTGTTATATTCGCCCAGACTTTTAAACT
>JBNLCC010000189.1:0-34989 GCA_050303615.1 Methylococcaceae bacterium | reverse complement strand
TGGCTTGCAACGGCGACCGCGATTTTCAGCGAAACCCTGCGTATTTCTGACAGCGGCGGATACAAAGCCCCCTGCAGCAATTCTTTTTCCGTTACGCAATCGGCCAATGCCCGGGCTGCGGCCAGAAACATTTCGTCGCTGATTCTGACGGCATTGCAGACCAGCGCACCGAGGCCGATTCCCGGAAAAATGTAAACGTTGTTACCCTGGCCGGGATGCAGTGTCCGGTCTTGCAAAGTTACTGGAGCAAAGGCGCTGCCGCTGGCGAACACCGCCTGCCCGCCACTCCAGCGATAAGCTTGTTCAGCGGTACATTCGGCACGGGAAGTCGGATTCGACAATGCGAAAATGACCGGCCGCCGGTTAATTTCGGCCAGTGAACGGACCACCTCCTCGGTGAACGCCCCGGCCGCTCCGGTTGCGCCGATCAGCACATGCGGCTTGACGGTTTTGAGAGCCGCAACAAAACCGCTCTGCGGAACGTCATGCGCATATGGCAGATTATACGGCGCCAAATTGTTACGGCTTTTCACCAGTA
Source organism: Methylococcaceae bacterium (assembly GCA_050303615.1). GTDB lineage: Bacteria > Pseudomonadota > Gammaproteobacteria > Methylococcales > Methylomonadaceae > CAZDXJ01. The sequence continues at coordinate 34,451 of JBNLCC010000189.1, read as the reverse complement.
AACCGTCAATATCGACGAACCACAATCTGCGTAGCGCCTCGTCCTGCGGCAAACCGGCCCGGATCAGGGCGAGCCGTATCAAATCGGCAATACCGGTAGCGGCCGAGCCCGCGCCCAAAAACATAATGCGCAGCGCCTTGAACTCGGTTCCGGTCAAACGGCAAGCCGCCCACACACCGGCCAGCGCCACCGCCGCAGTACCCTGAATGTCATCGTTAAAACACAATATCCGCTGCCGGTACCGATCCAACAGGGCATAGGCATTGGGGGTAAGAAAATCCTCGAACTGAGTCAGCGCCCGAGGATAAACCTGCTGCACGGCAGTGACGAATTCGTCCACTAACGAAAAGTATTCATTACCGGTAAGCCGCGGTTTTCTGATCCCGAGATATAACGGATCGTTACGCAATGTTTCGTTATGCGTGCCGACATCCAACATCACCGGCAGGCAGTGTTCCGGCGCAATGCCGGCGCAAGCCGTGTATAACGCCAATTTTCCAATCGGGATACCCATGCCGTTAGCGCCCAAATCGCCCAGCCCGAGAATCCGTTCCCCGTCGGTAACAACAATGATCCTCACATCCGTTTCCGGCCAGTTTTTTAGTATGTCTGCAATGCGGTTGCGGTCATGGGGGGTAATATAAAAGCCGCGCGGCTGCCTGAAAATATGAGCGAATTCCAGACAAGCCTGCCCGACGGTCGGCGTGTAGACCAGCGGCAGAACTTCTTCGATATGGTCAATCAGCAAACGATAAAATAATCGCTCGTTGCGCCCCTGTAACGCCATTAGAAAAACATAGCGTTCGATATCGTCAGACTTGCGCCGCAAATTTTCCAAAACCCGGTCGATCTGCATGGCCTGGGTGCTGACTGCTGACGGCAGCAAACCGCGCAGTTTGTAGCGATCCCGCTCAGTTTCGGTAAAGGCGGTGGATTTGTTGTGTTTGGCACTGCTCAGCAAAGCGAAGCCGGTCAACGGAACCGTTTGTTCATGATCTGTCATAATACATGTCCGGCGCGGCTCTGCAATATATCGGCAGCCATTTGCGTACCCGACACACGCGCACGAATTTTGGCAAAGGCGATATCGCGGCCGGTCGACGTGTCGTCTTCGAACGGCGAAAAGCCGCAGTCGTCGGTGGTACCCAACTGGGCCGGAGGTATATATTCGGCAGCCAGCAGCACCCGGTCGCGCACCATTTCCGCCGTCTCGACGCGGTTATCAATGACATTGATTACGCCGATAAAAACGCGCTGATCCGATTTCAAGTGATCGCGTATCACAGCGAGCACCCGGCGCGGATCTTTTTCGCTGGCCAGTTGTACGTAAAAATTTCCCGCTTTGAGCCGAAACAGCTCGGGCAACAATTCCGCATAATCGACATCGGCACTATGCGTGGCATCCCGGTCGCCGCCGGGGCAAGTATGCACTCCTATTTTTTTTCTCTGCACGCCATTGAATTGCTCCAGTACACGGTTATTGAGCTCGATGAAATTTTTCAGCAGCTTCTTGGACGGATCCAGTTTGACCGCGAGGCGGCCTTCGGTGAAATCGATTTGCACGCAATGCGCTCCTGCATCGAGACACAGGCGAATATCACCGGCCACCTCGTTAACCAAATCATTTAAAAAAGTCTCCCTGCTATAATCGTTAAATTCCTGCTGCGGATACAGCAAACTGAGCGCCGAAGCCGAAATTACGGCCTGTTTGACAGGTACGCGGGCATAATGCAGCGCCTCTTGCAGGTAATTAACGGCATAGTGGCTGTAACGGAACGGACCATGGGTCAAACGCGGCAACTGCCGGGTATGACCGTCTTCGAACGGGATGACTATGCCGTCGTTGGCGACGTTGCTCAGTCCCTCCAACGGATAGGTGGCAAAACTGGATTTGCGCTGCTCACCATCACTAATTACCGGCGAACCGGTTTCTTCAAAACAGCGCACGGTATCTTGCAGTGCTGAATCGTAAGCTGCGTTCATTTCATCGTCCGAGGCGGCGCCGCTACGGTAACCGGCCAGCGCCTCCAATAATTCCGGAGACCTCGGAATGCTGCCTATGGGTTCGGTTGGAATTAACATGGAATACTCCTGATTATCAATTAAATCAGCCTCGTTGCCAGGCGTGATAACGGGCCAGCCAGCGCAGCAAACGTTGCGGTGCATGCGCGCGTTTCCACTCGCCGGCCGCATATTTATTGGCCTCGGCCATAGTCGGATAAATATGGATCGTACCCAACAGTTTGTTGAGGCCGATACTATGTTTCATTGCCAGTACGAATTCGGCAATCAGGTCGCTGCTGTGTTCTCCGACAATGGTGACGCCTAAAATCTTGTCTTTGCCGGGCCGGGTCAGCACTTTTACAAAACCCTGCGCCTCGCCATCGGCAATCGCCCGATCGAGATCGCCGATATCGTAGGTTACCACTTCGTAAGCAATACCCTGCTCTCGCGCCTCCTGTTCGTTGATACCTACCCGCGCCACCTCCGGTTCGGTAAAGGTCGCCCAAGGAATAACCGAATAGTCGGCGCGGAATTTCCAGAAGCCACCGAACAAAGCATTAACGGCAGCATACCATGCCTGATGCGCAGCAGTATGAGTAAACTGATAAGGCCCCGTGACATCTCCAACCGCGTAGATATTCGGATAATTGGTTGCCTGAAACGCGTTGGCGGCAATGGTGTTGCGCGGCGACAAGGCAATACCCAAATCTTCAACACCGTAACCCTTGACATTGGCGGCCCGCCCTATTGCAACCAGCACTTGATCAAAAGGGATTTTTACGGTCTGTTCGCGATGTTCTGCGATCAGAGTTTTTTCACCGTTTTCGATGATAAATTGCTTGGCGGTATGACCGACGCGCAGGTCAATGCCTTCCTCCCTGAAGCGGGACATAACCGTGCCGGATACCTCGGGATCTTCACGCGCCAACAATCGGGGCAGCATTTCCACTTGCGTAACCCGACTACCCAGGCGCGCAAAACATTGCGCCAGCTCACAACCAATCGGCCCGCCGCCCAGTATCAGCAGACGTTCGGGCAGGACGCGCAATTCCCAAACATTATCTGACGTGAGTGGTTCGCACTGATCGATTCCCGGTATCGGCGGCACGAAAGGGCGAGCACCAGTAGCGATGACCATCGCTCGCGTCGTGAGTGTTTTAACCTGGTCGGCGGTCTTGATTTGAACTTCCCAGGGAGAAATAATTTTGGCTTCCCCAATCTCCACATCGACACCGAGGGCGGTGTAACGTTCTATCGAATCGTGCGGTTCGACAGTTTTGATCACAGCCTGTACCCGCTGCATGACATCGGCAAAATCAAATTCGGCGCCGGCCTCTTTGATGCCGAATTGTTGCGCTCGCTTCAGCTGTGACAGCCACCTGGCGGACCGGATCAGCGCTTTGGAGGGCACGCAGCCGGTATTGAGGCAGTCTCCGCCCATTTTATGCTTTTCCACCAGTGTCACTTTGGCGTTGACCGCGGCGGCTATATAAGCGCTGACCAGTCCACCGGAACCGGCGCCGATCACCAGCAGGTTATTATCGTAGCGTTTGGGTTTGCGCCATTTTTTGTAAACCTTCATCGCTTGCGCACGTTCCGCGATCTTTTTGGCCAGCAAAGGAAACAATCCCAGCAGCACAAACGCACCCAGCAAAGCCGGCGACAAAATACCCGACAGCGATTCGATTTTTGCCAGTTGGGTACCCGCATTGACGTAGACCACCGTACCGGCCAACATACCCACCTGGCTGACCCAGTAAAACGTCGATACGCGCAGTGCCGTCAACGCCATTGCCAGATTAATGATAAAGAACGGAAAAACCGGTACCAAACGCAGGGTAAACAAGTAAAAAGCGCCGTCTCGGCTGATCCCCTCGTCAATGACTTTGAAGCGTTCGCCAAAACGCGCCTGCACTGCGTCCCGGAACAAAAAACGTGCGGCCAGAAACGCCAGCGTCGCACCTATGGTCGAGGCAAAAGACACAATCAAACTGCCCCACAGCAGGCCGAATATGGCGCCGCCGGCCAGGGTCAGTACCGCGGCTCCCGGTAGCGATAGGCCGGTGACGATAATATAGCACAGCGCATAAATCGCAATAGCCGTTCCCGGATGAGTACTGCGATATGATTCGATAGCCGCTTGCCGAGACTTCAGTGCATCAAGTGTCAAATAGTGCTGCAGATCAAACATGAAAAAAGCCGCGAGTAAAACCGCTAAGACCAAAAGCAACGCAATTTTTGACGAATTCACAATGCGCTCCCTATCTTTCCGGATAATTGATTAGGCAATAATACAGGACTTGAAGAATTAGCCCTTTGTAAATTGTTAAGCATGTGGTTCCTTTGAATTTGGTGGAAGATGCTTGTTGGTCGTTGCGTCTGATTTTTTCTTACAGTCCGGCCAAATATCAATCTCTGCAATTAATAGCATTGCATCTTGCTTGATTTGTTGCCAATGCCGCTTTTATCCGGCCGCACATGTGGGAACCTCGTGGTTAAAACAGTATGCTTATCTGACTTTGCCTTATCCGGGGATTGATATCTTCAGCGGGAACGAAGCTATTTTCCAGGTCCGGCTGCCGTCCGGGAATGCATCATCAAACCAGTCCGTTACAGAATTCGGCGGTTTAACCCGGGAGCAATATGATCTACTGAATTCGGTTATTTTATCTACTCTAATCCCGCTGCATTTATTTCTGCAAGTAGGGCAGCAAATCCGTGTGATGGCCGATCATTTTCCATTTTCCGTGCTCTTTGCGGAATAAATTGGTGGCGCGGATTGATACCTGCTGCGGTTTGCCATGCGCGTTGCTATTTTCGCCTCTTTCATAATTGTATACTACGGCCAATGCCGGCCCCGCAACAATATGCATCTCCTCGGGCTCGACCTTGCCTCCAAGCTTCATGTTTGCCTGTGCTTCCCAATCGGCAAGCACCTGCTCCCAGCCAACCAGGAGTCCGCCACCGGGCCCCATATAAACAACGTCTTGCGCATGCGACCAGACTGTTTGCATAGGACCCGAATCGCCGGTAAACAATACATTCAAAGCGCTGTAAAACTGCGATACTGCGTTGCGCAAAGACTGTTCCTCCTCATCGCCGGCAAAAGCCGTTTTTGCCTGCATAAAACCGACAATGATAAACGCTAATAAAAAGAGCCGAAGCGGATTGTTGTTATTCATAGATTTTCCCCTCAATTTACGTTATTCAGTCTTGTGATTAAAATGGTATTTTTTAGAAATCGTAAGTCCCAAAGCTGTCAGGCACGATAGTATCCATTCATTGCCGCAGTAACTCATTTTGGTCCGTGTGCTCAAAAACCTTTCCATAGATTTCAATAACCGTCGTTTCCGAGTAGCTTAATGATCCACTACCTACCGTAACGGATTGCCGAAAGGCTATCGTTTTGGCGTTTTCCCGCATAAACGGGGACTGTATTATTTTCCAGTTTTCGGCATCGCTTTGCGCAGCAACTTCGAGATGCACATTGCCCTGCGCATCTTTCCTACCGCTGTAGTTTCCCCCGGCAATAACGCATACACCCCGGGGGATAACCAACGTATGCATGATCACATCGTTGCGGGGGTCCCACATCCAATAGCCGGTTTCGTCGTGAATTACCTCATTATTGGATTTCTGTTGCACTATCTGTCGATAATGCAAAGCCGATAAAACTTGGGTGTCGGCATTGGTCACCTGGCCAATTGCGGTATAGGTAATCGTTTCGTAATACGAACTGTTCTCGCTTCCATCAGGTTCAGGTGCTACATCCATCCCTTTGGCACCCTGCCACACTCCGGTCAACTCCGTTAACGGACCATAATCTATATTCTTTTTGTCGTTCATTACCGAATCTCACTTAACTCAATGCCCGCTGCGATTTTGCCGGCAAACATGACAGCAAACTGTTTTTGATTATATTTCAACGCAGCGTTTATGAACAGATACGCAAACACACCGGGATAACCGATGTTACGTATGAAAAGCAGATTAGGACAGCGCCTCCAACCACACACATTGATACGGATGCAGCGCAATGGCAGAGGCATGCTGATGCATGGCCTTATTTTCGATCAAATCGCGCCAGATACCGGAACCTGCCGGCAAAGGGTGTTCAGGAAGGGGAATGGTCTGCCTTTCATTGCTGATGTTGCACACCACCAGAATACTCTGTTGCTGATCCTGGCTGTAGCGCCAAAAAGCAAACAATGCTTTGTTGATGGGGACGGTTTTCTGATCCGCATCGGGATGAAAAGCGGACTGTTTTCTGCGTATTTTCAGCAGACGCTTTAATTCATAAAATGTTTCGGCATTCGGTGTTCTGGGATTGTTGAGCAAATCCATTAATTCGTCGTAATCCCATTTATGCCGGTTAATCGAACGGGTGCGCTCGGTTTGTTCAACGCCGTAATGATCGTTCGGCGTTGCGGTCAGGCTGTGAATGTAGATGGCCGGAATTCCCTGCAACGCCAGCATAATGGTATGCGCACAAAGAAAACGCTGCACCTGCCATTGATCTTCACCCTTATAGGTGCCGCGCAGCGCATCGAACAGCGCGATGTTGATTTCGTAGGGAGATTGTTCGCCGTCCGAACCGGCCCTCATACTCACATAGCCGCCGTACTGGTGCATGGCATCAACCAAAGCCATAACCTGCTCCGGCGGCAATAAGCCCTCTGCCGGGCGTAACCCGATGCCGTCGTGGGAAGCGATAAAATTCAGATAAGTACAATTGCTTTGCGGTCTGGGCATATCTTTACACCAGAGCGTCAAATAGCTTGCATCCCCGTGATACATCGCATGTAACAACAACGGCGGCAAGGTGAACTGGTAGATCATGTGTGCTTCGTCGCTATTACCGAAATAACTCAGGTTCTCGCCGTTGGGAACATTGGTTTCGGTAATAAGTACAGTACCATGGGCAGCTACGTCGATAATATCGCGCAACAGTTTCACCACTTCATGGGTTTCCCTGAGGTTGATGCAGCGGGTACCCAGTTTTTTCCATAAATAAGCAATGGCATCCAAACGGATAAAGCGCGAACCTTTACTGATATACAGCAATAAAATATCGATAAATTCAAACAAAACATCCGGGTTTGCAAAATTCACATCGATTTGATCCTCCCCGAATGTCGCCCAGACATAGGACACGCCTTGATGAGTATGGGCAGGTACCAGCAGCGGTGAACTGCGGGGCCTGACTACGGAAGCCACATCGGTCGATTCCGGCAATTCGATAAAATAATCGCAGCCCGGTTTGCTGCGGCTCGCAAAATCCACAAACCATAAATTTTCCCGGGACACATGATTAATCACCAGATCCGTCATTAAATGAAAATGCTTGCTGATGCGTTCGATGTCCGGCCAGTCCCCCAGTTTCGGATCCACCATCCGGTAATCGATTACCGCAAAGCCATCGTCGGAGCTGTAGGGAAAATAGGGCAAGATATGCACGCTGTTGATGCAGTCCTGCAAATGCAGTACTAAAAACTCATACAACGTCTCGAGAGGATTTTTGTCCGGCTGCTTAATGCTGTCGCCGTAAGTAATTAAAATCACGTCCTGTTGGTTCCAGTGTTCGTCCACAATTTGTTCGAAATCGCCGGTAAACGCACGGATGATTTCCAACAGCCGTTCCATCAACTGCGGGGTTCTTTGCTGCCCGTACAGCCTTTGCAAACGGGCTTCGACGCGTTGCGTAAACCAAAGAGGCAATTCAAGATTATTCGAAGCAGTATTTCTGTCAGTCATTGTTGTCTTCGTTGTTGCTAGCTTTGTACATTATCAGTATTGCTCAGCGCAGCCAATTCTTGCCGCCGGCAATTCTTTGTTGGTCAATAATACTGATCGGCCACACATTTTTACATACTGTATTTTTCCGCTACGCCAAACAAATATGCCAGCAGAACTTGTGCCAAATTCCAAGCACATCATTTAACATCGGAACAGGCGATCATGACGGAAGAGAAATTGATGCGGCAACAATGATTGCGGACGATTTTTTCGGAGAAATGGCACTTGCTGCATAACACGCCCGGAACAGTAATCTGCAAAGCAGGGACGCCTTGCGTCTTGCACAAATTAGGTAAAAAGGATTTCTCTACAGAGTGAAAAACCACTCTGTCCGAGTATCGAGTCTATGTTGTGCGAGGCTGATAAAAAACGATTTGAAGAACAACTAAATAAGCACCAACGGCCCCGCTTCGTTGTTTAATCATACCAACCGGCATGCACCGGCAATTAATTGTAAGAAGGAACAGCGCTGCGCCGCATTAAAAAGCCCAAAGCTCCTTACTCCCGCCATATGTCGGAGTAAGGAGCCATACCTACATTAAGGCAGGTTGTGATAACCTGTCTCTTCGTGCAAGACAATATCCAGACCTTCTATTTCTTCATCCTTGCTGACACGCAGACCGAGCCAAATATCCAGCATCTTTAAGATGACATAACTGAAAAAAGCGCTCCAAGCCATGGTGACTACTACCGCCACGGCCTGTATTCCGACTTGGTCGGCAATCGAAACACCTTCAGGCAAGCCTAACCCGCCCAGATTACTTGCTGCAAATACGCCGGTCAATAAAGAGCCGGTAATTCCGCCGACGCCGTGAACGGGAAACACATCCAGCGAATCATCGATATGCATCACCCGCTTGATAAACTGAGTCGCATAAAAACAAACCGTTCCGGCGCAAATCCCGATCACCAAGGCACCGAACGGTCCGACAAAACCGGAAGCCGGAGTAATCGTGCCAAGGCCCGCGACCATCCCCGTCACAATACCCAACACGCTGGGTTTGCCGAAGCGCATCCATTCAATGCTCATCCAGGTCAAGGAACCGGCTGCAGCACCAATATGAGTCACCAGCATTGCCATGCCCGCCGCTCCGTCTGCCGTCAATGCGCTGCCTGCGTTGAATCCGAACCAACCGACCCACAGCATGCCCGCTCCGGTTACCGCCATGGTCATATTATGCGGCGGCATTGCGGTGCTGGGGAATCCTTTTCTTTTCCCTATTACGAGAGCTGCAACCAATGCCGCGACACCGGCATTGATATGAATCACGATCCCGCCTGCAAAATCCATCACCCCCAAATCCGCCAACCAGCCGCCGCCCCAAATCCAGTGACAAACCGGCATGTAAACAATAACCAGCCATAAAGCGCTAAACCACAACATCGCTGAAAACTTCATCCTTTCCGCAAATGCTCCGACAATCAATGCCGGCGTAATAATCGCGAAGGTCATCTGAAACATAAAAAACACCGTTTCAGGAATATCGCCGCTGAGTGTCTCTGTGCTTATATCCGGTAAAAATACTTTCGCTGAACCGCCAATCAATTTCTGCAAATCACCGCCGTCAGCAAAAATAAAACTGTATACGCCCGCCAACCAAAGTATCGAAATCAAACAGGTAATCGCAAAACATTGCATCAAGATCGATAATACATTTTTACTTCTTACCAAACCGCCGTAGAACAGCGATAGACCGGGAATGGTCATAAACAACACCAATCCCGTTGAAGTTAACATCCAGGCCGTATTCGCCTGATTTAACTGTGACGCATGTGCCAAACAAGGTAAAAACAATAACAAGCCCGGCAAAACTTTTGTGTACTTCATTTCCCCTCACCTTCACCAAAACCGCCTGTGTAGCAAACTGTTTCAGTTTAAATCAAATTATAATTATTAATTTACAAAAATACTTTATCCTTCCTCTCGGACAGAATCCTTAATGCATTTAACTATATGGCGTCCGTACCGGTCTCGCCGGTACGGATTCTGATAACTTGCCCAAGGTCGGCAACAAAAATTTTGCCGTCACCTATTTTCCCGGTATTAGCCGAATTGACAATCGCTTCTATGGCATTATCGACCACCTCATCGGATACCGCTATTTCCATCTTTACCTTAGGAAGGAAATCAACAACATATTCTGCTCCCCGATATAATTCGGTATGTCCCTTTTGACGTCCAAATCCTTTTACTTCCGTTACAGTAACCCCGGTAATACCGATTTCAGACAATGCCTCCCTGACATCATCCAGTTTGAATGGTTTAATTATTGCTGTAATTAATTTCATGATATCCTCGTTAGTGAAATTGAAACGTACTGAAGAAAATCTCCATCGAATAAACTATAAAAGGCTCCGGCATAAATGCAACAGCCTCTGACTTAACACTTGTGATTTGCCGGGCTGCATCGTGCCCGAACGTAAATTGCATCATAATTAATAAATTAGAAACGCGCAAAGCCAAAAAGCCGGTTTTATCGGAAAGCGCTTCCTTTTTTCTCCCTGGCCGTCTTACACAAAAAAACGAGCACCAGCAAGGCACTCGTTTTTCATTATCCTGATTTACACAACCCCCCATCCCTGGAGAGTTGATGCAAAAACACTCCTTAGCACTATTTCCCCCTTTTAGCAGCCGCAAAAGCTACTGCTATTCCTCCAAGCCGGCATCGTTGATTCGCATCCCTTCGGAAATGTCACACCGAACTCTCAAGATAAATCAGGATTTACTGGCATCGGTAAATTCCGGATATGCTTCCATCCCGCATTCTGAATAATCCACACCCATATATTCATGCTCTTCAGATACACGGATACCCATCAGCAATTTAATAATAGACCAGGCAATCAAGCTGGCCACAAAAACAAATCCAAAGATCGTCACAATACCAATCAACTGAGAGGAAAATGTCGCTTCGTCATTAGAAAAACAAACGGCTATCAGTCCCCATATACCGACCACGCCATGTACCGAAATGGCACCGACAGGATCATCAATCTTGAGTTTATCCCAAACAATAATCGAAAAAACCACGATAACACCGCCGACAATACCGATAATCGTAGCCAGTAAAGGAGAAGGATGAGCCGGGTCGGCGGTAATAGCCACCAAACCGGCCAACGCTCCGTTCAGAATCATGGACAAGTCCGCCTTGCCGAACAGCAAATGGGCGGTAATCAATGCTGCAACCACACCGCCGGCTGCCGCTGTATTCGTATTAACAAAAACCAAGGCAACCGTATTTGCCTCGCTCACGTTGGAGATAATCAGTTCCGATCCGCCATTGAACCCGAACCATCCCAACCATAAAATAAATGCACCAATCGTTGCCAGCGGCATATTACAGCCGGGAATGGGATGAACCGCACCATTCTCGCCATATTTTCCTTTACGCGCTCCCAGTAAAATTACTCCTGCTAGGGCGGCACTGGCTCCACAAAGGTGAACAACCCCTGAACCGGCAAAATCGAAAAAACCCAAACCGTCAAGAAAACCGCCGCCCCATTTCCAGTAACCTTGCAAAGGATAAATGAAACCGGTCATCACTACCGCAAATACCAGAAACGACCATAATTTCATGCGTTCCGCAACAGCGCCTGAAACAATAGACATCGCAGTAGCCACAAACACGACCTGGAAGAAAAAATCGGCCATATTTGAGTAAACTATATCGCCGCCGCTCTTTATCACATCAGCCGCACTATTATCTCCCCCCAACAAAAATCCGACACCCGGCCAAACACTGTTAACTGCGGCATCGCCGGGATACATAATATTGTAGCCGCATAACATATACATCACGCAAGCAATCGCAAACAACGCTACGTTCTTAGTCAATATTTCCGTGGTATTTTTTGCTCTGACCAATCCGGCTTCAAGCATGGCAAAACCCGCTGCCATCCACATAACCAGTGCACCACTCATTAAAAGATAAAATGTATCTAATGCGTAGCTTAATTCTGTAATTTTATCCACTCTATAAACCTCGCTGCTATATTTTTATTAAATGGCTTCTTCGCCCGTTTCACCGGTCCGAATACGAATTACCTGTTCCAGTTCGCTGACGAAAATTTTACCGTCTCCTATCTTTTCAGTGTTTGCAGCAGTTGAAATCGCCTCGATTGCTTGATTAACCTGATGATCGGCAATCGCCACTTCAATTTTTGCCTTTGGTAAAAAATCAACCACATATTCAGCACCGCGATAAAGCTCGGTATGCCCTTTTTGACGACCAAACCCCTTTACCTCGGTTACAGTTACACCGGAAACACCAATTTCGGATAATGCTTCACGCACGTCATCCAACTTAAAGGGTTTAACCACTGCAGTTACCAATTTCATATGCACCTCACAAGTTCAAGTTACACATGGGGCTAAGCAATTTACGTACCACTGTTTATTTCAATTTATCTTCAATAACTTATACAATTCTTGAAATACGAATAAAACAGCGAGCGCTCAAATAAGGTGCAATATAGAGGGTTATGCAACATATTGGTGCGGATCACAAGACCTAATGACGTTCTCCGAACCACAATAGCCGGAATTGTTTAAAATGAGCAACACATTTTTTCATAACGATCCTACATTTTGAGGATATGTAACCCGATAATCAATTTTGTTACATAAATGCAGTAAATATTCAAACTCATCAGGAAAATATCTCAAAAGCAAGGATCTAGCTCAATATACAGCTAATATCCAGATCCATTGATTCTATATGCAATAGTCCACTCGCAACAATATCACGCCACAATAGGGCGCTATCGTTATTTTTTGCTCTAATTTAGTGCGTGTTAGTTGCGGCAACAGATTATTGAACTATTATCTATTTATTATTAAACAAACACTTACACATATTGGCATAAAGCATGCTATAATTCAAACATACTGTCTCAATAATGCTACATGTGCCTTATTTACAACAAAATGATCGCATACCGAATATTTAATCTGGCAGGCAAGTTTAAATCTGAACGCGATTAATAATTAAGTCACAAAGCTTTAAGTATCAGCTTCCAGGCAGTTTTTTAAGACAATTACTATATTAATGTTAAGGGCGATAAAATGTGTAAAAATCAAAAACACCATATTTTCAAGCTTGCTCTATGCAGCGCGGTACTTTACTCATCCATGACGCATGCGGGCGAAGAGGGACAACCGGAACTCAAAATGGACAAGGAAATCTCTGAAATCTCCGCTCCAACAGCCGCGAATCAGGGCGGACTTATTCAGAGCCTAACCGACTTCAATATCAATGATACGGCGATTCTTCGCGAAAATGACGTTCAGGTTGGCGGATGGGTATCAGTGGGTATCGCAGGCAACCCGGACGACCCGATCGACCGGACCAACGGCCCCGTTACGTTCGATAGCCGTGCCAATGAATTTAATATGCAACAATTATACGGCTATATTGAGAAAACGGTCGACACCGAAGGCGATAAGTGGGATTTTGGTTTCCGTGCAGACATCCTGTACGGTCTCGCCGCACAATATTCTTTGACTGCCAACCTGGACGACAACTTAATCACCGACAACGCATCCAGGCTTTATAAACTTGCCTTTCCCCAGACTTATGTTGAAGTTTTTGCTCCGATTGGCAACGGCATTACCACCAAAATAGGCCATTTTTACACCATCATCGGCAACGAAGTCGTTACGGCACCGGACAACTTCTTCTTCTCCCATGCCTACACAATGCAATATGGCGAACCCTTCACCCATACCGGCATACTGTCATCCTACTCAATCAACGACAATATCAGTATTACCGGCGGTGTCGTAACGGGTTGGGATTCATTTTTCCAAGAGCCCCCCAACTTTCTGGGCGGCATCAGCTTTGCCAACGATGACGCCACCACGTCGCTTGCGTTTTCATTAATTACCGGTGACGTCGATAATACCGACGAACACAACCGCACCATGTACAGCATCGTGTTCAACCATGACTTCATGGAAAAATTACACTATACCCTGCAGCATGACATGGGAATCGAAGAAAAATCTACAACTACCCCTTCGAATACCAAGTGGTACGGCATTAACCAATATCTTACGTACGATATCAACGACGAATTGGGGGCAGGTATGCGCTTTGAGTGGTTCCGCGACGAAGGCGGCACCCGGGTTACCGGCCAAAGCGACCATTTCTTTGAGCTGACGGCCGGACTAAACTACACTCCTTTTACTTGGCTGAAACTTCGCCCTGAAGTCAGATACGATTGGGCAGTTAACACCACCCCCTACGATGACGGAACTAAAGACGATCAAGTTTTAATTGCTGCTGATGCGATCATTACTTTTTAAGCGCCATTAAGATTTAACCCTCAATTTACGCCACAGGGACGTGCCGTATTTCCAAACAACTCTTCCTCGTACACACCACATGCGGCGCGTTGCACCAAAATAACGCATTTTTCAAACATAATGCGCCATTTTGATACCCACTCTCGCAGACCTATCTTCCATAATTCAAATTTCAATCACCCCGCCAATTGTCGATTTTTTCTTATCCCGACGCCCGCCATGAAACCAAGAGGGCTGCCAATGCGTTAATTTGCCGACATTGCCCTACCCCTTCTCCGTCAGGACAGATAGACAAAATTCCGCGATTTAAGGGGCAAATTTAGCAGGCCGCACCGATGCCAACGTTTTTTTATTTCGAAGAAACGGCGAAAAAACGAAGCAGTCATGCGAAATCCAACGCTGCTCTATATAGCTTTAATACAACTGCTGACAATATAAAATCAGGATACTCCGCACAGCGTTGGCGCATCGAATAGACAACCGCTGCAACACACCATCATTTCCACTGGTTGACTTTCAAACCGATCAATTAGCTGTATTGTCAAACCCCTCCGGCATATCAATCGACACGAAATTGGCGCAATTATTGCCTTTATATTTAAGTTATGAGTTTATTATTTCATTGAACATCCGAATCAAATGACATTAGTTTTTTATTTTTAAAAAATAATGTTATTGTTATGTATTTTCGGTCTAAACAAAATTATAATAATTTTCGGATAAAAAACACCACACAACATTCAGGAGACCCTATAAATGTCCGTAGAAAAAGTGCTCAATATGATTAAGGAAAACGACGTCAAATTCGTCGATTTTCGCTTTGCTGATACCCGCGGTAAAGAGCAGCATGTAACCGTTCCTGCCCACACGATAGATGAAGATTTATTTGAAGACGGTAAAATGTTTGACGGTTCTTCAGTTGCCGGCTGGAAAGGCATCAATGAATCAGATATGATTTTGATGCCGGATCCTTCAACAGCAAAAATGGATCCTTTCTTTGATGACAACACTTTAATTTTACGTTGCGACATCATTGAGCCGCATGACATGCAAGGCTACATTCGCGACCCGCGCTCTCTCGCGAAACGCGCGGAAGCATACATGAATTCTACCGGCATTGCCGATACCGCCTATTTCGGCCCCGAAAATGAGTTTTTTATCTTTGACGATATAAGATGGGGCGCCGATATGCAAGGCTCATTCTATAAAGTCGATTCCGAAGAAGCCGGCTGGAATTCGGAAAAAGTTTATGAAGACGGTAATATCGGTCACCGCCCCGGCATAAAAGGCGGTTACTTTCCTGTTCCGCCTGTCGACTCATTGCAGGACATGCGTTCAGCGATGTGTTTGACCCTGGAGGAAATGGGCCAGACCACCGAAGTTCACCACCACGAGGTTGCGACTGCAGGTCAATGCGAAATCGGTTCCATGTTCAACACATTGGTTAAAAAGGCCGACGAAGTGTTGGAGTTGAAATACGTCGTTTCCAATATTGCGCATGTATACGGCAAAACAGCGACTTTCATGCCCAAACCACTGGTTGGCGATAACGGTAACGGCATGCATGTCCATCAATCGCTATCAAAAGACGGCGTCAACCTGTTTACCGGCGACCTGTACGGCGGTCTTTCCGAAACAGCATTGTTTTATATCGGCGGCATCATTAAGCACGCGAAAGCTATCAATGCGTTTGCCAATGCTTCGACAAACAGCTACAAACGATTGGTGCCCGGCTTTGAAGCACCTGTTATGCTTGCCTATTCATCGCGCAACCGTTCCGCTTCGATCCGCATTCCTTTTGTTTCAAACCCGAAAGCACGCCGTATCGAAGTGCGCTTTCCCGATTCCTCGGCAAACCCATACCTGTGTTTTGCCGCTATGCTAATGGCCGGCCTGGATGGTATTCAGAACAAAATCCACCCCGGCGACTCAATGGATAAAGATCTGTACGATTTACCTCCGGAAGAAGAAAAAAATATTCCGCAAGTCGCTTTCTCCTTTGAAGAGTCATTAAAAGCGCTGGATCAAGATCGCGCATTTTTAACTGTCGGCGGTGTTTTTAGCGACGACATGATCGATGCTTACATTGCACTGAAAATGGAAGATGTTACCCGTCTGCGTATGAGTACACATCCTGTCGAATTCGATATGTACTACAGCTTGTAATATTTTGGTCTGATTTTACTGGCTGGGCAGGACCCTACACATAAAACGCCCCATAATGGGGCGTTTTTCGTTTATAATGATTTACTTTTTAATCTCACTCTAATTACATTGCTTCCTGCTGGATCAGAGCCGATATCTCGTGGCGGCATTCTATCAGCTGAACGTCACCCTGTCTTTCAGACATTGCACCATTTTGCACTGATTAATTACGTTGTTACAACTCAACTTCTCGCCGCACAAAGAAAAAATCCTTCCACTAATTAATGGTCTGCATTTTGCTTGTCAGTATTTTATATTGTCCATGGAAAACTAAGGCGTGCACAAAAAGATTTTAGACAACCTGAATGAAGCCATTCTTGTATTCAATAAACAACTGATCCTTACCTATATCAACACCGCGGGTGAAATTCTTTTTGAAGACAGTGCGCGCCATTTAACGGGTTTTTCCGCTTCCCGATTATTCGATGAGCCGAATTGCGCGATCATTCAGGATTTAAGGCAGTGCCTAACGTTAAACGAAACACTGGTAGATAGGGGTATCAGCCTGAACATGCTAAACCACTCAATCACCGTAAACATCTGTGCCACCCCATTATCGGAAAATAATAAAATTACTGAAATTATTGTCGAAATGCAGCCGGTAGACAGGCATATGCGTATTTCCAATGAAGAGCAGTTGTTCGCGCAACAAAATGCCGCACGAATGTTGGTCCGCGGGCTAGCTCACGAAATTAAAAACCCCTTGGGAGGACTGCGAGGAGCCGCACAATTACTCGATTTAGAGCTAACCGACGAAGAACTAAAGGAATACACAAAAATTATCATTGCAGAATCTGACCGGTTGCAGGGATTAATGGACCGTATGCTCGGCCCTAATAAGCCTCCAATTAAAATTAAAGTCAATGTTCATGAGCTGTTGGAGCGGATCAAACATTTGGTTCAGGCGGAAACCAGCGGACAAATTATTATCAATCGGGATTATGACCCCAGCATTCCGCTGATCAGGGCGGATCAAGGGCAAATTATTCAAGCATTGCTTAACATAGTACGTAATGCCGTACAAGCCTTGGATTCCCATGGAACAATCACATTAAAAACTCGAATTTGCAGACAAATGACGATTGGGGGGTGTTGCCATAAGCTGGTCGCTAAAATTGATATCACCGATAACGGACCGGGCATCAATCCGGAAATGATGAGCAAGATATTTTACCCGATGATCACCGGCAGGGCGGAAGGGACAGGATTGGGCCTGTCCATCGCACAATCCCTGATAAACCAGCATAACGGTTTTATTGAATGCAATAGTGTCCCGGGTAACACGGTATTTTCGATCTATTTACCAGTGGAGAATGGTAATGACTAATTCAAATCTTGTTTGGATTGTCGATGATGACAAGTCCATACGTTGGGTACTGGAAAAAGCCTTGCAAAAAGCGTCAATAAATACGCGTTGTTTTGCTAACGGAACAGATTTATTAGAAGCACTAACACAGGAAATGCCCGACGCGCTGTTAACTGATATACGCATGCCGGGTATGGACGGTATTGAATTGCTGGATTCCATTCAGCTTTCCCATCCTGAATTGCCGGTTATTATCATGACCGCCCACTCTGACCTGGAAAGCGCCGTTTCCGCTTTCCACAGCGGCGCCTTTGAATACTTGCCGAAACCCTTCGATATTGAGGACGTAGTCGAACTGGTGCAGCGTGCCTGCAAACACGGAAAACAACAACTGCAAAATAAAACAGCGAATGAAATCGGAGATTTCGAAGTAACCCAGGAAATTATTGGTGAAGCGCCGGCAATGCAGGAAGTCTTTCGGGCTATCGGCCGGCTGGCGCGTTCCAATATAACGGTATTGATCAACGGCGAGTCGGGAACCGGCAAGGAACTTGTCGCCAAAGCATTACACCGTCACAGCCCGAGAAACAAAAGCCCTTTCATTGCGCTGAATATGGCAGCGATACCCAAAGATTTGATGGAATCCGAATTATTTGGCCATGAAAAAGGCGCTTTTACCGGAGCACAGGCGAGGCGGGCAGGCCGCTTCGAACAGGCGGACGGAGGAACACTGTTTCTTGATGAAATCGGAGATATGCCGGCTGAACTGCAAACACGTTTGCTCCGGGTTTTGGCCGACGGTGAATTTTATCCGGTTGGCGCCCATGCGCCGGTGAAGGTGGATGTTCGAATTATTGCGGCAACACATCAAAATCTGGAAACCTTGGTTGCGGAGGGACGTTTCCGGGAAGATTTGTTTCACCGCCTCAACGTGATACGCATTCATCTCCCTTCGCTCCGTGAACGCAGCCAGGATATTCCATTGTTAATGCGTCACTTTCTCACCCAGGCCGCCAATGAACTTAATACCGAAATCAAAACCCTAAAACCGGAAACCGAAGCTTTGCTCTGCACTTTAGACTGGCCCGGTAACGTACGGCAACTGGAAAATATCTGCCGTTGGTTAACCGTAATGGCTTCCAGCCGGGAAATTCATATTGATGACCTACCGCCTGAACTATGGCGAGCCTCCGAAGAAAAAAGAACCGCGGAAGGAAACTGGGAAACAACGTTCAGAAACTGGGTAGACCAACAGTTGATCACCGGCAGACAAGAAATTGCCAAAGTAACCATCCCTGCTGTTGAATCAATTTTGATTAATGCCGCGTTAAACTATACCGGTGGCAAGCGTAATGAAGCCGCCACCTTGCTGGGCTATGGCCGTAATACGTTAACCCGTAAAATTAAGGAATTGAATTTGTAAACCGGTTTTTCTGCTGATTCTGCATGTCGTAGCGGCTCAAACCACGATAATCGCGACGAACCGCTGTGACACAAGCACCGATATGAGAAGCGGAAATTCGCCAATAAACTGGCGCGGAACGCTGCAATGTATGACGTATTATCCTTTTCCGGGTACCAGGCCCACCGACCCCGGCTTAAGCCGTTTACATTGAACCACCACGTCTTCAAGATGACAACGGTAATTGCCTTTGTTGTCGCTGCATTCCTCACACACGGAGTTGCCGTTGTTCTTGACTTCCGTAACATGCCACCCGTAGCCCTGGGTCTGGCAAAACCGTTGTGTATATTGATTGATATTGGCAGGTTTCGTTGCTTTTGTAATAGCCTCAGGTTTGCTTTCACATTTTGGCATCGGTAGCGTATTCGCCATTAAATCGCGATATATATATTCCGCTGCAAAAGCAGAACCCGACATTAAAAACATAAATGTCAATAAGATTGTAAAATTAAGCTTCATAATTATCTCCAGAATTTTATTTCGTCACCGTTTGCCTTACCAAAGTCTAAATACACTTTAGCAGGCCAAAATCTCCGGTTATTCGTATGCTGTAGGTTTCAACTATGGCCCTGGGATTACAGTTCATAGTCTTGTTTCACTACCCGAATATTCATACTTGCATTTTCTTCATTAATCAGTTCTTTAATAGGCGCAAATTTTTCGTTTTCGCTTTTTTTAACAATAAGAACCACTGCGATTAAAACGACCGCCAGACTTCCGATATAAACCCAGAAAAAATCTTTTTCCTCTTGTTGTTCAGCATTCATTTTTTTACCTCATTCTTTTTTTTCGGATCATCAAAGTGATGCGCCGAAATCGATATAAAAACAGATTAATAATCAAGCAATACCGGAGAACAATTGAAATTCTTCCGTTCCTGCCTGCTTTTACTAAGCACCTACCCGATATAGAAATAGGATGCGTTATCAATATTGCCTCTCCCTCTAAATAATTTCGATTCAATATTATTAAATGGCTGCGTTTTTGTCAATATAATTTCGATTCGATAATTTTTAACAGGCTGTCTATGACTACCCTCGGTGTCAGGATTACTAACGGGTGTGACTATCAAGGAGTGCGCGGGGAGGTTGCGGCAGGGTTTGATCGCCACGCAACAATCCCCGCCCGGTAGGACCATAGGTCCGCGCCACATAACCAAAACGCTTCACATTTCACCAATACTTTAGCAGCAGACCTTCCTCTCTTTTAAAACGAAAAACAGTCTCTGCCAATTCAACACTCCATTCATTTTCTCCAAAATGGCGTACAGTCAGATCCGCCGGGCTGTTTATCTCGGGCCCGCATAATGGTAATACCAGCAAGCGACTCACTACCCTTGCAATATTCGGAACTTCTGTGTGCAGGGTAACGAAACTGTTACGTCAGCCAAAACGAATACGGTGAATGTTTTTCATGCTTCAAAACATCGAAAAAAAAATACTTTGCAAAAACTCCGTCAATGACGTATATTCGGCAGTATGTATACCATAGTGGAAACCCCTACCTTTGAGGAAGATGCTCGCGAGCTATGGTCTGAAGAAGAAAAAGGTGCATTTTGCGCATGGAACGCGGCAAACCCTGAAGCTGGAACTGTAATACCAGGTAGTGGTGGGTGTCGAAAAGTTCGTTGGACAAAATCAGGTTCGGGAAAACGCGGCGGTGTGCGCGTCATTTATTTCACTCGCTTGGCTAACGGTGAAATATGGCTCTTGGTCATATATAGCAAGTCCACAACCGAGAATATCCCGGCGCATATTCTTAAATCTGTGCGAGAGGTATTGGAAAATGAGTAGTAAAGTTAAAATACTAAGTGGCGAAGAAATCGGGAACAAACTCCTGAAATCAGTAAGAGAAATGAAGGCCGGTAAAGCTGCCAGGATTACTCAAATTGCGCCAAATGAAGTGGCATCTGCCCGCCTAAAAACAGGCTTGTCACAAGTACAATTCGCGCAAGCCCTGCAAATCTCGCCGCGCACTCTCCAGGAATGGGAGCAAGGGCGGCGTGCACCTTCTGGTCCTGCAAAAGCACTAATTCAAATAGCTTTCCGCCACCCTGAAGTTATCAAAGAAGGTCTAGAGTCGAGAGGCTAACCATGCATCGCACCGGACAAGTTGCTGAATGCAGAGTTCGCGCCGCTCCATGGCGCTAATGCGCGAGCTTGGTAGAGTGAACTCAGTCCTGGCCAACCACGGCCAACTCCGTCCTCAGAAGGAAAAAGCGACGCGCAGCGAGCCGGCGCCCGCCACATAGGAGTCACCGACTTGCAGATGGCCTTCCAGCCGTGCTTCGAGATTGTCGGAGCGCATGATCTGAACCCCGAGATCGAATCGGCCCAAAAGGCTCGGAACGTCTCTCTCGATCTTGAACGTACCCGTGCCGACCGGCGCGCCTTGCAGGCTCGCCTCGGTCGACCAGTTGTCGTTGCTCAGCACCAGCAGCCCGGCGCCTCCATAGGGGCGGAGGGTCCAGCTGTCGGACAGATCGACCCGTCCGCCCACTTCCAGATGCGGCGAGAATGTAAAGGTGGTTTCGTTCTGGTCCTTGACGTCCAGCGCCAAGCCGTGCGGTCCGTCCTCGCTGTAGGAGGGGATGTGGGTGTAGATCAGGCCGAGGTCCGCGCGCGGACGCAGGTACCAGTTGCGGAACGGCAGTTCATATTGGACGCGTAGCCGGCCGGCGGCGATCAGGACGTTGGTATCGCTGGACAAACGGTGCCCGTAACCGGCGAGGTTGACATAGCGATCATTGTCGTACCAGCCGTAGCCGAAATTGGCTCCGAGGCCGACGTACCAGGGTCCATTCACGCGCTTCACCGAAACCGAGGTGTCAAAGCGGTTACCGTCGGTTGTACTGTTATCGTAGTCGCTGTTGGCCGAGCTGGTGGTATAGGCAGCGTTGCCGCCGACAAACCAGTCGCCGGCCACTTCCTGCTGTCCGCCCAACCGGAAAGTGACCGCGCTTTGCTGATAGGCGGACGAGCCATTACGCGCTCCGCTGTGGATGACGTCGCCTTCGACCTTCGCCCAGACGCAGGAGCGTTCGCCGAGCAGCGTGCCGCTGCCGACAAAGACCGGACAGCTGAAAGCCGCGTCGAGTCCGGCTTGCGTCGCCAACGTCTGGCCGCTGTAATGGACCGAGACGTTCTGGCCGGAAAGGTTGCCGAGCGCTGCCTTATAGTCGCCGCCGGACTGCAGACGGGAGAGCGACCCGTAGACCGGCGCCATCTCCGTCGATCCGCCGGATTGCCAAGTCCCTTGCAGGTAGTTGGCCAGGGTCGATTCGTTGCTAGTCAACGTCGCGCCGGAAGGCGTGAAATCCGGATTCGGAGAAAGGGTGATATCGGTTGCCGTCGTGGTCATATCCCAACTGAACAGCAACGACGACGGGACCTGCGCCAGATTCACAATGCTTGCTGCGCTGCTGCTAAGGATGGGGTAATTGCCGGGCAGCAGGCTTGTCGCTTGAGGCACGATGGTGCCTCCTTGAAAGGTAACCTCCTCATCCACGTCGACGAAGTCCGCGGTCTGGCCTCCCGATGTTGCGTCAATATCGACCACCAGTGTGCCGGTGCCGGTTTGCACCAGTTCGCCGCCGAAGTGCGACGTCACGATAGTGCCGGCACCGCCCGGTGTCAGCGTGCCAGAATTGTTCACGACGTTCACGTCCACAACGGAGCCGCTGGCGAAAGTGCCATAGTTGATCAGCCCGCTGCCGCCAAGGCCGGTAGTCGAATCGCCTCCCGCATAAAGACCGACACTGCCGACCAGCGTGCCCTGGTTGTCGATAGTGTTGATCGAATCAAAAGCTTGAACGGCCCAGCCGTTGATGCCGGCGGCCGTATACACCTTGCCGGTGGCAGTGATGGATACTTGGTTCTGGGTCTCGCCGGTGCCGGCAAAGTTGGTGCCGCCGTTCAGGCCACCTGAAATGAGGATGCCGGAGCCGCCGGCGGTGCCCCCCTCAACGGTGCCGGAGATATCAATCACGATGGGTTGCTGAGATTCGGCGTTGCCGGCGCTCTGGGCGACAATGCCGGCCGCTCCCGCGCCGGTCGCCGAAATAGTGCTGCCCGGGTTCAAAGCAATATTGATGGTACCGCCGATGCCCGCACTTCCTGTGCTGCTGGCCCCCCAAGCCAAAAACTATTGCCATACCCTGTGGCGCCGCCGCCGGCGCCGCTGGATTGAACGACGAGTCCGTGCGCGTTGGTGCCGGTTGTGGTAACGTTGCCACTGAGAGTAACGGTAATGTCGCCGCCATAATTGGTCTCGCCGGGAGACGCCAACGGAAGCGTGTTGACATTGACGAACATCAGATCGAGCGAGGAATCGCCGGCAAAACCGCCGCCGCCGCCGATGGATTGGGCGAGGATGCCGATGGCGCCTTTGCCTGAGGTGGCAATCGCGGCGGCGGCATCGAAATCGATAGTGATGTCGCGTCCCCAGACCTGCGACTGTCCACTGCCGAATTCGATGGAGGAGATATTGGCGCTGTCTGCCGCAACAAGACCGCCGCCGCCGCTGATGGATTGGGCGACGATGCCCATTGCCCGGTCGCCGGAGGTCAGGATCAATCCGTCCGTCTTGGTGATATCCACATTGTCCGCATAGCCTGAGGCGCCGGTTTGCCCGCCGAGGGTGATATCGATTGTGGTCGAATCATTCCAAGGCGCGGTCGAACCCGACACACCGGTATTGCCGAGGCAGGCACTGGCGGTAACACCTTGTGCGTTGGCCTGCAGCGTGGGGTTCGAGCATCCCGAGCTGGCAACCCCCCCGCTGCTACCGATGGATTGGGCAAGGATGCCGTAGGCATCGTTGCCTGCGGTTACGATGCTCCCGGAATCGGTTACCGAGACCAGTCCGCCGAAGCCGCCGTTGCCGCTGCTACCGCCAAACCCGAGGCCGAGGCCGATGGTGCTGGTGTTGTCCACCGTGCCCTCGGCGCCCACGCCACCACCGCCGCCGATGGACTGGAGCAAAACGCCGTGCGCGCTATAGCCCGCGGTGACAATGGTGCCGGAATTGGTCAGCTTGATATTGCCGGCGTCGGCTCCGCTGCCGGCGCTCCCGCCGATGGCGATATCGGCGCTGTAGGTGCCTGCATTTCCGCCCCCCGTAGGACCGCCAAGCACCGAGTTGGAGGTGGAGGACGCCGCCCCGCCATTGCCACCGCCTCCGCCGATGGACTGCGCCTCGATACCGAAGGCGCGCACACCGTAGGTTGTGATGCTGCCGGAATTGGTTAGTGTCACCGTGCCGCCGGTGCCTCCGGCGCCGCCGATGCCGATGTCCGCCTCATAGCTGTCGGAGGGAGAGTTCAGCGCGTCCTCCACCTGCCCGGCGATATCGATGTTGGCGGCCGGATCGGAGCTGCCGGCCAAGCCGCCGCCACCGCTGATGGATTGCGCCAAAATGCCCACGGAATCACCGCCGGTGGTGATGGAAAGCCCCGCTTGGTTGGTGAAGCGCGCCAAGCCGGTAGTGATCGTGCCGTCATTGGTGACGGTGACCGTGCCGCCGTTGTTGCCGCTGCCGCCATCGCCGCCGACCGTAATGTTGGCGACAAAGCTATCGCCGCTGGCGGAGGCCGAGCCGCCCCCGGCCGCACCGCCGCCACCGCCGATGGATTGCGCCAGGATGCCTTGGGATGCCGACCCCTGGGTGGCGATGCTGCTGCCGGTGGTATTGGTCACCGTGACAGCGCCGCCCACATTGCCACCGCCTCCGCTACCGCCCACGCCGGTGGTGACATCGATCGCAGTTCCTGTATCCCCGCCGAGGTTGGGACTGGAGGCCGAGGCATTGCCCGCGCCGCCGGTACCGCCGCCGCCACCGACGGATTGCGCCAGGATGCCGGTCGCATTGCCGCCGGCAGTGGAAATGATCCCACTGGCGCAGGCCGTGCAGTCGGCCGAAGGGCCGTTGGTGACCGTGACCGAGTCGCCACTGCCGGCGACGCCACCCGAGCCGCCGAGAGCGACGGCTATCTTGAAACTCGGCATACCGCCTTCGATGCCGTAAGCGGCGGCGGTGGCGTCCCCGCCATTACCGCCGCCGCCGCCGATAGACTGCGCCAGCACCCCGTAGGACGCGTCCGCGGCGGTATAGACCGCGCCGGCACTGGTGACGCCGACCGTTCCGCCATCGCCGCCCGAGCCGCCGCTGCCTCCAACGGCGAAGTCGAAAGCGAGACTTGGAATATCTTCACTGGGTAGAGAAAGCGACTTGGCGGCAGCGGAACCGCCGGAACCGCCACCGCCGCCGATGGACTGGGCGAGAACGCCGACGGCGTTGGCGCCATCCAGCGCCGGACCGCCCCCGAAGCCGCAGCCCGCGGCACCATTGCAGCCGGTATAAACGTTGCCTTCGTTCAAAACGGTAATAGCGCCTCCCTGGCCGCCGCTGCCGCCGCTGCCGCCCATGGCGAGGCCGATAGTGATAATGCTTGCAGAGTAACTGTTGGCCGAGCCGCCGGTACCTCCACCGCCGCCAATGGATTGTGCAACCAGGCCCCAAGACTGATTGCCCGCAGTGGCGATCGTACTGGCATTGGTCACCTTCAACTCCCCGCCACTGCCTCCACCGCTGCCGGTGCCACCGATAGAATCGGCGAAGAAACTGCCGAACGCGTCCCCCTTACCGCCATTGCCGCCGCCACCGCCGACGGATTGAGCAACAACGCCGGCGGCATAGTGACCGGCTGTCGCCACACCACCGCTGTCGTCGACATCGACGGTGACGCTCCCACCGTTCCCGCCGTAACCGCCCTGGCCTCCGACTGCAGCAAAGATTCCGTAGGCGTTCGCACCATTGCCGCCACCGCCGCCGACGGACTGGGCCAAAATTCCCAGCGCACCGGCGTCGTGGGTGACGACACTGCTGCTACCGGACGTCTGCACCGAAACTTCCCCACCGTTGCCCCCGCCACTATTATCGCCGTCACCGCCACCGATGAATGATACTTGGGTACCGGAACTGCCACCGCCGCCGCCAATGGATTGGGCGACAATGCCGATCGCGGAATCGCCGCCAACCGAGGTATTGCCGGTCTCCACTTTGCCGCTGTTGGTAACGCTGACGCTGGCGCCGTTACCGCCGCCACTACTTGTCGTCTGGCTGCCGACGGCTGTGACGACGCCCGATTCCAGCAGGCTCAGCAGACCGCCGCCGCCGCCGGCGGATAGCGCGACCAGCCCATGGGAAGCGGCGCCGGTGGTGGTGACGGAACCGCTGTTGTCGAGCGTAACCCCGGAGGCACTGAAGTCGCCGCTATATTGGTCGGCGACATTGCCGAGCGTGGAAGCCGCATTATTGCCATTGGTAACGATGCCCGCGCCGCCCAGGCTGAGCGCGGCAATGCCAACCGCCATCGATCCGGTAGAGGAGACAGAGCCGGCGTTGCTCACCGTCACGGTGCCTGGCGATCCCGAAAAAGCGGTGTTGACGTTCTGCGACAGGAAAGGCGCTACGTCGCCGATTGCACCCGAACTTACTGCCAGAACGCCCATCGACAGCGATTGACCGCCTGAATTGGTAACCGCCGCGCCTTCATCAATAATCACGGTCACCGCTCCGCCGCTACCCTCGGCCACATTGTCGGCATTGCCGCCGGTGCTGATTGCCATAACGCCGATGCCGCTGC
Source organism: Methylococcaceae bacterium (assembly GCA_050303615.1). Lineage (GTDB taxonomy): Bacteria > Pseudomonadota > Gammaproteobacteria > Methylococcales > Methylomonadaceae > CAZDXJ01. The sequence goes on along the minus strand of JBNLCC010000189.1, from coordinate 7,726 downwards.
CGTCCGACACAGTAATGTTGCTATTGCTGGCAAGCGTCACGTTGACCGCACCGCCATTTCCGGCGCCCGAAGCGTCGGGATCGGCATTGTGTCCCCCGAACCCGCTATAGTCATTGGAATCACCGCCGATCGAGGTGGCCAGGATCCCGGTCATCTGGTTCGCACCGGAGACGGCAATAGTGCCGGAATGGGTCACGCTCACGACGCCGCCATTGCCCCCCGGGCTGATGGCGTAGGCTTCCCGGTTGCTGCCGACGCCGCCCTGGGAGACCGCGAAGATGCCGTTGGCCGGTCCTCCGCCGGAGACAGCGATGGTGCCGGTGTTGGAAACCGTGATCGTGCCACCGTCGCCGCCGTAACCGGCCTTGTCGACATTGGAGGTTTTGTCGGCAACGCCGTTGCCGCCGATCGAGAACGCGCCGATACCACTGAGCGCGACCGGCAGATTGGTCATATCATATACAAGCACTTCGCCCGAGCCGTGAGCCGTTATGGCGGCGGAGTTGGTGATCGTGACGGAACCGCCTGCGCCGCCGTTAAAATTGGGGTCGTCCGGATTCTTCGAATCTTCGGAAAAGCCTTCAGCCCCTATGGATAGCCCTCCGAGTGCGCTGCCCTCCGCTGAGGATTGATAGGCGGGTGAATCGTCCGTCTGGCCGGGGGGCGGCGCGAAATAAATGTTGCTGGTATCCATGTTATCCGCTTCGAAATTCCAGGTGTTGGTGATCGTCAATGATCCGCCATTCACATAAGGTGGCGGGCTCGTCCCTTCGTCATCGGCCGCAAAATCGGAGGCGCCGGTCACCCCGAACGTGGCAAAGCTTGCGGGGCCTTCAGAGAGCTCACCAGTCTCCCCTTCGCCGGACATTGTGACGGTGAAGGTCGAAGCCTGTGTCGAGGTGGCGGGCCCCCTGCCATTGGTGACCGTCACGGCGGCTCCGGCTGGAGGGGGGGAGAAGGTGCACGAGTATCCACCAGTGACCGGAGCGCAACCTGGGGGAGGAGGATCCCCGGGGATACCAATGTTCGGTCCGAAGGCTTGCGGGCCGTCCGCCTGGCAGGGGCCCGCGCCGAAGGCCACGAATATACCCATCAGCACAGCGTTGCGCAAAATACCGTGTAATCTTTGCTTCATGTTCGGAAGCTCCCCGCTGGCTGCAGTGTCGGGCAAGTCTTACATGGTGTTCTGTTCATCCTGTTTTTCTCCTCCAAATAGATGCGACCGCGTTGGCGACGATGGGTTGACTGCCCTCGGAAACGGTACGGAAAATGCTGTCTTAGCGGTTTAAACTGGTTTTCTGAATCAAATTATTTCCTGAAAAAACTTACGTGATTAGGGATTAAGAATAGGAATTCCATCCCAAAAGTCAAGGTATGACATATCTAACGGTTTGTTTATGCCTTTGCATCCCTTGCAAAATTAAAAGTAACATGATAATCAAAAGTTTTTATGGTTATAATATTCTAGGTGTCTCGTTTAACACGATTTGAAGCTGCTTAACAGTAAGGGGGGTATAGGATCATGACTCAGCGCAAGGACCCGGTTTTAAATGTGGGTGACCATATCGGCGTTTACGAAATCAGGAAGGTCATCAGGGTTGACCGTTCCGGCTTTACCTATAACGCGTGGAATGATCACTTGAATACCTCCGTAACGGTCAAAGAATATTTCCCCGCTGATTTTGCCGTTCGTCTCGAAGACGGCCGATCTGTCGAGGCTAAATCCGAAAACGATGCGGATATGTATGAATACGGCTTGAAGGCCTTTTTACGCCAGGGCGAAACACTGTCCGAAATCCACCATCACGGCATTACGGGCGTTCATAACGTATTGCAATTCAACAATACCGCCTACTTGGTCATGGACCACGAGCAAGGCGTTGCAATTTCCGATTTGCACGGCTCATTGACCCCGTTTAATGAGCATGAATTGAAAACCATTTTGCTGGCGGTTTTGGATGCCCTCCGGCATCTACATGAGAAGGGCTCCGCCCATGGGGACATACATCCGGGTAATATATTGATCAGGACAAGCGGTGACCCGGTGCTGATAAACTTTGCCGCGCCGCGTCTCGTCTTTGCCACGAAAAACAATCTGTTGCTGCAGGATTTACGTTCCGGTTATACGCCTCCTGAATTATACAGTCCGAACAATCTCCCCAATCCCGTAAGCGACTTGTACTCATTGGGTGCAACGATCTACCGCTGCATCACCGATATTGAACCTTGCCTTGCAACACAACGTAAGGATGCAGAAAATAAAACCCAGCCCGATCCGCTGCAACCCCTTGCCGATTTGGCAGACTCGGATTTCAGCAAGGAGTTTATCAATATAATCCAGTGGATGCTCCGGCCGAACGCAGAGGAAAGGCCACAATACGCTTCCGACGTGTTGACGGCATTGCATCCTCAGGTGGAGCAGAAGCAAACAGCCGATACCCGGACACTTAAGCCCGACAACCGGGAAACCGCCGCCACTCAACCGAGCGCCGGTTTTTTAATCGGCAGAGTGGTCGCAATCGCCGTTTTGATTGCCGCCGGCTTCTGGTATCTCCAATTGGAAACACCGCAAACCCCAACGTTTAAACCGGCTGCCGAAACCACGGCATCCTCGTCTGACAGACCAAAAGCCGATACCAAGACAACGGCAGGCGATGCGCAAGTTGTTTCCGGACAGACCGGACAACAGCAAGGCGACAACGACATAACGCCGTCAAAGGTAAAACCCTTGCGACCCCAACCTACGGCAACGGTAACAGCGAAAAATGAAACTGCCGCCACCGATTCAGAACCCCGAGTAGAAAACCGGGATGCTGCAACTGCTGAAGCATCGGCTCAGCAACCCGTGGATACTGACAACAAACCGTCCGTGGAAAACGCGGAGGCCGCCTCACAATCCCGGCAGCAAACAGAGGAAACATCGGCAAGCATTCCAAAACAGGCAAAACCGCTATCCAAAGCTGAACGCAAACAACAATTGATTGACCGGCATCTGGCGCAGGCCAATCAGGATATCGCCGCGTTCCGGCTTACCACGCCGCCCGAAAACAGCGCTTATATGCATTATCTGGCCGTTTTTGAAATGGATCCTGACAATGCGCAAGCCCGCAAAGGGCTGCGCCGAATCGTCGACAAGTATATTTTGCTTATTGAACGAACCATTAACGAAAGACGGTTTGATAAAGCCCGGGTCTATCTCGAGCGGGCCGATGCAGTTATGCCCGATGACCCGAACCTGACGAGGTTACATAAAGAACTGCTCATCGCCGAACAACAAATGAATTAAGGTTAAATTGCTTGCCCGGCATTACGCGCTCATTTGACGGCGTTCGCCAAAACCATGCATCACTAAAGCTGCAAGGATCAGCACCGTACCCGCGGCCACTTTGACGGTCATCGGCTCGTGATTAACCGTATGCCCTAAAAACAGCGCCAGAACCGGCGAAATCAACGTAATCAATGCGACGCGGGTAACAGGCAAATGGGTCAGCACAAAATAATACAAGGCAAAACCGACCGTAGTGGCAATCACGCCCAAATAAATTATCGAAACCAGGCTGGCATAGTTCAAAGAAACCGGCCAACTGCCGTCAAGCACGGCCCAAGTCAGCAAATAAACCGGTACCGCAAATAACAAACCGCCGGCAACCTGGCAAACGGCGGGTAACCGGGCATTAATGCGTTTCACCCATACCGCACTGCCTGACTGCAACAAGACTGCCAACAGAACGCCGGCGATACCTTTTATTGAATCGCCGCCAAATTCAGCAGCCGACCCGAACATTACCGCCAAGCCGCTGATACCGCATGTATAAGCAGCCAGTTTTACCGGCGTTAAACAGCGTTCGCCCAGCCACACAGCGGATAGTATCGCGGTAATCAGCGGCGTGAGGCCGAATATAACCGAAATCCAGCCGGAAGGAATATACTGTGCAGCCCAGTAGACGGCGAGCATCGCGCCATAAATTTGCGTCGCAACGGCTAAATAGGTCTTCCGCGCCGGCTTATTCCATACCAGGCCCTTTCTTAACAGTAATAGTACTAATGAAATACATACCGCGCCGATGACCATGCGTCCGGTAACGCCAAACAAAAAGCCCGGTCCTTCGCCACTCCATTTGATCGCCAGCGGAGTAGTGGCCCACAGCAATATCACGCTGATAAATGCCAGAAAAACGCGCATCGGGTTAAAACGGAAGGTCCAGTGCCCGACAAAGAAAACGCATAAACGGAGAGGCATTGTTGAATATGTGGGCAACCCGCGCCGAAAACCCGGTTTCGGTCACCGTCAGATCATCCAGTTCGTGCATCCCAATAAAATCTTTACGTTTTAAATCTTCAACCCAAGGATGGTCCTTGGCATAACCTCGCGGTGGACGCTGCAATACATCGCCCTGCAACTCAAAAAATTGCCGAAAATTATTAGTGTTCCGGGCGTTTTTCCAGTGATCTGGCTGTTCAACGATAAAATCACGAATTTTAGACAGCACCTTGCTTTCCGGATGCCAAAGTCCCACGCCCAGAAAATTTTGCTCGTTACTGATATGCACATAATAACCGGGCGCATGGATATCCTTACCGGCGTTGTGACGAAATTGGATACCGATATTGGTTTTATAAGGTGTTTTATCGCGGCTAAAACGAGTATCGCGATAGACGCGCATCAACGAACCGCCGGTTTTTTTCGGAATAGCGGTAAAATGTTCGGATATATCCGATAACAGCGGCTGCATTGTTTCGATAAAATCCAGCGCCGGCTCCCTAACCAGCGTTTCGTAGCGCTCTTTATTAGCCTGAAACCAATCGCGGTTGTTATTCTCCCGCAATTCGGCTAAAAATTCCAAAGTATCGGTAGAGAAAACTGGCATCAGATACTCCTTAGACAAGCAACATATATTTCAAGATTTCGAACCTAAGTCAGTTTATTAGCTTTGTACCAGCCTTTCAAGAGTCGGATTTAAACACAGAGACCACATTTTTATCGTTCGTGACTATCAAATTCCGCTACCGTGAAAAAACTTGGTAGGATGTGCTGAGGAACGAAGCGCATCATTCGCGATAGCTTGCTCCCGGCTCAAGATGATGGCCTGTTGTTGCTTTCAAAACGGCCAGTGAAATTTCCCGCCAACCCGGCGCGGTTCGAAATTTTCAATCAGGTCGGCGAGAATCAGTGTTGAACTATATCGATATAATAAAACTCATGCCGATTGTGCCGCGAAAAATGCTTCCATTCTGCCTTGCAACTCGCTCGGATCGACCTCTTCGACATGGGTGGCTATCAGCCATTGATGGCCGAACGGATCGGTCAGTGCGCCCATCCGGTCGCCCCAGAATTGATCGGCGGGCGCCATCGTTTCTGTAGCACCCGCCCGCATCGCTGCGGCAAAAACGGCATCGGTATCAGTGACATACAGATGCAGTTTGATCGGAGAACCGCCCAGCGTTGCAGGGGAAGCATCTGAGCACTGCGGATTTTCGTCCGCGAGCATAAAGGTCGAATCACCGATGATAAATTCGGCATGGGCTATTTTTCCGTCGGGCGCATTAAGACGGAACTTCTCGACTGCACCAAACGCCTTTTTGTAAAATTCCAGCGCATCGTTTGCGCCGCGGACAACCAGGTATGCGGTGAGTGTATGGCTACCGTCCGGTATGGGGTTAATTTTCGTGGTCATGATTATTCTCCTGTATCAGTGGTTAACATTTCACTATTCCCTGAGTAGTCGTATCGGAACCAATAAAATCGACAGTTATGTCAATTTTTTTCAGACACGGCCGAAATAACGGTCGGTGACCGCGGACCGGGCGGCCTGCCGCCACCGACCCTACAGTGTTATCCGGTACCGGAATCAGTTTGATGGCGAAAGTCAGGCCGGTCCGCTTTATACCGCGTTGACTGTCCTTTAATAATTGCTGTCTCCACCGTTATTCAACAACCGGTTCAATCGGCAAAACCGAGCGCCTGCAGCGTTCGCTCATCCTCCGCCACCGGGCGCACCTCAACACAACCGAGCCTTGCACCAGGAATCCGTGATGCAACCTGTATCGCTTCATTCAGATCCCGAGCCTCGATCACATAATAACCGCCAATTTGTTCATTGGTCTCCGCGAAAGGCCCGTCAGTCGTCGTTATTTTACCCTTTCGCGTCCGCACCGTAATCGCGGCATTGGCCGGCAGCAGCCGGTTGCACGCCAGATAGTGGCCGCTCTTCCGGATGGAGCGGGTAAATTGCGCATATTCTTCGTAGTGCTGCTCCGCATCGGTTTCGCTCATCTGCTCCATCACTTTTTCGGCACAAATAAGGCATAAATACTTCATAAATGATATCTCCAGGTAAAAACATTGATCATACTTCTAATCGATCAGAAGACAGGCAATTCGACATTAACCGGAGCAGTACATAGGCAAATTTTTACCGCGTCCTCTTGGCGATCGATTCGATCAGCAATCAGCGTCCCGGCCCTGCAGTTCGTGCAATCTTCGCTGCAAAAAGCGCCGTTCCGGCTGTTGCTGGGTTAATTCAAGCGCCCGTTGGTAAGCCGCCCTCGCCTCGTTTATTCTACCCAATCGTCGTAATAAATCCGCCCGTGCCGAATGCACCAAATGATAATCGGCAAGCACCCCGCGTGACAGGATAGTGTCGATCAACGCCAGCCCAGCGGCCGGCCCGTCCCGCATCGCCACGGCTACGGCACGGTTCAATTCGATTACCGGCGATGGTTCGATGCGTAGCAACACTTCGTAAAGGGCGGCAATTTGCGGCCAATCAGTGGCGGCGGCAGTAACCGCGTTGACATGTACCGCAGCGATTGCCGCTTGCACCGTATAGGGGCCGAATCGCCAGGATAACAGCGCCTGTTCCACCAAGTCCGAACCCTCGGCGATCTGTTCCCTGTTCCAAAGAGATCGATCCTGATCCTCCATCAAGATCAGTTCGCCCTCAGATGTGCTGCGCGCGGCACGCCGCGACTCATGCAGCAGCATTAACGCCAACAAGCCGCATACTTCGGGTTCCGGCAGCAAATCACTCAGCAGCCGACCCAAGCGAATCGCTTCCGCCGACAAATCGTAGCGAAGCAGCGTCTCGCCGGAAGACGCCGAATAACCCTCATTGAACACCAGATAAAGCACGCGCAGCACACTGTTCAAACGATCGGGAAGTTCGGCCTGCGAAGGTACCTGATAAGGTATCCCTGCATCACGAATCTTCGCTTTAGCGCGCACGATGCGTTGCGCCAAGGTAGGCGCGGCAATCAAAAATGCGTGGGCAATGGCTTCAGTCTCCAAGCCGCACACTTCCCGCAACGTCAGCGCCACCTGTGCTTCCGGTGACAGTGCCGGGTGGCAGCAGGTAAAAATCAACCGTAAACGGTCGTCTTCAACTTCATCATCGTCGCAAGGGTCGAAATCTTCACTGATAACCTCCGGCCGCACATCGGCATCTTCCAAATTGTCGAACCGGGACCGCCGGCGTAGTGCGTCTATGGCCTTAAACCGCCCCGTTGACACCAGCCACGCCCGCGGTTTGTCCGGAACGCCGTCGCGCGGCCATTGTTCCAGTGCCGCCCGGAAAGCATCATGCAACGCCTCCTCGGCAAGGTCGAAGTCACCGAGCAGACGGATCAAAGTGGCCAACACCCGGCGCGATTCTGTACGATAAATGCCATTCACCGTCTCGCGCAGAGCCTGTTCGTTCAATGCAGACGTATTGTCAGTCACAGCCGG
>JBNLCC010000188.1:0-3487 GCA_050303615.1 Methylococcaceae bacterium | reverse complement strand
AATCACTCGATTTTCCGCGGTCGTTTGTTTGAAGATGCCTTCCAGATCGGCGAGCGGGCCGTCTAACACTCTGACCTTATCTCCCGGTTTATATTCTATTGGCCGCAATTCAATCAATCCGCTTTCGTTGCTTACCCGGCTCTGAATTCGGGTAATGACTTTTGTTGGAATTTTGGCCAGCTGGTTACCGAACATAACCAGGTTTACCACACCTTGTGTCGAACTTACCGGCGCTATAGACTGTTTATCGGCATCGACCTTGATAAACAAATAACGAGGGAACAAGGGTTCGATGATTGTTTTCAGTCTACGCGAACGTATGCGGTTTGGATTTGTTACGTATGGGAGAAAGCAATGATATCCCTGCCTGGATAAATGTTCTTCTGCTATATTTTCTTGCCGTGGTTTGGTAAACACCACGTACCACTTTCCTTTATCGATCATAAATACTGACGATTTGATTTTTCCCGACGTGTTGCAAATTCCAGCAATTAACCGCTTCATCTCCACACTAAAAGACAGGATAAAAATGTACGAAAAACCGAAATTTATTGTGTAAATTTTACGAACCAACCAAAGTATATCGCGCGTTCAGCCGGTGAACAACTCTCCCCGAAACATTATTTTAAATATGCTAACGACATCACACCTTTATGTTTTCAGTTTTACCCAACGCTTTACTCCAAACGTAGCTTTTTAATTTTTAGCTTAGTCGCTATTTAAACGTATTATTTCGTTTTCTGGTAGTTGTATTGATAGACATAGCCTTTATATCCGTATCCGTATCCGTATCGGGAGCTTCCGATCGGTACATTATTAAACACCACCCCTTTTATATTGACACCGGCTTGGATGAGACGTTTAGTGCTTTGCTCCAGTTCACGCATCGGATGCCAACCCGCCTTAACCACCATTAACGTAGCGCCGACCAAACGTCCGATAATACCCGCATCGGTCACAGCTAAAATAGGTGGCGAATCGATAATGACGTAATCGTAGGATTGACTGATTTTTTCCAGTATTTGGCCAAATTTTTCATGCATCAACAATTCGGAAGGATTAGGAGGAACGGAACCGGTGGACAAAAAGTCCAGGTTGGTCCCCGGTACATTGTGAATGGCTTGGTAGAGGTCAGTACTTTCCGTGATTAAGTCCGACAGGCCATTTTCCCTTTCAACCTCTAATACCTTATGAATCTCGCCTTTTCGCATATCGGCATCGATCAGCAATATTTTTTTCCCGGCATCGGATAGTACAGTGGCAAGATTCAGCGATACAAAGGATTTACCGATATCGGGGCTAGGGCCGGTAATCATGATCATATTATTTGCGGCTTGCAAAAACGCAAAATGCAAAGTTGTCCGTAAACTGCGTAAACTTTCTATGGACTGGTCATCCTTATCAATTAGCGCCAGAATTGCCGGCTCGTCACCAATCGGCTGCTGCTGGTTTCTTTTTAGCCGCTTGGAGAGTTGTGCCTGCGCATCGCTATGCGGAATCGACGCATAGACCGGAATATTAAGCCGTTTTTCAATTAAATCCGGATCTTCCACCCCCCGATGCATCGCTTTTCGAATGAATACCGCTACAATGCCGGTAATTAGACCGAGCAATGCTGCAACAGCAATAATCAAAGCTTTCTTGGGTTTTATCGGTTCGATCGGCATTGCCGCATAATCAATGACTCGAACATCGCCCACTGTTCCTGCTTTGGCAACACGCAATGTCTGCGAATTATTGAGTAGCGTCGTATAGAGTTCGTTGCTGACTTGTACATCCCGGGAAAGTTTGAGAATAACTTGCTGGGTTTTCGGCAGTACGGCAATCTTCTGTTCGTGGCCCTTCATCTGTGCTTCCAACCGGGCAATTTGCCGGTCGATAGCGATGATAGTCGGATGCTGCGGGGTGAATTTTTGACGGAGTTCTTCACGCTTTTGTTGCAGCAGTGTGATCTGGGTCTTGCTCTCCACGACACTTGCCAAAACACCTTGGGTCTCGGCGTCTAAATCGACCGAGCCTTTTCGAGCACGAAAGTCATTGAGTGACGTTGTAGCCGCTTCCAACTGGTCTTTTAATTGCGGGAGTTGCTTGTCCAGAAATTTCAAGGTTTTTTGCGCTTCAGCGGATTTTTGTTCAACATTGCGCCGCACATAGATATTGGCTATTTCATCCAATATTTTTATCGCCATTTGTGGATTTGCCACCTCCAGCGTCGCTTCAATGATACCGCTGCCTTTTCCTTTTTCCTCGACGTTGAGTTTTTCCTTCAGCTGTTCGATCGCACTACCCAACGGCTGGCGATAGAGTGTAAATTCCGTGCCGGGCCGAGATTTCAACAAGGACACAAACAACTTGAGCGGTTGCCGGTTGTCGCCCAAATCCCTCATCGCTAACTTACCGACCTCGCCTTCGATGACCGGTTCTCCCTCATACATTAATCGATAACGTCCTTGTTGACTGGCAAGTAGCGTAAATTTTTTATCAAACCAATCCGGAGGTATTTTAAAGGTATCGACCCGGATCGCTTCCCCACCCCAGGCAAATTGCGGCAGACCAAACAACGCTTCGGAAACGCCACCATCCGGTCCCGGCTGATACCGGCGGGCAATGGCCTCGCCGATAATCGGGAAATAGCGTGGTTGCGCCACAATTTCCAAATTAAGGTTCTTCACTGCTTCACCCAACACCGATCGGGATTTGATAATCTCAATTTCCCCCATAATCGGCATTTCGCTTTCCAATAGGGCTGCAACCGGCTCCAACGCATCCAGCGAATCGGAACGACCTTCTACTTGCAGCATCACATCGGTTTTATAAATCGGAATGTCGCGGAATGCCTTAAACACGCCTAGACTCAGACCAACAACGGTCATCGTAATAATCAGCCACTTGTTTTCAATTAACGTTAAAAACAAATTGGCTAAATCGATTTCATCCTCTTGCTGATCTGAGTGGTAATCAACAGGAACTGCGGCACTATTGGCAATAGTTGTATTCATTTAGCTTGACTTCTTTAGATGTAATGACCTTGATAATCAATTTTATTAAAACCACTGGGATATTCCGGAAAGAATAGCTCATTAGCCATCATAAATTTGCTTGTTCATTTTACGTCCGCCTGGAAATTTATTAAGGTTAGCAGTCCGTTGGTTCTTTCATTTTTTCAAAACAAAAAACTGTTGCATTGATCTGTCCACTAGAGGACTCTTGTTCCGTCATTAACAACGGCATCATACTTTCCTCCCCTGATTCAGAAGACGAAAAGGGCGATGGATTTTGTCTGATGGAGGAGAACAAGACATCCATTAAGCCAGCAGTTTGCAATAGCCGGATAATGAACTGAAAATAATCATCGATCTGCAGATCACAAGAGTAAAATGGCGTTATCTTTAACTGAATGCCCCGTCAAATCTCGGTACTTCATTCCCCTCTCCTACCGGAGAAAGATAGTATGATGAGATACAAGAAGCCGAAACTTGATGTGTGA
>JBNLCC010000187.1:0-4958 GCA_050303615.1 Methylococcaceae bacterium | reverse complement strand
AAATTTACATAGATCAACACTGCTTACAATTTTGAAAACCAAACACGCCACTATTTCTCTCGAAAGCTGCAATGAGGGCCGTCCGATTTCAGAAGCGAAAGATGACGTGGCAACTATATTGCGTTGCTCAAAACCTAGGCTGACTTTCTTATGTCACAAGCCGATTTTATTTTTTAAAATTTCGTAAGGTGTTTTTCCAGCATGGGGTGAATGAGGGCGATGGCAGCAATTGAAAAACCAGATTTATTTGGGAAGCGATAACTTTATCACTGAAGTGCAGTGTAAAATCGATCCAGAACAGTCACTAAAAGATATTCCCATAAAACAAAAACAGTTCCCCGTAAAATCATTGGCTTATTATACTGAGCGTTATGAAAGTCGTCATGAAGGTATGGCGCGCGCTTATTTAAGTGGTCATTACACACTGACTGAAGTCGGTGACCATTTCGTCGGAGTCAGTTATGCGACTGTCAGTCGGGTGGTAAAAGTCTTAGATCAAAGACAATAAAATGTCAAATGTAAGGCCTGACCCTGGCTTTCGTTGGCCGCTTCCCCAGGTAACCGGCTCTCCCGGTCTCAGAGTACTATCAGCCAATCTGACTTCCGCACGCCCTTCGGTCCCTCCTCGCATTGTTAGCTTGTTCGGATCTACAAGCTCCGCTTGGGACGTACGCATCTCCCTTGTTCACATGAACGCCTTTGACAACATGCCGACGGTACGAATCCCGGAAGCATCTCGGCAGGCTCGCCAACTCGCCTACCAGGATTCTGCCTTCCCCATTGAGCGAGAAGGTCGGCTACTTCAACCACGTTCGATTTCGGGGCTATCTTTCCGTTCACTTTCGTTTCGGCCTATTGTCTCCCTGTCTACGCTTCGCAGTGGCCGTTACCGGACACCACGCAAGACTCGGTACGTGGCTGCGGGCTAGGCTTTACCACGGCGGTCATCACAGAACACAGACTTTCATGCGCTTGCAAGGCGCAACACTCACAAAACCGTCCCTCGTTTGCTGGTAAGATTGCTAATTTAGCTGGACAAATTTTCGTCGGCAAAAAAACATCCCAGTTGATTATGCTAAAAAGCCAATCCGGAAATAACTCAACTAATAACCTAAGTCAATATTGCTTATGCCCTTAAATCTATTGGTGATTCAGCGCAAATTGCCTAACATCTATACCAATTTTATTAAATTGGATCACATAAAGAAAAAAATAATATACGTGCGTTTACCCATGGACGTTAATAATCCATAAGATACAAAGAGGGGGGTGACAACAATCGTCGGATCGAACTGAATGATATTGGTGGTGATAGAAAAACGGCGTAATTTAAAACAAACTGGTCTGTGATATCGTGAAGGGTAAGGTTTCCTTGAGTGTCTGCTTTTGGCAAATTGAAAAAATTTGTCAGAGACTGGTTAGGGTCGAAAGCAGTAATTCACGGAGCATGGAAACAGAGTCATTCCGGAACGTCTGATTTCGGACGAGCTCAGTGCCCACGGCTGAATAGGTCACATACCATTTTTTGAATTTGTGTAGCCACTCCGCCCTGCATCGGACTTTACACAGATTAAAATGGTGGTTGGTGACACGACTGCTTGTTATAGCCAGTCTTCCGTATCCTGATGGCCTAAGATAGCCATGATTTCAACTATACCGCCATTAATCCGGTAATAAATGCTGTCAGTGCCATACACACTACGCCTATACCCTGCGCGGATATAGTCAACGGCCTGATATAAATAAGGCTGTTCTGCGATTTGCGCAAAGCGATCAAGCATCCTTTGATGATATTGATCAGCTCTTTGATTTCCGTGCGTTTTAACACCGTATAACCAGATTCGCTTTAAATCGGCTGGGCTTTTTTTGAAAGTTTATAAGAAGCCATCTTGCCGTACTTCGTCCTTGAAGTTGGCTAATAAGTCTTCCGGCTGCTAATCGATAAAACCGCTCTGCTCCCCTTTAATTAGTTCAGAATGGATATGCTCGATTTTAAACTGCCGACGCCGCGCCTGTCTAATTAAGTCATTTATCATTTCGCTCTTGCTGCTGTACTCTGCGCTTGCGACTTGAGCCTTCAACCATTCGTCGTTGGGTTCCGATACGGATATGCTTTGTCTTACCATGGCCTGACCTTTCAAAAATATAGCTATACACCAATATAGCACCAATTTTGCACCCAAACGAAAACCAGCCAGGTAAGTTACTTATCTCATTTGCTCTAAGGTTTTGAGCAATTCTCAACTAATTTGTTCCATTAGTTTCAGCTCTTTGGGGAAGCCGAAAACTAATTTCATTGTGAATTTTTTGTTCAAGCTTATGAATCCACACATTGTAATTAACGTGGATTTCGTTACCGTCGTAATCCAAATTGACACTGTTCAGATATTCAATGCTGAAGTGCGTTTTGTCGTAATAGATTGCGACGACAGCTTCATGGGTGCGGATTTTATAGATGCCCCGCATTTCGCCCGGCTTGATTTTCTCGATACGCCACCCTAATCGACGGCCGGCAGACCAAATGGCTTCGCTGATTTCTTCATCCGTCGCCGAAGGACGTGGAGAGGTGGGTATATTGGTGGCGCTGTAAATCGGTGCTGTTCTGCAAGCATTGAGGATGAGCGCAAAGAGCAATACTAAGCCGCTTTTATAGGTAATTTTCTTAAGCGGGGTGATTAACTTAACGTGCATGCTAATTGGCTTATTTCCTTGACAGGGTTGATGTCGCTATGATCTCATACAAATCATGTGAGTAAAATAAGAAGAACAACCATGCCAATTAAAAATCTCATGCTCGTTGGCCTGTTGGCGACAATTTTGTCCGGGTGCGCGTTCACTGATGTTCAACTCGATATGCCTGTCAGCGGTCTTGAGCAGCCAATAACCGGCGGAAATAATCGCGAAGTCATTGTGTCGATTCCATTCAATGATACACGGCCTCATAAAGAACGGTGTGGCATGAAGAAGAACGGCTACAATATGGATACCGCTGATGCAATCTGTGGTATTGCACCCAGTGAATGGATTGCCCAACTGCTTGCGGATGAACTTCGCGCATCCCGTTTCAAAGTGTTGCCACCACATGCGCCTCATGGAAGGGCGGCTCTAAAAATCGAAGGGGACGTTCAAAAAATTTTTGTTGAACCGGTGATAGGAATGTGGAGTGGCAGCCTCGAAACCGATTTGCAAGTCAAGCTCACGGCCACCACAGAAACAGGTCTTCGAGCAGAACGAACTTTTTTCACCAAGGGCATTAAAAAAGGAGTCATTGCAGCCACCCGCACCCCATTTCACACGTCTCTGAAAAGAGCTGCCGACGAGTTGCTCACTGAAATGGTAGAAGCGGTGTTCTATCTTATGAACAAATATCCGCAAATTGGCGTCCCAGATCCCGTATACCAACCAATTAAGCCGCATGTGTTTGAGGAAATGCAATGATACGGTTAACTGTCATCAATCTATTGATATTGTCGCTGCTGGGTTGTAGTCGACACGTGGTCGTTGATCCGGAAAAAGTCCCTAGTCTTAAATCGACGCAATGGACGATCATTCATGAGCCAGCGCCGGAGGAATTAGATTACAGAGGAAGAGGGATAGAATAAGGGTAAACATTTCGTTTAGGAAGGCACAATTTCCCTAACCCAAGCCGCAACCCATGATAATAGGTTTGCATTGCTCGGGTTAGTTGAGCCAATTCCTACCGAAACTTTACCCAACCATTAAAGGTCATTTCGGCTAGGTTCCGCCGGCCACATTGCATTGTTAGCTAGACATTCGAGGACTAATATAGCTGACGCACTATAATTTATCATTGACCATATTAACCGGAAACAAGCATAGACTTTGATAAGCTATGTTTCAGGTATGACACATTATTCTGCATTAGCTATACCTCTGTCGTACCTCATGCATGCTTTGAACTCAAAAAGGATAAAAAGAATCGAGTGCTGAAGGAGACCACATTCGCGGGCACATTTGAAGAAATCTGGAATTCGGATTTGCTGCGTCATGGTAAATATAGGCCCAAAAGCGTAGTATTTTTCGCCATAAGAATTAAGGAAGCCGGCATGTATGGGCTGTCGACCCACACATGCTCAACAAAAAATTTACGACTTTATTAAATTCGCCTGGTCGTTTTTTTACGACTTTATTAAACGTTTTACGACTTTATTATCACAAAACACATAACGCTGTCTTTAGAAACTTACCTACTCCACCGTCACCGACTTGGCCAAATTCCTCGGCTGATCGACATCGGTACCTTTCAGCACCGCGACGTGATAGGCGAGCAATTGCAGCGGGATCGTGTAAACGATCGGGGCGATTTCCTTGGCGGTTTGCGGGATGCGGATCAGTTCCGTTTGGCTGTCCGGTTCCGATTGCAGGGTTTCGTCCATGAACACGATCAGTTGCCCGCCGCGGGCTTTGACTTCCTGCAGGTTGGAGCGCAGTTTTTCCAGCAGACTGTTGTTGGGCGCGACGGCGATGACCGGCATGTCGGCGTCGATCAGCGCCAGCGGGCCGTGTTTGAGTTCGCCGGCCGGGTAGGCTTCGGCATGGATGTAGGAAATTTCCTTTAGTTTTAAGGCGCCCTCCATCGCGACCGGATAATGGGTGCCGCGGCCGAGGAACAGCGTGTGTTGTTTTTCGGCGAAGCGTTCCGCCAAACGTGCAATGTGCGCATTGAGTTGCAGCACCTGCTCGACAATACCCGGCAACCGGAACAGTTCTCCGGTGATTTGCCGTTCTGTCAACGGATCCAGTTTAAAACGCCGGCCGACGGCAATGACCAGCAGCATCAGCGCAACTAATTGAGTGGTGAAGGCTTTGGTCGAGGCGACGCCGATTTCCGGGCCGGCGCGGGTCATCAGCACCAAATCCGATTCGCGGGTCAGCGAACTTTCCGGTACATTGCAGATCGCCAGGGCGTAGCGCGCCCCGAGGCGTTTGGCTTCCTG
>JBNLCC010000186.1:0-4173 GCA_050303615.1 Methylococcaceae bacterium | reverse complement strand
CCTGCTGCCTGTTCAACTAAAGTATGTTTTAGAAGGGTCTATGACAATAATCATATCGTTTGGATATCGCTACAACAGGTTGACCTAAATGAAACTTAACGCCTATTCACAGCCGAGTCCAGCAAAATAACCGCTTGTTCCTTGACTGCAGGATCATCACCCGCATAGGGGAAGGGCGGGTGTCGGATCATACTCAATGCCGACTTGAATGGCCTGAGCTGTAGCTGGATCGGCAATTTCCCCGCTTATTGTCCTTGTTCGCCATGAATCTTGATGCCGTTTTCCCGACACCACTCTCTTAACGCTTTTTCCTGTGCCCGGCTTTCATATGCATACCATGATTCTATAACACCTTTTCTTTCCAGCAGAGCTTTGAATTTTGCATAAGCGCCTTTTCTGCTAAAAATTGCCTCGACTGCATCGGCTTAACCGGGCAAATTTTCATAGACGAAATCGAGTACCAGCCTTTTCCCCAATTCCAATTCATTTTTATGTGGAATCTCGATATATTTCGCATCATCAATATCTTCGGGCAACTCCTCGAAATTGTCACCGAAATCGGAATGCCAATAGATCTTTCCCGTTTCTTTATCCAAGTATGCTTGGTTTGTATACATCGGACCGGCACTCACATAATCAAATACATCCTCTATCTCTTTAAATTCTATAATGATGATTTTCTTCCCGCTAATGCCCCACCTCGAACTGTAGTTTAAATACCGCTATGGCGTGGCTGATCAAAAAAAGGCCGTTCCACTTAGGCGGAAACCGGTCAGTGCGTAACACCCCTTGCACTTATCCGCCCTCGGTTATGCCGACAATTTTCTGCCGGCCACTATTTTTTAACGCGTAAATCACTCGAACCGACAACAACAGGGCTACAATGGCAGCGTAAAACAACGGCTCCCGGTAATCCGCCTTGACCAGCCAGAAATAATGGATTACCGCGGAACCCGCCGCCAAATAAATCAGCCGGTGCAGCTTTTTCCAGTTTTTACCCAAACGCCTTTGCATGCTTTTTGACGAAGTTGCCGCCAGTATTGACAAAATGAGAAACGTAAACAACCCCACCAAAATATAAGGACTTTGCGGGATTTCGTCGACAAATTGCTCCCAGGACAGCGACAAGTCAAGTCCGATATAGACCAGAAAGTGCAATGCGGCATAAAAGAAACTGTATAACCCCATCATGCGTCGGTAACGCAACGGCCAGTTTTGACCGGTCAGCAGTTTAATCGGCGTCAGCGCCAGGGTAATGCATAAGAAACGCAATGCCCAGTCGCCCAGGCGAAAATGCAGGGTTTCGATGGGATTGGCACCAAGATTATCGGTAACCGTATCCGCAGCCAGCCAAAGAAAAGGAATCAGACTGATAAAAAAAACAATTGCCGTATAAAAGGCTGATTTGGTGTTTCGCGTTTGCATCAAAAATATTTTTTCAAATCCATGCCGGAATACAGCGAAGCCACTTGCTCGGCATAGCCGTTAAACAGTTCTGTTTTGCGCTTGGAGGTGAAAATGCTGCTGCCCAACACACGTTCCCTGGCCTGGCTCCAGCGCGGATGCGGAACATTGGGATTGACGTTGGCGTAAAATCCGTATTCGCGGGGGGCGCTTTTATGCCATGCCGTCTCGGGCATACTTTCCATCAAGCGGATTTTAACGATGGCTTTGATACTTTTAAAGCCATATTTCCAGGGGACGATCAAACGCAACGGCGCGCCGTTCTGTTTCGGTAGCGCGTCGTCGTACATGCCGGTCACCATCAGCGTTAAAGGATGCATCGCTTCGTCAATTCGCAACCCTTCCACATAAGGCCAATCCAACGTACCTAAGCGTTGCCCCGGCATCAGCTCCGGATTATAGAGGGTCGTGAATTCAACAAATTTTGCTTTCGAAGTCGGCTGAAAGCGTTGCAGCATCTCCCCTAACGGAAAGCCGATCCACGGCACCACCATAGACCACGCCTCGACGCAACGAAAACGGTAGATTCTTTCCTGCAAAGGGTTGTCCCTTAAAATATCTTCGAGATGATAGACCCCCGGTTTCTCCACTTCCCCTTCGACGGTGACATTCCAGGGATTGGTCGGCAGCACTTGCGCCAATACTGTGGCATCCTCCTTATTGGTCGAAAATTCATAATAATTCGTATAGTTACTGACGTCTTCAAAATCGTTGACCTGCAGCGGCATTGAATAAGGGCCTGTCGGAACATCGGCATACTTTTTCGCTGTTGCCGACACCGCCATCGGGAACCAGCCGGCGCCGGCGGCCGCCAGCGTTGAACCTGCCGCAGCCCGGATAAATTGACGCCGTGAGTGAAACAATTTAGGATTGGTAATTTCGCTTGCCGGAATAGCTTTATCGCATTTAATCAACATGGTTTTTCCCGGTTAATTGCTAATCATTAAATTTTCGCTGCAGCCAATAGTCGACGCTGACAAAGCGCCCGCCGCCGGTAAAGAATAATACCAGCAGCATAATGAAGTAAGTTGCGGCAAATTCGATACCGTTATTGAGCAGCACCAAACTGCCATTCTCGGTCAACCAGTGGTAATCACCGTAATCCTGTAAAATTTGTTTGGCCCGGGTTAACCGTTGCACAGCACCGACAGTTCTATCCGTGGCAAAAAAACCGCTGCCCTCGGCAATCGCCAGCCAACCGTTTTGCCAGTGCACCGTCCATGCCGCAATAATCATGGTGATCATCAACGGAATACAGGTTAACCGTACCGCAAAACCGAACAACAGGCAAATCGCGCCCAACACTTCCGAACCCGCTGCCAAAAAAACCAACAACATCGGGAAGGGTAAACCGAGCCCCCATTCTTCGTTGCCGAACCAAGCCACGCTATTATCAAAATCCGTGAACTTCTTCGTGCCGGCCATCCACATCACGGGCACCAAATAAAGACGTAGCGCTAACGGCCCCAAAAAATCAAGTTTTCGTGCATTATCCAGCCGCTCATAAATAACCAACACGTTAGCTTTAACCACTTGCATCGAAAAAGGATTATTATTGACTGAATTCATTATTATGCTCCTTACCTGCGATTTTAAAAATGTGACCGTCAACAGAACAAAATTATCCTTACAATAAGGAATTAGGCCCGACCAATTCCGCTCGGACAATAAACTAATATTATGAACATAAACTGCAATAACATTTTTGACCGGCTTCCCGATCATCTACCGGACGAGATTTTTGAAACGCTTTGTACCCGTGATAATGTGCGAATTGAGCGTATTATTTCCAAAGGTCACCGCACCGAACCCGGTGCGTGGTACGACCAGGACTGGGACGAATGGGTGTTAGTATTGCAGGGTGAAGCGATTCTGTTATTTGCCGATAACCGGCAAATGCATTTAAGCACCGGCGATTATCTGTTTATTCCAGCCCATATCCGGCACCGCGTGCAATGGACCGCCCCGGACATAGAAACCATATGGCTGGCCATACACATTAGCAAACCGTTAACGTAAAGCAGCAAAGGTCATCTGTAAAAAGTACGCAATACGTACCCGTTCCATAAAAACACCGGACTAAAAATAATGTGAATAACGCACCGAAATGGTATTCTATGCCGCTGTAAATATGACCCAATTTGAGGAGCAAACCATGTCATTGCTGAGTTCTTTTACCAATCCGTCTAAATTAAAAGCGGCCAACGCCAAAGCGGCGACAGCCCGGACAAGCGAGGGAAATAAAGCCGATAATTTATTCAACAGCGCCTACCAAGGCTATGCGGAAATTGTCGGCGAAAACACCTTTCTGTCTGAAACGTTATATCATTGGGGTTTTGCCCTTTTCAATCAAGCCAAAACCAAAACCGGTGACGAGGCTGAGCAAATTTTCCAGGATGCATTCGACAAATTTTGCTTTGCTTTCCTGGCCAACCCCGAAAGCCTGAAACCCGCTATTGACTGGGGTGCGGCACTGATGGCCCTGGCTTCGATGAAACAGGTTAGCGCCGACGATCATTTATATGACTTGGCTATTGAAAAATTCATGATGGCCGAGAAGATTTTTCGTGGTTCGGCATCCTACAACCTTGCTTGTATTTACGCAATGCGCGGCCTGGACGAACAATGCCGGGAAGCCCTGGAAGCATCGCGGGACAGCAGCAGCCTCCCTGAAGTCGAAGACATATTAAACGACGCCGATCTCGCCAA
>JBNLCC010000185.1:0-2045 GCA_050303615.1 Methylococcaceae bacterium | reverse complement strand
ACATGTTGTCATCATATAGCACCAAAATTCAAGAGAATTAGGTCCTTTCTCTCTTGTCGAATATATCTATCTTCGATTATTATGATTAATATGGATAACCAGACCGAACAAGCCGGGACTATCTTCATCATCGACGATGATTCAGACATGACAGCCCTCGTCCATCAAATTTTTGCCGCTCACAAATATCAAACGATCATTGCTAACACCCCCGATGATGTACTTGAGCTGTTAGATGGAACAAAAAAAACAGAACAATCCATTGATCTCATTCTACTTGATTTGATGATGCCCCAGGCTGATGGCGTAGAAGTATTCAAATGGCTACGTGCCCATCCCAAAACAGCCGATGTCCCCATCATCATTCTCTCTGCCATAAATGCCATCGATAAACGTGTAGAATTGTATAAAATGGGAGCAGATGATTTCCTGATTAAACCTTGTAATGTAGATGAGCTGCTGTCGCGGACTACCATTCATATCAGATTAAGCCAGTTGGAGAAGATTCAACAACAGGCTGAGATCCGTACCGAACAGCTCTACCACCTTTCTCAGGTCATTAGCTCGTCCCTGGACATGCACCAGATCCTGACCATTGCTATGGACAACATCCGCGACATGCTCCGTGTAGAGTTGGGTTCCATCGTCCTGCGCGACGAAAAGACAGGTAAACTTTTTTTTGCCAGCACCCTTAAACCTGACCCATCCTTGGAAGAAGTGCATTTGCCTGTAGGTGAAGGCATTGTGGGGCAAGTTATCCAGACTGGAGAACCGCTCCTTGTCAACGATGCCCAAAACTACCCTGCTTTTTCCCCTTCCATCGATCAAATAACCGGAGAATATAGTCGCTCTATTCTTTGTGTTCCTCTGATTGCCCACGATCGGGTGATTGGCGCTATCGAACTCATCAATAAAAAGAATGGGTTTTTTAGTACCCTTGATTTGACATTGGTCCGGTCCGCCGCCGCATCCATTGCTGTAGCGTTTGATAGTGCCCGCCTTTACCGGGAGCAGGCAGAGCTGATTCGTGAGCTTCAACAATCGCAGGAACGGCTGGTGCAAAATGAAAGGCTGTCAGCCATGGGCCGGCTGGCGGCGTCATTAGCCCATGAAATTAACAACCCTTTGCAAGCTGTGCATAGCTGTCTGCAACTGGCAACCCACTTTGAGCTGAGCCAGGAAAAACAAAAGGAGTACCTGGGGATGGCCGGCGAAGAAGTTGAACGGCTCATTGACATTGTGACCCGTATTCTCGATTTTTCGCGCCCTTCGGACGGTGTCCTGGAAATGGCGAATATCAATGCAATTATCGGGCAGGTCATGCGTCTGGCTGAAAAACATATGATCCACCAAAAACTATCTGTGCAGCAAAACCTGGCTTCCGATATTCCGCTGCTGCGGGTGATCCCGGATCAGATTGCCCAGGTATTTCTGGGAATTATTCTCAATGCATTCGATGCGATGAGTGAGGCTGGTACCCTCATCATCACTACCCGCACCAGAGGTGATTGGGTAGTGATCGGTTTCCAGGATGAAGGAATCGGTATGTCGGCCCAAACGCTGGATCGGGTTTATGAACCGTTTTTTTCAACCAGAAGTGATAGAACAGGATTGGGGTTAACGATTGGATATGGTATTGTCGAGCGGCATGGCGGAAAAATTAAAATTGAGAGTGAGGAAGGCATGGGCAGTACGTTCACAGTTTTTTTGCCTCGTCCTTGAGTACTGGAAATTAGAACTTTATGTTCAGCAATAAAGCGAGTTCCGCCAAAATCCTTGTTGTTGACGATGAGAAAACAACTCGTCTGGCTCTGTGTGAAGCCTTGAACCAGGTTGGTTATCAAGCCGGCCACGCGGCTTCCGGCCACGAAGCGCTGAGCGCGTTGGCTGTCACGCCTTATGACGTGGTGATTTTAGATTTACAGATGCCGGGCATGAGCGGCGTGCAGGTACTGCAGGAAGTGGAGCAGGTGGCTCCCGATACGGCGTTTGTCGTGTTTACGGCGCATGCGTCTACCGATACGGCGATTGCCGCTTTGCGGTCC
>JBNLCC010000184.1:0-10186 GCA_050303615.1 Methylococcaceae bacterium | reverse complement strand
AGTTCAATCTATGCTCGCTATAAATCGAAATAAGCTGACGATTTGTTAATTCCCCGAGCAGAGCTTCTTTAGGCACCACAATAAGCGGAGGTGCAAAATGAAAACCACGTGGTTTGTCGAAGTTTTTTTGAACACCCTGGGTTTACTGACTCGTGTGACTATCGTCGGAGTTCTCGTTTTAACTTCCATATCGGGGAACGCCAGTGTTAATGAGAGTTTTCCCATAACCAATGAATTGGAAATGGGAAGAGCGGACCAGACTTACCGGGGAGTTGGTCAACAAGGCCTTATTTCCAATAGCTCATGGTGCGAGCGCGATGTGGTGTGCAGTCCGGAGGGGGATGGTTGGGGAAACCAAATTAGGGCGGTGGGCAGACTTACAATTCAAGGACAAAACGAGAGTTGCTCAGGCACGTTATTGAACAACACTAAATTCAGAGATCCGCAATATTTTCACAAGCCTTATTTTTTGACCGCCTATCATTGTAAAACCTCTATTCCTGGGTTTGACCCCAACAACATTGAAATTGCATGGAACTTTCAATCGGCAATTTGTAGGCCGAACGTAGATGGCAGGACTGATGCTCCAGAAGTGGGACAACGAATCCTAACCGGAGCGGATATAAGAGCAGAATGGCCAGATAGCGATTTCATGCTTTTGGAATTGAAAACGCCGCCTCCTGTTTCTGCTTACTATGCCGGATGGGATCCGAACGATATCACTGTTCCTACTGGCGCCGTTGGCATACATCATCCCAAAGGCGACGTAAAAGCAATAAGCACTTCCCACCATTCGTTAATTAAGACTGGTTATCCGAACAATACGCCCTCCGAAACATATTGGCTCGTTCAGTGGGACGCAGCAGCAGCGGCCGGAGTAACCGAGCTAGGCTCATCAGGCTCTTGTCTCTTTGACTCAATTAACAAACGCTGCATTGGACAGCTACGCGATGGGAAAGAGATTCGTTGCGCAAAGACTGACAGGAGCTCTTGGTACGGTCGATTGAGCAAAAGTTGGGTAGGAGGCGGCACGGATGGCACCGGACTCAGGCACTGGCTCGACCCACTGAATAGTAACCCTCCTTCTGGTATAGACGGTGATCCACATATTACAACCGTCGACGGGATACACTACAACTTTCAAGGCGCAGGCGAGTATATCACTCTCCGTAATGCCGACGGCTTAGAAATTCAAACACGTCAAGCGCCAATTGCCACAACGTTTACCCCCGGAGCGGATCCGTACGATGGCGTCGCTACGTGCGTGAGTCTGAACTCCGCCGTTGCGTTGCGTGTCGGTAAACACCGAGTCACTTACCAACCTAATATTAGCGGCGTACCCGATCCGACTGGTTTACAACTTCGTGTGGACGGAAAATTAACGACACTAGGTCCGCATCAAGCACTTGATCTGGAGGGCGGCGGACGGATCTCAAAAACGTCGGCTACGGGCGATCTAAAAATTGATTTTCCAAACAGTAGCGCGCTTTTCATAACGCCTGGCTGGTGGGAGAGTCAACAAAAATGGTATCTCAATGTGGACTTCCTGCCTCCCCGTCCTGCCGTTGATGGGATAGGAGGAGGTATCGTTGTAGAAGAAGCATTGGCTACCAGTGACAACACTCCGTCCAACATGGGGCTGATGGGAACCATTGCTAAAGGCAGTTGGTTACCGGCACTTCCGGATGGTTCTTCGTTGGGTCGCATGCCCGACTCGTTACATCAACGTTATCTCGATCTTTACGAGAAATTCGGACGTGCTTGGCGAGTAACCGATGACACCAGCTTGTTTGACTATGCAAAAGGCACTTCTACAACAACGTTTACCTTCGATGACTGGCCTAGAGAAAATCCATCAACACCGACCTCTTGTTACATTCCCGGAACTCCCGTAGCTAGACCGGTTGATTTAAACGTTGCACAGAGGCACTGCGGTAGAATTGTCGATAAAAACCGGAAGTCTGACTGCATTTTTGATGTGATGGTTACTGGCTATCCCGGTTTTGCAGAAACCTATCTAAAAACTGAGCAAATTCATCCAGGTGCGACCGAAATTATTGTGAAAGACGACAAGGACCCTACCCACGCGGGAGAAATCGTGACATTCACCGCAACTGTTAGGCGGACGGACTCCATTGGTACAGGCAGTCCTGTTGGTAAAGTTCAGTTTATACTGGATGGTAAAAAGATCGGTAACCCGATCCAGCTGGACTCTAATGGCTCAGCTGTGTGGAGCACTTCGACTCTTTCGATTGGCAAACACCAGATTACGGCTAAGCATCTCATTCGGAATTTTGGGCATATCATTCCCGCTAGCATAAGCGCGGTCGAAAATCATCAAGTCAAACCACGTATTCCATTATTTTGGCTATTGATCGTGTTAATCATACTTTTGATCCTTGTAGTTTGGTGGTACCGAGGAAAGAAAAACTAGTTGCCAACTTGTAACAATTAGACTGAGAGGGCTCCTGTGAAATAATCGGAGCAATATTTTTATAAATATAACCCAGAGCGGCCTATGTTTAGATGTACAAATCAAAATACTCTAAGGTTCGAGCACGAGATATTGGTATCTGACCCAATTCGATCTTTAAAATCACGTTGGGTCTGCACGGCTTGCACATTCCTGGTTGGCTTCATGTTTTGGCAGTGCGCTGAAGCGCAGACCTTCGATCAGTCAAGTAATACTGAGCTGCAAGACATCTGTAATAACCAAATAAATACGGTTCTTGACCCGTTAGGGGACATTTGTGTTCTGCTACCTTCAAACCAGGCGGGAGGAGTAACGACTGCCTCGTCTGGCGTGGGCTCTTTGTCACAACCGAATTCGTTCCTGATATCTGAGCAACAATTAAGGGATGCGCTAGGAAGGAAAACCCGGCGACTTAGATCTGCGCGAGGTGACTTATCTGATGATCTGCGAATAATTGACGATAAAACCGACAAGGAAAGAACCGATAGACCTCCAAGCGGCTCTGCCGATTCGGTAGCTGCTAACTGGGGAAGATTCAGCACCTTTTTAACGGCTGGCGCCACTACTCTTCGTCATCGCCAAAATGACTACGAACAAGGCTACACTGCGACGATCCCATCGGTAACTTTGGGTGGCGCTTATCTGATTTCAGATTCTCTCGAGACCGGCCTAGCGTTTAATTATTTCAACTCAAACGCCGTCAACATTACAGGTGGCGGTTTTAATGTCGATTCTTACACTCCATCCCTTTTTATCAACTTTCTGCCGTTCGAGAACGCCTTCGCCAATTTGACGCTAGGCTATACGCGCCAAAATCAAACTAACAATAGAATTGCTGTAGCAGGTATTAACAAATTTACAGACAATATTATTTCACGATCGACTACGGGAAAATTCAACGCTAATCAATATCAGCTCAACTTTCTGAGCGGCTTTGACGGATACATAGAGAACATCACCTTCGGTCCCAGAGTGGGGGTCAATGTCAGGCAGTGGGAGATGAACAGTTACCAGGAATCTACCAACACCGGCCTCGAGTTACGTTACAACAATCAATATCAAACATCCATACAAAGTATATTAGGCTTATTTATTTCTTCGGCCTACAGTACGGCGGTCGGGGTTTTTGTCCCGCAACTCACTGCTTCTTGGGTTCACGAATATGCAAATAATTCACGGACCGTTCGTGCACAATTTGTACAGGCACCCTTATCAAACGGTTTTAGTTTTCAAACCGAAAGTCCGGCACGAAATTGGGCGGCTATCGACATAGGCGTTTCATTCGTTTTGCCGAGAGACGTGCAAGCTTTCGCGAATTTTTCGACGGTTCAAGGCAACCGCAATTTTGAAAGCTATGGCGGCAACATCGGAATTAGAGTTGGTTGGTAATGCTATTCATATTTTTCGATTTCGCGTGAACCATGAATACTGGATTTGTTTATCTTACAGAGATTGTTGTCAGCCGAAATTTGTATAGAACACACTGGCAACGTACCTTATTTGCAGCCTAATGAAATTAATTGATTACGTCGACCAGAATATTCCTCCATTTAAGTTCCCAGCAACAGACATGATCGTAATCGTCAACCAAGATCAATTCGGAACCTAAATGTACGGCAGCCTTTGTCATCAAAGTTGCCGGAACAATTGCATCCTTCGCGCCGGCATAATGGCGCTGTCGGATCAAAGGTGGCAGTGGAGGAAGTGCCGCCGGATTCAACGATCCACTGAGATCGTTAGGTGCTGTGTAAGCGGCCCACGCATCCAGATCCAGGACAGCGGCGACGGTGACAACGGACACAACCTGATGTAACCGTGATGCTAGTAACACCGCTAGTGCTCCGCCACCACTGTGTCCGAACAGAGAAACTTTTTCGTAACCGCCGCGCCCAAGCAATTGCTTAATCACTGCGGCTAGACTGGCTATCACATCCTCTGAGTAACGATCTTTCAACCATAAACGAGAGGAGCATTCACCGACTGAGTTCACCGAGTGATAACAAGGCCGCCCCACATAAGCGGCCGGGGCTCCGTCCTGCGCCATAAGATTTAATACCAACGGATTGCGAGGCGTAGGATCATCAGAAGGCCTTCCTGCAATCCATGTAATGCCATCGCCATCCAAATAGATGTGCAGTGTCTTTGTTATATAACCTGGTTTGGTGTAGACGACGTGTCGAAAACGAGCCCCGGTTATCACCTCGCGCTTCATATGCAACGATTCGGCCCTAGCCGCAAAATTTTCGGCTAGAGAGGCACACCCCACCCAAAAAAAAGCGCCTACAAAAACGAATAAGATACGATTGGTTAGCGTATTTTTTATCCTCAATATGAATAGAGAACCCTTTCTTACAGCGCAGTCCGTTTCACGGTGTGGGTATGGACGTCCGCCAATCTTCGCATGTTTGATGAGGCTCATCGATCTCTAAATAATTGCGCAATTCATCTCTATCCAGATTTCGCCCGGCTAGGCCACAAAGCAAGTCGAATGTCTTTTGTGGACTTCCGTCGTGTAGCGTTACATATCCATCAGCAATAGCTGACGCGAATAGCATCGCATCCGGGCTAAAAGCGACGCCCATTACCCGGTCGGAATGAATAATTCGGCTTATCTCTCGGCCGGACGATGTTTCAATAAGCCTTGTCGTGCCATCCAGGCTGCTTGTAGCGAGAAGCCGTCCGTTCGGACTGAAGGCGATGGATGTAACTCGGTCACCTTGTGTGACCGAGGATGTTAGTATGCCCGACTGTATATCAAACAGTCGAGAAGCATTATCCATGCTGCTAGTCGCAAGCAAACTACCATCGGGACTAAAAGCGACATTTAGTACGATTCCGCCATGCTCAAATTTTAATTTTTCCATGCCGGTACTTAAATCGAACAATCTCGCCTGATTGTCTTCGCCCCCTACCGCCAGAAGCCGTCCATCGGGACTAAAAGCAATGTGATTAACTGGACCTGCTAATTGAATGGTTTGTACCAACCGCCACGTGTTGCCATCGATCACTTTAACTGTTCCATTCCTGCCAGCGACACCCAAGCGTCGCCCATCAACATCGAAGGTGACAAACCGAATTTCGTCTCCATTATCGATATGCCGTGCCTCGCTGCCCGTCGCAGTATCAATCACCTTGACCACTCCATCCAGACTGCCGGTAACCAACCATTTGTCATCAGGACTGAAAGCAATGGTTCTCACTTCATCTTCGTGGCGGATGGTAGTTATAACTTTGCCAGTTTCGACTTCTATGAGTTTCGACGTATGGTCTTTGCTGGACGAAGCCAAAAATCTACCACCACGGCTGAACGTCACACCGTAAACAGGATCGGCATGCTTGATCCTGATGACCTCTGAATTTGTCGTAAGGTCGAATATTCTGACTGTTTTATCCGCACTCGCAGTCGCTAAAAAACGCCCGTTTGGATGAAAGGCGATTCCCCATACCATATCAGCCAGTTTGATCCTGATATCATCAGGATACCTGAAACTTTTTATAAGACGAACCACGTTATCGTCGTTGCCAGGTTGAAGAAAATTATCCATACTGACCGTAGCCAATAGCTGACTGTCATGGCTAAACACGATGTTCCAGACCGCCCCTCCGTGTATTATCCGTGCGACTTCTCGCCAAGCAACAGTCTCGATAAGACGTGCCGTCCCGTCCAAACAGGAAATAGCGAGCAATTTGCCATTTGGGCTAAATCTGATACTATAAACGTCATTTCTTTCCGAAAATTGACTAACATACACACCCGTTCTGACGTCCGTCACTCTTGCCGTGTTATCGTCACTTCCAGTTGCCAGCCACCGGTTATCGGAACTGAAAGCCAAACTAGATACTTTGTCGTTGTGGCGGATTTGTTCCAACTCCCGTCCGGTCGCTGAATCGATCAATCGCGCAACGTTACCACTCGCTGTCGCCAATAGTCCGCCATCGAAACTAAAAGCCACATGTGTTACCTCGGCTCCGTGATCGATTCGATGCAGTTCTTTTCCAGTCGCGGTATCGGTCAATCTTGCCGTGTGGTCTTTGCTCGCGCTGGCTAGTTTTCGGCTATCGGGGCTAAAGGCGACATTGAAAACTTCATCATCATGATTAATTGGTATCAGTTTCTTACCGGTCGATACATCAATGAGCCATGCCGTTTTATCCCTACCGGCCGCTGCCAGCAAGCGGCCATCGTCACTAAAGCTCACTGTTCGTACGTCATAGCCCAGATTTAACTCGAACTTCTCCATACGACTGGCAGTATCGATCAAGCGAACTTTCTTGTCCTTGCTTCCGGTAGCAAGCAATTGCCCGTTAGGGCTGAATGCCACGCTGTTGATCCAGTCACCGTGCTCGATTCGGTAGAGCTCTGTAGCGTCAGTAGTCTTAAATACCCGTAGCATGTTGTCTTTGCCTCCGGTCGCCAATAAACTGCCGTCCGGGCTCAAGTTAATGCTCCACACTGCCTTATCAAATCGTATTCGATATTTTGGAAGCATACGAAGCAATTGATTTGCGGCTGCTGATGCTTCTGGGTTGTGTTGAAGCCGCCACGATTCAATTGCCAACGCCGCAGCAC
The DNA here is from genome assembly GCA_050303615.1 of Methylococcaceae bacterium. GTDB lineage: Bacteria > Pseudomonadota > Gammaproteobacteria > Methylococcales > Methylomonadaceae > CAZDXJ01. The sequence goes on along the minus strand of JBNLCC010000184.1, from coordinate 3,143 downwards.
GTTCAGTGATAGTATCGTTAGGCGCGGTATTGGCCAGTAATGTTGCCTGAATTCCAAGCAAACTGGACTTACCGGATAAGGCCATCTTGCGCGATTCTTCAGCATTCCGCCAACTCCACCATCCCCATGTAAAAGCCAAAAAGGCCATTATGATTAACAAGACGTAAGCAACAAATCTACGTTTAGCGATCTGTAATTCTTCTCTAGCGCGTTTTTCCCTTTGTTCTGCCTCAAAGCGTTCCTTCTCGGTCAGTCGTTGTTTTTCCAGCATCTGCCGCCGATCGCGGCTTTTTCGAACGACGCCGGTTAGCACGTCGTGAATCAGCTCGATACGTCTGATTCCGTCCCGCTCATCCAGCCGCGATACCAATAGCCGTCGCTGCTCCAAATCAGCCAGCGCTTCCTTTGTGACGCCGGGAGTTTCCTTGGCGTTATCAAAGGCTTCGCTGTTGCGATAACCGGAAACGGTAACCAGTTTGTCTTCGATGAATCTACGCAACTCGGGCACTTGGTCTTCAAGACTGCGCTCGTAGAAATCCTCCAGAATCTGTTCTCGGTTACTGGCAACGGCTCGCGCGTCGATTTTCGCGTCCCCTTGTTTAATTCGGCGTTCGTTCAGTTCGCGGCATACCAAACTCAATATGGACGGTTCGATACGCAAATCCGACAACTCCCGCGGTTGCTTGCCCTGTTTTCCGGCTACCACGCGGACTATGCTTTCCGCGACACGACTTTCCATCAGCCGTCCTTCGGTCTGATTCGCCACGGCCAGTGCTTGATCGCCGTTCATCGGGAGTAGCCGCATGCGATTATGGATAATGGCAGGCATCAGCTCGCGCAGCCCTTCCACGTTCGCTAGATAATCTTCCCGCAAGCTAAAAATCAACTTGTAACGGTGACGGTTAAAGTCGAAGCCTTTCGATTCCTCCGGATTTACCTCTAAGCGAGCTTTCACGCTGTCGGGACAACGGCCTTCCACTAGATCGGCGAGCTCGACAACAATTCGATCGACATCGGTGGTCCGCTTCTGCGTTTCACGCCCCAGCGTGAAGATCTCCTCGAACTGGTCGAAACATAACACCGGTACAATTAAACGGTTCCGCGTATCCCAGAATTCCGAATTCTTACGATGAAAGTACTCCCAAAGGCTCAGTTCGCCGTTAGCAAACGGCGCTTCGATATCGTATTCTTGAACTTGCCGACCCACGGCGGACATCACCTGTTCACGAAGAGACACCGAGGCTTCCGTGTAATCCAGGCGAATGATAATGGGAAGCATATCTTGCTGACGCAAAAGAGGGAAAAGGCCGGCTTGTAACAACGAGCTTTTTCCTAACCCGGAAGTCCCGAACAGAACCGTAAGGCGTTCGCGATTCACCAATCGATTCAACTCTTCTATGTCATGTTGTCGACCTTTAAAGTAATGGGTTTCTTGCTCCCGGAACGGTGCTAACCCGGGCCAAGGGCGCTCGTCGTCGACAATTGCGAGGGACGATACCGGCTGCATCGGGCTACCCGTTACCTCGCCGGTATGCACGCTGGAGTTGCTTGATTTCGCTCAGGAACTCCATTCGGCAGCTACCGCCTGCCACTTTCTCCCAGTGTAAATGACGGAATGTTTCATCCACGTTGGGATCGTTTGGAGGCGTATCGTCAATCACCACCGGAATGATGAACCGCCGGCTGTCGGAATAATACTTCTTGCGCTCGATTGCATGATTCCATTCCAAACGAAAGAAACGGGGTTCTGTCGTCAACGTATTTCGGGAGATGATCGGAACGAATAATGAACATTGTTCGATATTAGTTTTTATCTTGGCCTCGAATTTATCGCCGGCATGCAAGGCATCGGGATTTCTATCGAACCAAACTTCGATTCCGGCCTTTTCAAACGCCTGCTTAATCGACATGACGGTGGAACGATCTTCACTTGCGTAACTCAGGAACACTGCGCCGTTTTTCATCGGCTCGTTTATATCGGGTCTTGCTCCGGCCGGCTCCGGTTCTTGCCCCGGCGGATGCAAGGCAAACCAGCGCCGGTGTAATTCATCGACAAATTCAATCGAACCCAATGGAAATACTTTGGTCTGGGTGCTGAAGTATTGCAGGAATTCCATTAGTTGTGTTTCTTCCTGCAATTGGTCGCCGGCCAGGAAATCGGTTTTACCACTGGGGACGATCAGCCGGGCTTTTTTGCCTATACGCACAAAAAAACGTCCCAGCCAGCCGCATAAGGGGCAACCGATAACCATAAGATATTGATTGACCATGGCATCGAACAATTTTTCAGGACGTGATTCCTTGGATTGCAAAGCATGCATGTATTCCAACACGTCCTCGTCCGTGACCGCGTATTCCGGAGCAACGCTCAACTGTCCGAACAGATGAAAGACCGTGCTTTGATCCAATTGGTCGAGTTCGACAGATAAGTCGGTTTTCGACTCGGGAAAAAACGAAAGCACCTGCGTTTCTTTTCGGCCCTCGTAGCGAATCTTGTTAAGTACCCCAGCAAGCAACGGATCGAAGCTGGTAGTCACAAACAGTTTTAATAATGGGATTTCGGCGAGTTTGACCAATGGATCGGGAAGCTTAAGCCGGGACAATGGCGGCATTACCTTGTTAATCTCATAATAAATGTCGCCCATTTCCCGGCTTTGGGAAAGAAACCGGCAGGCAACGGCGTTCAACGTATCCGCCGGTTCGGGGGAAATTTGCAGACGGTTCGCGAGCTGCTCGGCCAGATAGGAATAAAGCTGTACTGTTCTTCCGTCGATATCCACCATGAGTAATTCAGGCCCGATGACCGGAATCACGCGACCTTCTTCAATGAAAGTCAGGAGCTGTTCCCACAGCCGTTCGATATCTTGCATGACCATACGCAAAACCATGCCTCCCAACCGGAGTATTCAGAAACCTTTGTGTTCAACAAGGCCGTTTTAATTATTGGCGCAGTTCTTTAATCGGAGCAGTTGCCATCATCTAGCGGATTAACCGGTTCCGACTCAACTCGATCTCAGCGGCAAAAAACGCCGATAAGGCAATGAAACCGACTTGCCGATTAGGTCGTCTGACGGATCTCAAGGGTGAAAATGGGCCATGCAAATACGTCAGGAACACGAGCTTTGTCAACTATATCCTGACAA
>JBNLCC010000183.1:0-4929 GCA_050303615.1 Methylococcaceae bacterium | reverse complement strand
ATTCATTTTAATCATAAGCATGATTGCCTTTCCTTTTGTCGGTTATGCAGACTGGGGATGGCAACACGACAGAAGTAATCATCGCTTTTGGAGCGAAGTTTCGAAACGACTGGATCGCCAGTACTTTAGAATCGAGCAGGGGGTAAGAAAAGGTTACCTGACTCATTGGGAGGCTAAGAAATTGAAGCGGGAACATCGGCGTATCGATGAACGGATCGGCCATTTAAAACGCCGGCGCTTGATAACGCATGAGCAGAAACGGCGTATTTTGTCTTCTTTGGATAAAGCCAGCGAACATATCCTTCGTCTAAAGAACAATGACCGATATTCTCGTCATAGTCACGATTGGGCACGCTATTCTTATGGAGGCGAGCGCTCAATCGTTTGGTCGGATGACCGAAATCGGGCCGGCTACAGGAAAAGAAATTAAGCGGAACCGCAGTTTTTTGCTAGGACTCTCTGGGGTCTGTTACAAACCTTCCAATTCGACCAGTTTGCCCCAATTTTTGGACGCCAGATTGAGCGTAGGGCAAACTGGCCTTTAATTGCCTGTTACGGCGTCATTTTTTTATGCATATTCATCATTTTTTGCCGATGCTGCATCATCTGCTTATGATGAGCTTTCATTAGTTCTAACTGTTCGTTTTTCAGTTTTTCTTTTTTTTCCGGATCCTGCTCCGCCAGAATTCTATCGGAGTAGTCGTGCATGGTCAGCATATGTTCTTGCATGGCACGCATGTGGTTATCCATTTGTTCCGGGCTCATTTGCATAGATCCTTGCATAGAGTGTTTCATTCCGGGTTTGTCTTGCGCATGCAAACCGGTGTTGATCGAAGCTAAAGCCAAAAGTACGGCAAAGTTAGTAATTTTGTTCATAAGACCTCCGGGTAAGGTTTCTTACCGTCAAATTGATGGGCCAACTAATAGTAACGCTAATTGTAAAAAATATCCCTAAGAAAAGTGAGGTAACTCACAAAATGAGTTGCCGAAAATTGACTCGTCGGGCGTCTAGTCATATAAGTTCGGTTAGCACTCAACTTATAGACGGAGAAGCGCCCAAATATTTTCAGCGACAAATTGTCGCGCGGCACAACGCCGCATTTGTGATACTGAACTCGTTCACTAGCCATTACGGCACTTCTGCTATCCCGCCTGCCGGATAATAGATCTATTCATTATCCACACGCGGTCGCATAGCCACTTACTACGATTGATAGCCATGCTCAGACATTATTTTGCAGAACAACAAAAATCACTCTGCTATCAAGAACTCGACAAGCAGACCGCCTTTCATGAAGCGGGGCACGCAGCCGCCATTTTCTTCTTAAACAAAAAAAAACAATTACCGCCGGTTTATTTCGAAATCCAGTTGAATAAACCGAACAGTAAGAATAATCATTTTTCGGCCAAAGTCGTCGATGGATTATTGTTAAATGAGTTGCCTTCCGCAGTAATAGACGATCTGGCCATTACTTCCGAAAGCGAACAAAAGAGCTATCAATGCGCTTACGAAGCCGATGTGATCAATTTGTTAGCCGGTCCGCTGGCAGAGGCGAAGTACGTATCGGTAAGAGACGACGAAGTGTTCAAACTGAATCTGATCAATACCTTTGCCCTGCATAATTACGGCGGTTATTCGGATGTGGAAAGAGCATACAGGCATCTCAATGCTTTCATTTTCGATCAGAGGCAACGCGACATTAAAATGGGCGAGCTGCTCAAGGAAGCCTATAACTTTGTCGATAGCCGGAAAAATTGGAGATACATACTAGATCTTGCGCACTATATTCTAGAATGTGGACAAGCAAAGATCACTTGCGAGGAAGTCAGCTCTGTTTTTGGCTGTTGCGCCGTTTAACAAAGACATTTATGCTTTATTGCTTGGTTAATTTCCGGTAAAGAGTGGAATGGAATTTGGAAAACTTTTGATTGCCGCCGGTTTTCTGCTTCTATTGTTGGGTTTGGCGGTGAAATTTGCGCCTTGGATGATCAACTGGTTTGGTAAATTACCGGGGGACATCCACATCAAAAACCAGCACAGTACGGTATTTATTCCGATCACGTCGATGATTGTTGTCAGCCTGTTATTGACCTTGCTGCTAAATCTGTTCCTTAGAAAATAATCACCCCTTTTCGAGACGTGCCGTTCGTATTACATAAGCATATACGAGCACATTAACCAATATCGTCAACAGGCCTAGCACGGTCTGAACATCTTCCGTCAAATCGTGCGGATAAATCAGCGGAATTAGGTAATGTTCGACAAATCCTCCCTGGTAACCGGATTGCTCGGCCGCGTGCCTGAAATCGTTCTCCCACTCGGTCAACGGACAATACCAATTGTTCAATTCAAGCAGGACTCCCCAACCCACTGCAGGCACATGCAACACCGCCAACCAGCGGTACTTCAGCAACAATAGGCCTCCCAGCACAACGAAGGCGATAAAACCAGCATGGATAAAAACCAGAAGATCGGCGATTATTCGATAAAGCACAGTCGAATCTTCAAAGGTCGAACGGTCGCGACTGCCGAGCTTTAGCACCAAAGACTAACATACTGACTTATTTGGCCTTGGTGACAATCTTATAACATGGTACATAGCTTGTTCCCGGCAGTTTCATACGTTGCTGCTCCACGAAGGCGCGCAACAAGTCATCGACCGGGTCCAAAATTTCCGCGTCTCCGGTTATCTCGAAGTGACCGAATTGTTCGATCGCCCTGATCCCGTCGTCTTTCACGTTGCCTGCGACGATACCTGAGAAAACCCGCCGTAGGTCGGCTGCCAGTTGATGGCTGTGTTGATTTTTGTGCAACCTGAGGTTGGACATGTTTTCGTGGGTCGGGATGAATGGTCGTTGAAAATCTGCCCCGATTTTTAACGACCAGTTAAAATAGTAGGCGTCTCCTTTACGTTTGCGGAAATCACGCACCTGGTGAATGCCGGCCTTCATTTCCCTGGCGACTCTGGCCGGGTCATCAATGATAATCTTATATCGTTGTTGCGCTTCGAAGCCTAAGCTATTACCGATAAATTGGTTGATTTGTTTAAAATAATCAGCAGCCGATTCGGGACCGGTAAATATCAAGGGCAACGGAATTTCCGCATTGTCCGGGTGCAGCAGAATACCCAGCAGATAAAGAATTTCCTCCGCCGTTCCCGCACCGCCGGGAAAGACCACGATGCCGTGCCCGGTGCGCACGAAAGCTTCCAGGCGTTTTTCGATATCGGGCATGATGACCAAATCATTGACGATTGGATTTGGCGATTCGGCGGCGATGATGCCGGGTTCCGAGATGCCGACGTAACGGCCGTTATTGATCCGTTGTTTGGCATGACCGATAGTGGCGCCCTTCATCGGTCCCTTCATTGCCCCCGGCCCGCAACCGGTACAGATATTCAACCCACGCAGGCCGAGTTCGTAGCCGACTTCCTTGGTATAGTCGTATTCCTCTCGGGAAATGGAGTGTCCGCCCCAGCAAACGACCATTTTCGGTTCCGTACGCGGTTGGATGACGTTGGCGTTGCGTAAAATGTGAAAGACAGCGTTGGAAATGCCTTCGGAGCTAAGGAGGTCGAACTTGGGGTTGTCGTTGATTTCGTCGCTGACGTAGACGATATCGCGCAATACCGAGAACAGATGTTCCTTGATTCCTTTGATCATCTGCCCGTCGACGAAGGCGCTGGCCGGGGCTCCGCTGACCTCCAGTTTGATGCCGCGTTCCTCCTGGATGATCTTGATCGCGAACGAGTGGTAACGTTCCAGCAGCTCCTTGCCGTCGTCCATATAATTCCCGCAGTTAAGCACCGCCAGCGAACAATTGTGCAGCAGTTGATATAAACCTCCCTGGCTGGTATCCAACAGTTTATTCACTTCGGCTTTGGATAAAATGGCGAGGTGTCCTTCCGGCGAGAGTCTTGCGTCTACGGTAATTTCTTTCATGGTTGTCGTGTCCGTGAGTCCATTTTAATCTTACCGCAACTGGAATTATTCGGTGCAGTTTCTTCAGTGGGTAAGGCTAAGAAGGAACGGAGGTCTGCATTCCGGCAATGAGTGATGAATCTACTGGAAGCGCTAAGGCGTTTTGAAATGGCAATGCAGTATCGGTAATGGCGGATTTGCCGTTAATAAAGTTGTAAAGCAGACCTCTTGATCGGCAACGAATGCCGGTGCAATCGGTTCTAATTCGCTGGGCGGTGAGCTGGCGGAAAATGCAAGAACAGACAGTTGCTGTAGAGTTGTCCGTAAAACGGGTGAATTGACTCGACCGAGTGAGTCATATCGCCTAAAAACGCCGCGGGATAGCAACTTATCCTCGTGAACGAGTGATTTTTACGGTGGGCAAATAGACTAATTAACCAATTACCATGCCAATATCGGCGGCATATTGCCGCGCGGCAATATGCCACATTTTCAACGCTAGACCGAGTCACTAGACTTTTGCCAACTCTTGTATGCAACCCGTTTGGTAGGAACTTGAGTTCTAGACCCTTCCTCTGATGCGGCCCGACGGCCGCATTCTTTTTTGTTTCCATACATATGCCTCAAGGAGTAGCTCATGGCGATTGAAAGCCTGGATTTGGAAAATAAACTATATGTTCCGACCCGACAGTTGCTCGCCCGCCTGCAAACCGAACTGGTTTCCTATTACCAAATCGTGCGTTTGAGTGTGATCAAGGCCCATGACCAAGTGGCCATGTTGGGCAAGGAGTTTTACGATGCACCGCAGGAAACGCTGGCGCTTTGTAATGATCGGTCTGTTCTCTATGTTTCCGGCTTTTACGCGGACTTATTCGAGACGGTGCTGCCTGGCGTCGAGGCAAATTATCGGCAAGTGTTAACGGCGACATCCGATTTTGCGGCCAGATCCCGCAAATACGTCGATTATCTGGTGGAAAACTAGGAACGGGTGGCAGCCGAATCGATTCG
>JBNLCC010000182.1:0-2673 GCA_050303615.1 Methylococcaceae bacterium | reverse complement strand
CACTCCGAAACTCAACCCGGCCACGCGGCTCCCCGGTAAGGAATTTAACGAAAATGCTCATCGCAAGGCCGGCATAAATTTTTTGCCCCCGCTCCTTTACGGAAGGGTACAAAGATTCTTCAATGCTCCTATCTATGTAATTGACATCCCTATTAACAATTAGCCTCGTGCCATCACGCATGTGAATTCGGTCTATTTTCGCATTCTCATTGACCTTGGCACTTAAAAAAAGGGATTCGAGATAGGTTTGAAAAATAGTCGCGTTGTTATTGACAATATCAGCAATCTGGGTATGCGTCGTAAGCGGTATATGGAACCATGCATCGGTATTTGCGTTCTGCTCTACTACGGTCCCGACATTAGTAGCCCTCAGAAGAACTTGTGCGCGTTCCGGTGACTGAAGAATCGTCGCTATGCCGTTCGTATGATAATCGATATCTTTGATCATAGGTTTTCCCCAATATGTATTTTTGAATGCGTTAAAAACGGTATGCGATATAATTTTAGTTCATCAACCCTAAGTTGATGTGCCGCTTATCAGGATGATTGATATCAAGAACTTATCAAGTTGCCTAGTGGGCTGTCTTACCACTTACTGATGGGTGGAAAAATCAGGTCAAGCCACACAGTTGACTTTTTATTGTCTTTATAAACAATTGTAAGGCCTGACCCTGTTATCTTCGGAATGGTGAATAGGACGTATTTTCAAAGCAGCTATTGACTTTAATTTGCCCTAAAAGCAATGCTAATCGGCCAATCTTTTTCCAAATCTTGACATCATCATGAGTGAATACACCAAGTTACAATCATTACTCGAAACCGGCCTGTACAATCATCCCGACAAGACGGCATTGTATTTTGGCAACCGCTCTTATAGTTATCGGCAACTGCATCAATACTACCGTCGACTTGCTTACGGACTAAAAGGAAACGGAATAGTATCCGGTGACCGTGTAGCTTTGTTTCTGCCCAACTGTCCTGAAGCAGCGGCAGCTTTCTTGGCTTGCTACATGATAGGCGCCATCGCCGTTCCCTTAAATTACCGTTATGAGGAACAAGAAGCGCGCTATGTCATCAAACAAACCGGTGCCAAATTAATCCTATTTCATGCTCAAAAACGAGAAATCGTAAACACCCTGCAAGATTTATTCGTCAAGGAAAACATGTTTATGATGAACTCCGACACGTTAAATTCTCTATACCGTAATGTCTTAGAATTATTCGAATTTCCTGAACTGACGAAAAATACCCCATTGCAAGAACAACACCCTGCTTTCATTCTATTTACATCCGGAAGCACAGGTAACCCCAAAGGGGTCACTCATTCTCATTACGGTGCTTATAGCGCAATACAAATTTCAACCCAAGCTTTGGATATTAAAAATGAAGATGTGGTATTTATCGGCAAGCCGATCAGTCATGCCGGCGGTTTACAAACTCAGTTAATGCCGGCTTTATCGGTAGGAGCGGAAGTGGTGCTTGCCATGAAACCTTCACCCAAGGAAGCAGTAACACTAATCAAACACTTTGGCGTTACTGAATACGGCATGCTGGCGAGTGATCTGCTCGATTTTATAGAATATCTGGAAACAAGTCCCTGTACCTTACCCACCCTAAATAACAGCATCGGCTCAGGAGATGCGGTACCCATGGAACTTCATCACCGGTTTCGAGATTTATTCGGTTGGGAGGTTCTAGAAGGTTGTGGTATGACTGAGGTCGGTTGCTACTATGCAATGAACCCGCGTTATGGATTGCGAAAGTGGGGCTCTATGGGTAAACCCTGTCCAAAAACTCAGATTCGGATCGTCAACGACCAGGGCGAAGAAGTTCCTCCGGGGGAAATAGGAGAAATTGAAGTCAAGACACCTTCTGCTACTATCGGCTACTGGAATGATCGCGAGAGCAGTCGGAAACTGTTCCGGGATGGATATTTACTTACCGGTGATTTAGCATATTCTGACGAACAGGGATATTTATGGTTTGTCGGCAGAAAAAAACTCATGATTGTTCGCCGCGGTTCAAATATTTCACCAATCGAGGTGGAAAATATTCTCGACCAACATCCGCTTGTTCATGCCGCAGTGGTAGTGGGAATGCCCGATCAACACGACGGCCATGTGCCGGTCGCTTGTATCGCGCCTTTACATGACGCCCATCCGCCGTCCGTGGAAGACTTAAAATCTTATGTATCAACCCTGCTTGCTGCTTATAAAACACCGGTGCATTATATATTCATGCCCGAACTACCGCGCAATGCAACCGGCAAATTTGATCGCCATCAACTTGAACAACTGGTGATTTCAAGTTTGATTGAAACCAAATAGAAAAACCGGAGTTCAGACCTTACAACTGACATTTTATTGTCCTTACGTGTTCCAACGCTTTTACCCCCCGGCTGACAGTCGCATAACTGACTCCGAAATGCTCGCCGACTTCAGTCAGTGTGTAACGACCACTTAAATCGGAGTAGAATAAATCTAATATATTACTTCGACCCCAATTATTAATAACCTTAGATGCGTAATTTTCGAATTATTGTCAAATCTGGTGTTCAGAGATTTCATTAAGCAGCACTCTGATCTAATGTTGTTGCCTCTACGCCATCGATAAATTTCACGCCCGTAATGACTTTGGCCAGATAATTAAATCCGCGTTGCCTCCGCCAGTTTT
>JBNLCC010000181.1:0-4336 GCA_050303615.1 Methylococcaceae bacterium | reverse complement strand
CGTGCCATTTTCTAAAAAAGTTTATTCCCCTGTAGCTCAGTTGGTAGAGCGGGTGACTGTTAATCACTAGGTCGGCGGTTCGAGCCCGTCCGGGGGAGCCAAACGAAATCAAGGGCTTACAGAAATGTAGGCCCTTTTTTTGCCCGCCATAAAATCGAAAAGTCTCCGGGTCTAGGTAAATCAATGTGAGATCAATGGGTTATGGGAAGATGGTGGTTGATTTTTAGTCACCGGGTCGGTATAGGTCGGGGGTGTGGGGTAATTATAAGTCTATGATTTAAATTAAGTTATTGGAATGGTGGCTATAACTCAATCAGTCTCCGAGTGGAAGGTCCATCCTGATCGCCTAACCCAATTGCTGAATCTATTATCAAGAAGCTTCTTTAATTCGACCCTTCCCCAAAAATAAATTATAGACTTGTTGGAATTCCTCCTTTTCAACTCTTGGGTGATTAAATCACCATTTATAGGCCATCAGATCACATCGTTTTGAAATTTGCTTAGGTTCTGTATTGTTCGGCTTGATGCATAGTTGCGAGACTGTATTCAAACAATACAAAATCAGCAAATTTGACTTTTAATTTTACGAAGCTTCGGTAAAATCCATCAAGCGATGGGGGCATGTCTATACATCGCCCTCCAACTCCAACCGTTAATTTCCGGAGTGAAAATGTCTATTTCCATGTACCATGCTTCTATTCCTCAGTTTATTCGTATGCTTGGTAATTTATCGTCAATAATCGATAAGACCAGTATTCACGCTGAAACCAGAAAAATCAAAGAGTCTGTTTTTATCAATGCCCGTTTAGCACCGGACATGTATCCGCTTAGCCGACAAATTCAGATCGTCACCGATATGGCCAAAATGTGCGCAGCGCGCTTGGCAGGGATAAAAGCGCCTCAATATGAGCATAATGAAACCACATTTTCCGACTTTAAGAGCAGAATCAGCAAGACCATCGGTTTTTTGCAGGGTCTTGATTGCGAACAAATTGACAACAGCTATAATCAGTCAATTACGATCAAGTTAGAGGACAAAGAAGTCGTTTATCTGGGGCAGGATTATTTGTTGGAGAATATTATTCCCCATTTCTATTTTCATATCACCACAGCTTATGCCATACTCCGGCATTATGGTGTTGAGCTCGGTAAAAAGGACTACCTTGACAATGAGTGAAGAAAAGGATTCTCAGGCCCTAGATACCCGCATGATTCATAAACAAACATGAATTGAATCAACCCCGTAAAATTGCCCATGACAAAATGGACAACGGTGGGGAGCAAACGAAAAGAATGGCGCTTTATTGTGACCCAACGGATACGTGCAAAAGATGACACCACTGTCGCCAGTGAGCTTGAAGCTATGATTAATAAAATAACGATGAAATGCACTGGCGGAAACTAAAGATACCAAGGTTTGGAAGATGGAGTGGGGGAAAACCACTCACCATTGCGCTCTTCATATTCATAAGTCTTGGGGTAACGAGAACGGTGTTGGCAAAGGATTTTATAATTGATGATCGAACCAGTGGCAATCTGAAATCCAACCTTGGCATTGAATGGCGCTTGGTCACCGACCAGGTAATGGGCGGGATATCCACTGGCAAACTCACCTTGGATACCTACAGAGGAAAAGACTGTCTGCGTATGCAAGGTGATGTCTCAACTGAAAACAATGGCGGCTTTGTGCAAATAGCTTTGTCACTGTCTGATGAAAACGACTTCGATGCGTCAGCGTTTGCCGGCATTGTAATGGAAATAGCGGGCAACAATGAAGACTACAATATTCATTTTCGCACTTCGGACCTTTGGTTCCCCTGGCAATCCTATCGTGCCGGCTTCAAAGCCACCAGCGACTGGCAAACCATCCGCATTCCTTTTGCCGATCTGGATGCCTACAAAACTTCACAGAAATTCCGCCAGAATAAACTGAAGCGTATCGGACTGGTTGGTATCGGGCGAGATTTTCTGGCCGATCTGTGTCTCGCCTCTCTACGTTTCTATAGTGAGAATAATTAGGCGCCTGGCATTTATGACCGCATTTTGTTTGCAAGTCTCTTGGGAATGTCTTCCTCCTGCACACAGAATGTGCTTCAAACATTCGAAACCATCGCTGATGCAAGAACTCAAAAAGCTAACTTCATTGACCATGGTGAGCTGGGTGAGTCGGTGGGCGATGTCCTGACATTCGATCAACCATTACCCGAAAAACAAGGTCACCAGATCGGCAATAACAGTGGTACTTGCATACGGACAAGTGTTGGTCACAGATTTCAATGCCAATGGACTTTGACCATGAAAAACGGCAGCATCCAAGTGGCGGGGTGGGAATTGGATGAGGGGATATCAGAAATAGTAATTGTCGGTGGCACAGGCCAATACAAGGGCATTAGCGGGCAAATGGAATCCATCAACAATGGAGATGGTACTTTTACGCAAACTTTGCACTATTGGACTAGATAGTATTCGAGGCTAATTTATTAGTCACATAAGCGACCTGATTACAATTCAATCCCTCCGTCTTCCTTAGAAAAGCCAGGGATGTGGATTCATTTCCCCGGTCAAAAGGAAATAACCCGAAACAAGTTGGATTACAAAGACCCTCCAAACGGCTATAATCAGCCTGACTTATCTTGATAGCAACCCCATTAAAGGAATGCACCCTGATGGAAAATGGCCTGCAAACACCGGAACAAAAAGCCAGAGCACAGATCGATCAGAAACTGATTTTAGCTGGTTGGATCATTCAAGATAAAAAACGACTCAATCTTTACCAGTCAAGCGGTGTTGCCGTCCGGGAAATGGATACCGATACCGGTCCCGCAGATTACATGTTGTTTATTGACGGCCGGGCCTGCGGTATTATCGAAGCGAAAAAAGAAGGCGTTGAATTAGGCGGCGTATCCGAACAGTCGCAGCGCTATGCAATCTCCGGTCTAAAACACATTCAACGCGCCGCTGCTAACGACGGACCACTGCCGTTTCTTTATGAGGCCACCAATCACGAAATAAGATTTCGAGACGAACGCGATCCGCAGCCTCGTTCCCGCAACATTTTTCATTTCCATAGGCCTGAAACCTTGAAAAGCTGGCTGGAAGCGGGATGGACACTCAGGAAAAGACTTCAACAGGTTCCCGAACTCCACACGGAAAACCTACGCGCCTGCCAGATCGATGCCATCCACGGCATTGAGTTTTCCCTGAAATCCGGCAAACCCCGTGCCCTGCTACAAATGGCCACTGGCTCCGGTAAAACCTACACCGCCGTCACCCAGGTCTACCGCCTGGCCAAGTTTGCCAAAATCAAACGCGCCTTGTTCCTGGTCAACCGTGGCAATCTCGCCACCAATGCCAAGGATGAATTTGAACAATTCGTCATCCCCCACGATGGCCGCAAATTCACCCAACACTACAACGTCAATATCCTCGGCCGCGCCGGCATCCCCGACGCCACCAAGGTCACCATCTTCACCATCCAGCGCCTGTATTCCCAACTCACCGGCCAGGAGCTGGATGACGAAGCCGATGAGCACTCCGGCTTTGAAGTCAAAGCTAGCACGGTCAGCAAAGAACCCAGACCCGTCAGCTACAACCCTAACATCCCCATTGAAGAGTTCGATGTCATCATCATCGACGAATGCCACCGCTCCATCTACAACCTCTGGCGCCAGGTGCTCGAATACTTCGATGCCTTCTTGATTGGCCTCACCGCCACACCCACCAAAAAGACGATTGGTTTTTTCGGTCAGAACCTAGTGTCTGAATACACACATGAGGACGCCGTGGTCGACAAAATCAATGTGGGCTACGACATCTACCGCATTAAAACCGAGCTCACCGAACAGGGCAACACCATCGAAGCAGGCACAACAGTTGAAATCCGCGACCGCCTCACCAAACAAAAGCGCCTCGAAGTGCTCGACCAGGAAGAAGAATGGCTCGCCCAACAACTCGACCGCAGCGTCCTGGCCCCCAACCAGATTCGCACCGTCATCCAGGCCTATAAAGATAGCTGCTTAAAAGAATGCTTTATTAATCGAGGTTTAAGGTAATGGGATCATCAAAAGAACAGGGTTTAATCATTCATTTTGATGAAGAGCGCAGAAATGATCTAGTAAAGGATTATGGTGAGCAGAATTTCTCTTTTTCAGATGCTTTAAGTGTTGCCGATTGGGAATTAAAGCAAATACAAGTTGTGAATCGCCCCGGGATTGTCGGAGGGTCTATTTCTTGAGAGGATAGATCTTATGAGTAAAGCAAGTAGATATTCCCCGGAGTTTCGTCAAAGAGCCGTCCACCTGTTTGAAGAGCAGCAAGTCCATCACTCTTCTAAGTG
>JBNLCC010000180.1:0-20364 GCA_050303615.1 Methylococcaceae bacterium | reverse complement strand
TAGTTCTATAAACTAACTAGCTGAGGATAGATTCATGGAATTGCCAATATTGAATGATACACCCGAAACCAAAGGCGGCTGTTCAGCCGGCTCTTGCGGTTCAACCGAAGACCAATTAGGCCATCTTTCAGACGAAATTCGCGAAAAGGTGCAAAACCATCCCTGTTACTCGGAAGATGCGCACCATTATTTCGCACGCATGCACGTTGCGGTGGCGCCGGCCTGTAACATCCAGTGTCATTACTGCAACCGCAAATACGACTGCGCCAACGAATCCAGACCGGGAGTGGTCTCGGAACTGTTAACACCGGAACAAGCAGTGAAAAAGACCATGGCGGTCGCCGCCAACATTCCGCAAATGACGGTTTTGGGTATCGCCGGCCCCGGCGATCCGCTCGCCAATCCGGAACGGACTTTCGCCACTTTCCGGGCACTGAGCGAACAGGCGCCGGACATCAAGCTGTGTGTTTCCACCAACGGGCTGGCGTTACCGGCTGCAGTGGAGGAGCTGTCCAAACACAATATCGATCACGTCACGATTACCATCAATTGCCTGGATCCCGAAGTCGGCGCCAAAATCTACCCTTGGGTGTTCTGGAATAATCGCCGCATTAAGGGCAAAAAAGGCGCGAAAATCCTGATCGAACAGCAACAAAAAGGCCTGGAAATGCTGGTGGCAAAAGGCATCCTGGTCAAAGTCAATTCGGTCATGATTCCGGGCATCAATGACGAGCATCTCGCTGAAGTCAGCCGGGTCGTCAAGGAAAAAGGCGCTTTCCTGCATAATGTCATGCCGTTGATTGCCGAAGCCGAACACGGCACTTTCTTTGGCGTTATGGGACAACGCGGTCCGACTGCAGCCGAACTGCAGGATTTGCAGGATAAATGTTCCGGCGACATGAATATGATGCGCCATTGCCGTCAATGCCGCGCCGATGCGGTCGGCCTGCTGGGCGAAGACCGCGGTGATGAATTCACGATGGACAAAATCGAGGAAATGGAAATCGATTATCAGGCGGCGATGGAAAAACGCAAAGTGATTCATCAAGCTATCGCCGAGGAAATGAATGAAAAACGTGCTGCCAAAGCCGATCTGAATCAGCAACAGCAGTCCATGCCTAAACTCAATACCCGGCCCGCTTTAATGGCGGTCGCAACCAGCGGCCAGGGTGTGATCAACATGCATTTCGGCCATGCCAAGGAATTTCTGATATACGAAGCCTCACCGGACGGTGTGCGGTTTATCAGCCATCGCAAGACCGATCAGTACTGCAGCGGCGACAGCAGTTGCGGCGACGCGGAGACTGCATTGCAAAGAACCATACGAACATTGGAAGGCTGCGAAGCCGTACTGTGTTCGAAAATCGGTTACGAACCCTGGGAAATGCTCGAAGATGCGGGCATCCAACCCAACGGGGAACATGCCATGGAGTCGATCGAAGAAGCAGTGATGGCGGTATACATGGAAATGGCTGAAGCAGGAAAGCTGGAGCCGGCAGATGAACTGCAACGGGCGAATGCCTAAACCGTTGTAACCAGTAACGAGAAAATCGGGCGACGGGATTTATGAGTGACCAGGTAAAGCATTTATGCATTTTTCCTGACCCCGTTTTTCTCGCCTATTAATGTTTACAGTATGCCTGCATGAATCAACATACAGGCGTCTTAACAGGAGTGACAGACAAATGGCTCTAAAAATTATCGAATCCTGTGTAAATTGCTACGCCTGCGAACCGCTGTGTCCCAGCAATGCCATTTATGAAGCTAAGCCGCATTTTTTAATCGACAGTAAAAAATGCACCGAATGCGAGGGTGATTATGCGGAAGCGCAATGTGCCAGCATTTGCCCTATTGAAGGCGCGATACTGGATGCTTTGAACGTCCCGATTAATCAGCCCGGATCATTAACGGGTATTCCCCCCGAAAGAATGGCGGAAGCGATGGCGGAACTGCAAGCGCATTAATTTATGGCGCAAATCATCTTTTTCGAAAAACCAGGCTGTATCAATAACACCCGGCAAAAAAAACTGCTGTTACAGGCCGGCCATACGGTCATAGCGAAAGATTTACTGCGTGAAAACTGGGCGGAACATCCGGAGCATCTACGCGAATTTTTCGGTGACCAACCGGTGGCGGCATGGTTTAATCCCAGCGCGCCGCGCATCAAACAGGGACAGATCAAGCCGGAAGCGCTGGATGAACAGCAGGCGATTAATTTGATGCTGTCCGACCCGTTATTAATTCGACGGCCGTTGATGCGAGTAGGTGAACGAAAAATGGCCGGTTTTGATGAGCGGCAAGTCGCACAGTGGCTTGGGCTGCCGAAACCGGACGGCGGTGATGATATCGAGCGTTGTCCCAAATCACAGCAGCCGGATTGCGGTGATGGCTGACACCGGCTTTATGCAGCTTAACTCGGCACCGTCAACGGCGGTCGCCCTGTCTGAGCGCGTTTATTGGATTGGCGCACTTGATCCGTCGTTACGCACCTTTGATATTATCCTTAAAACCGCAAACGGCACAACCTACAATGCCTATCTGATTCGCGGCAACGACGGTGTCGCCATCATTGACACTGTCAAGGAAGGTTTTGCCGATGCTTTTTTCGCCCGTCTGGAGTCGGTCGCAGATTACGCTGAAATCAAAGTAATCGTGCTCAATCATCTGGAGCCGGATCATACCGGCGCATTGCCCGAATTGATGCGCCGCGCGCCGCAGGCACAATTGTACATTTCACAGAAAGCACAGAGCATGCTCAAAGCCTTGCTGAAGCGCGATCAATTGAACTTTACACCGGTACTGACCGGCGACAAAGTTTCGTTGGGCGACCGCAGCCTGGAATTTTTACATACACCTTACCTGCACTGGCCGGATACCCAATGCACCTATTTGCCGGAAGAAAAAACGCTATTCTCCGGTGACGTATTCGGTTGTCATTTTTGTGATGCCCGGTTATTCAATGACGAATCCGGGGATTTCCGGTTTTCCTTTGAATATTACTATGCGCATATCATGCGCCCTTTCAAGGAATATGTGATCCGCGCCTTGGATTTGATCGAACCGTTGCAACCCAAGCTGATCGCGCCGACTCACGGCCCGATTTTGCGCGATCGCCCGTTACGTTATTTGCAGCGCTATCGCGAATTGTCGCAACCGTCCTTTTCCAAAGAAAACCGGCAACGTACAAAAACCTTGTTGATTTTTTATATCAGTTCCTACGGCAATACGCGGCGCATGGCCGAGGCAATTTACGCCGGTGCGATGAGCATATCCGGGGTGCGGGTTTCTTTGTATGACCTGGAAGGCGGTGAAGTATCCCCCTTTGTCGATCTGATCGAAGATGCCGACGGCCTGCTGCTGGGCACACCAACCATCAACGGCGATTCCGTCAAACCGGTCTGGGATCTGCTATCGTCACTGGCCGTAATCAATCTAAAGAACAAGCTGGGCGGCGTGTTCGGTTCCTACGGCTGGAGTGGGGAAGCCGTTAAACTGGTGGAAGACCGTCTACGCGGACTGAAATTGCGGGTACCCGTCCAAGGGCTACGGGTTAAATTGATTCCCACTGATGAAGAACTTGAGGACTGCAACCGATTCGGGCAGGAGTTAGCTGAAGAACTATTGGGGCTGCGCAAACCCAAAAAAGTCATCGACTTTGCCGATCTTGCTTGAATTATATCATTAAAACACTTAAGGAGTACAAACATGGCGAAAGCGAATGTTACATTTGAAGATATTAACGTAACCGTCTCGGTACCTGCCGGAACCCGCGTGATCGAGGTTTCCGAAAAGGTCGGTTCGGGCATTACCTACGGTTGCCGTGAAGGTGATTGCGGTACCTGTATCATGAAAGTCACCAGCGGCTGGCAACACCTGACCGAACCATCGGTATTGGAAGACAAAGTGCTGCGTGAAAACATGGCCGGCAAACACAATCGTCTGGCCTGCCAAGCCCAGGTTTTGGGCGGCGACATTTCCGTAAAACCCGCTTGATCAATTTCAACAGAGAGGTAACAAATGGCCATTATTACATTCACTAACCCCGATTACCGCGATAAGTCCGTCTACGCAGTAGCCGGTAGTCATACCCAGACTATTTTAAAATTAGCTCAGGAAAATAAGATCCCGATCAATTTCGAGTGCGAGGACGGCGAATGCGGCACCTGTCTGGTCAAGGTCACCAGCCTGGATAAAAAAAATCAGCGCATGGGTGGCCCATTGACGGAAAAAGAGAAAAAAGTGCTACAGGAGATTGGCAAACTAACCAAAGAGGAAATGGAGCAAATGATCGTCGATGACCTGCCAAGCTCTTGGCGTCTGGCCTGCCAGATGATTGTCCGCGACGAAGACATACGCGTTGAATATTAGACCATGAACGCCGTGCCCCAGCCGAAACTCGATTATCGGGAATACATTTATCAGTCCCTGCAGCCCGACAGCAAAGCCGCCCCTAATCGGCAATGGCTGGCGAAAATACTCGCCAGTTGGCTGAACGGGCAAAGTGTTTTGCCCGATTATCTGGGGCTGGAGCCGGCACAGTTCACATTAATGCTCGAAACCTATTTTCCCGGATCAGCGATTCCCGTGCATGCCCCTTCGATGATCGAATTGGATTATGCGCGCATGCTGGAGAAAGAAGATCTGATCCGGTTGTTGCAAGGGTTCCGTAGAAATCAAGATCCTGCAACCGATTGGATCATCGGCTTGATCGTTTCCGCCTGTCTGGGCAACGATCATTTATGGCAGGACCTGGGACTGTGGCAACGTTCCGAATTGTCAGCCCTGCTGACGCATAATTTTCCGGCATTGGCCGAACGCAACAGCAAAGATATGAAATGGAAAAAATTCCTTTACAAGCAACTGTGCGAAACGGAAGGATTATATCTATGCCGTGCCCCCTCTTGTGAAGTGTGCAGCGATTATGCAAACTGTTTCGGCCCGGAAGATTGAATTCAAAGTTTATTATCCGGCGAATTGGTTTTTAAATTGAGCTTGGATCAACGGTGCGGCAAATGCGCATAAGCCGGCAGAGTCTGGATACGATTATCCTGTAACGGTTCACCAACGGTAAAATGATACAGACTTTGTAATGTGTCGTCCTTGATACCCAATACACTATGTACCTCGTCATCAAAAAAACAACCGATGCCGGTACCGCGCAAACCGGCGGCTTCCGCTTCAAGGTACAGGATTTGCCCCAGTAAACCGCATTCCCAGAATAGACGGCGGTAATGCCAGGAATGCACGGCGATAGGGTCGCGGAATTCCGCGAGCATAGCCAGGCTGAAAGCGCTGTCCGAGGCAATTGCCTGATGACAGGACAACGTTTTCGCAGGTTTCCTGACGTCGGCTTCGTGCAGCAAATACAATCCGGGAAAACGTTCTTGCGGCTGCCATTTGAAGGTTGCAGTCAGTGTATTTTTTAAACAAGCCAGTCCTTGACCGGAACGCGGAAAAGCATAAATCCCCGGAACCAAACCTTCCACTTTATGCACGAACAAGCATAAATGCACTGCGGGTGCCCAGTTCCAACAATCAAACGGCGGTTTGTCGGCAGGCATAGCTGCGTCAAGCATTCGTAGCAAGCTATCCGGACTGATCATGTCCGACCGGCCGTTAAAATGCTGCGCACTGCGGCGTTGTCTGATTAACTGTGTGGCCGGTATGCGACAATTTGACGGAACGTTGATAACACCGTCTTTTGCATAAGAGCTCACCTCGCCGCTGTCATTGCGCGCCGCCGACGACACTTCCTCAATAACCGGCCAGTGATACATATGATAAGCGCCCAGCGATTGCGCTTTGCCCTGCCATACCGCGCTCTCGATGGTCTGCAACAATGCCGCCCTTTCCCCCAAGGGATTGGAATCCGCCTCTTTGTAGTGAATACGACAAAGCCAATCCGCGGTTTCCGTTTCTTTATCGACAAACTCGGCGCTACGGTCGGTACCCAACACACCGGCGATCTCGGTATCGGTATAATGGCCGAGCAACTCGATTCGCCAACCCAATAATGCCGCCGCATAACTTAATGCCGCCACGGCATGGCCTGCGTCGAGCTGACAATAACGGAAGGCGCGTTCGCCGTATTTCCATGCTTCGCGCCAATGGACCGAACTTAAACCTAACAGTAAAGTATCCTGTAAAGCCTCGCTATTGAACGCGCAACGCTGTTCCAGATGATGATCATAGCTGACGTAGTGATACACGCCCTGAGGCAGAAGACTCTGCACGGTGTTGATTAAATAAGCTTCGGAAGGGTGCAGATTGCCGCTGGAAGGATTGCAGCGCAATGCCCATCGGTCCGGCCCGTATTCTTTCCAGGCCGATAATCCGAATGCCAGTTCCAGCAACAGGCCGACATTGTCCAGAGTAAGTGCAGCCCGCGCAACACCGTCGCGCCGGTCAAGGTCGGACCACAAAACCCCAAGATCACGGCCGGGCTCGGGTAACGGGAAAACGTCACAGCCCTTGAATCGGCGAAAGGAATCGGGTTGATCATCCCAATCCAGTGTTTCAGGGCCTCGTGCATAACGTTGTAAACTATGTTTAGTACGCTGATGGTAATCGGTCACCGAAATCATGATTAATCCTGTTTAAGCATCAGATCTTCGCTGAGGCATCCGATCGGTCTGCCCAAGTTCAAATGTTCATCCTCAAAACGTACCAGGAACACATTTTTCTCCGGCTGTTCCTCAACAAAACCGCGCATCACAATCACGCCGCGCGCCCCGGCTTCAGCCAACATATCACCAAGCTGATAATCGGGCATCGAACCGTCGTCCAGTATATTATGTGCCGCATAAACCACGTCTCCCACTTCCAAATCATCCACATTCATTCTCTTCACCTGTTTGTAGTAAACCTTACAAAAATCCCTGCATTGTTGCCAAGTCACCTCGTCATGTTTCTAAGCATTATTATTTATTTAATAAATAACAATGATTTAGCATCAAAGACAAAAAATGGCATACAGGTTGCTAAACATATTTACAAAAACGATGCCAAGCAATCTTGCAGGAGAAAAAATATGATCACATTAACCGAAAATGCCATCAATGCAGTCAGCCGATTTATTGCCGGTTCCGATAAACCGACCGCCGGTTTGCGCATTGAAGTCACCGACGGTGGTTGTTCCGGTTTACAGTATGGTCTCAAGCTGGAACAACAACAGAACGACACCGACACCATTATCGACTGTGGTGAAGTCAAAGTATTCGTCGATGAAAACAGTTTAACGATGTTGGACGGTATGACCGTCGATTTTGTCGACAGTCTCGATGGTTCGGGTTTTAAATTCACCAATCCTAACGCCGCAAAAAGCTGTGCATGTGGTAGTTCGTTCAATACCTGCAGTTGATGCATCAAATACTATTCAGCGTGTTATGCCGTCAAAATCACTGCACAGGCTAAATAACATACCCTTTAATTACTTAAGTTAAGAGGAATTTGCAATGTGGGATTATTCAGAAAAGGTCAAAGATCACTTTTTTAACCCCAAAAACGCCGGCGCAGTCGCAGAGGCAAACGCCATTGGCGAAGTCGGGTCCATCAGTTGCGGCGATGCGTTGCGCCTGACTTTACGGGTCAACGAGGAGTCCGAAATCATCGAGGACGCCGGATTTCAGACATTCGGGTGCGGATCAGCCATTGCCTCGTCATCGGTGTTGACCGAAATTATCAAAGGCATGACCCTGGACGACGCACTCAAAGTCTCCAATCAGGATATTGCCAACGAACTGGACGGCCTGCCGCCGGAAAAAATGCACTGTTCGGTGATGGGCCGCGAAGCCTTGCAGGCGGCAGTCGCCAATTACCGGGGAGAGGAATGGAAAGACGATCATGAAGAAGGTGCGCTGATCTGTAAATGCTTCGCAGTCGATGAAGCGATGATCGAAGAAATGGTCTGGGCCAATAAACTGCGTACCGTCGAAGACGTTACCAACTTCACCAAAGCCGGCGGCGGTTGCGCTGCCTGCCATGAGGATATTGAAAACATACTCGAACGAGTACTGACAGAACGCGGTGAAAGCTTCGACCCGACCGCCGAGCCCGTTGCCAAACCGGCTGCAGCGCAGAAAGCGCCGTTGACCAACTTGCAGCGCATCAAAAGGATCGAAATGGTGCTGGATTCGCTACGTCCGCAATTAATGGCTGACGGCGGCGACGTCGAACTGGTTGAGGTGATCGACAACACCGCTTACGTCAATATGACCGGTGCCTGCAACGGTTGCCAGATGGCGGCGATGACCATTGCCGGCATTCAGCAGCGGCTGATGGAGGAACTGGGCGAGTTCATTAAAGTTGTGCCGGCATCGCAAATGCCGAAAGTTGCCGTTGCGGGAGCCTGATCATGAACGATATCTATCTGGACAACAACGCGACGACCAAGGTCGATCCGCTGGTGGTCAAAGAAATGCTGCCGTTTTTTACAGAGCAGTTCGGCAACCCCTCTTCTATTCACAAATTCGCCGATGGTGTGGCGCGGGCCTTAAAAAAAGCCCGCAAGCAAGTGCAGGACTTGATCGGTGCGGAGCATGACTCGGAAATCGTGTTTACCTCCTGCGGCACCGAATCCGATTCCACAGCTATTTTATCGGCGCTCAAGGCGCAACCCAACCGCAAGGAAATCATTACCACTGCGGTGGAGCATCCCGCTATTCTCAGTCTCTGCGAATACCTGGAAAAAGACGGCTACACTGTCCACCGGCTGCCGGTGGACCGGGCCGGACGCCTCAACCTGGAAGCTTATAAAAATATGCTGTCCGACCAGGTGGCGATCGTTTCGGTGATGTGGGCCAACAACGAAACCGGCACCATTTTCCCGGTTGTTGAAATGGCCGAGATGGCGCATGAAGCGGGCGTGATGTTCCATACCGATGCGGTGCAGGCGGTAGGCAAGATTCCGATGAACCTGAAAGACACCAAGATCGATATGTTGTCGATTTCCGGCCACAAATTACACGCACCAAAAGGCATCGGTGTATTATACCTGCGCCGTGGCACCCGCTTCCGGCCGTTATTGCGGGGCGGTCATCAGGAGCGCGGCAGACGCGCCGGCACGGAAAACACCGCTTCGATCGTCGGCCTCGGCAAAGCCTGTGAACTGGCTATGGAGCATATCGAATATGAAAACACCCAGGTCAAAGCGATGCGCGACCGGCTGGAACGCGGCATCATCGAACAGATCCCGCACAGTTTCATCACCGGCGACCTGGATAACCGCTTGCCCAATACCACCGACATAGCCTTTGAATACATCGAAGGCGAAGCTATTCTGATGCTGTTGAACAAGGCCGGCATCGCAGCATCCAGCGGTTCAGCCTGTACTTCGGGTTCGCTGGAGCCTTCACATGTCATGCGCGCCATGGATATTCCCTATACCGCTGCGCACGGCACGATTCGCTTTTCATTTTCACGCTATAACACGATGAGTGAAGTAGATGAAGTATTGAAGGTCATGCCGGATATCGCCGCAACCCTACGCAAGCTGTCACCCTATTGGGACGGCGACCAGCCGGTTGCCAATCCAGAACAGGCTTTCGCCCCGACCTACGCGTGAGCCCGGCCGTGAACGACTGTACCCGCTCCATTGTTATCGACGATACGACACTGCGCGACGGTGAACAATCCGCCGGTGTGGTATTTTCGCTGGAGGAAAAACTGGCAATTGCCCAAGCGCTAGCCGATATGGGCGTGCCGGAACTGGAAATCGGCATTCCCGCCATGGGTACACAAGAACAGGAAGACATCAATGCGATAGCCGCATTGCACCTCCCTTGCTACCTGCTGGTTTGGTCGCGCATGTGCGACAGCGACTTAGCGCAATGCCGGCATGTACGGGCCGATATGGTGGACCTGTCAATTTCCGCTTCCGACCAGCATATCAAGCATAAACTCGGTAAAAGCCGCAGTTGGGTATTAAAAACCATTCGCCATTATATCAGCAAGGCACTGGATTACGGCTTCGATGTCTCGCTGGGCATGGAAGACGCCTCGCGCGCCGATCCCGATTTTCTGGCATTGATGGCGGAAACGGCACAACAGGCAGGCGCAAAACGCATTCGCTTTGCCGATACCGTCGGTATCATGGAACCTTTCGGTGTCTTGGAAAGTATCCGCCGGCTGCGCGCGGCGACCGATCTGGACATCGAAATGCACGCGCACGACGACCTGGGCCTGGCTACCGCCAATACCCTCGCGGCGGCGATGGCCGGCGCAACCCATGTCAACACCACAGTCAATGGCTTGGGGGAACGCGCCGGCAATGCGGCGCTGGAAGAAATTGTGGTCGGTTTGAAACGGCTATACGGCATCGAAACCGGTATCGATTTATATCATTTCAGCCAATTGTCGGAACAGGTGGCGCAGGCATCCGGCGATACGATAGGCAGCCGCAAAAGCCTGATCGGCCGCGATGTATTCAGCCACGAAGCCGGTATTCACGTCGACGGATTATTGAAAGACCCGAACAACTACCAGGCCGTTGATCCGGCCATTATCGGCCGTCAGCATCAATTGGTGCTAGGCAAACATTCCGGAAGCAAGGGCGTCATCCATGCCTACCGGCAAATGGGAATCGAATTGGACCGTCTTCAGGCGCAGAGCCTGCTGCCGCTAGTACGCCGATTTGTCAATGAACATAAACGCGCACCGCAAGCCCAGGAATTATCCCATTTTTTACATGCACTTTAGTAGCGGTAATCACTATGAATAACATGCAACAGGCTACGCTTACTCAAACTCTATGGCAGCAGTGGTCCGAGGATATTCAATGCGTTTTTGCCCGTGATCCTGCAGCGCGCAGCACCTTGGAAATACTGTTGACCTATCCGGGTGTTCATGCATTACTGGTACATCGGCTTTGTCATCGCTTATGGCTTTCCGGCTGGCATACCGCCGCAAGAATTTTTTCCTTTATCAGCCGTACTGTGAGCAACGTCGACATTCATCCCGGCGCTACTGTCGGACGGCGCTTGTTCATCGACCACGGCGCCGGTGTTGTGATCGGCGAAACCACGATCATCGGCGATGACGTCACGCTGTATCACGGCGTCACGCTGGGCGGCACCACCTGGAACAAGGAAAAGCGCCACCCTACCCTGGGAAACGAGGTATTGGTCGGCGCCGGCGCCAAAATTCTCGGGGCAATCACTTTAGGTAACAACGTCCGGGTCGGCGCTAACTCGGTGGTCGTCAAAGACGTACCGCATTGCTGCACGGTAATTGGTATACCGGGACGCATTATTCAAAGTAAGGGTTTAAAAATTAAAGCCGACTCGGGAATCGACCTGGATCATCATCTGGTGCCCGACCCGGTCGGTAAAGCCATTAATTGTCTGTTGGAACGCATTGACCAACTGGAAGCGGCACAAAACAACCTGGCCGTCAAATTCAAGGCCCAGGACTCCTGCAACGAATGCGAAGCGGAACAAAGCGTCTGCCGGACGCACAAGGATGATGAGGCCTTACTCCTGAAAAAGGCGGTCGGTTAAACATGGATCTATTGGATTTTGAAGCCAACGACCTGTACTTTCAGCATGAGGACCCGCAAGAAGTACAACAGCTAATACGCCAGGCCGGTGAAGCCTATGCCGGAGGCGATGCCGAACTGCCCCTGCTGCAGGCTTATTTAAGAACACCGGAATCGCTGAACGTACTGGTTGCGCTGAATCGTTTCTATTATTACCAGCACCGTTTATCCGAGGCACTGTTAATATCTGAAAAAGCGCTGCAAATCATCAGCGCCAGGTTAAGTTTTCCGCATGACTGGCAATCGCTGCAGCTGCAGCATATCAGCAATGCGCCGAAAGAACAGCTGAGCTGGATCAGACTTTATCTGTTTACGCTGAAGTCCATCGGATTTTTAAAAATGCGGCTGCACGATTTGGATTCCAGCAAGGTTATCTTCGAAAAATTGGTGCTGCTGGACAGGGAAGACAGAATCGGTGCAAGCCCTTTGCTGGCACTGGTCAGCAGTAAAATTCAGGAAGGTTTAAGTGAACACTGAAAATAAACAGAGGTCGGCATATGTTCAAAGAAATAAATGAATCACTGCGCATATTTATCCCCTTAGTGTTGTTCATCTTGTTAGCAATTTATTTATTAATCAGCGACTCGAGCGTCGTTGGCCCAATTTAAAGGTGAAAAGATCATGAGCTTTGAAGAAGACCTGGAAGAACTGGAATCGGCGGAAGATTTTCTGCAATATTTCGAACTGGATTACGACCAAACTGTCGTGCACGTTAACCGCCTGCATATTTTACAGCGTTTCCATGATTATATTGCCCAATCCAAGGACAGTATTCCTGATGATCCGGATCTAAAAAAAGAAATCTACAATAAGTTCCTGCACCGGGCTTATCTGGATTTCGTAGAGTCGGATGCGCAAACCGAAAAAGTATTTAAGGTATTTAAGATGTCCGAACCGCAAACCGCCTTCGTGTCCCTCGACGACATTCAGTCATGACCGACGGACCTTACAACGAACAGCGTTTCGAATACGGCGACCGGGTGCGGGTCACGCGCAACGTGCGCAACGACGGCACCTATCCCGGTAAGGAAATCGGTGATTTGCTGATTCGCAGGGGCAGTGTCGGTAATGTCGTGGAAATGGGTACCTTTTTGCAGGACCAGGTGATCTATACCGTGCATTTCCTCGATCAGGGGCTCATGGTCGGTTGCCGCGTGGAGGAATTGCTGCCCGCTGATGCACCATGGAATCCGAGCCGGTTTGAATTTAGGGACAAAGTAAGCTGTATCATGGACTTAGCGGTCAAAGGCGAGATTATTGTCGCCAGGGGCGCGGAAGGCGAAATTCTGAAAGTATTGCGTGATCAGGAACCGCTGCAATATCATGTACGCTTTCCCGGCATTACCCTGCAGGTGCCGGAAGCTTCGCTGGTACCTGCCAGGGAATCGAATCACAATGAAGCGGAGGATGCATGAACCACTCTGACATCTGCACCGATATCGAACCCTACTACCTGTTGCGCACCGCATTAGCGCTTTTTAAAAAGACGCCCGGCGAATTAACCGAAACGGAACGTGAACAAGCCGCCGCTCAAGCGCGCAATGAATACAACCTGGAAGCACGGGTATTGGCTTCGCCCGAAGCGGCCGCCGCCATTGTTACCGAACCGGCGCTGGATAACGCCGTCAAAGCGATACGCGACCGCTTTGACGACCAACAAAGTTATCTTGAGGAATTGACCCGCAACGGTTTAAACCCGCAATCCTTAAAACGAGCGTTGGAAAGGCAATGCAAAGTGGAAAATGTGCTGGAAAGCGTTGCTGCCAGGGCCTGCGATATTTCCGACGTGGAAATCGGCGTGTTTTATCACATGCATCCCGAAAAATTCCGTCGCCCGGAACAACGCGGGACCAAACACATTCTGATTACGATCAATGAGGATTTTCCTGAAAACAGCCGGGAAAAAGCCCTGCAGCGCATCAATGAAATTGCGGAAAAACTCAAACGCAAACCGCAAAAATTCGCCGAATTGGCGGCACGGCATTCGGAATGCCCCACCGCTTTGCAAGGCGGCGAATTGGGCGTCTTTACCAGGGGACAACTCTATAAGGAAATTGAGGACGTACTGTTCAACCTTAAGGAAGGTCAAATTAGCGAAGTCGTGGAGACCGAAGCCGGTTTTCATATCGTCATGTGCAGCAAGATTCATTATGCGGAGACCATCTCGCTCAAAAAAGCGCAACCCAAAATCCGCAAGCTGATGCAGGAACGCTCCCGGCGCAATTGCCAGCGCGCATGGCTGGCCGGTTTGCCCAATAAATCAACAGTTCATTCCCTAACCAACTAAAGGTCGGCACCATGGCAGAAAAAGACATCAAACACTGCTCTTTTTGCGATATTGAGCAATCGGCATCAATACCCTTGATCGCAGGCACCAACGGTTACATTTGTGAAGCCTGCGTGCAACTCGCCAGTCAGGTGGTTAACAGTTGGGGGCGCAAAAAGGCGCTGAAGGAAATGCAGGGACCGTTGCCCAAACCCCGGGAAATTAAGGAAAAACTCGATCAATATGTGATCGGACAGGAGTTGGCCAAGGAAATTCTGGCGGTTGCCGTCTATAACCATTACAAACGCCTGAAACTGGAAAGCGGCGAAGCCGGTCTGGGCAAGCTGGATCAGGACGTCGAAATCGGCAAATCCAATATTCTTTTGATCGGCCCTTCTGGCACCGGTAAAACACTGCTGGCCAGCACCTTGGCGAAGATCGTCGGCGTGCCGTTCGTGGTAGCCGACGCTACCACGCTGACCCAGGCCGGCTATGTCGGCGACGATGTGGAAAACATCCTGGTCCGCCTGCTGGATATTGCTGACGGGCATATCGGCAGAGCTGAATGGGGCATCGTCTACATCGACGAAATCGATAAAATCGCCCGCAGTCCGGAACAGCAATTCGGCACCCGCGACGTGTCCGGCGAAGGCGTGCAGCAGGCTCTGCTGCGGCTGGTGGAAGGCTCCCAGGTCAAAGTATCCAGTAAAGGCCGCCGCAAAGACGGCAGCAATGCGGATCATACCGTCGTCGATACGCGCAATATTCTATTCATCGCCGGCGGCGCCTTCCCCGGCTTGGAAAAACACGTGCAGAAACGCATACTGCCGAAAGATTCCGCTATCGGTTTTCATGCCGCGGTCAGTAATCCGGAAATCAAGCCGGAGTTGGAGGCGATGCTTAACGCGACCGAACCCGATGACCTGAAGCGTTTCGGCCTGATACCCGAATTTATCGGCCGCTTCCCGATCCTGGCGCCACTTGAACCGCTGGACGTCGATGCGTTAATCCAGGTGCTGACCGAGCCCAAAAATGCGTTGGTCAAACAGTATCAGCAATTGTTTGCCTATGAAGGCGTCGATTTGCAATTCGACCATCCCGCCCTGGTAGCCATTGCCGAAAAAGCCATCGCCCGCGACACCGGCGCACGAGGATTGCGTAGCATCATGGAACAAATCCTGCGTAAAACCATGTTCGATTTGCCGTCTTATTCCGATGTGGAACGCTGTGTTATCAGTCCGGAAGTCGTCGACGGCCAAGCCGTAATCGAATTAATCAAAAAACAACAGGCGCAGCAACAGGCCGCCCAATAATCTATTTCTTAACACGGTAACTAGCCATGAATACTGAACAACGAATTCAGCAACAATTAGACGAAAATCCGATTATTCTGTATATGAAAGGCGTGCCTGACAACCCCGAATGCGGTTTTTCGGCAAAAGCGGTTGCCGCCTTGAACGCGACCCGCATCTCTTTTGCCTACGTCAATGTCCTTAAAGCGCCCTTCATTCGCGAAAAACTGCCCAAAGTTTCCAATTGGCCGACCTTCCCGCAATTGTTTATTAACGGCGAATTGATCGGCGGCTGCGATATTATCGAGGCCATGGCTGCTGACGGCTCGCTGCTGGCGGCGTTGCAGGCCGCGGTACCCGCTGATCAAAGCAAGGCGGGCGATACGATCACGCACAGAGAAGTGGAGCAATTGATCAAAGGAGATTATCCCGATGCCGAAATTTTTATCGAAGGAGAAGGCTGCGATTTATTGATCACTGTCGTCAGTGAAACATTCAGCGGGCAAAGCATGGTCAAACAACAGCAGGGCGTCATGGCGACGTTGACCGAACCGTTAGGCACGGGCCGTCTGCATGCAGTCACCATTAAAGCCTACACGCCGGCCCAATGGCAGGAAACGCAGGTTGCCAATACTGACAACGGCCTGTTACAGATTCAGGCCTAACACAATTTCGGCGCATGATTGAGCAGCAAGCATTAGTCAGCCGGATAGCCGGAAATCGAGTCTACATCAAAAGCCTGCAAAACGGCGCTTGTACGCAATGCGCGAAAAACCGGTCCTGCGGCACCACGCTTTACGCAAAAGCTTTGCCTGACCGGGAAATGGCATTATTCACCGAGCTACCGCTGGCGGTCGGTGACACGGTGCTGGTCGGCATAGAAGAAAGCCATTTACTCAAGGCCTCGCTATTCATGTATCTGCTGCCGTTACTGCTGATGCTGGGCACGGTGGGACTCGCAGACGGCAGCGACACGTCTGCCGCGGTCTACGCGCTGGCCAGTCTTTGCGCCGGTTTTTACCTGATCAACCGTTTGCAACGGCGCTTCCTGCAACGCTTTATGACACCTCCGCAAATCATTAAAAAACTCTGACCGGAGATGCTGTTTGTTTCTCATGAATGTTTGGGCCATCGACAAAGAATTGAGAATCAAACATTTTCTGATCGAACTTGTCCACCGCCATGGTGAAAATACGTTTAACCTGGTGGAACATCCCGAACAATTTCAGGCGGTGGAAGTCTTCATCAACGATCATCCCGAGCTCAGTGCCTACGTCTACACCTTCGCCCAGAATGCCGAAAAATATGCTGTTGACCTGAAGTTTCCGCTCCCCGAAAACAACCTGATCGGGCAAAATGAAGACCTCGATCTGGAGCGATTATTTGCAATACTCGACATCCACTTTACCTTGTGAATATGGACCTTGAAGACTATCAAACACATTATTACACCAGTTACAGCGGTGTTAAACTTCCCTTGAAACTGGTTACCGAAATTCCCGAGCAGGACATGCGTAATCGCAATACCTATTTCCTCGGCTGCTTCGATGCGCAGCAGCGTTTGCGCATCTGCCGCAAAATCGTTTACGGTGAAATCGAATTCGAGCACCGTTACGACTATTACGACAATGGAACGCTGAAGCAGGCACGAATTTCCGAAGAGGATGATGAGCCCCGGACGCTGGATTTCGACTCGCAGGGCAATCTTCTTTAAGAGCAATTGAGCGCTACACCTCCCAAAAGCCTTTCCCGGAGAGACAATGCCGTTCAGTCTCCCTCTCCCTCGGGGAGAGGGCCGGGGTGAGGGAAAATCAGATAAGGAAAATACTTACTTTTTTATCCCCTCATCCGGGGCGGGACGGTGTTTATAACCCCGTCCTTCACGTTTTACGGACTATCCACCCCTCCCAATGGCTAATAACTTCAACCAATAAAAGCGGTTCCCCAAGTAACGGCATTTCACGCATGACTACCGGACGGAAACATTGTGGACGGGGCAAGCAGCATGCCCCGTCCAGCTATCGACCGTCATACTCGCCTGGAAGCGGGTATCCAGCGCCAGGGATGGCAAGCTTCGAACAGTCTACTCCCTTTGGATTACTGTAATCCTCTACGACAGAACGACGCACTGTTAAATTTTTAAGCAATCTTACCTACGCGGGACGCTTCCATCGCCATCGGCAACCGATAAAACTCCCTGCCCGGCTGCTCGTCAAAAGGATTTTGCAGCAGCGCCAGCCATAGCCGCAACTCGCTGAAATTCCCCTGCCCGGCAGCAGCGATTACCCTATCCAGCAAATGCCGGCGCAATACATAACAGGGATTGACCCGGTTCATCCTTTCCCGGCGCTGTGCGGCAGGCATCGTTTCCAGAGCGAGCCGTTGCTGATAGCGTTCCAGCCAGTTGTGCAGCAATGCCGGTTGCGCTGCCGTATAGGCCAACCATTGCCGCCCTCTGCGACCTGGCTCAAAACCGGCAAGGCAGCGGAAGAACAGCGGATAATCGGCAGCGCAGTGATACAGCGTCTCCAGTAGCGCTTCGATCAATTCGCCATCACCGGCTTGTTGCGTATACAGACCTAATTTTGCCCGCATGTTTTGTAGATAATGCTGCCGGTAACTTTGCCGGTAATGCCGTAACAAACCGGCCGGAATCGTCTTTTTAGGCAATAGCGATACCAATGCTTGGGCCAGGGCCAGACAATTCCAACGCCCGATATCGGGCTGCTGATCATATTGATAACGGTTCTGGTCGTCGGCCGGATTTGGGCTAAACGCGGGGTCAAAGGTTTCGACAAAACCGAACGGCCCGAAATCCAGCGTTTCCCCGCTAATCGTCATATTATCGGTATTCATCACGCCGTGGGTAAAACCTGCGCTTTGCCAGCCGGCGACTAGACATGCTGTGCGTTCGACAACTGATGCCAGAAATTGCAGCGGCCGCCGTTGCGCCGGTTCATTGAGCAATTCGGGAAAAACCTGTTCCACCGTGAAGTCGAACAACTCGCGCACCGCGTCGAACCGGTCGCGGTGATGAAAATATTCAAAATGGCCGAAGCGGATATGCGAGCGCGCCATTCTGACCAACAAAGCAGCATGCTCACTGTGCTCGCGCCGGATCTCGGAGCGGCTGCCCAACAGGCACAGCGCCCGGGTAGCGGCAATGTCCAGTGCCGCCAGTGCTTCGCAGCCCAGATATTCGCGAATCGCGGAGCTGAGCGGGCAGCGCCCGTCAAGAGTTCTGGAATAAGGCGTCAATCCGGCGCCTTTTAATTGGATTTCGTATGATTCGCCGTTGTCTCCCTGGGCCTGTCCCAGCAAAATAGCGCGGCCGTCACCCAGTTGCGAGGTATAAATACCGAACTGATGACCGGCATAGACCGTCGCGATGGGGTGCATCCCGGACAGCAACTGCTCGCCGTTCCAACATTGCCGTGCTGCCTGATTGGCCAATTGTTCGGCACGCAAGCCCACTAGCGCTGCGGCCCGCTCGTTGCCGTGCACCAAATACGCAGACGTTAACGGGGTCGGCGGTACCGCCTGATAGAAATCCTCCGGCAGTTTCAGCCAAGGGTTATGCCAAGTTAAGGTGTGCATATAACGGCCTAATACAGCAATTACCTATCGAGTGCCGCATATAAAACTTCTGCGATATGCCGTGGTTTGGCAAATCCCCCGTTGACGATTTGTTGTTGGCAGGAAAAACCGTTGGCGACCACCGTGGCAGCCGGTTCCTTGCGTAATGCAGGATACAAGCCCTGCTCCGCCATTTGCCGGGAAAAATCCACATGCTCCGCCTCCATGCCGAACTGCCCCGCCATACCGCAGCAGGATGCCTCGATCTGCCCGCTTTGCAATTCCGGAATCAGTTTCAAAACCTTGCGCATGGCCTTGGTGGCACCAACCGCTTTCTGATGGCAATGTCCATGCACCAGCAGTTTTTGCCCGTCGAGCGCCTTGAATTGCAACGGCCAGCGTTTGGCGGTGTGTTCCTTGGCGACAAATTCTTCGAACAATAACGCTTTCGCCGCCAACTGCTTCGCCGAGTCCCCCAAACCCAGCGTCAAAAATTCGTCCCGCATACTGAGAATGCAGGACGGCTCAAGCCCTACAATCCACCGCCCCGCCTGCAGATGCGGGGTCAACGCCTGCAGGGTCCGCTCGGCTTCCCGGCGGGCAGCGGCGATCATGCCGTTGGCAAAATAGGTTCTACCGCAACACAGCGGCCGATCGTCTTTATCCTGCGCGTCATGCTGGTCGAGCAACCGCACCGGATAGCCGGCGGCCGACAACAGAGAATAGGCGGCGTCGGCAGCGGACGGATTGAAATACCAGTTAAAGGTATCGACGAACAGCACCACCTCCGGCAGTTCGGGATTGCAGTCGGCATCACTCTGCCTCACGGATGCACTAAACGGGCCTGCCGCCGGTTGCGGCAACGCCGCCTGGCGGCTGATGCCCAGCAAGAAATCACCACACCGCGCCAGGAGCGGAACACGGTTGCGCCAGGCGATCAATTTGCCGAGCACCGGCCATTCGGATAACAATTTCGGCAGCGATGCGAATAGGCGATTGCGTAACGGAACGCCCTCGGCTGCAAAGCGCTGCGCCAGATATTCGGCTTTGATCTGCGCCATATCGACTTCATTCTCGCATTCCCGTTTACAGCCCTTGCAGCTGACGCACAAATCCATCGCCTCCGCGAGTTCGCGATTGGCAAACGCCTCTTTGCCAAACTCACCGTTAAGCGCCGCCTTCAATAATTTCACCCGCCCCCCGGTCGACAGAGCGCTTTTGCCGCTGATCCGAAAACTGGGACACATCACCCCCCTGCCGCTCTGCTCGCACGCCTTGCTGCCGATACACACCGCGATCGCCTTGGCATAATCACCGCCGGCCTTGGGAATATCGGCATAGGCATCCCCCATGCCAGCATCCTTGTAGGATGACCAATCAAGAAACAGTTTCATAATGGCTTTTAGTTGTTAACAACAGATCAATAGGAGCAAAATAGGTGCCATTGTTTCAGCGGAGTTAAGTGTTTGTTTTATTGCGGTTGGATAGGTAAACGATTGTAAGAAATGCCACAATGCATCAATTTATCGGTATGCACCTAATATTATCCGGCAACCGTGAATCGCCCCGGGATTGTCGGAGGGTCTATTTCTTGAGAGGATAGATCTTATGAGTAAAGCAAGTAGATATTCCCCGGAGTTTCGTCAAAGAGCCGTCCACCTGTTTGAAGAGCAGCAAGTCCATCACTCTTCTAAGTG
>JBNLCC010000179.1:0-11697 GCA_050303615.1 Methylococcaceae bacterium | reverse complement strand
AGCGAAGGGGATACGGTCAAATTGGGCCAGGTTCTGTTTGCCGACAAGAAAAATCCGGGGGTTAATTTTACCTCGCCCGGAGCCGGTGTCGTTAAAGCAATCAATAGAGGCGCCAAAAGGGCGCTGCAGTCTGTCGTCATTGAGCTGAAAGGCACGGAAGAGGAAACATTCACGAAATATAAAAAAGCCGATTTGGCCGGTCTGAAAACGGACCAGGTTAAAGACAATCTACTTAAGTCCGGTCTCTGGACAACAATGCGCGCAAGGCCTTACGGAAAAATCCCTGCGGCAGATTCCAGGCCAAACTCGATTTTTGTTACCGCGATTGACACCAGCCCTCTGGCTGCGGATCCGGCGGTTATCATCAAGGAACGTGCAACGGATTTCACCAACGGGCTGACAGTGATTTCCAAATTGACTGACGGTAAAGTTTATCTTTGTAAGGCCGGCGGGGCCGATATTCCCAAAGGCGATTGCGAAGCGGTGACCGTTGCCGAATTTAACGGACCGCATCCTGCCGGTTTACCCAGTACACATATCCATTTCATCGACCCGGTCGGTGTCGACAAATTTGTCTGGTATCTGGATTATCAATCGGTCATCGCAATCGGCGCATTGTTTACCACGGGTAAATTGAATGTTGAACGGATTGTCTCATTGGCCGGCCCATCGGTTAAGAAGCCGCGTTTATTGCGGACACGTATTGGAGCAAGTACCTCCGATTTGGTGCAAGGCGAATTGGAAGCCGGCGAGAACCGGGTAATTTCAGGTTCTGTGCTGTACGGTCACCGTGCAGTTGATTGGGCGGCCTATTTAGGTTGCTACCATTTCCAGGTATCCGTATTGCATGAAGGCCGCGCACGCGAATTGTTCGGCTGGATCGTTCCGGGGAAAGACAAGTATTCTGCGATGAATGTTTATACTTCCAGTTTTGAACGTAAACTCGGCCGCAAATTTCCTTTGACGACCGATAAGAACGGCAGCAACCGGGCAATTGTGCCGGTCGGTGTCTATGAAACCGTCATGCCGATGGATATCCTGGCGACACCGTTATTGAAAGCGCTGGTGGTTGGCGATACTGATCAGGCGCAGTTATTAGGCTGCCTGGAGCTAGACGAAGAAGATATGTCGTTACTGACGTTTGTCGATCCCGGTAAACACGATTTCGGTCCGGTATTGAGAGCAAATTTAACTAAAATCGAGAAGGAAGGATAATGTCGGCTAGAGACTTTTTAGATTCAATAGAGCCGCATTTTACAAAAGGCGGGAAATTAGAGAAGTATTACGGTCTATATGAGATGGTGGATACCTTTATCTATACGCCGGCTGATGTAACACGCGGCGCCACGCATGTGCGCGACGGCAATGATTTGAAACGCACAATGACTTTTGTTGTGATTGCAACATTCTTTTGCATTTTGATGGCTATGTATAACACAGGGTATCAGGCAAATGTTGCAATGGAGACCATGGGGCTGGAAGAAGCAAACAGCTGGCGTAGGATTCCGATGATGGTCTTCGGCTACAGTCCGATGAATCCGCTTTCCTGTTTGGTACACGGCGCATTGTATTTCCTGCCGATCTACATCGTCACGCTGGCTGTCGGCGGTGTCTGGGAAGTATTATTTGCGACGGTGCGCGGCCATGAAGTTAATGAGGGTTTTTTGGTTTCGTCCATGTTATACACATTGATCATGCCGCCGGATATGCCTTTATGGCAGGTTGCTCTGGGAATTTCCTTCGGCATTGTGATCGGTAAGGAAGTGTTCGGCGGTACCGGTAAAAACTTTCTTAATCCCGCATTGACCGGCCGTGCTTTTTTATTCTTCGCTTATCCGGCGTCGATTTCCGGTGATTCGGTGTGGGTCGGTGTGGACGGTTTTACCGCCGCGACTCCGTTAGGATTGGCGGCGTCCGGTGGACTGGATGCGGTATATGCGGCCAATTACGGTTGGTTTCAGACTTTCTTCGGTTTTATGCCGGGCAGCCTGGGTGAAACATCGACCTTGGCAATTATGATCGGCGCGGCATTCCTGCTTTATACACGGGTGGCCTCCTATCGGATCATGGCTGGTGTTTTCATCGGTATGGTGGTTATGTCGCTGACATTTAACATTATCGGCAGCGATACCAATCCGATGTTTGCCTTGCCCTGGTATTGGCATATGACTTTAGGCGGTTTTGCATTCGGCATGGTGTATATGGCGACCGATCCGGTCAGCGCGGCGATGACCGATGCCGGACGGTGGCTGTTCGGTACACTGATCGGTGTCATGGTGGTGCTGATTCGTGTGGTTAATCCTGCTTTCCCTGAAGGAATGATGCTTTCGATTCTGTTTGCAAACATGTTTGCACCGATTATTGATTATTTTGTCGTTCAGGCAAATATTAGAAGAAGGATGAAACGTCATGCCTAACGAAAAGAAAAAATGTGAACATTACGAAAAATTTAAAGTTTATCGTGACAAGATTTTAGCTTTAAGCAATGACAGCCTGGAAAAAACCATTGCAATAGCATTGTCGATCTGTTTTATCTGTGCAATTTTGGTGTCACTGTCGGCGGTCGCGTTAAAGCCGATACAGGTACATAATAAATCGCTGGACATGAAGAAGAATATTCTTGATGTCGCGGGTCTTTTGGATGAAAGCACCGATATCGATACGGCGTTTCGTGAAAAAATCGAAGCGAGAATCGTCGATTTGCAAACGGGCGACTATGTTGAAGGCATGGATGTTGCCGCTTATGATCAGCGTAAAGCTGCGAAGGATCCGGCTCAAAACGTTGTCGTACCAACCGACAAGGACATTGCCAGCATTAAAGCCAGGGCAAAACTGGCCAAGGTCTATCTGGTAAAATCCGGGGAACAAATCAAATCGATTATTCTGCCGGTACACGGATACGGGCTGTGGTCGACAATGTACGGATTTCTTTCCTTAGACGCGGACGGTCAGACTGTTCAGAGCATTAATTTCTATGACCAAGCGGAAACGCCGGGATTGGGCGGCGAAGTGGTTAATCCCAACTGGCGCGCTTTGTGGAAAGGCAAAAAAGTCTATGCGGAATCGGGAGAACCGGCTTTGGGCCTGATCAAAGGTGTCGTCGATTCCAATAAACCCGGTTCCGAGTTTCAGGTGGACGGACTGGCCGGTGCTACATTGACCAGTAGAGGTGTAACCAACCTGGTTCGTTACTGGATGGGGGATGAAGGTTTTGCCCCTTATTTAAACAAAGTAAGAACGAACGGATAGGGTAGAAAAATGAGTGCAGTAATTAATAGCGAAACAAAAAAGGTTCTGACCACACCGTTGGTCAATGAAAATCCGATTACTTTGCAGGTATTGGGCATTTGTTCGGCGTTGGCAGTGACCTCACAAATGTCGACCTCGTTAATTATGGCGGTGGCATTAACTTCGGTGACTGCTTGTTCGAGCGCGTCCATCAGTTTAATCAGAAACCACATACCCAGCAGCATTCGCATTATCGTGCAAATGACGATTATCGCCTCGCTGGTAATCGTGGTCGATCAGATATTGAAAGCATTTGCCTATGAAATCAGTAAACAATTGTCGGTATTTGTCGGATTGATTATTACCAACTGTATCGTGATGGGCCGGGCGGAAGCCTATGCGATGAAAAATCCTCCGTTGGAAAGTTTCATGGACGGTATCGGCAACGGTTTGGGCTACAGCATGATTCTGATCATTGTGGCTTTTTTCAGAGAATTATTCGGCTCCGGAAAATTGTTGGGAATCGAGGTTTTTCATTTAACCAAAGATGGCGGATGGTATGATCCGAACGGTTTGATGCTGTTGCCGCCCAGTGCGTTTTTCATTATAGGCATGATTATCTGGATTTTCCGTCAGTGGAAGCCGGTACAAAGGGAAAAGGTTGATTTTAAAATCTTGGATATCGCACACGGTGAAGGAGGACATCACTAATGGCCGGGTATATCAGTTTATTCGTCAAAGCGGTTTTCATTGAAAATCTGGCTTTGGCCTTCTTCCTGGGAATGTGTACGTTCCTGGCGGTTTCCAAAAAAATATCGACGGCGATGGGTCTTGGCATTGCCGTAATGGTCGTGCAAACCATTACCGTTCCGGCCAATAATTTCATCTATCACACGCTATTAAAAGAAGATGCGTTGGCATGGATGGGTATTACCGGAGTAGACCTAAGTTTTCTGGCGTTACTCAGTTGTATCGGCATGATCGCTGCCTTGGTACAGATTCTGGAAATGGTGTTAGATAAATTCTTTCCGGCTTTGTATCATGCGCTGGGCGTATTTCTTCCTTTGATTACAGTTAACTGCGCGATTCTGGGCGGCAGTCTGTTTATGATCGAACGTGACTATAATTTTACGGAGAGTGCTGTTTACGGAATAGGCAGTGGTTTTGGCTGGGCATTGGCAATTACCGTTATGGCCGGTGTGCGCGAAAAGCTGAAATACAGTGATATCCCTGCCGGTTTGCAAGGCCTGGGCATAACATTTATTACTGCCGGCCTGATGTCTCTGGGCTTCATGGCTTTCTCCGGAATTCAACTCTAAGGATACAGTAATGCTGGAAATTATTTTAGGGGTTATATTTTTCACGTTAATCGTGGTTGCATTGGTGTTTATTATCATCGGTGCAAAAAGTCAACTGGTGGCTTCCGGGGATGTTGAAATTCTGATCAATAATGAAAAGAAAATTCATGTTCCTGTCGGTTCCAAGTTATTAACGGCGTTGGCCGACAATCATTTATTTGTGCCGTCAGCTTGCGGCGGCGGCGGCACTTGTGCGCAGTGTAGAGTTAAAGTGTTTGAGGGCGGCGGAGAAATTCTGCCTACCGAGCGTTCTCATATTACCAAACGCGAGGCGGAAGAAGGCGATCGTCTTTCCTGCCAGGTGATGGTAAAACACGACATGAAAATTGAATTTGAGGACGATGTTTTCGGTGTCAAAAAATGGGAATGTACTGTTAAGTCAAACCACAATGTGGCCACGTTTATTAAGGAACTGGTACTTGAATTGCCGGAAGGCGAATCGATCGATTACCGGGCTGGCGGCTATATTCAAATTGAATGTCCGGCTCATGTATCGAAATATGCGGATATGGTCATCGAGGAAAGATTTCGCGAGGATTGGGATAAGTACAATCTTTGGCGCTTTGTCTCTGAGGTGAGAGTGCCGGCGTTACGTGCTTATTCAATGGCTTCCTATCCTGAGGAAAAGGAAATTATGCTCAATGTGCGTATTGCCACGCCACCGCCAGGTGCTCCGGATAGCGTGCCGCCGGGCATTATGTCCTCCTATATTTTCAACCTGAAACCGGGTGATAAATGTATTGTTTCCGGTCCTTACGGTGAGTTTTTTGCCAAAGACACCGACAATGAAATGGTCTTCATCGGCGGTGGTGCCGGTATGGCACCGATGCGGTCGCATATTTTCGATCAGTTGCGTAGATTGAAATCCAAGCGCAAAATGACTTTCTGGTATGGTGCGCGAAGCAAACGTGAAATGTTCTATGTCGAAGATTTTGATATGCTGGCTGCTGAAAACGATAATTTCGAATGGCATTGCGCCTTATCGGATCCATTGCCTGAAGATAACTGGGACGGCTACGTCGGATTCATTCATGAGGTTATTTACGAAAACTATCTAAAAAATCATCCGGCACCGGAAGATTGCGAATACTACATGTGCGGGCCTCCGATGATGAATGCCGCCGTTATAAAAATGCTCGAAGATATCGGCGTTGAAAGTGAGCATATCTTCCTGGATGATTTTGGCGGGTAATTAATCACTATCGGCCTGTAGAATAGGTTATGGCTAAGATGCCAGCTTAATAGGCGCTTTAATTGCAATAGCGCAAAGGAATGATTAATTAGAGGTGTCCGGTTTATCCGGCGCCTCTTTTTTATTTGGCAAGGACGAAAGTTT
Source organism: Methylococcaceae bacterium (assembly GCA_050303615.1). Taxonomy (GTDB): domain Bacteria; phylum Pseudomonadota; class Gammaproteobacteria; order Methylococcales; family Methylomonadaceae; genus CAZDXJ01. Next base: position 5,775 of record JBNLCC010000179.1, on the reverse strand, counting down.
TCCTGACGATTTTGACTAAACTTGTTTAGAGGCTTTATTTATTTTTATACAATGATTGTAATCAAAATCGGCGGCAGTCTGACCGATTCACCGCTTTTGAAAGATTGGCTGGCGTACGCGGCGGATTTTTCCGACGGCAAAATCGTTATTGTACCCGGCGGCGGTAATTTTGCCGAACAGGTAAGAGCAGCGCAAAAACAATGGCGTTTCAGTGATGAAACAGCGCATTTAATGGCCTTGCTGGCGATGCAGCAAATGGCCTTGCAATTCCAGGGGATAATCCGGAAATTATGTGTGGCCGCTACCGATCAGGAAATTCACCATGTTTTGCAAACGCAAAACGCCGTTATCTGGTCTCCTTGTTGTCAATGGCTTGCACAATCGGGAGTTGAGGCTTCATGGAATATAACGTCGGACAGTCTTGCGGCTTGGCTGGCGGCTGAATTATCGGCAAATCAGTTGATTCTGGTTAAATCAGTCGACATTAAGGGGGATTTAAACTTTCAGCAACTAAGCGACATGGGTATTGTTGACAAAGCCTTTAACCGATTTATTGCGGAAGCAAAATTTAGCGTTAAATTGTATAATCGAAACGACATCACGTTATTCAATAGCGAATTACGGACCGACAACTTACGATAATGGTTAAAACCCTCGTTGAACCATAGAATTTAATTCATATATAAAGCAAATTTAAGTTAATGATGTCTTTTAAAAAGGCTAACAATAAAGCGATACTATTCCCTATCCGGATCGTGACAAGATCAATGAGGCCAATTTCGAACTTCATCAGAAAAAAATGCCTATACTTTTACTTTCAAACCAAAGAATCCTTTGGGCACCATAAGCGCGATATCATTGTCTACCGTGTTGAAGAAACCTGCGACAGTCTGAGGGATACTCAAGAACATTTCGCTGATGCCTTGGACCGCTTTAAAAGGATTATTCAGGTGGATGATGAGCCTTTGGAAAAACGTTATAAACAACTTAAACTGCAATTGGAAATCAGCATAACAAAAGCAAATGGCGTTTCTAATCATATCCGATTGATTGAAGAGGTAAGTGAAGCATTATTTGCGGAATGGGAAACTGAATTGGATCTTTATGGCAACCGAATGCTCAGAGCGCAAAGCAGACAAAAACTCAAAGTAACGCGGCAGCATTATGCCCGCTTGATTAAGGCAATGTATCGGGCCGAGGCAAAAATCAAACCGGTATTGTCCGCCTTTAGGGACCAGGTATTGTTTTTGAAACACAATCTAAATGCGCATGCCATCGCCTCGCTGCAACATGAGTTAGCTGAGATTACCATCGATATCTCGCAACTGATTCAGGCAATGGAGAACTCAATTAATGAAGCTAACAGCTTTGTTTCGTCGCTGATTCAATATAATAAGGCTTTGCCGAGTCCGAAACAGATTTAACGGGGGTTAAAGGCCGCGGCAAACGACAACGAATGAAACCGGCTTCCCGGTTAGCGGCCTTTATATTTCCGCTTCCGTTCGGCCGGCACCGATATGATCAAAAATATTATTTTGTTAATATATTGAATTAATTAAAGATTAGATAATTTGTACAAGATATTGTTCTGTTTGTCTCGCTTGGTCATGCGCTCTTTGGGTAAAGCCGTCGAGGCTCTTTCCTCTGATACTTTGACCAACATGTCGTCCCAGGAATCATACTTGGTATAGGCGGGAATGCCGGCAGCTTTGCGTTCGGCGAAATATTTTTTGCCCATTTCAATGACTTCAGCAGCAGTTTTACCATCAACAGTATCAAGGAATACCCTATTGTCCTTTACTGCATCTCGTGTAGTCCAGTAAGCGATTTCGAATTCCAGTTGTTGCTCTACAGGAAGGTAGTGTTTGACCTTTCTCATCGTCATGGAGGCTGACCGGTCGTTTTTGCCGTTGATGGTTGCTTCGCCGCTGCAAGCAACTGTCAGCAAGCTGAACAGGGTAATAAAAAATGTGAATGTTGTCTTCATGGTCTTTTCCTCTCAGTTTTTCCGCGACAGGAATAAAGTGGGAATTTTAATTGTAGTTATAGGGCCTAATAGGCTTCTTAAAAGTCTCTATCCAAAGTAGAATACTTGGTTATTATAAACCCAGGCTGTTATTCAATGCTGGAATTTATTCAGATATTAAAAAAACGGTATCAAAGCGTTTTGACCGCTCGGATCCTCGATCAAGGGCAACAAAATATTTATCAATCTCGTGTTGAAATACTGAGTCTTGCCGAATCATTTCTGTTAAAAGGTCAATTAATCGCTTCATTACCCCAGCATCCGTTGCAGATCGCAATTATTGGGCCAACTCAGGCGGGGAAAAGTTCCATTAGTAATTTACTGTTGAATACGGTCATTGCCGGGGTAAGTCCTTTGGCCGGTTTTACAGTGCATCCACAAGGATTTTGCCATGGCGTCAAGGAACAACAATGCAGTTGGGTTTATCGGTATTTTGAGCATTTCGAGCGGGTAAACGAATCCAAATTAACCCGTAATGAATATCAATGTTTTTCATTGACGGAATTGGACGATGCCCAATCCACGGCACTGCCCGATTGCATCCTGTGGGATACGCCCGATTTCGACTCCATTGATGCAGCCGGATATCAAGAAGGAGTGTTGCGCACGGTTGCCCTGGCTGACGTGATTGTGTTAGTGGTCAGTAAAGAGAAATATGCAGATCAATCGGTGTGGGAAATGATGAAGTTAATCGCTCCATTGAATCAACCGACAGTCATCGTGGTCAACAAATTGGCCGAAAAAACCCAAGCACTCGTCATCAATTCATTGCAGGAAAAATGGCGCCAGGCGCGGAATGATTCTTTTCCTGAGGTGATTCCGTTGCTGTTCCACGATCAAGGTAGTTTACACGAATTGACTGCGGATCAGCAGAAGCAGGTAAAAAAACTGTTTAAAACCGCCGAAAAAAAAATTAATCGGCGCAGCCATAAGGATTACGAAAATCAATTACTTATTAGCCACTGGGAAAATTGGGTCGAGCCGGTAAAAGCGGAACATCAGACTTTGCGGGAATGGCAAAAAATGCTGGATGAGGCTATTAGGGAAGCATTGGATATATATCAGCGCGATTATCTCAATCATCCGCATCATTATGAAACCTTTCAAAATGCTTTGGCAGAACTGCTGACATTGTTGGAAATCCCGGGCTTGGCCGGCATTTTGGTACATACCCGGAATATAATTACCTGGCCGGTCAGACAGATATACAAATTGAGCGGTGTAATTAAAACAGGCTTGTCAGACAGCAGTCAGGAAATCGTTTTGCTCAACCAGATCGGTGAGCATTTGCTTATTTCGGTGGCGGACAAGCTGCTGGATAAAGTGGATCAGGAACCGGAACAGGCGCTTTGGTGGAAAGAATTAAACGGTTTAATGCGGAAACAGCGCGTTTACATGCTGCAAACATACCAACAGGCAGTGAAAAACTACCATAGCCAATTTCAGCATGAAATTGAAAATACCGCTCACCGTTTATATTATAAATTGCAGGAACAACCGGTAGTGCTGAACAGCCTCCGGGCCACTCGTGTTTCGACTGACGCGGCAGCGGTTGCACTGGCACTGAAAACCGGTGGAATCGGGCTGCATGATTTGATCATCACCCCGGCGATGTTATCGATAACATCGTTATTGGCGGAAAGCGCGATCGGCAGTTTCATTTCGCGTCTTCAAGCCGAGCTTAAACAAAAACAGCTGGAAACAGTTAAGCAGCAATTGTTTATTGGATCTTTAATTGCCATGCTGTCGGAGATGCCCGGCAAAATGCAGCAACTTGCGCATTTCAATATTCCCGAACAGCAACTGCAATTGATGGAAAAACAACTGAAAGAAAAGCGGCATGGGCTACAAATATTCTGATTTGATCGTACGCGCCCGGCAATGGGCGGAACAGGCGCAGCGCGACGGATGGATCAATCAGCAGCTTCACGGTCTGATAACTGCAATTGATGACAGGACGCCGGAAATATTATTTGTCGATAAGCAATCGAGGCCTCTAATCGTTGCATTTCTAGGAGGGACCGGGGTCGGCAAGAGCAGTCTGATCAACCGCCTGGCAGGAAAAGCGGTGGCAAAAACCGGGGTGGAAAGACCCACTTCCCGGGAAGTAACCTTATATTACCATCAATCCGTTGCATTGGATCGCCTACCGCAATCCATGCCGATCGATAAAATAAAATTAGCCGTGCATGATGACGAAAGTCGACGGCATCTGATCTGGATCGATATGCCGGATATGGACAGTACTGAACAGAAAAACAAACAGCTGGTTCTGGAGTGGCTGCCGCACATCGATATATTGGTTTATGTGGTCAGTCCCGAACGCTACCGGGACAATAAAGCCTGGCGCCTGTTGCTTGCCGAAGGAGCCAAACATGCCTGGGTGTTTGTCATGAACCAATGGGATAGGGCGCAACAGGAGCAATACGATGATTTTATCCTGCAATTGGAAAAAGCCGGCTTTACCGATCCGATCGTAAAACGGACCATAAGCGAGCCGGAACTTTACAGTCATCAACAGGATGAATTTAGCCAGTTGGAAGAAATTATCCAGCGGCTTGCCGAACAAAACACCATCCACCAACTTGAACTACGGAGTCTGCAGGCGCGCAAAAAGGAATTGCAGCAAAAATTGACGGACTGTTTAAATCAGTTGGGCCGGGATGGCGCCTACTTATCCATGTTCGAACAGTGGCATACGCAATGGCAGATGACCGAGCAATTACTCATTCAGGGTTTCGACTGGCCGTTGCAGCGGCTGGCGGTAGCCTATGTCCAAGCGGCTGCCAATTTGCTGGACAAAAGCAATAAACCGGAGACCGGCAAGGATAAGTCCGGTTTATGGGATGACTGGGCACAAAATCGTTTCGAAGATGTGTTGGATGAAGTGGTTTTATCTGCCGATCAATATCAACTTCCAGTCAAACCCATTCGCAAAAGCCTGTCGCCATTAAGAGACAAAGCAAAAAAAATCATTGTTACGCAAACTGAATTAGCGGCGCGCCAGGCACTGGCCAATCCCGGCAACGCAATACAGCGATTTTTGTTCAAATTCAGTGCAGTTTGCGCCACAGTATTTCCGCTCGCGGCAATGGGTTGGGTGGGCTATCAACTATTTGAGGGCTATTATGACAGCAGTCACACGGAAGAAGCTTACTTGGGGGTTAATTTTGCCGTGCACAGCATATTGTTGATCCTAATATCATGGCTTTTGCCATTTTTCATACAAAAAAAATTAAAGCCATCGATGGAGAAAACCGCTCTGAAAGGATTAAGAAACGGCCTGCAATCCGGCTTATGCACTATCGACGCTGAAGTCCGTCAAGCGATGACGGACAACCAACGGCAAAGGGAACAATGCATTCAGGAACTCAAAGAAATTATTGCCGATTGTCAAGAGAAACCGGAAGAGATCAGTGCCGTTGCGGATCACACTTTAGCCAGAATGCTGATTGATTGAGGTGGCACTTTAACCTGATTATTCATACAACAAACTTCCGCATCCCAGTCGCTTCCTGCTACGGGATAAAACGGATAAAAAGACCCGGGTTTGTGTGCAAATAATATCATTTAGCGGAATAGAAAAATATCCTAGTGCAAGGAACTTTGAGACTGTAAATTAAATTGTGTAACTGTCTATCATTAACTTCTGACAGAAGAGGATAGACACCCCATGAACAGAAAAGAACTCGAAGCTTTTGCCCGAGAAGCGGCAAAAAGCATCAAAACCGAAAAAGACCTCAATAGCT
>JBNLCC010000178.1:0-5868 GCA_050303615.1 Methylococcaceae bacterium | reverse complement strand
CATAGTTACAGCCAACCGCGTTTCGGGTTTTATTTCGGGTATTCTTGGCTTCCAAGACCCTACTATCCGTATTATTCGTATTATCCCTATTACTCTTATAATCCCTATTACTCGTATTATCCCTACTACCCCTATTATCCGCCGGCCATCGTGAATATACCTGCCGATCCGCCGGTATATATCGAACGCGGTACACCGCAGTCGCCCCAGCAGCCCGCTGCCGGCTATTGGTACTATTGCACCAATCCCGAGGGGTATTATCCCTATGTTAAAGAATGTCCGGGCGGCTGGCGCCAGGTTGATCCGATACCGCCCGAATAAAGAGAAATTGAATATGAAACCGAAAAAATGTTTTACCGTTGCCGGCATTACCGCATTGCTGAGCGGTTGCGCAACGTTACCCAATGGCCCGAGTGTAATGGTTTTGCCCGGTACAGGTATGTCATTCGCCCAGTTCCGCCAGGACGATTACTTTTGCAGACAGTACGCCTACGGCCAGGTCGGCGGTACCAGCGCCAATCAGGCAGCGATCAATAGCCAGGTCGGCAGCGCCGTGGTGGGTTCGGCAATCGGTGCTGCGGCAGGGGCGGCATTGGGCGGTGGCGAAGGCGCAGCGATCGGTGCGGGCACCGGCTTGCTGGCCGGCACCCTGGCAGGCAGCGGAGCGGGCAGCCGTTCAGCCTATGCGACGCAACAAAACTACAATAACGCCTATATTCAATGCATGTACGCCAAAGGCCATCGCGTTCCGGTATCGGGACAATTCATCTACCAAAGCTGGACGCCGACAAGGGAGCCAAACGTACAAATACCTCCGCCACCCCCCGGATCACCACCGCCCCCGCCGGCACAATGAACCTTGCAACCATTTTATAGCTATTGGGAGACAGTTTTTTCGGGCTAACCCAATCGCTTTGCAACTAGCACACAATAATGAGCGGCTTTAATGGACTCAAACACATTGACGCCTTGATAAGCAAATGCACGGTAGTAAATTTTACACTGGTGTTTGAAGTCAAACTTATTTACAAGGATGTATTCGGAGCCCGGTCCGGTCGCTTCACCAATAGCGACGGAAAAACCATGCCTTTTTGCAATTTCGATATTTTCCGCTATTAACTTAGCAAGAATATTCCTGCCTCTATAATCTTTACTGACGCCTCCCATAAACAGACGCAGTATTTGGTCCGAGTTCGTTACCAAGTTGCTCTTATACTGTTGATCCAGCCTATCCAGTAATGCCATGATGGGACGAAATTTTTCGCTAACTTCCTCCAAAACCTTTGGTGCTTCTGATGCAAGAGCTTCCGAAATTAGAAACGCAATCACTTTTCGGGTTACTTTATCTCGCGCAATAACTGACAACCCGTCTGAAATTGCTTTGACGCAATACATATTCGCAAAAGGATGGAACTCATTAGGGCTAATGTTGACAGCACTGGTGAGTGGTTCATCCGTTGTAAAAGTTTCGGTAACACAGGCAACAGTCTGCTCCAAATCTTTTTCTGTCAACATTTCAAAACAAACTCCTTGTTTTTCTGCAAGAAAAGTCTTTGACATAGCCTCGTCCCCGCAAATTGATAATACAAGAAGACCCACTTAATAACTCAATACATGACACAATTATTTGTTTATTTTAGACAAAGTCAATTGTTGCATTAGATCGTTATTCCATTCACCGTTAACCTTGATTTGGGCGGCTGCACCTAACAGCATTGCTTCGTTCAAATTGTGATTGAGATAAACATACGTACCGGGTTGTTTAAACTCGTATATTTCTGCGACAGCAGAACCCCCTGGAATAAACCAGGTTTCTTGATTCGTGATAGGCCGATCGTTAAACGACCCACCTTGCCAGACCAAATCGGCTTGTCCACCAATCAGATGCGGACGGGAATCGCGATTCGCCTGAGAATGCAACAGTAACACCTTTTCTCCAACATTGGCAGTCAAGGCATTTGTACCGGTTAACGCGCCTACCTTCCCATTCAACACGACATGACTTGGAATCAACCCTTGCATCACTTGTAGGGTTTCAGAAAATGCATCGTTCAGCGAAGTATAACGTTTATACTCGCCGTTGCGATCTGTTGGGATATAAAAGTCTTGCTCACCGATATAATATGCTTTGTCATAATAAACAGGCTTCCCTTTTTCATCTTTCAAACCCTCTCTAGGTAAAATCATGATGGCCCCATTCATTCCGCTGACCACATGATAAGGGATCAAGGGTCCCCCAGGTGCACAATGATAGACAAAGACACCCGGTTTCGTTGCTTTAAAACGAAATGTCACTTGTTCCCCGGGATTAACTTTGGTCAAACCTCCGCCGCCCAATGCGCCGGTTGCCGCATGCAAGTCAATATTATGCATATGCTGATTGGTTGCCAGATTGACGAGGGTCAGCTCGATATAGTCATCCTGATGAGCAACAATAATCGGACCGGGAATAGAACCATTAAAGGTCGCCGCTTGTACGTAAACACCGTCAGCGATTTCAATCTCTTTTTCTTCAGTGACCAAGCGGACTTGAATGATTTGAGGCGGACCTAAACTTCGCTGTTGATGTGCCGGCAAATAAGGTGGCTTCACCAAAATCTCTTGCGTTTTCTGAAACTCTACATCACGTAAAGATGACGACGTGCAACCGATAACAAATAGCGCTAGACCCAATAAGAGCATTATTATTTTAATCATGCCTGCCTCCCATCCATATTTGGTAAGTTACTACTAAGTCTTCCTGTACTTATACTACTTTCATTATGTGGTTACAAGAATGGTTTCACCATTAAAGCAAAACTGCGCATGCGGATTGTTTTCGTTACAACAACGTGTTTGTCGTTATTGACCGCATGTTGATGACATAAAGATATTTTCTCCGATAACAGATCGAAGCTCGCCGCTAGCATCATAAAAACTCTGAACAGAAAACAACCACGTGGAGCTCGAACATTAAATCACAAACATGAAGATACTAACATTCTTCCAACACATTAGAAGCTGGCAAGCAGGGCACACTTGAGTGAGACGGTAGCAATCGCACCGGCGTTAATCATAGGGTTCCTATGGCGACCGGTACCGGATTCGAGGCTAATAGAGTTGAAAGCTTCTCCCGAAGGCTCGACGTCGACTTTTTTCAAAACCCTTTCAATGCCGTTATCCTCCAATGCCATTCCGTAGGTAATAATTTTAGAAATTGATTGAATCGTGAATGGCTGCTTCGAATCACCCACGAGATAAACGTGTCCGTCGACTGTAACAACTGCGATTCCAAACCACTCGGGATCAGCTTTAGATAGTTCGGGAATGTAATTTGGTACCTGTCCCTCGGCGACATTTAGGTAACTCTGGTGTAAAGCTTCGAGATAATTAAAAAATGAATTGATTTTCATGTGACTTAATCCTTCCGAAAGGTCTCGGTTTTCTATTTATTTTCTTTTTCTAAAACTGCCTAAAAGCCGGACAGCCATTAGTTATCGACGTAAGTAGTTACTATTGAATAAACAAGCAAAACGCAAACCAATGAGACTTGCCGGCTAATCGAAGCCTATCAAAAAAGCATCGCTGATCAAGAATCAAGACGGATATCAATATTTAACTGATATGCATGAATTTTTAGAAGTTAGATAGAAGGTTTCAAATTACAGCGGACTAATATTAGTTTGCCTAAACGCTCTCCCTATATTCTTTCGGGGAACAACCGTACCGCCGTCTGAAAACCCTGCTGAAGTGCGCCAAATCGTTAAACCCCCAACGAAAGGCGATATCGGAGATGCGGTGCCCGGCATGGAGCGGATCACGTAGGTCTTGCCGGCATTGTTCGAGCCGCCGCCGCAGAATGTAACGCATCAGCGACGTGTCCTGGTCCTGAAACAGCCGGTTAATGTAACGTGGGGACATGCCTGTTCTGCCGGCGACCATCGCGGGATTCAGTTCCGGTTGGGCTAGATGCTGCTCAATGAAATGCTTGACCCGGTGCAGGGCAAACGCACGGCTTGCAGAAAGATCGAATTTTGCCGGACGCACTGCGGCCAACGCTTGCGTCAGCAGATCAAGACAACAACCTGACAGCGTGGAAAATTCCCGATTATTCAGATTTTCGGCCTGACTGGCGGAGCAACGAATCAACTCCGCCGCTACCTTCCCGATTCCGGAATCGCCCGGAACGCGCAGCGCGGTACAGTATTCGATGCCGGCTATCCGCTCTCTCAGCAGCGGGCGCGGAATGGAAATAATCAGCTTGGAAAATTGCCGCGGACAACGGATCCGGTGCGGCAGCGTGGCATCGTACAGAACCATGTCTCCCGGCCGGAGAAATACCTCCCGGCCATCCTGCTGCAAGCGGTAGTCACCGGACAAATGGACGACCGCAAAGTAGACGTCCTGGCTGATCAAATGGGGCTCGCGCGGTAGCCGCTCCAGGGTTATTTCGTTGGAGCGGATGACCGACAGCCGCATGTCTTCCCAGGAATAAATAATCATTTCGTTGAACAGGCCGCCGTCGGACGGAGGCGTGATTTCGACATTGGCATATTCCCGGCCAATCACTTCGCGCAGCCATTCCTGTCTTTCATTGACCGGCAGATCGGCAGTCGAATATTTTACCCGCTGCAGCTGTGAAGCGGGCGCCGCATCCGGTTCAGATAATCTAGTTTTACCGTCATGCATCGTTCAATAATTCCATGCCGTGATGAATCATCTTTGCCAGGTGTTTAACACAGCAGTTAAAGATCGTATCCGCACAAAACCAAACTGCAAACTGCAAACTGCAAACTGCAAACTGCAAACCCATATTATGAACTATTGCGCCGAATGTAAACGGCAAATTGACCATTTCAACCAAATTGATGTTCCGTCCGGTACAAGCGGAAAAAAAAATCCGCTCTATACTAAAACAACCGCAGCATTTTACCGAACATGAATTGATTCTTTGAACCTGAATAAAAGGGGGAACACCGATGAACCGTAACGCAGATCCTGCAGCAAACATACTATTACTCAGAGGCGCCGTCTTATGGCTGCTGGCGGCGCTAATTTTGGCCTGGTGCATGGTGTTTTTAAGCTTTGACGTAGTTTTGTTCAAAATAATTTTTCAAGGTAAATTCAGCCGCCTGCTGCAGGCACATCTGGATTTTCTAATGATGAGCGCTTTGTTATTCGGCTTTTACGCGGCTAAAGCAGCATTGCCTTGTCACGTTTGCTGGGCGATGGTAATCGGTGCGTTCACCAATCCCAGCCTGTTTCTACTGCAGGCGGTGTTCCCGGTATTGGACGGCGAAATCCCGTCGCAAGATCTGTTACCTTCGGTGTTCCGGCTCTATTTAATGGCCAGCATCGTCGTCACCAGTTATGGGTTCGGCCGCGGAGCGGTGCTCGTTCTCCGTTCCACGTTCAAAACAACCGGATTAATGGAAAGTCCGGACAAGCCGACTGCCGGCGATTAACACATTGCTGTCCGAAGATAGCCGTTGTTTCGGCGCCGGGCCTGACTATTCCGCCAGGCTGACCACCTTCATGCGGATTACCAGGTGCGTCAGTTCGATGTCGCTGCTGACGCCCAGTTTTTGTTTGATCAGATAATGGGTGTTGGAAACGGTTTTGGGACTAATATTGAGCGTGTCGGCGATATCCTGCCTTGACCGCCCTTCGGCCAACATTCGCAGGATTTCAAATTCCCGTACCGACAGTGTTTCCAATGCCCTGCCCTGATCATCCGATTTCTCCAGGGCAATTGCCTGGGCGATGTCAGGGCTCAGTATACGCCGCCCGGCACTCACTTCATCAATGGCTCGAAGCAACACCTCGGCGTTACTGCTCTTGGTAACATAGCCCAGCGCCCCGGCACGCATCGCCTGAACCGCAAAGCGC
>JBNLCC010000177.1:0-14499 GCA_050303615.1 Methylococcaceae bacterium | reverse complement strand
CACTTAGAAGAGTGATGGACTTGCTGCTCTTCAAACAGGTGGACGGCTCTTTGACGAAACTCCGGGGAATATCTACTTGCTTTACTCATAAGATCTATCCTCTCAAGAAATAGACCCTCCGACAATCCCGGGGCGATTCATATCGTGATGCCCGATATGGACGGGTTCCATGCTTGCCGGGAAATTACCAACAATGAAAAAACCTGCCATATTCCCGTGGTTTTCGTATCAAGTAAAGGCCAGGAAGCGGATAAGGTATGGGGACGATTGCAGGGTGCCAGAGGCCATATCGCCAAGCCTTATTCCAGCGATGAAATTCTGCAGATGATTACTGAAATCGCATAACGATGAATACCGATATGGAAGTTGCCGCTCAGTTGGAAAGTGTGGCCGAAGACGTCTCGTTACTGATTAATCAATTTGATATTCCGGAACAGCAACGTTACGGATTCAAGGTCGGCGATACAGGATTTATTTACCCAGCCGAGTTGGCTGGAGAGGTACTCAGCAATACGCGGATCAGTCCGATACCTTATACAGCGGATTGGGTATTGGGGATAATTAATTTGCGCGGTAGTTTAATACCGGTCTATGATTTGAATCGATTGTTTTACAGCCGGCGAACCGACAAGCCGCGGATACTTGTTATTGACCAGGGCAAACGGGCGGTAGCGGTTTGCATCAAAGACTATCCGCAGTTCATCGTTAAATTAACAAACATTGACAACGATGCGGCAAATGCCAAGGAATCCGCTCTTCCCGAGCCGGTTAAACCATTTGTCACTGGCTGCTACCAAGGCGAATCAGGCACTTGGTTCGAGCTTGACAAGCACGCGTTCTTTTCTTCGTTAAGCAGCCGTTTTCTTGGTGGCGAGCCGGGTTGAAATCCATTTCCGCATTTTTCAAAAATAACCACAACTAATAGTCCTCCATTGAATTATGAAAAACATCACCATTCGTGCGAAGTTGCATTCGCTGTTCATTGCCATGGCGTTATTGATTCTGGTGCTCGGATATTACAGCTTGAACCGCATGAACCAATTTGCGCTGATGCAAATGCAAAAAATCGATCATGTGGACACGATCAGCTCCGATGCTTTGCAGGCCACCATTCTGTTTAAAAAACAGGTGCAGGAATGGAAGAATATGCTGATTCGCGGCCATAAACCGAAAGATTACGATAAATACAGTACGCAATTTGAGCAAACCCGACTGGCGGTGGTCGATAAGGTCAATAAGGTGATTGAAGAGTCCGCCGATCATCCGCAGTTGCAGGAGGTGGCCAAAGAATTTCTCGCTGAACACGAGAAACTAACCAAACAATATTACGGTGCGATCCCGTTATTGTTCGAAAAAGCGAGCGGTTTGGGTTATCGCGACGTTGATGTCAAAGTAAGGGGCATTGACCGTCCGCCGACAACCTTGCTTGAATCGGTCAAGGATATGGCTGAAAACATAAAAACCCTGACCGAGTTGAAAGTGCAGGAGGATATCGATGCGTTCAAGCAAGAGACGCTGATAACGGCGACAATCCTATTCGTGATTTTGACTTTTCTTTACATCCTGTTGATTGAAACCAGTGTATTAAAGCCGATTAAATACCTTTCCGACGTGGTCAGGAAAATAGCCGGCGGTGACTATGCGGCCCGCGCCAATATGCAGTCTAAAGACGAAATCGGTTTGCTGGCGCAAAGTTTCGATGCCTTGCTCGATGACCGTTTGGAAACCCAGATGAAACTGGAAAAGGAAAGCAAGCAATTGAATAATTCGATTATCGAGTTGATCAAGTCGGTTTCGGTACTCAGTAAAAAGGACTTGCGGGAAAAAGTGCCGGTTTCCGAAGACGTTACCGGTGCCGTTTCCGATGCGATCAACCAATTATCCACGGAAACAGCCAAAACCCTGTCCCAGGTCAACAATGTTTCGTTGCGCGTCAACGATTCCTCCACGAAGGTAAAAGAGCAATCGCACGCGGTGATGAGCCTGGCGGAGCAAGAGCGGATGGAAACCGAACAGATGGTGCAGGAACTGAAGGTTGCCGTATCTTCGATGCTGGAAGTTGCCCGTTTTACCGAGCTGACCAACCGTTCGGCGGCTGATGCGATGTCGACCACCGATAACGCGCTGCATGCGGTAACCGATACGGTGCACAGTATTAACAAGATTCGGGAAATTATCCGGGAAATCGAAAAAAGAATTAAGCGCCTGGGCGAACGTTCCCAGGAGATTACCGCTGCGGTCACTTTGATTAATGAAATCGCCGAAAGAACCCACATTCTTGCCTTGAATGCCGGCATGCAGGCGGCACAGGCGGGTGAAGCGGGCAAAGGTCTTATGGTGGTCGCCAACGAAGTCCAGCGTCTCGCTGAGAATTCACGGGAAGCAACCGCACAGATTTCGGCATTGGTAAAAAACATTCAGGTCGATACCTCCGATACGGTGCATACGATGAACTCGGTGATCACGCAAGTGGTTGAAGGAACCCGGCTTGCCCAGCAGGCAGGTGATCGTATGAAGGCGACACAGAATGTTACCAATGACCTGGTTGGCTCGGTCAACGAAATTACCGAAAGAACCAAAGCCCAGCTTACCGCCGGTACGCAATTGACAAGCCGGGCCGAGACGATCCGGCAAACCTCTGTCAATGCCAATGAAAAACTTAAAGAGCAGGTCGAATTGGCAAACAATCTGGTGCAGGATGCGGGAGAATTGGTTGCTTCGGTGCAGGTGTTTAAACTTCCGGCATGATGATTTGGGATGCGCTGTGATGAATGCTAATACTGCGGTAAATATTAAAGCATTGCGCGAGGCATTCGAAACCGCCTCGGAAATTTTTATTGCGGCTGCCGAGTTGGATCCGGAACAACAAGGCCGGTCGGATTTGTTGCAGGCATTGGACAACCAATTGCAAATCTGGCAAGGCATTTCCGAGCAAGCGGCTGAAACAGGCTTTGCGGCATTGGTCGACATCATCACGGTCTTTTCGGAATTTCTATATGATCTGCGCCAAAAAAATACAGGGTTGGGGGAAGAACACTGGGAAACCCTGGATTTGTGGTACAGCGGTTTCAGTTTGCTGTTTGACCGGTCGAGCGCGCCACAGGCCGCGCAACAGTTGATTACCTGTTTACGGCATCAATCCTGGGTTAATCCCTTGCCGGAAGAAGATGCCGACGAACTGTTGCGGGCATTGCTCGAATACAACGACACGTTAACCGGGGCAAATAAGCTTTCTGACGGAATTGCGCTGCAGCATGCGCAATGCATTGCCACGGACGAGCAACTCATTGAAGATGACGCTACTGCCGGCGCTGTAATGCCGGACTCACAGCAGTCAATTAATTTTGACTACCCAACGTTCCCGGTTAACCCCAAGCTGGTTAACCTAATCGGCACCGAGTTCAGTTTTTTTGTAGCAGAATTGGCTGAAAGCATGGAGCAGGCCATTGTAGCTGACGAACAGGCTTATTTGACAGCGTTACAAAACAAGCGGAGAAAATTCAGTAATCTGCAGAAAGCCTGCGAAACTGTCGGCTTGTTTGGTTTGAAACGGGTGTTTGATCATTTGGAGCATAATATCGTTGCTGAGCCGGCAGGCGGTTATGATTTTTTACAAGAAGCCAAATTATTTAAAAGCGTTGCCTTGCTGATCATGGATTACCTGGACAATATCAGCGATCCGGTTAAAGGCCGAGCAATTACTACATTTTTGTCAAAGCCGGGATGGCGAAAACCTTTTTCGATACAGCATTGCAAACCTTTGGCCGAACTGCTGAATGTCGTCGTGGTTGGCGGCACCGGTCCAACAAAAAAAAGGTCTGTTGCAAAGCCGGAAGATGTCTCCCTGGCAATACCGGAAGATGTCAATCAGGCACTAATCGATTCCTTGCTGCATGAATTGCCTATTTTGACTGAAAACTTTTCCAAGGCGGTTCATCATGTTCTCGACGAAAGTACTGATGGGCGATGTTTACGGGAAGCGCAGCGTATTGCGCATACGCTGAAAGGAGCCGGCGCTACAGCCGGTATTGTCGGAGTGACCAATTTTACCCATCGGTTGGAAGATATTCTGGAACAGTTGGCGGAACTCGACGAACCGCCACCGCCGGCGCTGTCCCAAATATTGATTGACGCGGCCGATTGTCTTGAAGAGATGGGTGAAGCACTTAAAGGGGAAGGGCAGGTGCCGGAAAACGCCGTTGCCGTGCTGCAAAGTATTCTGGACTGGAGTTATCGGATCGAAGAAGAAGGCGGATTTTCCGAGTCCGCAAACAATGTTACCCTAGACTCAGCAACATACGCCGGCGACAACAACAAACCAATTTCGGACAATGCGCATCAGCCCCAAGTCCATGCCGAACTTGACCGGCAGGCCGATGCGAAAATTACCGTTGCATCGGTATTGATTGAAGACGTAATGCAGTCGATCGATGAACAAAGCATCTTGGGCGAACAGCTAAAAAGCCGAACGGATCAGATTATCGGCGATGCAAAACTGATCCATAACGTGAGTTGGCAGATGCATGAGCTGTCCTCGGAAATAGACCGCTTAATCAATATACAAAGTTACAATCTTAAGCAGCATACAGCGGACTTCGGCGAGTTTGATGCGTTGGAAATGGACCAGTATAACGAATTCCATGCCTGTGCCAATCGGATGGCTGAAGTTGCAGCTGATATTCGCGAAATGAATGCGGCGGTCAATCGCCAGTTAAATGACTTGAAAACGTTGTTTGCGGAACAAAGCGCCCTGCAAAAAGACAATCGCGAATTGGTGCAGCAATTACGCCTGATACCGGCGAGTAGCATCGTTGCGCGTTGCCAGCGCATTGTCAGGCAGGCGGCAAGAATGACCGGTAAGGATGTGCAGCTGACGGTGTCGGGAGAGCAAACCCTAATTGATAAGGAAACTTTGGATGACCTCATTGAACCGTTGATGCATTTATTAAGGAATTCAGTGGATCACGGTATTGAAAGCGAACAGGCAAGGCTGCAGTCGGGGAAATCTGTCCGCGGCCATATCCAGGTCGTTTTTTCCAAACAGGGCAATGATGTTTTGGTTAGTGTCGAAGACGACGGCAGCGGATTGGACAAAATTAAGATCGTCAACAGTGCAATCAGCAAAAAACTGCTGCAGGAACATCAAGCTGCCCATTTATCGGATAATGAAATCACGCAATTGATCTTGACTCCGGGGTTTTCAACCAGCGAAACGATTACCCAGGCATCCGGACGCGGCATCGGTATGGATGTGATCCACAACAGAGTCCTGAGTATGAAAGGGACATTTGACTTGCAATCGACGCCGGGAAAAGGACTCAAAACCATTATCAGCGTGCCGCTGTTGCTGGCCGCGACACAAGCATTGCTGGTGCGGACGGGCAATCAAGTGTTTGCCATATCGGAACATGGCTTCAAACACCTGTTTTGCAGTGGCGATTTCCGGTTGGTAGAACTCAACGATCAGTTACGTTATCAGTTCGAAGATGAAAATTATCGTGCACTGCATTTAAATCAATTACTAGGGCTACCTCCGATCCATGAAGCCGGGAACCGGAAATTGCCGGCAATTCTGGTTGAAGACAGGTCAGGCACGAAAACCGTTGTGTTGATCGATGAGATCGTCAGTTCCCAGGAATTAATTGTGAAATCGTTCAGTACCTATGTACCTGCGATACCCGGCGTGCTGGGCGCAGCAATTCTACCCAGCGGTGATGTTGCAGTGGTCCTGGATATTTATGAATTGCTGTCCGGTGAAAAGGTCTATCATTTCGATACAAATGTTATCGATCTGCCTGATTCGATGAGCGGCCTGCCAAAGGTGTTGGTGGTCGACGACTCGTTGAGCGCAAGAAGAGCCACTTCGCAATTATTGACGGATAGCGGGTTTGAAGTTGATACGGCTATCGACGGCCTGGATGCCATCGATAAAATGGATAAACAAATGCCCGATATTGTATTACTTGACTTGGAAATGCCGAGAATGAACGGCGTCGAGCTATCCGCACATATCAGGAACAGGGAGGATACTGCGGACTTGCCGATTATTATGATAACGTCACGGTCGACGGAAAAACACCGGGAGCAGGCTAGAGCCGCTGGTGTAAGTAACTATTTGACCAAGCCGTTTTTGGAAGATGAGCTGATCGGTGCCATCGGCTCATTGTTGGCAGAAGAAAGGGCGGGCGGATAAGGATATCTCCGGAATGCTAGTTATCGGGTTTTGGAGGCGTCTGATTTTGGTTTTGTATTGGAATTTTTCCGGAAAACTCGGCGCATAAGGCCTTCGAAATCGTCGGCGTAGGTATAAACCACCGGGATCACGAATAAGCTTAAAAGGGTTGAGGTCGCCAAACCGCCGATGACGGCAATCGCCATCGGACTGCGGAAGGTTGAATCGGCCGTTGCCGTTCCGATGGCGATCGGCAGCATGCCGGCCGCCATCGCAACTGAGGTCATCACGATGGGCCGGACCCGCTTATGACAGGCATCGAGTAGCGCGGCAATGCGGTCACAGCCAAGTTTGCGTCGTGCCACGATAGCGTATTCGACCAGCAGGATGGAATTTTTGGTGGCAATGCCCATTAGCATGAGCAGGCCGATCAGGGACGGCATCGAAAGGCTTTTACCGGTTATCAGCAGAGCGATAAAGCTGCCGCCGAAAGAAAGCGGTAACGCCGCCAGAATGGTGATAGGCTGGAGGAAGTCCTTGAACAATAACACCAGCACGCAATAAATGCACAGTATGCCCGCCATCATCGCGATGCCGAAACTGTCGAAAAGCTCCTGCATTTCCTCGGCGTCTCCGGTCCCGACCTGCTTGACGCCTTGCGGCAGATTACCAACGCTCGGCAAGTCGTTGACTGTTTTCGCAGCCGCGCCCAAGGTGAGGCCGGCGAGTTGGATGTTGAGATCGATATAGCGCGAGCGGTCGTAGCGGTTGATAGTCGATTGGGAGCCGGAATACTTGAATTGTGCGATTTCGCCGATAGTAACCGTGCCGATTTCCGGCTTACTTGACGGAACTGCCAGTTGTTCAAGCACCGATAAGTTTCGGCGCGCCTCGGGTACCAGTTTAACCGAGATCGGAATTTGCCGCTGAGCCAAATTGAATTTTGGGGCCGTAGTCGGGTAATCCCCGACCGTGGAAATTCGTAGCGTTTCGCCGATGTCATCGGTGGTAACACCTAGTTCCGCCGCTTTAGCGAAGTCCGGACGAACGACGATTTCCGGTCTTACCAAGGCAGCGCTTGAGGTAACGGTGCCGAAGCCGGGCACGGTTCTGAGTTGCTTGATGACCGTGTTGGCTGCCGATATCAGGACTTGCGGGTGGTCGCCGGTCAACTTCAAGACGTATTTGTCGCTACCGCCGGCGAGGCCGACGTTGGTTCGGGCTCCCGGCAGTGCTTGCAAAGCTTTGCTGATGCTTTTTTCGGTTACCGATTTGAGCACCGACCGGTTTTTACTGGCCAGCAAAATCGTCAGTGTGGCCTTATTAACGCCCTCGACGCCTTGCAGGGCGGCCGGGTTGTTGCCGGCCGATCCACCGCCGATGGTCGTGTAGACACTTTCCACGTAAGGGACTTCCGCGACCAGGCGCCTTGCCGCCTCGGCGGTATTGCGGGTTTGCTCCAAACTGACGCCCGGCGGCAGTTCGACGGAGACTTGGGTTTGAGGATCGTTATCCTCAGGCATGAGTTCGGAGGGCAAAAGGGACGTCAATGCCAATGAACCGATGAAGAACAGGCTCGCGCCGCCCATGGTTATAAGACGGTGTTTCAGGCACCAGGCGACGGCCTTCATATACGCGTGTTTGATCGGGCCGTCGCTTTGATCGCGATCGGATGTTATGTTGAGCAAATAGGCTGCCATCATCGGCGTGATTAACCGGGCGACCGCCAATGACGCCAGGATGGCGATTGTGGCGGTGATGCCGAACTGGCGGAAGAACAAGCCGGCGCTGCCGCCCATGAATGCAGTCGGCAAAAATACCGCAACCAAGGTCAACGTAGTGGCGATTACCGCCATGCCGATTTCGGCGGCGGCCTCTTTTGCCGCTTCGTAGGGCGAAATACCTTTGCGCAGGTGGCGCATGATGTTTTCCACTTCGACGATCGTGTCGTCGACCAGGATACCGATTACCAGGGATAGCGCCAACAGGGTGACGACGTTGAGTGAAAAGCCGAAGTAATGCATGCCGAGAAAGGCGGGAATGATCGAGAGCGGCAACGCGCAGGCCGAGATCAAGGTCGCTCGAAAGTTTTTAAGAAACAACCAAACCACTAATACGGCCAACAGCGCGCCGTCGTACAGCATTTCCATCGAGCCGTCGAAGGATTGCTTTACAGGAGCCACAAGATTGAAGGTTTCGGAAAAACGCATATCAGGATAGAGCGTTTGCAATTCCGCCAGTGCCGCCTTCACTTCCCGGGCAACGGTAATTTGATTACTGCCTTTGCTGGCGGCGATTTCGAAACCCACTACCGGCTTACCGTTCAACAAGGCGATGGATCGGATTTCCGCCACGGTGTCCTCAACCTGCGCCAGTTCGCCGAGGCGCATACGACGGCCGCCGGGAAGTGAGAGTTCCAAGGCGCGTAATTGCTCTACCGAACCGATATCGGCCATGGTGCGAATCGCTTGTTCGCCATCACCCAAATCGGTACGGCCGCCGGAACTTTCGCCCAATATTTGTTCGAGCTGATTGGAAATATCGGCTGCGGTAATGCCGAGCGAACGCAGCGTAAGCGGTGTCAATGCGACGCTGATTTCCCGATCGACGCCGCCGACGCGATTGGCCGAGCCGACGCCGTCAAGTTTAAGCAAACGTCTGGTAACGGTATTATCGACGAACGACGACAGAGTCTGATCGTCGGCGTAAGCGGGATTGGCGCTATTGACACTATAGGCGAGGATCGTGCCGCCGGAAACATCGAGTTTGTTGATGACCGGATCGTGCATTGCCGAAGGGAGGTTGGCGCGGATCATCGAGACTGCGGAACGCACGTCGTTGAGCGCCGCCTGTACCGGTTTGTCCATGCGAAACTCGGCCATGGAACTGACGTTGCCCTGCTGTATTTTGGTCGTGATATGTTTTAGCCCTTGAACGGTAGCGATCGCGTTTTCGATTTTGCGGGCGACTTCCGTTTCCAACTGTGCCGGAGAAGCACCGGGCAGGCTGCAAACGATGGTGATGGCCGGCAGATTCATATCGGGAATATCCTGAACGTTCAGCGCCTTGAAGCTGACCAGCCCGCCCAAGGTCAGCAATACGAACAGCATCACCGACGGAATGGGGTTGTTAATGCTCCACGCCGAAATGTTCAGGTTCATGGCTGTACTACCGTGACGGTATCTCCGTCGTTAAGGAAACACGTGCCGGTTGCGACGAAACGGTCGTTCGGTGCGGCGCCGGCAAGGATTTCCACCCAGTCGCCGCCGCGTTGTCCGGTAGACAATTTGACTTGAACGGCGCGGGCGCTATTGCCGGTTTGCCGATCAAGTTTGAAGGCGTAATCGAAACCGTCGCGTGGGCACAAGCTGTCTTGGGGCAGCGTGATTCCTGTCCGCATGCCTAAGCGGAACTCACCCTCAGCGAACATGCCGGGACTTAAACCTTGCGGCAAGGCATGGGGCAAGTTCACGTAAACCAGCGCATTGCGGTTTTTGACGTCGACAGTCGGGGCCAGGGCACGTATTTTGCCGCCGACATCCGGAAATCCGCGAACCGTCACCGTGACCGCGATGCCTGGAGCGAGCCGAGACAGATCCTCGGTAGTGACTTCGGCCTGCCATTCCAAGCGGCTTTGGCGAATCAGGCGAAACAACTCCTGGCCTTGCGAGACCACGCTGCCCAACACGGCGTTGCGGGAGGAGATGACACCGTCGTCGATTGCCACAACTTTGGTATATTTCTCCTGCAACAACGCCTTGTCCAATTGTGCCTTGACCGATTGCAACTTGGCGGCGGCGGTTTTTTCTCCGGTGACGTATTCGATCACCTGCAATTCACTCAACGCACCGGAACCGGCTACCTGCCGCGCGTGTTGCGATTTGATCCGCGCTTCGGCCAGCAACGCTTTCGCTTCGGTCACGGCCGCCCGGCTTTGCGCCAAATCGGCCAGCACGCTGTGATCGTCGAACCGCGCCAGGACTTGCCCTTGTTTGACCTGGTCGCCGATTTGCGCGTTGATTTCACTCAGGCGCAATCCGTTAACCTTTGCGCCGATTACCGCTTCCTCCCAAGCGGCAATCGAACCGTAGCGGCGTAGGGTTATAGGGATTTCACGAGACTTGGGCTGAACGGTGGTAACGGTGAGCGCAGGATGAGGTGAGGTGTCGGCTTTCGGCTTGTCCGCGGCTTTGAAGCGCTTGACGGCGATGCCGGTAAAGAGGATCAAAACCGAAATCGCGAGAAGGATGCCGAACTTTGCTTTTGTCATCGCTACAAGACCGTTAATATGAAAGATAAAGAGTGTTAAAAGGTTTTCCGTCTCATCGCCAAGGCGACTGTCAATCGGCGGTTTCCGGCGGATTTTCCCAGCCTCCGCCTACTGCCCGGTATAGCGCTATCCAGGCACTGACCCGCTCCTGCTTCAAATTGGCGACCGTCATTTCTGCCGAAAGTGCATTACGGCGCACGGATTCGACGTCGATTAGGCTGCCCAGCCCTGACCGGTATAGTTGCTGCTGGGCATGGTAGCTCATTTGGTAATTTTCGGCGGCTGTGTGCGCCAGCGGCAGACGGCGGTCGATCCCGTCCAATCGCAGCAGGGCGTCTTCGACTTCCTTCACGGCCGTGCGCACTTTTGCCTTAAAGCTGACCACCGATGTTTCGTATTGAAGTTGCGCCAACTGGGTATTAGCCTCGCGTTGGCCGGCATCGAAAATCGGCAGGGTCAGCGAGGGGCCGATCGACCACATTGTCAAATCGGCCTGCAACGCTGAGAAAATATTGGCGTCGAGATTCAGCAAAGCGCGTGTAATATTCCCGGTTACCGTCAGTTTCGGAAACTGCTTGGCGCGCTCCACACCGATCCTGGCGCTGGCTTCAGCCATGTCGCGTTCCGCTGCCGCCAGATCGGGGCGCTGCAGCAAGGTTTGTGCCGGCACGGCGTCGATATGGAACTGCGGTGGCGTCGGCAGTTTCGCTTTCTGACCGGGAGCGTTTTGTAATAACCCGCGAACTTCCCGCTCCGGCAGGCCGGAAATCTCGACCAGGCTTTTCAGCGTGCGATCGCATTGCACCTGCCGTGCCAACAGATTGGCCTGACCATCGTTTGCTGAAGCGTCGGCAAGATTGATGTCGGCAGGAGACCGGAAACCGGCTTGTCCGGCGATGCGAACCAGCTTGGCCGATTCCCTGCGCGATTTGGTATCCGCCACCAACAGTTCGGTTTGTATCTGACAGTGGCGGTAATTTAGATAAAGGTTGGCGGTTTCGGCGGCGACCGAAACCCGCGCGTCGTGCCAAGCCGCTTGCCGGGATTGGACCTGGCTTGTCGAGGCTTCCTGCTGGCGCGCCAAACCGCCGAATAGATCGATTTCCCAGGAAGACTGCAAACCGCCCTGGTATTCGACAATATTGATGTCAAGATCGTCCGGAAACGTTGGCACATTAAGATTCAACCCGTTCAAGGAGAGGTCCGATTGAGTGACGCCACCCTTGAGGTCCAGATTGGGCAGTAACGAGGCGTTGGCAGCAACGAAAGCGGCGCGGGCTTGGCCGATTCTCGCACTGGCTTCGGCGAGTGTCGGACTTGCTTCCTGTGCGGCGGCTAATAGTCGGCTGAGTGCCGGGTCGTCGAAACGGTCCCACCATTGTTGCAGCTTTGAGGCTTTTCCTTGATGGGCGATCGGTATATCGTACATATTTTCGGGCGTATGCCACTCTTCAGGTGCAGGCAATGGCTTTTGCTCATAATCCGGTCCCACCGTGAACAGCCAACCGCCTTTCCAGCCGCAACCTGCGGTTGTCGTCAACAGAATGGTCAAAGTGATATATCGGCTGATGGAGGTGTTCATCCGGCGGCCCGTGCTTTACGCCGAGTTAAAAATAGTATATTTTTCATATACTTTTATGTATGACTTGGGTGTTTTTATTATAGATTATCAGTGTTCGGTCCGCTAATCAACACCGGCGGCGCCGAGCTATCGGGTATTTGGCGCACCAATAGATCGATCAAGCCGTCGATGTTGCCGACCTTGGCCAACGTACTTAACGGAACTGTTACCTCCAAACGCTCCATAGCCGCTGCCGCGATTTCGGCGCGGTCGACCGAGTGTGCCCCCAACTCCGTCAAACTGATTTGCGGCGGTAAGGTTTCCGGCAAATCCTTCATCAATACGCGGGAAATTTCTTCGGTGACAATCTGACGGACCTGTTCGCGCCGTTTTTCCGGTGCGTCTACGACAGATGCTCCGGGCCGGATTCCTGGTGTTGAGAAAAAATGGTCGATCGCAGCCGCAACTTGTTCTAACCACGGCTCGTCCAACAGACCGAAGTGATCGCAAGCGACGTTTTCCAGCCGTAACCGCTCGCCCAACAGTGCCGGCCAACCGGCAGTATAATCTGACTCGGTCAAGAAAGTGGGTAGCGCATAAGGGTTGTCCACGCTGCTCATGCCGGCCGTGCAGCGTATTAATAACGAATCGAAACCGGTGTGGCTGAGCGGTCTTGCGGTGTAGTTTTTAAAGGCCTTGCCCAGAGCACGGCCGACGCGGTTCATGCCCGATAAGTAAACCGCCAGACGTTGCCGCTCGACATCCGGTTCCGCATAACGGTACAAATGATCGAGTGCCGTCTGCAATTGGGCCCCTGGCGTCAGGCCTTGCAAGCGTTCGGCCGGTAGAGGACGGGACATTCCCCAACGGCGGCCGAACCAATTGACGGACAACTGGTAGATAAAACCTTCCTCATAGACATCGCCCATGCGGTCCAGCGCCTGGTTGCCCGGCGCGTAACCATCCAGCAGCACCAATTTGTCGATGGCGTCGCCGGCAGCGAGCAACTGGCGCACCATTTCGTAAGCGACGACGCCGCCGCCTGAATAGCCGCCGAGGCGATAGCGGCCTTGCGGCTGAATGCGGCGCATGGCCGTGATATAGTCCTTCGCCATAGTCGCAACGCTGCGCCGGGGGGCGTCCTTGCCGTTGACGCCGCGCGCTTCGATGCCATAAACAGGTGCGTCGCCGGGCAACGCTTCGGCGAGGCGCAGTACCCAACTGGCATCGCCCGGCGCGCCGTGCAGCCAGAAAGACGCATGTCCGTTGCCGGTTCGAATTGGCACCAACGGATCGTAGGTTTTGCCCGCGTGCCGTTGTAAAAGCCGGCTGAGGCCGGTTTCCTCCACCGGCGACGGTGGTTGTCCGCTTTGCAAGTGCGTTGCCAGCGCGCTCAGGGTGCGGGATTGGTAAACCAGTTCGGCCGGCGCGGCGATCCCGAAGCGTTGATGAATCCCGCGCATTAAAGCCACCGTGCCGACCGAATTCAAACCATATTCCTCCAGCGGCCTTTCGGCATCAATTTCGTCTTCGTTCAGACCGAGGATTGCGGCGGTCATTTCCCGCAAAGCTTCGGCAAGACCTTCAGGCGGGATCGCAGACTGATGTTCGGTGCATGGCATCGAAACTTCGATATGCGGGTCCGGCCGCAATAGGATTTTGCCAATATTGCGGTGGCCGTCCATCAGGCGAAATGCTTTCGCGAAGCGATCCATTGTGAAAACTTCCGCGATCAACGGCTGTATCCGCCCGGACGCCAGTGCTTCCGCCATCTGCTGCATCGCTTCCCGCGAAGCCGACGGATTGGCCATTAAACGGCCGAGGTTGATAGTCAGAATACTTTGGTTATCGGTCATCCCGGATAGATCGAGCGGTCCGCACGCACGTAGACCGGCCAGGGCGATTTCGCAGTAACGACCGCCCGGTGCAAGCAGGCCGATGCCTTGCTGAATGGCATCGCCTCCCAAGGTGTTCAGCACCACGTCGACGCCGCGCCCGCCGGTAATGGTCTTGACGCGGGCGGCGAAATCCTCTTCCTGGTAGTTGATCGTGTTGTCGACGCCGAGTTGCTGTAACGCCGCCAGTTTTTCGGCACTGCCGGCGGTGGCGATCACTGCGGCGCCGCGCGCCAATGCCAATTGCACCGCGACCGGACCGGTGCCGCCGGCGGCCGATTGGATCAGGATGGTTTCACCGGCATGCAGGCCGGCGCGTTCCAAGGCATGGGCCATAGTCAGATAGCCGACCGGTGTTGCGGCAGCCAAGGTCGGATCGATGTCGTCGGCAATGGCTACCGCCCAGTGTTCGGGCACCGTTACATGGCTGGCAAGGCCGCCGCGGCCTCCGCACAACGCGGCGACCCGGTCGCCCGGTTGTAGGGCAACAACGCCGTCGCCTACCGCAACCACGGTACCCGATACTTCGAAGCCCGGCAGATAAGGGTAGCTTTGCAGGTTCGGGTGCAGGCCGCGCGCGCACAGCAGATCGGCGAAATTC
>JBNLCC010000176.1:0-5461 GCA_050303615.1 Methylococcaceae bacterium | reverse complement strand
ATAGCGCTCTACTGCGTTCCGCAACAACGCCAAAAACTGCTGTCTATCATCATCTGTCGTATAAATGTCATGCCGGGCATTGCCCCGTGAGGTGACATGGTAAAGTGCTCCGGCAAACTCTATTCGTAAAGGTCTTGCCATAAAAATTCTCCCTACTATGGAAACTCACGACAGATTAAATAACATCCTAATAAATGTCAAAAGTAAGGCCTGACCCCGTTTTTCTTTAACCAACCCCTTGTTCGGTTCCGTCATTCAACCTTAATCGTTATACAAATAATTTGTCCGAATCAAACGGGACATGATCCCGCATGACATAATAACTCGCCCTCGCTAACTTGTGGGCAACCGCTTTGATTGCAATCACTTGATTCCGCTTGACGGTTTTGCGTTGGTAATAGCGCTTGGCTTGATCATTAAACCGGACCGCGAAGTTGGCTGCTTCTACAAAGGCCCAAGACAAATATTTATTGCCGTTTTTAGTGTTACCCTGGCCTTTCTTTTTTCCGTTGCTTAACTTTTCACTGCCGACACAGCGGCAATATGAGGTAAAGTGACCTACTTTTTTAAAGCGTTCAATATCGCCGGTTTCCAACATAATGGTGAGCGCCAGTATTTCGCCTATTCCACCAATACTCAACACAAAAAAGGGTCAGGTCCCGAATCGCGAATACCCTTCCGGCACCACAATGCCGAACATAGACAACATGCCCGACAATGCACTCCACAGAGTCCTCCGGGGCAAAATCAACCGCGGTTAAAAATAACCGGTGCTCTAGGCTGCGATTTTTTTTGGGCTTGCAGGCAATGGAAGGCGGCGTTTTCGAATCGAATTCGTAGCGACTGGGTATTTTTATGTTGTTTGACAAACTTTTCCGCTTCTTTCGCGGTCAGGTCTTTCATCATATAAGTGGCGATACACATGCAGGATTTACCAAAGCGCTGCCTGTCTTGTTCCTTATTGATCGAATTGCGAAGTTCCCGTTCAACGCATTGTTCGGCGAAATCATGTTCGAATTCATGTTTTACCAGATCGGTCACTTCAGCACCGTGTGCATGATCGAATTTTCGGACTGTTGATTGGGTGGTAGGCTGATTGCCGGTTGCTTGTTTATCGTCTGAACAGGCGGACAAGGAAAAAATAACGCTGGCGCTGAATAGCGAAGCGAGAACAAATTTTAGGATTTGAGTCATTATTTTCATCGGTTAATCACTTGGTTTGCTGGTGTCATAAGCTCGTGAAACGGCGGCGGTTTTAATGAACACGAGCGATTCAACAGTGCGCTGGCCGCTACCGCATTGTTTTTGAAAAAGGATTTTAACCCGTATCCGCTCCGGTAGTCCATAAAATGAAACAGCCGCCGGCGTTCACCGGTCGCTGAGTCAGGGTTTGATGCAATAAAACGGGTTTCGTTCAGTCCAGCGTATTGCTTTCCGGGTTCCGCCGCGTTGCCGTTAGCTCATACCAATCGATTTGCCGGGTAATAAGCATCAGCGCGGCCAGGGCGGCAAACAACAGCAGGCTGCCCATTAGCAGCGCAAAATCCTCGGCGCGCAAAATCACGAAAAGTATCCCATACAGCAAAGCAATCAACATTGAAAAGAACACGCCCTGTTTAATGCTGTCCATCACGCCGCATAGATAAAAACAGATCAGGCCGGTGCATGCGATGCTCGCAATCAAATAAGCCCAATGAAAAACGATGTGTTCCGAAAGGGAAACCAGCAACAAATAAAATACGGCCAACGCCAGCCCGACCAGCAGATATTGCACAGGGTGGATTTGCAATCGTTTAACGATCTCGACAATAATGATCGCGACAAAGGTCAGACCGATAAACAATATTCCGTATTTAATCGAGCGTTCCGCTTGTTGATAAATATCGACCGGTTCCAGCAACGAAACGCCGAAGGTGTTGGATAACAATGCCGCACATTGGCCGTTTTTGCATTGCTGCAACTGCTGTTTGACGGCACTGGAAAATGACGAAACCCGCCAGGCCGCAGCGAATCCGGCTGCCGAAATTTCTCTCCGCTCGGGCAGATAGCGCCTGATAAACCCGGGGTGCGGCCATTTTGACGAGATCGATACCGACGTATTCAAGCCCACCGGCGCAAACGACAGGGTCTGCATGCCGCGCAGCGTCAATGCAAAGGAAAACGTATAGTCGTTCGGCGCATTGACGTCAATGGGTGGCAGCATGGCCTGCATGCCCACCGGCGCGCCATTTATGCTGGTTCCCGAATCGAATGCGGCTGCCTGTCCCCCCCCATTGTAATCCGGGCTTTTCCGGTATACCCCGAATATCATTGATAATCATGGCAAGATAGGGCCGGCCGAAACTGACGATATTTTTGTTGGTTTGAATTTGCGCCAATAATTGTTTTTTACTGAAAGTCCCCTGCATGGAGATCCGTGCGGCGTAAACCGGCACGGCGTACATGCCGCGGTAGCGTTTTTCGGTGTCGACCGTGCTCTCGATCTGCAGATTTTCCGGCAGAAAATAATAATTTCTGCTGATTTGCTTCACCTGCACCATCTCCTTTTTCGACTGGCTGTCCCATTGGCTGGTTTTAACCGATTCCACATACGGCACAACCCATATCGGTCCGATGATTTTTTGCTCGCCGGTCCAACTTCGAGCGATACTGTTTCTGGCCTGCTCGCGGAAACGAAGTCTTTCTCCGACGACGCCGGAAATCATTTGCAGCGCTATCATCAGCAACAGGAACAAGGCAGTAAGAACGGCGGTTTTTTTAATGGAAAATTGTTGCATATCGTTAACCTCGTAAATTGAAAAAGACAGCATCACATTAACAAGCGTGTATGAGGAAACGATGTGCTTTTTGTGTGCACAACGTGAAGCGGCAAATCAACCGTTAATTCACATTGAGCCGCAAAGTTGCGGTGGTTCCTTGCGGGAGACGGTTGTCAAGACGCACCGAACCGCCGTGCAGTCTTGCAATTTCCTTGACAAAACACAGACCGAGACCGGTGCTTTTCTGTTTGTGTCCGGGCCGCGGCAGCGAATAAAACCGTTCGAATAACCGCTCCCTGGCGAATTCCGGAATGCCCGGCCCCTGATCGCTGATCAGCAGCGAAACAGAGTGCGTATCGCTCTCCGACCGTATTTCGATCTCTCCATGCGGTGGGGAAAAATCCAATGCATTACTCAATAGATTGGTGAGCGCCTGTTGCAATAAAAAAGCCTCGCCTTCAACCTGTTGTTGCTCCGTCAACAGATTGATGATCGACAAAGATTTGCTGTCGATGACAGCGGCATGGGAACGGATGATTTCATTAACCAGCGGTTTTAAGGCGATGATCTGCCGATTTTCCAGTTGCGGCCGATTTTCCAGTGCTGCAAGCGACAACATGTAGTTGACGATATGCTGCAGGCGCCGGGTTTCCGCACCGATATTGCCGACGAAGCGCCGGCGTTGAACGGCGTCCATGTCTTCCGTCAGCAGTTCCGCGGCACTTTTAATCGAGGCGATCGGTGTTTTCAATTGATGGGCCAGGGTGTGCACATAGTTCTCGACATATTTTTTTCCCTGCAACTCCTCCTTCATCGATACCATTGCATCAGCCAGTTGCTTGAACTCAGGACCGGAAACCTTCGGCAGCGGCACGTTTTGTCCCTGGCGGACCGCATCGGCATACCCGGCCAACCGCCTGACCGATTGCGACAACAACCAGGAAATCAGCAATCCCGCCATGCCGGCGAAAGCCGACAACAACCACACTTTCCTGATCAAATTTTGCTCCGCAGCGATTAGATACGGCTGAAAGCTGAGATTAGGTTTCAACACCGTTACGACACCGATTATGTTCTGTTGGTGCATTATCGGCGCGGCAACATGCATCACCGAGCTCAACGGATTAGCGCCATCAGCCAGGGTGGAACGGACGCCGTATTGGCCGCGCAGAGTCAGGTAAACATCATTCCAGCGGGAATAATCAGCACCCAGGTTTTTGCCGGTCAAATCGTAGATCACTTTCCCTGCCGCATCGGTGATTTAAACCTGCACGTTGCTACGGTGCTTTTGCAGCGACCAGATCGTCGCATTCAGCCGTCGTTGCTGAAAAGCCCGCACTGCTTCCGCAAATTTACCGTTACCGATATTCTCTGCTATAACTTCCGGCGCCGACAACTCGGCCAATAAATTCGCGGTTTCGACCAACGTATCTTCCGCCGACTGTCTGAAACCGGGCTGCAGTTGCCGCACGAACGAGGAGTAAATCAAATAGACGGCCAGTCCGGTCACCAAAAACAAACCGAGAAAAATCCTGACGCTAAAGCTCATCGCAAGTCGCCTTAATGCTGTAGCCGAACCCGCGATGCGTTTGAATCGGATCCCTGTCGCAAACGGCCTTCAGTTTGGCGCGTATCGATTTGATATGCGTATCCACCGCCCGGTCAAAACTGGCCTGCGGTTCATCCCATACCCGATCCATCAACGCGCTGCGGGAGAAAACCCATTGCGGGCTGTGCAACAACGTGGTTAGAATCAGATACTCATAGCGGGTTAGCACCAGCCGTTTTCCGCAATAGCTGATCGCGTTTTGTTGTCTGTCGATAATGAAATCGGCTGCCTCGGAGGCCGCAGTGAGCTCATTAGGTACGCTGCGCCTTAAAATGGCTTTAACCCGGGCAGCTAACTCAAGCGGACTGAAAGGTTTGCACACATAATTGTCGGCGCCGATTTCCAGACCGACAACCCGGTCAACCTCTTCGCTGCGCGCTGTCAGGAATATGATCGGCAACCGGGAAAAGCCGCGCACCTGTTTACACAGTTCGAATCCGCTGCTGTCGGGCAATCCGACATCGAGAATCAATAAATCGACTTCCGTTTCGCGCAAAACAGCAATGCCTTCATGCCCGAACTGTTTCCATATGACATGAAAACCTTCGCTTTGCAACGCGTAAATGACATTCTCAGCGATGGCTGGTTCATCTTCGATTAAGAGGATATTTTTACTGTTCATCGTCAAACCAGTATAGCGCCTACCAGTGACAAATTAATAAACATCTTCCATTCATTTGCAAGTTAACCTATGCTTTACAGCATTTGTTAATTAATGAATAGAAATCATGGCTCAAGCATACGAATTATTTAGCGAAGCAAAAACCGTCATTCCCGGCGGCGTCAACTCGCCGGTACGCGCCTTCAACGGCGTAGGCGGAACGCCCGTTTTTATCGAAAGTGCCGAGGGACCCTATCTCATGGACAGCTGCGGCAACCGTTATATAGACTATGTCGGCTCCTGGGGACCGATGATAGTGGGGCATGCACATCCGGAAGTGATTGCCGAAGTGCACCAGACCGCTGCCAAAGGACTAAGTTTCGGCGCTCCGACGGAAATCGAGACCCGCATGGCCAAGCAGGTTTGTGATCTGGTGCCATCCATCGAGATGGTCAGGATGGTCAGCTCCGGCACCGAAGCGACGATGAGCGC
>JBNLCC010000175.1:0-11060 GCA_050303615.1 Methylococcaceae bacterium | reverse complement strand
TTATCACGAAGATAAGCTGAGCTTCGATGAGCCTCCGGT
Organism: Methylococcaceae bacterium; assembly: GCA_050303615.1. Taxonomy (GTDB): domain Bacteria; phylum Pseudomonadota; class Gammaproteobacteria; order Methylococcales; family Methylomonadaceae; genus CAZDXJ01. The sequence continues at coordinate 11,021 of JBNLCC010000175.1, read as the reverse complement.
TGATGAGCCTTCCAGCGGGCCCAGGGAGGATGCCTCTTTCGATGTGTTTAAGCATATCGCCGGCGCGGAATGGGATACGCTGTTCTTTTTTTATGGGGTAATTATGGCTGTCGGCGGGTTGGGCTTTATTGGTTATCTCAGTCAGGCCTCAGCGTATATCTACGGCGAAATGGGGGCAACCACTGCGAATGTGCTGGTCGGGATTATGTCGGCGATTGTCGATAATATCCCGGTGATGTTTGCCGTGTTGACGATGAACCCGGATATGCCGGAAGTACAATGGCTGTTGGTAACGCTCACTGCCGGAGTCGGGGGAAGCCTATTGTCGATCGGTTCGGCAGCGGGAGTCGCCTTAATGGGGCAGGCTCGCGGCAATTATACTTTTTTCGGCCATTTAAAGTGGATGCCGACAATAGCGTTGGGCTATGCTGCCAGTATTTATGTGCATTTGTTGATCAACGGCTGAAATAGAGGGATGGCCGATTAGTTCCTACTCGCTATTGTTAGCGTGTAATTTAAAACGCTAAGGGCGGATGTAATGATTGGTGAGCCGGGATATCCGCCGGCTACAGAATAATGCTTAAGCAATGACGGGGAGTTATGTGGCCCGTGGATAGATCGGGCCACATGGTATCGTTACTGACCTCCGGAATTGCCCTCAGGCAAAAGGGGGCTGCCGATTATGGCAATGCCTGCAGCGATTGTTAGAATGCCAATTGAGTTCGAATGGTAAATGAGTCGACATTATCGGGTTGGCTGCCATCCGGATTGGTGACCGGTGAGTTGGTCAGATCCAGCGGTCTACGGTAATCTGCCATGAATCGAACATTCTGGTTTACGTACCAATTCAATGCGATGGTGATCGCGGTCTCGCTGCCGCCAAGTATGTCGTGACTGTTCAAGTCGTTGCCGTCGAAACGGGTTGCCAGTTCCAGCGCCCCCCAACCGCCGCCTTCGCGTAAACTAAAGTTGCTGTTTGGACTCAGGCGTTTAAATTCGCCGTCGGAACCTTTATAGGTGCGTGATTCACCGGTAATTGTCCAGGCTGTCTGTACATACCAGGCATCGAAGTCCAGGGTAGCCAATGCGTCACTACGATCCACCCAAGTGTGAGCGTATTCAAACTGTATTGAAAAAGGACCGTACATGCCGGCCAATTCCGCACCAGCCATGCTGGCGCCGTCCACGTTAGCAATGTTTCCTGTATCGGTCAGGTACAAGTTGGACATGTGGGTGGTTTCGTATCTGAATCTCAGGGTATGACCCAGAATTTGGTCGCTGCCGTTCACACCGCGATATCCGCCGTAGGCACCAAGATGAATAAGTTTGTCTTTCTCATTGATCGGCGCAAAGGTCAGACGCGAGCCAATACCCCATCCCTCATCCGCAGTATCGTTGTTTTTGTTCGGGGAGATGTTGTCGCCGTACGCGCCGAGCTGTGCGGACCAGTCATTGCCCGAGGATTTGGCATTAAAACCGATCGCACGGTCAAACAACGGGCCGGTCAATGAATTGACCAGCGATCGTTCGGTAAACATAATATCGTTTGAACTTTCCTGCAATTCCATGCTGATCGGTTGCTTTTGGTTACCCGCGGTAAATTCAAAATGATCCAAACCGGTGTAGGTTAACAGCATGTCTTTGATTGCAACATTATCATCGGCAAAATCAGCTTCTATCATGAATTTCCAGTCCCGCCACATCACGCCTTTAAAAGCCATACGTGCACGGCGTATTTCAGTGCCGTCATTGGCTTCGACATGATTGCCGTTTTCGACCAGTTGGTCATTGCTTTGCCATGTAGCATCAGCTTGTATACGGCCGCCCAGAGCAAATTTAAATTCTTTATCCGCCGTTTCAACTTGCAGGCCCTTTTTGTCCAGTTTGACCTTAATATCGTCAACATCCTGTTTCGTAATCGCTTCCTTTTCGATTAGCGTGTCATATTGAGTCTGAGTGATAGCGCCGTTTTGTAACAGCATCTCCAGCAATTCCTTATCTGCAGCTTGTGCAGAAAGGCTTCCCAGCGTTGCCGCAGTAACCAGAGCCAAACTGCGTTTTATATTAAGTGCCATTGAAATAAACCTCATGTTGTAAATAGGTAACGAACTGTTAAAAAGCGGCAACAGTTAGTGTAAGCGAACATAATATTACAGTTTTGTTACAGTATTATTACAATGTAACATTCCTTCAAAATGAGAAATGAATAAGTAAATTCAATAAGTTATATTGGCGTGCGTTATTGTGATTCATTATATCGGGGCATTATTAATTTGCTGTGACAAGAATTTCATCGCTTCAAGCAAAAACTTACTTTTATTCAATATCTAATTGCGAATCATTTGCATTTAGAATAGTAGTCGAGATACAATTAGGCTTTATTTTTTGTGGGAATCTGTACTATGAACCGATTTAAAATTCGAAAGCAAATTTGTGCTGCTCTACTGATGACGTGTACCAGTGCGTATGGGGTAGAGTCTGCGTTGGAAAAACCCCAGACTATGGAGGAAATGTGGCAAATTATTCAGGCGCAGCAAAAACAAATTGATGCGTTGACTAAAAATTTGGAAACGGTTGCCAAGCAGCCTGGAAAACAGGATGTCTCCGAACTGGAACGCAAGCAAGGTATTTTAAGTGAAGCAGTCGAAAAAATACGCACCGAAATGTTTATTCCGGAAGAACCCGTTTATAAAAGTGAATACGGTTTAGGTCCGGCTGCTTCCAAGGTTTACCAGGTTGACCAGGGCTTATCGATCGGTGCCTATGGTGAAGCGAGGTATCAGGCTATCGTAAGCGACCAGGGAGACAAGAAAGATAATGCCGATTTTGAGCGGCTGGTCATGTACTTGGGTTATAAATTTACCGATAGCATTATCTTTAATAGCGAAATAGAGTTTGAACACGCATCCACGGGAAAAAATGGCGAAGTTGCGGTTGAATTCGCTGCCCTGGATTTTTTACTGGACCCGATGGCCAATATCCGCGCCGGTATGGTGCTGATGCCGATGGGATTCATCAACCAGATTCATGAACCGCCGTTTTATTTCGGTAATAACCGTCCGGAAGTGGAACGACGCATTATTCCCAGTACTTGGCGTGAAATCGGCGGTGGTTTGTTCGGTCAGTTACTACCCGGTTTAACCTATACCACTTATGCGGTCAACGGTTTGGATGCCAGCGGATTCAGCTCATCAGGTATTCGCGGCGGACGCCAGAGCGGCAGTAAAGTATTGGCTGAGGATCTGGCTTTTGTCGGCCGGCTGGATTATGCGCCGCCGAGTCTGACCGGCTTGCTGGTAGGTGCTTCCGCGTATTTGGGCAATTCGGGACAAGAACAGAGTTTTGACGGCCAGAAGCCGGACGTCTTTACCCAGCTTTACGAAGCGCATGTGCAATGGAAATACCGGGGGCTTGAATTCCGTGCCTTGGGTTCCTGGGGCTTTATTGATGATGCCGCCATTCTTAGTGCCGCGAAAGGGCAGACGATCGGCAAATCCAATTACGGTTGGTATACCGAAGTCGGCTATGACGTGATGCCGTTGCTTTGGTCTGACACCACACAATATCTGGCGCCGTTCTTCCGTTATGAAAAATATGACACGATTGCCAGTGCGCCGAGCGGTTTTCTGGATGACGGGAGCATGGATCAGCGCATCTTCCAATTCGGTTTACAGTATAAACCGATACCTAATGTGGTCATCAAAGCGGATTACCGTAATTTTGACTCCAAAGGCGGCGATTTGCCGGATGATTTTAATCTCGGGTTTGGTTTTATTTTCTAGCCGTTCGAGAATTCATCCGATTGTCATATAAAGTTCGATTTTCCAAATCCGGCGCGTTAACTCCCCTCGTCGGCGAGAAGGGGATTTATCGAGCCGGAGTTGAGATGGGATAAGCTAAAATCGATATTGTTTTATCTCTATATTAAAGTTATCATTTAAAATTTTTTGTTTGGCCGTTACTTTATATAACACTATGCCTAAATTAAAATCCGGAACGCGGCTGCTAGCTTTGTTGGTTTCCTTGTTTCTGTTTTCCCCCTGTTACGGAAAGGTCTATTACAGTAAAAAGGAAGCGATGGAACTTGCATTTGGAAAGGATGCAACGGTGGAAATGCTTTCGCTTTTTCCTACCGAGAATGAAATTTCACGCATTGAAAAATTAGCCAAGGTCAAAATGGAGTCCGCTTTATTCACTTTTTACGTTGGGAAAAAGCAAGGCAAAATACTCGGCTATGCGGCGATAGAATCCCATAAGGTACGCACAAAACCGGAAACACTGCTGATTGTATTGACCGAGGACGGCGCGTTGCGCGAAATCCATACCCTCGCTTTTCATGAACCACCCGAATATCAACCTTCCGAACGTTGGTATGCGCAACTAACCAACCAACCTATTGAAGAACTGAGTTTCAGTGGCAAGATACAGGCAATCACCGGCGCAACGCTCAGTACCCGCGCAGCGCTGAACAGCGCCCGCAAGGTGCTCGCCGTCTATCAGGTCGCCATCAGGGAAAAACAAAAGTAATGCGTTTTTTTGTAACCGGCGAGCAGAACCGCCAGCTCCTGCTGAATTCACTGATTCTCATGTTTCTGGGCTATATCGCGTTACTGTGGATAAGCAACGGCATGATGTATTTTCATAAAATGGGCCTCACGCCGGAATCGGTCATTGACTATTACCTGGGGTCCGATCAGGATTTCGGACAACCGAAAAGTTATCAAAGCCTGTTGGAGGTTTCGCATTTTCATCTGTTTGCGATGGGAATGCTGGTATTGACGCTGACGCATTTGATGCTGATGACCAATTTACCCTTGTTGCTTAAGGTCTGGATAAGCGGCGTGATTTATTTTTCCGCACTTGCCAACGAAGCCGCCGGTTGGCTGGTGCGGTTTGTTCATCCCGATTTCGCCTATTTCAAGATAGGCTCGTTTTTGTTATTGGAGCTGTCGCTGGCAGTACTGATTTTTATCGTCAGTATTTCGCTGCTTCAGGCGCGGCGTAGTACATCGTCAGCCGGACAGCGGTAAACCGCAACTGCAACGATTCGGGAACGATAGAAAATTTTAACAGTTACGTCCGTTCATTTAACACGACGATCGGGGTGTGTTCCCGAAAATGTTGCTTGCCGTGCAAATCGATGACTTCAACTTTGATGTTGTCGTCCGGAGCGGTTACCAGGAAATCCTCAATGGTTTCGAGAATGTCATGATCGATAAATTGCGCTTTCCTGGCATCGATGGTGACGGTGCTGTTTCCTTCAATGTGCAGGATGAATTTTCTTAATAATGCCTTGTTCAGAAAAGAGACATCTTTGTTGAATGACATCACATAATCCGAACCGTCCTGGGTTAACGTGATCGCTGCATGGTAATTATTTTTTATCACGTGAAACAGGCCGACGGTCATGCCGATCGCCATACCCTGCAGCAGATCGGTCAGCAATATGGCAATAACGGTTACAATGAAGGGCAGCAACTGGCTCCAGCCTTTGCGGTAATATTCGATAAATAACGACGGTTTTGCCAGCTTATAACCGGTATGCAGCAAAATAGCGGCAAGGCAGGCCAAAGGAATAAAATTCAAATAATAGGAGAAAAAAACCACACTGATCAGCAGCAACACGCCATGCACAAAGCAGGACATGCTGGTTTTGCCGCCGGCATTGATGTTTGCCGAACTGCGCACGATGACGGCGGTAATCGGCAGGCCGCCGATCATGCCGCTGATGATGTTACCGGTTCCCTGGGCCATCAATTCACGGTTGGTTGGAGCAAGGCGCTTCAACGGATCTAATTTGTCAACCGCTTCCAAGCTAAGCAGGGTCTCCAGGCTAGCGACAATGGCGAGCGTAAAGGCAACCGTATAAATTGCCGGATTTAACAAATAATTAAAATCCGGCCACATCAATTGATCGAAAAAATCGCCGGGTTTTTCCAGCACCGGCAATCGAACCAGGTGTTTTTCGGTGACCGCCCATTCAGGCGCTATTTTTGAAACGACCAGCATGTAGACAACCCCCCAGAATACCGCGACCAGCGGCCCCGGTATATACTTGATTAGAGGTAATTTTTTGACGAAAGTCGTTTCCCAGGCGATCAGTATCAATAAGGCGACGGAACTGACCACGATTGCCCCCGGCGTTATATTTTCCAATGATGCGAGCAGTTCATGAAAGCTTGATTGCGCTGTTTCCTGCATGTAGCTTTCATCGCCTTCGAAGCTGATATCATAACCGAAGGCGTGCGGAATCTGTTTAATGATTAGGATTACGCCGATTGCCGCCAGCATGCCTTTGATGACGCTGGCGGGAAAAAAGGCGCCCAGGATGCCGGCTTTAAGTATGCCGAAGATCAATTGCAGGATACCGGCAATAATAATTGCCACCAACAAACCTTGATAACTGCCCAGGACGTCAATGGCATTCAAAATAATGACGGTTAATCCCGCTGCCGGTCCGGATACGCTAAGCTGTGAACCGCTTAAAAAGGAAACAATCAGACCGCCGACCAACCCGGCAAGCAAACCGGAAAACAGCGGCGCACCGGATGCCAACGCAATACCGAGACATAACGGCAGGGCCACCAAAAATACCACGATCCCTGCAGGAATGTCGTCTTTCAGGTGCATAAAATAATACTGAACATGTTTATGGATCATCGTTACATCCTTAATATTGGTTTCTTTATTAGTATAAATAATATCGAATCAAAACTAAAGTAATGTTCAGGCCATTTTAATCATTTACACGCAACAAAAAAGATGACTTGAAAACTAATTGATAATAGAGACTGGTTTTGCGGTGCATTGGTTCGAGAATTTTTAGTTTTTCATGATGAAAAATATGCCCGAAACTGCCGTCAACGAATAAACCGCGCCGTAAATAATTGACGCGGCAACGATATCTTCGGCGGGTAATCCGGAAAAAGATAAAAAAAATGCTGCCGCGGTTTCACGGGTTCCCCAATCCGATACAGAGATCGGCAGCAGCATCAGACTGAGAAAAACCAAGGGCAGCAGCGACATGAACAGCAACGGCTGTTGCAGGCCGCCAAGCCCTGAGGCAGCCAACATAAAACATGACATCAGCAGCAGTTGAATCAGCAGCGATACCGCATAATGGGAAAGCGAATTCAGCGGATTCAGCAAACCGATCATTTGTTGATATTCATTGGTATCACGATGTCTGTAAAATCGGGCCAGGCAATATATTGCGGCAGCGAAAATGCAGCCGGCTAGGGCGGTTCTTACGAGTAAATCGTGGGCAAAAGCATTCATTATTAAAGGCAGGTAAACAGGCACAAGCAATAATAATAGCACTATCAATATGATTTGGCCGGACAAGCGGTCGAGTATCTGGCTGCCGATTAATTGTTTTTTTCCGCCATGCTTTTGCAAAATTTTGAATCGCGCAACTTCCGAGAAAATTAAAGGCGGGCCGATTTGACCGCTTAATGCCCCCAGCCATACGGCCCGTAAATATTGCCAATAAGCGGCCCGGACCGAAAGTTGTTGTGCAATCAGCTTCCATCTGAGAGCCATTAGCAGTAGTATGACGATGTTGAGGAGCAGCATCAGTGCGCCGAATGCGGGGTCAAAGCGGCTCATTGCCTCCCATACCGCTTTACCGTCAATTTTATGCAGGACCAGCAGCAATAAACCTGCGGCAATCGACCAGCGGCATAGCACCTTCAGGATATATTTGGGGTCAGTCATCGGTTTCGGCTGCTTGCTCGCAAATCGAGCTAAACGTCTTAAAACATTGTTGCCAGGTTTGACAACGGTAACGCTGCCGGGAACGGAATTTCAGCCGTAAAGCACTATCATCGAGCAAAAGCCGTAAATAATGCCGGAGTGCTCCCCGGTTACCGGGCGGGAACAGAAAACCGTTAGTAGCATGCTTTACCATGGCACTTGCCGACCCTGTTGCGGTGCTGATGATAGGCAAGCGCATGACGGCTGCTTCGGCGAGTGCCATACCGTAAGATTCATAATAACTGGCGGTTACATAGATATCCGCATTTCGCATCAAGCCGGCTATTTGAGTCGGCGACAGCACTCCTTGATGAGTGATACGCGACGTCAGATTGAATTGCTTGACGGTTTGCCTGAATAGTCCGGTGAATGGCGCATCGATGGCGTCGCAACCACAGATATGCCAGTGCCAGGAATGGTCGCGAAGTTCGGCGAGAACATGCAGCATATCGAGATAACCCTTATCCGGTAACAGGTTGGCCACAGTTAATAACTGTAGCGGCGCTCCGGCTGTTTGGGGTGGATTGGGGTTCGGCAAAAATGCCGGATCGATCCCCGGTTCGCATAAATTAACCGCTTTGCCGGGAAAGCGCTGCCGTATGATATCGCCGCTCACTTGTCCGGTTACGATAATGCGGCGCATTGGCCGCAACACCCGGTTTTCCAATAAGCTCCGCTGTCGCCGTTGTTGATTGCTGAGTCTCGGGTTTAGTGAAGGTAGGAAATGGCACAGCATCGAGGAACGGCTGGTTTTTAACGTAGCGGATAAGCCGGCCAATTTATCCCAAAATAAGCTGTCCCATATCAATAACGCATATGTATTGTTCAACTGGGCGATACGATCGGCATCGAAATCGGTCAATTCAATCGAGTTTAAGCCGAAGCGCTGCCGATGTGCTTGCTGTAAAATGCGCTCATTATAGATATTTCCGCCGGACGGCAGCGTAGCGGTCGGCGGGTGAATGAATGCGAATGGCATGGTTCTTATCCGCTATGAATAGAAACATATGATAGCCGATACCAAACGGCAAGTTAAATTGACTGATTGGAGTAATCGTCATGCTGTGCTGATGTTGAGCGGCAGCGTGCTGATCCTGTTGTTCGGCTTGCCTGTCGGGTTATTGGCGCTTGTGGCGTTTTGTTCATTTGCGTTGTTGATTTATGGGCGCCGCGGTCGGTGGACGCCGCGTGGGCAATTTGGTTGGGCCAATTGGGTTACCCTGTTGCGTTTGTTGTTGGTGTTGCCCTTGGCATTAATCGGCGCGGATCACGCCTCGCTGGTTATCGCGTTATCGATTGCAGTGTTCGCGATGGACGGCGTGGACGGTTGGTTGGCACGCAAATTTGCCTGTACTTCCGAATTCGGCGAGTATTTCGATAAGGAGACCGATGCGTTATTTATGTTGCTGCTCTGTTGGCTGCTCTATCTGGACCAACGTCTGGGGATTTGGATTTTATTTCCGGGATTCATGCGCTATCTGTTCGTGGTGTTGTTGATGGTTGTCAAACCGCCTATTTATAAAGAGCCGCAAACGGCAACAGGCAAGTATGTGTTTGCCGTTACGGTGAGCGTGTTGATCTTCTGCTTTTCCGGTTTTCAATCGGTTTACCAGCCGCTGGCACTACTGATTACGCTGCTGCTCGGCTATTCGTTTGCAGCTTCGATATACTTGATTTACCGCGGCGGTGGACGTGAACACAAAACTTAAAACCATACGCGTCTCAGGGACACGGCAAATTCGGGCATTTTTTGATGGCATAGCCGAACAATACCGGGAGGCGCATGGCCCCGGTGATCGTTTATTGAACTATCGATTGGCGATAATCCGGCAATTACTGGGCAACAAACATGGCGCTTTATTGGAAATCGGCTGCGGCACCGGAACGCATTTGTCGTGCCTAGCGGACGGATATGAAAAATCTATAGGAACCGATCTGTCGCCGAAAATGATTCGCGTAGCCCGCCAACGCTACGCAACTCATCCGTATAAAGGCCGCATCAGCTTTTACGTGGACCCGGCCGAGACGCTGTCTTCCATCGGCTGCGGGCAAATTGACACGGTGATCTGCATCGGCGCTTTTGAACATATGACCGATAAAGCGAGGGTGCTCTGCCAGGTTAAACGTGTCTTAAAAAGCGGCGGCGAATTTATTTGCCTGATGCCGAACGGCGGCTATTGCTGGTATCGTACAATTTCCCGCTGGCTCAGATTGGATACCCGGCATTTGAGTAGCGACCGTTTCTTAACGTTGCAGGAAACCACGGCGTTATTGCATCAATCCGGATTGGTTGCCTGTCAAACCGGCTGTTGGACATTTATACCCCGGGGAGACATGCCTTTGGCGGTATTCGGTTTGCTGAGTATATTGGATCGGATCGGTAGCCTTTTGAATATTTCGGCATTTCGGGGAGGACTGTATTTTAAGTCGCTCAAAGCTTCCGCGCCAGAATATCCAATTGATGAATGATGATTCCCAGCTCGCCGTCGGATAGCTGCCGTTGCCGGCATTGCCGCCACGCTGCTAATTTTGATGCATCGACTGTGCGGTTTTTTTCCGCTTCGCCAAAAATCCAATGCAGCAGATAACGCAGCACTACGTGGTCGTCATCCCGGTAACTGCCGTCAACCGGGGTAATGTTCCAATCGGAACTGCCGTAAGCAATAACGTGAAAACCGTTTTGTTGCAATGCACGGTACAGGCGCCGGCCGCATTTGGCGCCGCCGGTGGCTTCTCCTTGCGCACGCCGGCGCTCCATTGACGCGTCATATTCAGCCAATATTCCGTCTTCGAAGCCGCTATCGTGATAAGGCGGGAAAATGACCGTTTCGCTGTCATAGTTTATCGTGGCGTAAAATAAACCGCCCGGTTTTAGCCAGTCTTTAAAAAGTGCCAGGCAGGGCGCCAGCGGCACCAAATCCATGAATGCATGAGCGGTGATCACATGATAACTGCCGGCACCGCCGGTAAAGTCGGATAGAGCGGCGCAAACCGGTGTGAATGCAATCTTGTGTTGTTGTTTGCGGGCACTAAGATGTGGCGTTGTATCGCTCAGACTGAAGCCGGTATGTTGCAGAAGCTTGGCAATTTCCGCTTCTGCCGTGGTCAGCAGTGCGGGGTCCCGGTCGAGACCGGTTAACGTCAACATGCCGGTATGGCGTGTCCGAATGAAGCGGCGCAACATGGAACCGGTACCGGTGCCGGTGTCCAATAGGTTGATCTGCTCGTATTCGGCGGTTAAAGCAATAAAATGATCCCAAACGTCT
>JBNLCC010000174.1:0-4560 GCA_050303615.1 Methylococcaceae bacterium | reverse complement strand
ATAGCGCTCTACTGCGTTCCGCAACAACGCCAAAAACTGCTGTCTATCATCATCTGTCGTATAAATGTCATGCCGGGCATTGCCCCGTGAGGTGACATGGTAAAGTGCTCCGGCAAACTCTATTCGTAAAGGTCTTGCCATCAAAATTGATCCTATTTGGGAATCTCATGGCAGATTACATAACTTCTTTGTTAATGTCAATTGTAAGGCCTGACCCCGTTTTTTTGACCCCGTTTTTTGTTTCCATACACTGGTTGATGAAACACATAACTTTGACGGACAGGTTGTGCTAGTCCATGGCGATTCCCATTACTTCAAGATGGACAAGGCGATGTATGACGTAAGCGGCCGTCTTACTGCGAAACTCACTCGCGTTGAAGTGTTTGGTTCGAAAGACAACGACTGGGTGGAAATGACAGTTGATCCCAAGTCTGAAAACATCTTCTCTTTCAGACCTGTGCTGCTACCACGTCAATAATGAGATGAAATACCTGGCGGCCGGTACGGATTAGACGAATCGTATTAGCCGCCTGTTTTTTGCTCAGGCACCCTCAAGTTATCTAGCGAGACTGTAGGGCATGATAACCAATGGGCATTGCGCCGATTGAAAATTAATCCTTATAACACCAAATACATTTTCAGTTCCTCCCGCCCAATTCTACGATCAAATGATTTTCTTCACTCAACGATGAAAGGTTGAACACGGCAAGTCTGGTGCGCTGCTGACCAAACCGTGCTTCACTATAGTTAAAGAATATTTGTTTAATTATCAAGAGGTTGTGTAATCAATTCGGAGTTGAATTGAGAGAGGGGCATACGATGCCTGACCATGTTCATCTATGTTTGAGTATACCTCTGAAATACAGTTGGCTAAACAGTGAACCAATATCCACTTTTGGAAAGTTTATTTGACTTTCTCACATCGAAAGCTAGTTTGTAACATATAAAATTTCTCGTTATTGAAGGCAGCACAAAAAGTAGTAATTAGTCGCCAACCTGTATTGACGGACAAATATAAAATTCTCGCCGAAGGTTTTATTGAAGACCTTATGTCACTCAGTAGCGAGGAATGGGTAAATCAGTGTTTTCTTAGCACAGATTGAAAATAGCAAAAGAGGTGGTTATCTTGTATATTGCTGAAATTCAAAAAATTATACCTAAAAAATATCCGGCAGTTTATATCGCTAATAAACTATATCCAATTGAATCGTACGGGTACCGTATCAATAAAGTTGCGACACGATTGTCTAAGAAACTAAATATTAACAATCGGGCAAGTGTAATCGATTATGACTATTATCCGCAGATTCGATTACTTGAAGACACGGATCAGCCCAAAAATTGGGGTAAACAGATAATTGACACCCTGACCACAACGATTGCAAAAGACGAAATAGGTTTCCTTAGCGTTGGGTATAACCTGTCATATCATTCGGACATATTACCCAATTTGGTATCGCAAATTATTATGGCGGCTAACTTGAATCATCTGGACACGAATGATGAAATCCCGTATTACGGATGTGCTACTTCACTATACGCGTTGGAAAGGGCTGTGCAATACTGCAAAGACTATGAACGTCCTGCAATTGTGTTCATCTTCGATCAATGTACAACAGGTTTCCTTCAACTAGATAAAGAGGATGAGGATTTTGACAAACAGCTCATCTCAAATTTACTCTTTACAGATGGCGGTGTTGGCATGGTCATCATTCCAGAAAAACTGCGATATCGTTACAAGAGACCTTTAATAAAAATCACGGATATTGAAACCAAATATCAAGCTGGTAATCTCATCATAATGCGGGATAGGAAGTTTTTAATGAGTCCTGATATCAAAAATGTGATGCCACAACTTATTTCAGACAGTCTTATCAAACAGTTTTTTAAAAAACATCGTTTACGAATACAAGATATACAGGAATGGTCTATTCATCAAGGAGGACGAGAGGTTCTTGAACAATTTTGTGAATCCGAGACGCTGAACTTAACTCGAGAACAAATTGACCGCTCACTGAAAAAATTTTATGAATATGGAAATACGAGTGCTGCGAGTTGCTTATTAGTTCTGGAAAGTTTTTTCAATGATCCCGATTCCATGAAAACTCCTCATGTTTACGGTGTCATATTAGGCTTTGGTGCAGGATACTATCTAGGTATCGCGTTATATAAATGGGATGTATAACCAGTTCAGTATTCGCTTTAGATGTAATCGGTCCGGGCCTTGGTGATGATGTTGACGGTGTCACCCATACGCCTATTGCATTCGAAAAACTTTCATCGGCAGCTTGGGATCGCTGCCGACTTTTTCGATTTTACGACTCGAGAATACCCCCGTTGTGTACCCGTAGAAAAGCAGTGCGATCAATGCTGGCGGGGTGGGTACACTCTCTTCCCTTTTCTTCGATAAGTGTCCGTTATCGTCCGCTAATACAGCTGATCAACGATGTCGACAATAGTTCGGCCTAAATGATCTTCGGGTAAGTAGTCTTGGCGCCTGTACCAATGTAGAAGTCTCACTTGCCTCTCCGTATTGATTAAGCACTACTCCAAGTAGAGAACCCACAGAAAACCGCGCATCTATTGGAGGGACTGCTAATAAACCAAAAAAAGTCTCCTGAGGACGATCTGATCATTCTAATGGATTACTTTTTCCGTAAGGCCCATTCGAACTTCTAAATTCGCCCCCATTTTACTTGGCCATGTGCGGAAATGGCGATAGTTTCTCCCTTTCTAAAATCCCATTCTTTATTAGTTAACTCGCTGTGCTGGAACACCTATCTGCACGAAATCGCGCCGCTTAATCTAAGGCGGACTGTAGTTTATTCCCGGATTGCCGAACCTAAATTCGACAATGGCAGTCCGACGTATCCGGCTATCTTTGCTAAAATGAATTAAGTACCCAACGAACTCTCGTCAGCCGCTGTTTCGAATTGCGTTGCCTCTCATACGGATAGGCCGCAGACAAGTGAAATTTGACGCCCCCCTAATATGCCGCCACGCCACTGAATTTTGATGAAATTTCGGACTCCTGAAGTGTGGACACGCGATTTCACAAGTAGAACGACGTTCTGAGGCAAAAATTCATACTACAGGGTTGGCGATTCGCTAATAGTCCGAATAGAATGGTATTAACGACAACTAAGCAACTTGAGGAGCGTACCTTATGACGCTGGATGTGGAAAGTTGGAACCAACATGCTCTGGCCAATCGAATACAAACCCTGTTGCTGTTGATGGTAATGGGTGCGTTCATGCTGTTGTTGGGGCTCATTCTATGGGGTATTGAAGGGATTATAATCCTGGCACTGGCGGGCGCATTGCTGTTGCTTTTCAGCCCGGCATTGACGCCGCAATTGATTATGAGAATGTATGGCGCTTCGCGTCTGCCTATGCAACAGGCACCGGTAATTTATGCCATTATCGACGAGTTAAGCCGGCGTGCCAAGTTAACGTCCGCCCCTGCCGTTTATTATATCCCGAGCGGCATCATAAATGCGTTTTCCGTCGGACGTCCCGGCAACGCCGGCATCGGCATCACCGACGGGTTTTTGCGCAACATGAATACCGACGAGGCCATCGGCGTGTTGGCCCATGAAATCAGCCATATCCGGAACAACGATATGGGCGTAATGGGACTGGCCGATATGTTCAGCAGATTAACCAGTATGCTGTCGCTATTAGGTCAGTTATTGCTGCTGGTGAATTTACCGTTAATTTTATTGACTGATGTCAGCATCAATTGGTTTGCGATATTGTTGCTGATTCTGGCACCCACCATTTGCGCCTTGGCACAAATGGGACTGTCACGGACCCGCGAATTCGATGCGGATCTTAATGCGGCGCGGCTAACCGGAAACCCCGAGGGGCTGGCTAGTGCGTTAGTCAAAATAGAACGCTTGCAGGGCGGATGGCTGGAACGCCTGTTTTTTCCCGGAAGGCGTGTGCCCGAACCCTCTTTGCTGCGCACCCACCCGCCAACCGACCAGCGCGTCCGGCGTTTGTTGGAACTCGAGTTGCCGGAAAATCTTTACCCGTTACAATGGATCGAATCAGGTTCGTTAAACCACTCGCTGGCACGCATGCGCGTGCAGCGACGGCCCAAATGGCATTTCAATGGGTTATGGCACTAAACCTGCCGGACCAGCAAGCGCCTTGTGTACCGACTCATCGCATTTTCGACGGTCCGGCCTCAAAACACGATGATTGGCATAGCGGCTTCACCTAACTATAAGGCGGTCAGTGTTGTCCGGCCGTGCCGGCTATTTCCGACAAACGGGGCACAGCCAATCCCGCATCCCGTGCATATGCCAGATTACGCTGCAGCCGAGCCAGGGCGCGGCGGCCGACACAGTTTCGGTGCGGACAATCGGCAATGCCTTCCACCATGCCGGCAATCAGCTTTTCCACCGGCAGCGTCCGCCCGGTAAGCCATTGCTGAATCGCGATGACTTCTTCGGCCACCTCTCGGGCAAGAGCCTGATGCCGGTTCCATAACTCGCCCACGGTTCCGCCGGTGATCAATCCGCAAATATTGACAGTCAGAATATACACGGTCTTG
>JBNLCC010000173.1:0-1635 GCA_050303615.1 Methylococcaceae bacterium | reverse complement strand
CCCTGACGACTACGACCCATCGGTCGCAGAGGACGAAGCGATGTCGCGCGATATCGACGCGCTCAACGATGAGATGGAGGCCGCCGGGGCCAGGATTTTTGCAGGCGGTTTGTATCCGGCAAGCAGCGCGAAGTCGCTGCGGAGAATGCCTGATGGAAAGGTGCTCATCACCGACGGACCATACTTGAACTCCGCCGAGTACGTAGGCGGTTTTTGGGTGCTGGAGGCCGCTGATTTGGACCAGGCGCTGGCATGGGGGAGCAAAGCCGCCGTCGCTTGTCGAGCACCGGTAGAAGTGCGCCCGTTCCACTGACGGAGGACCTGGCGAACACGATTGAGCAGCAGTGGCCGGCTGCGTTAATGGCATATACGCGTTGTTGGAATAGGGCGGGAACACTGAGCGGCTTCGACCGGAAAACGGTTGTAGCGCTTCCTGAATATGCTAATCGACAAACTAAGCACTGGATGGCAGTCGTTTAGTCGGTGCCTCTTAAAAAACTTGGTGGTCTGGCGTTCCTTATAAATCGAACGAATAAGAAAGGTGACTCGTGGCTGTTAAACTCATCGTTTTTGTTGTCGTTACGACAGCGCTAGTCTACGTCTCGCGTGTTTCGTTGCGTAGGCGTGAATCTCATGGCTTTTACCGATTTTTTGCCTGGGAAGCCATTCTGGTGCTGATACTGCTCAATATCGATGAATGGAACGTTGCGGAACCGGGAAGCCCGTTGCAAGTCACTGCTAGACTATGCTTGTTTCTATCGCTCTACTTGGTCATCGACGGTGTCAGGTTGTTGCATTTCGTCGGCAAATCCAACGGCACTCGGGATGACGACACTCTAATCGGCCTGGAGAGGACCACGGTTTTGGTCACTTCGGGGCTCTACGGATACATTCGGCATCCGATGTACGGCTCGCTGGTCTTCCTCGCATGGGGCGCGTTCTTTAAATCACCCTCGTGGCTGGGAGGCAGCTTGGCGATTGTTTCAATACTGTTTCTGAATGCGGCTGCAAAAGCCGAAGAGCTTGAAAACGTGCGTTACTTCGGAGTGGTTTACCGGAAATACATGAAGAAAACCAAGCGATTTATCCCATTTGTGTATTGATAGTCCGATGATTACGATTACACACTTTTGCTGACACTGGATACTAACCCGGATATTTTACAAAGGCGGCCTTACTATTTGAAATACGCATTTAGAACCAATGTCGTAGGTCTGATATGACTCAAGTTTATTGGGTACAGTTTGTGCCTGAATGGTTTTCTGAACCATCGGACTTCGAATCTTAAACCAAATCACTCAAGCCAGAGCTGGCTATGGCATTCGTGATATTTGTCCAACCTTCTTCGCCCGATTTTCCAGAAATTCCATTTCCTTCATGAAATATACGGGCTAGGCGAGTCGATTCGAGTGACTCCGATGTTTCAGAACCTTTCATGAGGCCACTACGCGCTCGTACTAACTTTAAAATTGAGTCTTGGTTATTGTTCTAAGAGTTCAAATTGATAAGTGCCGGTGCGGTCTCCGGGAATACCCGATAGTGTTAAGGTGTACACGCCACTTTGGTCAAGGAGAAGAGGTCCTTGGTCAAAAAATCGCTGGCTGAATACCGTTTGTCCGGACGGATCGGTTAATT
>JBNLCC010000172.1:0-2319 GCA_050303615.1 Methylococcaceae bacterium | reverse complement strand
TGACTCAAAGATTTGCATTGATATGCGGCCATAACCCACGAGGGGATTGCGTTTTTTCATTTCAATGATCAGATCAATGGCTTCTTGAGGTGGCGGTTTTCAAAGGTCGTAAGGGCGGGGGAGCGTAATCGTCTGCGATTCAATGTGATGAGTAGCTGTTTTAACGCCAGATTTTCAGCGACTAATGCTTTGGCGCCGCCTGGTGTGATCAATTTTATCAGCAAGCGTATAAAGTGAATTAAAAGTTCGAATCTTTTGTGCATTTACTAATAATACGGTGTTGAATGCACCTCGAAATCACACTAATATGCCAATATTGAGAAAAATTAAGAATTTGCACAGTACAGCCTTCCTGTTGTTGCTATTAACCGCTAAACACAAGGGGTACGAACTTACTAACGCCAAAGCGGCAGGTTTAGAACTGTAGGTCTGGACGGCACTCTATCAGGAGCAAAAAGAAAATTCACGCAAAGCTGCCGTAAACATACAGTTTTGGCAAGAGATTCATTGCTCTGGCAGTTTATAAGCGCGAGGTACAACTTATGCTCTGTATTGTATGATTCGGGAAATCCGTCTGATTGCTGCTGCACGTTAATACCGGTGCACGGCCGATTTCTTCGGCAAGTATCCCAAAAGATTCATAGCTTGATACGAGTTTTGGCGAATTCCAGGTCTTTTGGGCCAACGCGCGCAGCGGAACGAAGATGTTCGACGCGATCTGCGATTCAGTTTCTGCATTGGGTACGTCGCACCATACGTGGAATTTGCCCCCGAGAATTTTGGTTTGATTGCTTGTCACATTACCACCACTAAAATTCGACAGTTCGTAGTTGTCGTATATCTTGGTGACATCCCCGTATTTCTTGCCGAGAACGTAGTAGGTATATCTTTCGTTGCTGTTGATAACCTGATATCCAGCGTCTACGGTCCTCTGGGGTACGATGGGGTGCCCTAGCCAGGACAAGCTCGACCAAAAATCGAGTATGATGCTGGTGTCTATGTCCAGTACCCCGTAGGTGCCGACATGGTGACGTACGTCGTCCCAGGTCCACATGGTCTTGCCGTGCGACTGCACGATGTCATTAGCCCAGTTAACGAAATGTCGGTACGTATCAACGCCATGGGCTCTGTTTCCGTAAAGTTTTTTTGCATAGGCGGACAACTCAGGATAGTTATTGTACTCCTGAAAAAACATGTACTCATCAGCTCCAAGATGCCAATAGGGTCCGGGGAACAGCGGCAGGTACTCAGCCAGGAGGTCGTGAATAAAGGAATAAGTCGATTCCAATGACAGATTGAATGCTCGGTATTGGTTTCCGAGGACCCTGCCATCCAACAGCAACTCCTCATGTGTGGATTCCGCCCAGTCGGCATGCCCCGGAAAGTCGATTTCGGGCATAATCGTCACGTGATACTGTCTCGCCAGCTCTAGCAACCTGCGTAGGTCATTCTTCGTGTAATGCTGCACAGACGTGATCTCTGGGTGAGAAGTGGATTCGAGCCGGAATCCGAAATTGTCTGCCAAGTGCAGGTGCAGCATGTTCATTTTGAGATAGGCAAGGTCTCTTATGCGATTCTCGATAAACTCGACTGACATGTATTTTCGTCCTACATCCAGGTGTAGAGCACGCCATCGCGCTCTAGGATCGGGCCAGTCACGTATGATACCGTTTGCGAGGTGATAATCGGCGGTAGCGCTTTGCCTGAGCATCTGCAGGAGTGTCCTGGTTCCGTAAAACACGCCGTCATCGGCGGGTGCTGCAATCAAGACCGTCCCTGAGATAGTCATCATGTAACCGAACTCTCCGAGGCTGTCGTCAGCTATATCTAGGGTGACAAAAATATCGCCGAGGGAATGGTTGCTGCTGATGACAACCCTGATCGGATAGCCACGTAGTGCGTAGATATCTCTTGCCAGCACAGCGGCGGTTTCTTGTAGTTGGTCAGCGAATGCGGCATCAATCACAATCCTACTCTCATCCGAAAGCATGTAAGTGCCCGATGTTGCGTACCATTCCTTAACTGCAGGAATCGTCCGCGGAGGATTTGCGCCCGTTTTCACAGCACCATCCGAACCGGGATCAGAGTGGGCGTGTGACTCGCCATCGGTGTAGCGCGAAGCGTGGGAACGGACCGACACGTTTCCGACGTCG
Source organism: Methylococcaceae bacterium (assembly GCA_050303615.1). Taxonomy (GTDB): domain Bacteria; phylum Pseudomonadota; class Gammaproteobacteria; order Methylococcales; family Methylomonadaceae; genus CAZDXJ01. Next base: position 166 of record JBNLCC010000172.1, on the reverse strand, counting down.
TCCGAGGGAATCTCCACATCGCAACTCCCGATCTGCGCTAGTAGGAGGAAACTGAGAAAACCGATGCTAAGAAGTTTGCGTCCTAAGTCAAAGTTCTTAGGACTTCTTATTGAAGGCGACGATACCATCTTTGAATTTGATACTACCATGGCGGAAAGGAATCCAG
>JBNLCC010000171.1:0-2618 GCA_050303615.1 Methylococcaceae bacterium | reverse complement strand
CCAGTTATAGGCGACTCTTGCTGAAACATTTTCGTATTCATACATTAGCGCTATATTGAAGGTGTCTTTAGATAAACCCGGTAGCCCTAGATTGGTAAAGTTACGGAAGGTATTTCGGGTATCACCATAGGCAGATAAATCGTTCGGTGTGCTTGGGGCTCCGCGTTTATCGTTCAAGTCTTTTTGTTCGAGATAAGTGTAGTTAAGCTGTAGACCTAATCCGGACCAAGCGCCGGGCAGGGCGTTATAGAATTGCTGATAGGCAATTTCAACCCCCTGGATCGTACCCTTACCCTCATTTACCGGCATACGTACACTCATTTCCATCGTGGTCCCCGAGTTCGGGTTTTCTACGGCTTCACTGATATTTTTTTCGCGGATCAGGTCTTTTATTTTCTTATAGAACAAAGCAACGGTTAATGAGCTAACATCGGTAAAATACCATTCGGTGGTCACGTCGAATTGGGTTGCTTTTTCTGGTTCTAGCTCTGAGTTTTCACGGAAACCCGCGATCCCGACACCTGAAATACCGGACGGTTCGTTACAGCGGGGAGGCGTGACACTCCAGTCGCAGCTCCAGGTAGCCGGTTCCAGGTCATCATATCTCCAAATTTCAGTATAGGAGCCCCGGTAAGTTCCCGTATTGCGCAGATTGCGAATGTCTGGAAAAAATAACGCCTTTGATGCCGCAGCACGCATCAGCAGGTTATCACTAATGCCAATATTGACGTTAATACTCGGTAAGATCGTATGGAAGGAATCCGCGTCGACAGTTTCGGCGATAGTTCCAGTACCATCGAAAAACTCAACAAGCTCAGGATAATCGGCAGCATAGTAGGGGAAAAAACCGGTATTTGAAGGAGGGATAATTTCGATGAAGCGGGATGAACCCTCCGCTTCAACATTATAGTAGACGTAGCGCATACCTAGATTGGCGGCAATGGGTATTGTGGTATCTGTTTCAATATCCAGTCGATAGTAGGCTTCAATTCGTGTTTCCGTTGTCATACTGGACTCGTACGGCAGATAACCCAAAGCATTGGTATCCGGGATACCATCACCATTGATGTCGCGCTTAAAACGGTTCACTCGCTGAATATTGCTGATGCCTGCTTTTTCGAGGTAGTCATCATAAGCGGGGATATTAAAGGTGTTTCGAATATCCGGGAATAGAAATGTACGATTGTTACCGGCTAGCACTTTCCCATCGAAAAAATTCCCCTCGTAAGAAAATGCTTTGTAGAGTTCAGGGTGATCGATAAGCCCTGATTGAAGACCCTCTCCTGCCCAGGTGGCAGAAACACCACCCCAGTTTGCATAATCATCGTCTTGTAAGCGCTGTTCCCTTTCAGAGAAATAAATTCCTCCTGAAATTGAGTTTATCCAGCCGACTCCAATGTCAAATTTCACATCGGCAGCGTACGACTGTAATTCACCTTCAGCATCCACGTGAGTATCGAGGATCGACGATTGGTAATAAGTTTGCGGGCTATCAGCATCTAAAGCGCTTGTATCTTGCAAATAGCGGATTAATGGTGTGCTTCCGGTTAAATCCAGATGTATATTGCTATTGCTAAACGCATTGGAAATCGTATTATTGCGAACCTTCGCCGTAGTATCAATATTTTGTGCATCAAGCTCGATGCGCAGTCGATTAGTAGGAGAATATTTTACGTTAAAACTAAGATCATCAACGGTGTTTTCAACCGTGTGGCTACGTACTGATGCGTAATAAGGCAAACCGAATTTTAAACTGCCACTTTGGAAGTAACCATTTGAGTCGAATACCACATCAGTTTCGATTTCCGCTGTTTCCGGGTTGATATCGAGCAGGGTCACCGAGTTAACATTTGCGTTAAATCCCTGAAATCCGGGGCCTAATGTGTACTCACTCCAGGATTCTGATGAATCCGAGCGAATAAATTCAGTTGTGGCAACGAGCGTTTGGCCCGGATTTCGCCACTGTAACACCGTCGTAAGACCCGTTCTTTCTCTTTCGGAATCCGCCGTTGAAATGCCACCACCAAGTGGTAAGTAATAGGTCGCTGTCGAATCAAAGGGGGTTGTGCCATCAGCATAATAATCCGCCGTCAATGCGGTAGAACCGCCGGGCATTTCCGTCTGTGTTGTACTGCGTTCGTAAAAATTTTGAATGTTGATACCATCACCGTGCGCGGTGAAAGTTTTCTTCGCGGCACTGAACAAGACACCAAATTCCCCGGCATTGGTTTCAAATCGGTTGCTATATAACCCCGAAATGGATAGGTCCAGTTCTTTGGCCTGATCACCATAACTGCCGCTGTAAGTGAGAGCAGTCAACTTATCTTCATTGTCAAAAGGTTTTAGAGTGATCAGGTTGACCGTTCCGGAAATACCACCGGCGATCATATCTGCTGTCTGGTTTTTGATTACCTCTATGGAGCCTAGCAGTTCTGGCGAAATATCTTCATAGTTCAGTCCGCCGCCAGTGTTAGCACTGAACGTATCTCGGCCATTGAATTCGCTGCGAACTTTATCCAGCCCTCGTACGACCACCCCTCGGCCTTCGGCGGCAAAGTGATTAGGGTCGGTCGAAGAGGCAAAACGTTCGATGGTAACTCCCGGAACTCGTTGTAGAG
>JBNLCC010000170.1:0-9876 GCA_050303615.1 Methylococcaceae bacterium | reverse complement strand
CCTTCGCCAGCTTGTCAACACTCCCCGTTAACTTTTTGCTCCTGCCTGGCGCTTCCCGCTCCGCTCACCGAAGTGAGCTGCGCATTATATACCCCTCACCCACCCTGTCAACTCTTTATTTCTATTCGCGCATATTTTCTTTTTCCAACCTGATAGACATGCCTTGAATTTACAGGCATCATCAACTTGGGATCAGAAACTTTTTCGCCGTCGATTTTGACCGCCCCCTGCTTAATCATATTCCTTGATTCGGTAGTACTTGCTGTTAACCCGCTATCCTTAAGCAAATTCGCCAACATGTAACCTTCCCCTTGCGAAGTTAATCGTTTTTCCTCGATATTATCCGGCATTGCCCCACGTTTGAAGCGGGCCTCGAAATTAGCCAACGCCTTATCCGCTGAAACCGCATCATGAAATCGCGCGACGATTTCTTGTGCCAGTTTTACCTTGTAGTCTCTTGGGTTAGCACCGTGCTCGCATTCAGTACGCCATTTTTGGATATTGCCGATAGGTTGAAAACTCAGTAGTTCATAATAGCGCCACATCAATTCATCGGATATTGACATCATTTTTCCAAACATTTCATCGGCCGGTTCCGCAATCCCTATATAGTTGTTCAGCGATTTGGACATTTTTTGCACACCATCCAGACCTTCCAATATCGGCATAGTAACAACCACCTGCGGTTTTTGCCCATACAGCTCTTGCAATTGACGCCCGACCAGCAAGTTAAATTTCTGATCCGTTCCGCCCAATTCCACATCCGCTTTCATCGCTACCGAATCATAACCCTGAATCAGAGGATATAAAAACTCGTGTATCGCTATCGGCTGTCCGCCTTTATATCGCTTACTAAAGTCATCGCGTTCAAGCATCCTGGCAACGGTATGTTTGGCGGCAAGTTGGACTAAATCCGCGGAAGTCATTGCATTCATCCAACTTGAATTAAACATAACCAACGTTCTGGTCGGGTCCAGAATTTTAAAAATTTGTTCTTCGTAGGTTTTCGCATTATCAATGACATCATCCCTGGTCAATGGCTTTCTGGTAACATTCTTGCCTGTCGGATCACCGATCATACCGGTGAAGTCACCAATCAAAAACAGCACTTCATGCCCTAAATCCTGGAATTGTTTTAACTTGTTTATTAACACCGTGTGACCCAGATGCAAATCAGGCGCTGTAGGATCAAATCCGGCTTTAATTCGAAGCGGCCGCCCCTCGTCGAGTTTTTTTATCAATTCTTCCTTGATCAAAACCTCATCCGCCCCCCTCAGGATGACTTCCAACACTTCTTTATGCAACTTTTTTCTCCAAAAACTTTATGCGATCTTTAATTAATTGAATGCACAATTTACTACATATCAGCGTTATTATTATATATAATTCGTTTTTTATTAGAAAACCCCCTACAATTAAAGGTGTTTTCTACACTATTTCTTTACGATGGTTGATGTAACGTGAAAAACAGAATATCCAAATCACTATTTTTAGGAATTGGCTCTGCTATAGTCGCCACAGCCAGTTATGCGCTAATCGTCCCGAAACATAAATCGCCTCCCCAATCCGAGCAGCTTATCACCGATAGCAAAACGGCAATTTCAGAGCTCCCTGACATTATTAATGATCCCCAACTGCCACTAGTTGAAATTGTGGAACCGGAACCATACAAATGGACCAGCTATACCATCGAATCAGGTGACAGCCTATCTGAAATTTTTTCAAAATTTAATCTGACTCATACGGAACTTAATAACATTATAACTGCCGATAAGCTGGGAAAATTATTTGTAGCCTTATCTCCGGGCAAAACCCTTCAATTTAAAACTGACATGGAAGGTAATTTGGAGCAACTGACCTATGAACTTGATGCCGTCGAAACACTGGTTGCAAGCCGCGAAGAAAAGGATTTCACAATCGAAAAGCTAAGTAAAGAGGTCGAACATAAAATTGTCAGCGCCCAAGCTACCATTGAAAATTCATTATTTTTAGACGGGAAGACTGCGGGCCTCTCCGACAAGATTGTTATGCAGTTGGTTGATATTTTCGCCTGGGATATTGATTTTGCACTCAATATCCGTGAAGGTGATCAGATCACTCTGTTATATGAAAAATTGTTCGTCAACGGGCATGAAATTGATACCGGCGACATTATTGCCGCAGAATTCATTAACCAAGGAGAAACCCATACCGCCGTAAGATTTGAGGATAAACAGGGCAATAGCAGCTATTACTCCCCCGACGGCAAGCGAATGCAAAAAGCGTTTTTACGTACTCCCGTCGACTTCGCCCGTATCAGCTCTCACTTTAATCTGCATCGCAAACACCCCGTTCTGAATAAGATCCGCGCACACAAAGGCGTTGATTATGCAGCAAAACCAGGCACTCCGGTAAAATCAACCGCTAACGGAAAAATAGTGTATCGCGGCTGGAAAGGAGGTTACGGACGCGTGGTTATCGTGCAACACGGTAAAAAATACAGTACGCTTTACGCCCATCTGTCCAGATACAAAAAAGGCCATCAAGTTGGCAGCAGCGTTAAACAAGGCGATGTAGTGGGCTATGTCGGCAGTTCCGGTCTTGCGACCGGTCCCCATTTACACTATGAACTTCGAGTCAATGGTGTACACCGCAATCCATTAACGGTTCGTTTACCGAATACGACCCCAATTGAAAAATCACAGTTTGCTGAATTTAAACAGCAAACCCAACCTCTGCTGAGCCAACTGGAACAAGCTAAGGCTGTACACTTTGCGAAAAACGATTTTTGATGGTGCTTTTTATCCGGGTTGACTGAATTAACATTAAATGCAAGTCCCGCTTAAATCAGCCTGTTGGTCGATAGATACTTAGGGGGATCGTTTAAGTATGAACCGGGAAACCGCTCTATATGAGAACTTTCATAGCTCGCATAGCTAAACGGATGCACCGAAGCAATACTTCCGGAACCGGTCTCCATTCACACCTTAATCTAATCAGGCAAACACGCGCAGCGCTGCATTAAACAGAAAAAGATGAACCACAGCCACAAGTTGTTGTTGCGTTAGGGTTGCGAATAACAAACTGGGCGCCAGACAAATCTTCTTTGTAATCTATTTCCGCCCCGCCCAGGTATTGGATGCTCATTGAATCGATAAGTACGGTCACACCGCCATTTTCAACGCAGGTGTCGTCTTCACTGACTTCTTCGTCAAAAGTAAATCCGTATTGAAATCCGGAACAACCTCCCCCGGAAATATATACTCTGAGCTTCAAATTATCGTTGCCTTCCTCGGCAATCAATTCGCCTACCTTTTTGGCAGCGCTATCAGTAAATATGATTGGATCGGTCATAAAATATACACAAAATTAGAAATAAAACAATTATGACTATCCCTAGTAAAATAGTCAAGAATCAAGGATATAACGCAATAGTCCGCAAACCAAGCATTTCATCAAAACCGAACATCAGATTCATGTTCTGTACCGCCTGTCCTGCCGCTCCTTTTACCAGATTATCAATCACCGACAATACCACCACCGTTCCTTTGTCCTGAGGTTGATAAACGGCAATCTGACAATGATTACTGCCGCGCACATCTCCGGTATCGGGATGAGAGCCCGGCGGCAAAACATCCACAAAATGCTCATCGGCATAGCGTTGTTCGAAAATTGCCTGGAGATCAACGGCATCGGTTTTCAAAGGTGCATATAAAGTGGCATGTATCCCCCTTATCATCGGCGTCATATGCGGCACAAAGATCAGATTGACCGGTTTTCCAGCGACTAGAGACAAACCTTGGGAAATTTCCGGTAAATGCCGATGTCCACCGGCAGCATAGGCTTTAAAACTTTCGCCATTCTCGCTCATCAACGACGAAACTTCGGCTTTTCGGCCGGCTCCGCTGACTCCGGACTTAGCATCGGCGATTAAATGATTAACATCCACCAGACCCAGTTCAATAAGCGGTAAAAAACCTAATTGAACCGCTGTCGGATAACAGCCTGGACAGGCAATTAAATCGGCATGTTTAATTCTTTCCCGGTTTACTTCCGGCAAACCGTACACTGCCTGTTCAACCAATTTCGGGCAGACATGTTCCATACCGTACCAATTCGACCATTCCTGCACATCTTGAATTCTGAAATCAGCAGACAGGTCAATTACCTTAACACCTCGGCGCAGCAATTCTTCAGCCATCAGCATTGCCGTACCGTTCGGAGTCGCAAAAAATACGACATCACAATGCCCCAATCTTTCAATATCAGGTTCGCAGAAATTGATATCGATAAAACCCCGTAAACTCGGATAAATGGCATCCACCCTTTTTCCTGCATCCGAACGCGACGTTACCATTGTCAAGTCAACTTCCGGATGCAATGCCAAAATTCGCAGCAATTCAACGCCCGTATACCCTGTACCGCCCACTATACCCGTACGAATCATTTTAATTGATATCCCAACGTGAACACGTCCAAATTAAGAAAAACGACTATAATACAGGGTAATTTCAACGGCGTTAAGAAGCTGTTACTATTTCACCCACATTTCGGCAAACGAACATAAAACATATATAGTTACTGAAAACGTAGGAACCAACGGAAAATGCCGCTTCCCGGATTAATGCAAGTTATTGAAATTTCGACACCAGGCTGCCCCGAAGTACTGCTGCCCGCGCAACGCCCTTTGCCGGTACCGGTACGCGGAGAAGTCTTGATTCAAGTCAAAGCCGCCGGCGTCAACCGTCCCGACATAATGCAGCGTAAGGGGCTCTATCCGGCACCGCCGGGCTCATCAGATATACCGGGATTGGAAATAGCCGGGACTATTGTTGCCTTAGCTGACGATGTTGATCATTTACAGATAGGGGATAAAGTTTGCGCATTGATAACCGGCGGCGGCTACGCGGAATATAGCACAGCGCACGCCGAATTATGCTTGCCTTTACCCGATTCATTCGATTTTGTACAGGCCGCTGCGTTACCCGAAACATTTTTTACCGTGTGGAGCAACTTGTTTGACCGCGCCCGACTGACGGCTGGAGAAACGCTGTTGGTGCACGGCGGCGGCAGTGGAATCGGCACGACAGCAATACAACTGGCCAAGGCGTATCAAGTGACACCGTTAGTAACCGCCGGTTCTGCTGAAAAATGCCGTTTTTGCAAAACACTGGGAGCCGAGATCGCCATCAACTATAACGAACAGGACTTTGTTGCTGAAGTAATGAAAGCGACCGGTGATAGAGGGGTTGATGTTATTATGGATATGATCGGCGGTAGTTATTTTCCAAAAAACCTGCGATGTTTAGCCGATGACGGACGATTAGTGCAGATAGCCATTCAGCAAGGCCCAAAATCTGAAATAAACCTGTTGCCTGTAATGCTCAAACGGCTCACCATTACCGGCTCGACTTTGAGGGGTAGAAGTGTCGGGTTTAAAGCCGAAATTGCACAACAATTACTGGCTAATGTCTGGCCTATGTTATCCGACGGGAGAATCAAGCCGGTCATCGATTGTATATTACCCTTATCGGAAGCGGCGAAAGCCCATCAATTGATGGAAAGCAGCCGGCACATCGGAAAAATTATTTTAAAGACCTAACACCATGAATTACACAACTCTAGTATCATGCAAAACTCTAGCTCAACATATCGATAATCCGCAATGGGCTATTTTCGACTGTCGTTTTTCGCTCTCCGATGTAAATGCCGGAACGAATGCTTACTTCCAAGCACATATACCCAATGCCAGATATGTTCATTTAGACAATGACTTGTCTTCGCCGGTCAATGAATACAGCGGACGGCATCCGTTGCCGGACTTTGATCTTCTTTCCGAAAAACTGGGATTATGGGGATTGAGCAACAAAATGCAGGCCGTTGTCTATGATGATGCCGGTGGCGCTATTGCCGGGCGTATGTGGTGGCTGCTGCGCTGCCTGGGACATAGCAATGTCGCATTATTGGATGGTGGCATCACCAAATGGCAGTCAGAGAATCGCCGGCTGACAACGACCTTGCCGGATTTCAACCGAAAAATATATCGTCCTTATCCGGACCGTACCATGTGGCTAAGCGTTGAACAACTGCAATCGGCTCTCGAACAACAAACAATCAAGTTGATTGACGCCAGAACACCGGAACGTTACCTTGGTGAACACGAGCCTATCGATCCGGTTGCAGGACATATCCCCGGCGCCTTAAACCGCCCTTTTCAACTGAATCTGGACAGTCACGCTTTATTTCTAAACAGCAACATACTGCGGAAACAATTTACCCAATTACTTGGCGACACAAGTGCCGAACAAACCGTACACATGTGCGGCTCGGGAGTTACCGCATGCCACAATCTGCTGGCAATGGAAATAGCCGGCTTAAGCGGCTCGCGCTTATATGCGGGCTCATGGAGTGAATGGATAAAAGACCGGACACGCATTGATTAAAAGACACTTCCTCAACCCCATCTCTTGATGACAAATTTCCCGGCAAAAAGACCCTGTCCGAAGTATCTTTCCGTATATTACTTCTCTCTTGTAACGAGCTTGAGTAACTGACCAACGAGCAACGGCATGAGGGAAGCCACTAGCACAAGCGTCCAACCATTTGCTTCAAGTGCCTCAAGCCGAAGCACCTGCGCCAGAGCCGGTAAATAAACGGCCAGCAGGATCAGCGCCGCGCACAATACCAATGCCCCCCAAACATAACCATTGCGGGTGATGTCGTTGAAGAAAAAGGACGAATCTCGGCTACGCATGTTGAATACATGCCAGAGCTGGGCAAAGGCCAGTGTCAAAAAAGAGACCGTCACCGCCGTACCGATCGCCATATCCAGCCAGAACAACGCCAGGGCGAAAGCGCTAAACACCGCCACCGTAATCAGAGTACCGTAGCCGGCAATGGCCAACCAGTGCCAACGGGTCAATATGGCCTCTTTCTCCGGGCGGGGCGGCCGTGCCATGATGCGTGCATCACCCGACCCGACACCTAGGGCAAGAGCGGGAAAGACATCGGTGACCAGATTGAGGAATAATATCTGAAGCGGCAGTAACGGCAATGGGGCATTGGCCAGGGTAGCGAATGCTACTACCATAACTTCGCTAACATTGCACGACAACAGATACAGCACAAACTTGCGGATGTTATCAAAGATAATCCGCCCCTGGTGAACGGCGAGCACGATGCTGTTAAAGGCGTCATCCTTGAGCACCATGTCGGCTGCTTCCCGAGCCACCTGTGTGCCGTGTTGCCCCATGGCCACCCCAATATCCGCCTTTTTGAGGGCCGGCGCGTCGTTGACGCCGTCTCCGGTCATCGCTACAACCATGCCATTCGCCTGATGCAGCGCGATGAGATCCAGCTTCTGGGCCGGATCGACGCGGGCGAAAATGTTTGCTTTCAACAACTGATCCCGCACCTCCTCCGTCATCTCTTCAAGCGGCTTCAAGGCCTGTCCATGCACAATTCGGACGTCGCAGTCATTCACCAAGCCAACCTGCTCGGATACATAACGGGCTGTGGAAGGCTGGTCGCCGGTCACCATTACCACCCGAATGCCCGCACCGCGGCATTCTTTGATGGCGGCAGCCACATCCTGGCGCGGCGGGTCGAGCAGTCCTACCAGGCCGAGAAAAACCAAATCCTCATAAGCTTTTCCCTCATTCGACGTTAACCGACGGCAAGCCAAGGCCAGCATGCGCAGACCTGCATCGGCCAGCCGAGTGTTTTCCGCCGCCCAATGCTCACGCGCCTCGATAGTCATAGGCTCTGATAGCTCACCTCGCTGAATCCGGTTACACGCCGCCAGAACCGCTTCCGGCGCACCCTTGACCGCTTCCCGATAAGCATCCCCCACTTTGTGGAAAGTGGCCATCATCTTAGTATCGGTATTGAACGCTTCCTCCCGGGTTTCGGGCCAATTTTTCAACAAGCTCTCATGCGTCAGGCCGGCCTTGCGTCCCACCGACAGTAGTGCTATCTCCAGCGGATCACCGATCCCGACCTTAGCGTCGTAGAGGTCAAGGCTGGCGTTGTTGCAGAGTACTGCCGTTTCCAGTGCACACCGCAGCAAGGCGTGATGTTCCGGGTTGACAAGCTTACCATTAATGCTGAAGGCTGCTTGCCCGCCCCGCCCTACCTTAATCTCTTCACCCGATGCAAGCAGAAGTCGGATTACTGTCATGCGATTCTCGGTGAGGGTACCGGTCTTGTCGGTGCAGATAACGCCCGTGGCGCCCAACGTTTCCACTGCGGACAGCCGGCTAATGAGCGCATTTTGCTGAGCCATGCGCCACATACCGCGGGCCAGCGCGATTGTGGCCACTACAGGCAAGCCTTCCGGCACTGCTGCCACAGCCAAGGCAATGGCGATCTCCAGCATGATCATGATATCGCGGCCGAGGGCCATGCCCGCCGCTGCCAATAGTGCGGTCAGCCCCAACGTCACCCAGATCAACCTGCGCCCAAGGACCTCCAGTCGACGTTCCAGGGGGGTTACCTCTTCTTTAGTCTCAGCCACGAGCGACGAGATGCGACCCAGTTCGGTAGCAAGCCCCGTGGCTATCACCAACCCCTCTCCACTGCCTCGAGTGACGGCAGTGCCGCTGTAGAGCATGCAGCGCCGTTTGGCCAGAGCTGCTTCTGCATCGACGACTTTGGCAGACTTGTTTACCGGCACGGATTCTCCGGTCAAGGTCGATTCATCCGCCTGCAGATTGGCAGCTTCGATAAGCCGCAGGTCGGCGCTGATCATATCGCCACCTTCCAGCACTACGATATCACCGGGCACCAATCGATCTGCCCGAATCTCTTGCACTCGCCCGTCACGGCGCGTTCGCACATTAACCTGCACCAGTCGATACAATGCCTCCATTGAACGCACGCCGCGCAACTCCACGATGAAGCCGATAATCACGTTAAGCGCAATCACTACCAGTATAGCAATCCCATCCTCGCGATCTGCCAGCACAAAGGCCAGCACTGCCGCCGCAGCAAGCAGCAGCAACATTAAGCTCTTGAACTGCTCCGCTAAGATGTGCCACAGGCTCTTTGGCTTGACTCGGCGCAACCTGTTCGGACCGTACTTCTTGAGGCGCCGCCGGGCTTCCGTCGAGGCAAGCCCGCTACCGACGTCAACGTTCAGTTCGGCGAGCAACCGCTCGACAGATTGACTCCAGGGCAGCGTTACCATTTGGGAATCCTGTTTCATTAAGCCATACTCCGGTCATCAGTTTTATTGCGGGGTTTAATCGTCGAACAATTCGGCGGACAAAACTTCGGACACAATTTTGGTACTCGTTGCACTAAGGCGCACCTGATAGGCTGCAGGTACTGTTTCAGGAATTTCCGCTCTACGATGTTTGCAAGCCTGTACTCCCGGTTTTTTCAGGTGCGTCGATGTCATAGAGAAAACACCTTTTGCTGATCTTCCAACGAAAATCAGAAAGAAGTTGACTATTCATGCGCCATAAAAAAAGCCCAAAGTCTTGTAAACTCCGGGCTTTCTGGTCTTTGCCGGACTTACCCGGACTTTGTTATGGTGCGATAGCCTGTCTTGAATTGGCATAATTTTAATATTTAAATTAATTACTTACAAGTAGCAATAAAAAAAGATACCGTCAAAAGTACCGTCAACTATTTCATCTTGCCCCGCAATCGGAACTTTGGGTAGGCGAAAACAATTAGTATTATCCTACCGAGCCGACAACATTGCTTTTCATGATGGCTTCTGTAATCACTTTCATATCTATGCCGAATCGTTCCTTGTTTTACGGATATTGTTCAATCATGAACATATTGTCTCATTTTTGCCGTAGTTCTTGCGATAAAGATAGCGCAGCTAAATCGTTCAATTGTTTTTCATTTTTATAATCTGGCATTATATTCACTATGATTGTCTCA
>JBNLCC010000169.1:0-6056 GCA_050303615.1 Methylococcaceae bacterium | reverse complement strand
TTGGCGATGGTCGAATCGACGGCGATCTACTGTTTCGTGATTTCAATGATTTTAATTTTCGCCAATCCGTTTTGGGACTACGTGACCTCCCATTCCGGAGTTTAAGCGATGCAAATAGACTGGTTCACCACCGCTGCCCAGGTGGTCAACTTTCTGATTTTGATCTGGCTCCTTAAAAAGCTGCTGTACCGGCCCGTGATCCATGCCATGCAACGCCGCGAACAGGGACTGGTAGATCGTCAACAGCAGCTCGACGCGCAATTAAATGATGCGGAACAGCTGAAACAACAGTACGAACTCTGTCTACAACAACTGAAAATGGAGCAGGATGCGGTTCTGTCCAGGATCAAACAGCAGGCGGAGGACGAGCGGAACCGGCAATTGGCAAATCTGGATCAGGAAATCCAACAGAAAAAGCAGGAGTTTGCCGAGCAAATGAATAAAGAGCGCGGCGAGCTGGGGCAAACGATATCACGGACCATTGCCCAACAGGCGGTGCAGATCGGTAACAAAATCCTCCGTGAACTGGCGGATCGCGGTCTGGAAGAGCAGATGATCGAACATTTCCTCGGCAACCTGGCGCAACTGCCGGAACAGGAGCGGGAGATATTGCATGCGGCAATAACACGGCAGCACCAGGTAAGAATTTTTACCGGTTTTACCGTGTCTGAAAAGCTGCAAAAGGATATCCGGGCGCGGCTCGCTGAAATCGCCGGCTGCGAGATAGTTTTTTCGCAACGGGAGAATCTGCTTTGCGGCATTACGCTTGAGGCGGGCGGACGCAGTTGGGAGTGGAATGTGGATCGTTATTTAACCGAGTTGGATGACGCGCTGACGCAGATCGCCAGGCACCGTTCATGAAAGGCTTTTACCGGCAAGCGCTCGACCAGGCGGTGCAACGCGTCGACGGCCAATTAAACAAGCAGAACTTTGCCTTGCGTAATCGCGAAGTCGGCCGTTTGCAGCGGATCAGTAAAGGCGTGGCGATCGTGCAGGGCTTGCCGAACTGCAAGGCGATGGAACTGCTGCGTTTTGAAAGCGGCGTTATGGGTATTGCTTTCAATCTGGATGCTGATGACATCGGCGTGGTACTGCTGGGTGAAAATGCCGGGCTCAAGGCGGGCAGCCGGGTGCAGCGCAGCGGTCGGGTGGTTGACGTGCCGGTCGGCAACGGCTTATTGGGACGGGTCGTCGATGCTTTGGGTCAGCCGTTGGATAACGCCGGTGCAGTGTACGCCGAAAGCCGCTGGCCGATAGAACGCGAGGCGCGGCCGATTATTGAGCGTGCGCCGGTTTCGGTGCCGCTGCAAACCGGCATCAAAGTCATCGATGCGCTGATTCCCATCGGCCGCGGGCAGCGGCAATTGATTCTCGGTGACCGGCAAACCGGCAAAACGGCGGTAGCGGTCGATACCATGCTCAATCAGCACGACAAAAACATGATTTGTATCTATTGCGCGGTCGGGCAGCGCGGCTCGGCAGTAGCCAAGGTGATTGAGCGCTTGCGCGGCAACGATGCGCTGCAATACAGCGTCGTGCTGGTCGCCGCCGGCGAAACTCCGCCCGGGCTGCAGTATGTCGCTCCTTACGCGGCGACCAGCATCGCCGAATGGTTCATGAGCCGGGGACGGGACGTGATGGTGGTCTATGACGACCTTACCCGCCATGCCCACGCTTACCGGGAGTTGTCGTTGTTGCTGCGCCGCCCCCCAGGAAGAGAGGCTTACCCCGGTGATATCTTTTATCTGCACTCCCGGCTGCTGGAGCGGGCGACTCATCTGAAAGCCGAATACGGCGGCGGCAGCCTGACCGCGTTGCCGATCATTGAAACACAGGCGCAAAATCTGTCTGCTTATATCCCCACCAATCTGATATCGATTACCGATGGTCAAGTCTATCTGTCGCCGGTATTGTTTCAGAAGGGCGATCTGCCGGCCATCGATGTCGGCAAATCGGTATCCCGCGTCGGCGGTAAAGCGCAACTGCCCGCTTATCTGGATATGGCCGGCAAATTGCGTCTGGCGTACACGCAATTTGAAGAACTGGAGACCTTTGCCCGCTTCGGCACCCGGCTGGATGAGGCCACCCGCCAACAAATTGAACGGGGCAGGCGGGTCAGGGAGATACTGAAACAGCCGGAAAGCAAACCGCTCACCGTCTTTGAACAGATTGTCATATTGACGTCGGTCAATGAAGGGCTGTTCGACAGCATTGCCGTTGCCGATATCGGCAAGGCCGGCAATCGCATCTGTGCAGCGCTTGCGGAGCAGCTCACTGAACAGCGCGATAAAATCCATGCAGGCGAACGGCTTGCCGCGCATGATAAACAGCAATTGGTGGATTTCGTTCGCTCTGTATTAAATTAAATCGGACCGGTATCGATGCAAACCATAGAAGCATTACAACGGGATTTAAATACCGCCGCCGATCTACAATCGATTGTGCGCACCATGAAAGTATTGGCGGCGGTCAGTATCCGGCAATACGAACGGGCGCTGGAATCCCTAGCTGAATACCGGCGCACCGTGGAACTGGGTTTGCAGGTGGTATTGCAACGGCAACCCGCGCTGCCCACGGCTGCGCCGGCCAAGCTTGCTGCGGATATCGGTGCCGTTATTTTCGGTTCCGACCATGGCTTGTGCGGACGTTTCAACGAAAGCATTGTTGCATTCGCATTGCAGCACCTGCATGATGCCGGTCATGACTCGCATGTGCGGCATATTTTGGTGGTCGGTGCCCGGATCGACGCTGCCGTCAGGGCAATGGGACAGGACGTTGAAGAGAGTTTTTTTGTGCCGGGATCGGTGGAAGGCATCACGGCGACGGTACAACAAATTTTAATGAAGATAGATCAGTGGCGGGAGGACGGTATCGGCCGGGTAACGCTGTTTCATAACATGCATCAGCAAAAAGCCGGCTATAAGGCGCAGGCAAAACCGCTGCTGCCTTTTGACCCAAGCCGTTATCATAGGTTGCAAAACAAACCCTGGCCTTCCCGTTCACTGCCGATGCACACGATGCCCGCCGAAAAATTATTACGTTCCCTGGTTCGCCAGCATTTGTTCATTGTCTTGTTCAGTGCCTGTGCGGAATCGTTGGCCGGTGAGCACGCCACGCGGCTGCAGTCGATGCAGGTTGCCGAAAAAAACATTCAGCAGCGTTTGGAATCGCTGACCGCCGACTATCGTCAGCAACGCCAGAACCGCATTACCGAAGAGCTGCTGGATGTGGTGTCCGGATTTGTCTCGATGCAGGAGCGGGAGTGAACGGCATGTTAGGCAGCCCGGCTGCAGCTTGCGCAATGCGGGACAGATTGCCGTAAGATCCCCGCATTCCGCCGCGCTGCATCCCGGCTAGCTGCACCGGTCAAATCGAAGATCAGTGCAGGGTGTGCAGCGGTACGAAGCGCACCACCCGCGGAATGATGCGCTTCACGCTGTTCGGCACATCCTACTGAGCCTTATTTTAAGTTAATCCTCTTTTTTGGATTCTTCGGTTGTCTCTTCAGGCGGCGCCTCGGCAGTAGCGCCGGTATCCGTTGCACAGGTGTTTTTGCCGAATCCGGAATAAACCGGACACCAGCTGAAATAACCGGTAGCGACCAGAACCAGTCCGACCAGCAGCAACAGGATTTTTGCGGTAAAAATAGAAAGCACCAATAATACGGCACCCACGGTTATGCGGATTTTTTTATCTTTGTCGCCGACATTATGTTCAAATTGCATCATACGTTTATAATCAAAAGCCATCTTTTTGTCCTCTCGAATTGTTATAATTTATTAAAATGTTTTAGATGCCATTATTGACAGCCGATCATTCCCGAATGCGGAAGCGGCAATGTTGCCTGTTCGTCCAGCCTCGATAACGGCTGCATTCGGGCGGCCGCAACGGATCGCCGTTACCTGTATTGTATGGATCACTGGATAATGACGGTCGGGTAACCGATAGAAAACAAACAACTATTTAAATATACACGGCTATATAAAATGTGCAAGAAATAAAATGGATGTCACCTCGATAATTGAACCTTTAAATGAAACCCAGCGCGAGGCGGTGACCGCTCCGGGGCAATCGGTGTTGGTATTGGCCGGAGCCGGCAGCGGTAAAACCCGGGTCTTGGTCCACCGCATTGCTTGGCAGATTCAGGTTGAAGGGATCTCGCCGCACGCCATTCTGGCGGTGACGTTCACTAACAAAGCCGCCGCTGAAATGCGCGGCCGAATAGAAGACTTGCTTAACGTAGCGACCCGCGGCATGTGGGTGGGTACCTTTCATGGTTTGGCTCACCGGCTGTTGCGCAGACATGCGCAACAGGCCAAACTGCCGGAAACATTTCAGGTGATCGATTCCGACGATCAATACCGGCTGATCAAACGCCTGCTGAAGTCGATGAACCTGGATGAATCGCGTTGGCCGCCCCGCCAGGTGCAGTGGTTTATCAATGCGCAAAAAGATGAGGGTATTCGCGCAGTCAACTGCCCTAGTGGCGGCGACTTGTTCGTGCAGAAAATGGGTGAGATCTATCGCGCCTATGAACAGGTTTGTCAGCGTTCCGGGCTGGTCGACTTTGCTGAATTATTGCTGCGAGCCCATGAATTACTGCGCGATAACCCGGAGGTGTTGGAATTCTACCGGCAGCGTTTCCGGCACGTGCATGTCGACGAGTTTCAGGACACCAATACCATTCAATATGCCTGGCTGCGCCTGATTACCGGGGAGAAGGATAATCTGTTCGTGGTCGGCGACGATGACCAGTCCATTTACGGTTGGCGCGGCGCTAAAATAGAAAACATCCACAATTTTCAACGGCATTATCCCACTCATCAGTTGGTGCGCCTGGAGCAGAATTACCGTTCTACCGGCAACATTCTTAAAGCCGCCAATGAATTGATCGCCAACAATGCCGGAAGACTGGGTAAAACCCTGTGGACCGATTCCAGCGAAGGCGAATTGATTTCACTGTACAGCGCCTTCAATGAACAGGACGAAGCCTATTTCGTTGTCGAGCAAATCAAAAAATGGATTGATGAAGGCGGTTTGCGCAGCGACGTGGCGATCTTATACCGTTCCAACGCGCAATCCCGGTTGTTTGAAGAAAAACTGATGTCTGCCGCGATACCCTACCGGGTCTATGGCGGACTGCGTTTTTTTGAGCGTGCCGAAATTAAAAATGCGCTGGCCTATTTGCGGCTGATTGCCAATCGCGACGATGACGCTTCCTTTGAACGGGTAATCAATACGCCAACCCGCGGCATCGGCGGCAAAACCGTCGATGATATCCGCAATCGGGCAAGGCGCGATGATGTATCATTAGCCGCAGCGGCGATAGCCATGCTCAGCGAAAAAGCGCTGACGCCGCGTGCCGCCAATGCCGTTAACGGTTTTTTACAGTTGCTCGCACAACTGGCAGAGCAAGCCGCTGATTTGGAGCTGTTTGAACAAGTGAAAACGGTGATCGAGCGTAGCGGATTACTGGAATTCCATAAAAAAGAAAAAGGCGATAAAGGCGAGGCCCGTGTCGAAAACCTGGAAGAACTGGTCAATGCCGCGCGGCAATTTATCCATGACCAGGATAACGAAGAGAATCTCGGCGAGCTGGATCTGTTCCTGGCGCATGCGGCACTGGAAGCCGGGGAAATGCAGGGCGATGCCTATGACGACTGTGTGCAATTGATGACGCTGCATGCAGCGAAAGGCCTGGAATTCAAAATGGTGTTTCTGGCGGGTATGGAGGAAGGGCTGTTTCCGTCGCAACAATCGGTCGAAGACGCCGGCCGCCTGGAAGAGGAACGCCGCTTGTGCTACGTGGGGATGACCCGCGCCATGCTCAAGTTAACGCTCACCTGTGCCGAATCCCGGCGTCTGTACGGCAGGGAAAGTTATCCCAGGCCGTCGCGTTTTCTCAAGGAAATTCCGCCGCAGCAAATCCAGGAAGTGCGCATGTCGGCTACCGTCAGCCGGCCGCTTAGCGCCGCCAAATCGGCGAATTTTTCGTTGCAGGACGGGCACAGTTTCAAACTGGGACAGCGGGTGATGCATGCCAAATTCGGCGAAGG
>JBNLCC010000168.1:0-2490 GCA_050303615.1 Methylococcaceae bacterium | reverse complement strand
GATTTTACTTATGTTCCCTCAATGAAGTTAGGCAAGACGACCAAACATGCCAGAATGTTCCAGACCGTTACGCCCATTGCGATTAAGTATAATCTTTCTATCAATAGTCAATTTGATGCGGAAGATTATGAAAAAATCGCTGCCCATATCTTAAAGAAAACCGGCACTCTCCTTATGGTTTGGAGACACAGTGCGATACAACCGCTTGCCAAGGAGTTAGGCGTAGACAGTCCCCCTCCTTGGGAGGATGACGATTTCGACAGCATCTGGATCATTACGTTTGAGGAAGGTAAGGCTTCTTTATTAATAGATAAAGAAGCGATAGATCCATCTCCGGAATGCGGCTACTAAATAACGCTATTCGTTACTTAATTTCTGTGCTATAAATCGCGCGAATTGGGCCTTGATGTTTGCCCAATGTTATTTTTTCAACCGCATAGTTTGAGGCTATGATGAAAGGTTCAATAAAAATTGCAGGATTGATCGCGCTGATTTTGGCGAATGGTGTTTCAGTTGCGGAGACACGGTCGATGGGTAAAACGTTACACGGTAATGTGTTTAACCGGCAGGGTCCGGTTGCGGTCGGCGACGTTTCGTTTACCGATGCCGATGGCAGTCAAATTGCTAAGACTACGATCAATAGTAATGGCAGTTATCATGTTGTTTTGCCGAACAATGCAAAATATCCTTTATTACTGATTGCGACGCCGGCTACGGAGGTAAAATCGTCGATGAAAGAAATCAAAGGCTATGCATTGGATCAGCAAGTGGAAACGATTGATATCAGCCCAATGACCACCAAAGTTGTCGAAGCGGCTTTGCATTTCGGTGGTTTGACCAGGGAAAATCTGATCGGCGCCGCCCGTCTGGGGTTGATGAGTGTACGGGGATCAGGTGGCGGCGGTGGCCACGCTGGTCATTAACAAAAGAAAAGCTCCCTATAATCCATTGTACGTCCAATAACCTCTTGATCAGGAGCAGCGCATGAACAACCTGTTTGACGCTATTCGTATCGGCGATATTGATCTGCCTAACCGAATCGTCATGGCGCCAATGACCCGCTGCCGTGCCAGCGCCGGCCGGGTTCCCAATGAGTTGATGGCTGATTATTATGCGCAACGTGCCGGTGCCGGCTTGATTTTAAGCGAAGCCACCTGTGTTTCCGCGCAAGGCGTCGGCTATCCGAATACGCCGGGTATTTGGTCGGACGAACAAATAGAAGGTTGGCAAAGAGTTACCAAAGCCGTGCACGCGGAGGGCGGGCGTATTTTTCTGCAACTCTGGCATGTGGGCAGAGTATCCCACCCTGACTATTTGAATGGCGAATTGCCGGTCGCGCCCAGCGCTATTGCCCTGCAAGGCCATGTCAGCCTGTTGCGGCCGAAACGGGAATTCGTGACGCCCAGGACGTTGGAAACCGCTGAAATACCGGGGATCGTCGAGGATTATCTACAAGCTGCGAAGAACGCCAAATTGGCGGATTTCGACGGCGTCGAGATTCATGGCGCCAACGGCTACCTGTTGGATCAATTTCTGCAGGACGGTACCAATCGCCGTAACGACACTTACGGCGGCCCGATCGAAAACCGGGCGCGGTTGTTGCTAGAAGTCACCGATGCGGCGATTTCCGTCTGGGGTGCGGGACGCGTAGGAGTACATCTTGCGCCTCGCGGGGATATGCATTCGATGGGGGATTCCAACCCTTTACGCACCTTCGGCTATGTTGCCGAACAACTGGGCGAGCGCAAAGTTGCCTTTATCTTCACCCGTGAGTCGCTTGGTGAAAACCGCATCAGTCCGGAGTTGAAAAAGCGTTTCGGCGGTGTGCTGATTGCCAATGAGGGCTTCAACCTGGAAACGGCGCAACAAGTCATTGCCGGCGGCGAGGCCGATGCGATCGCCTTCGGGAAAGATTTCATCTCCAATCCGGATTTGCCGCGCCGCCTCAAACTGGGTTTGGCACTGACGCCTTATGATACTTCTACATTCTATGAATACAGTGACGGGAGGCCGGCCGAAGGCTATACGGACTATCAATAAGGAGCGGGCGATGCGTAGAAGCAGAGATAACCGACCATCTTGAATTGGTGGTTACGATTTTCGGTGGCGTGGGTGTTACAGTAATTTTAGGATTTTGCCAAGTTACTACTGTGGTGTATTGGAGAAATTGAAAACTCCGGCTTTTTTCAACCGAATGAAAATAAGCGATGGGTTCGTCGCTTGGCCGGATGTGATGCATGAAGCTATGAAAAAAGTGATTGGAGTTGGGAATGAAAAGTGGCACTGTTCAAAAAGTGGCTCCGTTTCGCTATTGCATCACATTTGAATAACAGGAAATTTGCCGGTTTACCGGCAAAACTTTAATAGCAATGCATTAGTTTCATTTTCGTCATACGCATCGGGATCGAAATCCTCGTCGATCCACTCCATATAGTCTTCATGCTCGGGGTGTTCGGGATCGTTTATTGCTTCTAAAAAATGGTAGTAGCC
>JBNLCC010000167.1:0-74305 GCA_050303615.1 Methylococcaceae bacterium | reverse complement strand
AGGCCGTGCAACAGGAAGAAAGAGTTATATCAGCAGTAAAGGATTTTGCCCGCTCGATCAATTCGGGAGGTAAAGTTGTGGCTGATATGTCTTTGCTTGTCGATGCCACTTCTCAATTACCACTGTCAAGTTTCGACTATTTGGAAAGGTTGATCCGGTACGAGTTTTCTATAGCTGTTGAAAGCTCATACCGGTCTAACAGGAATATAGGGTCAAAGCCTTCTCAGCTACTCACTTGGTTAGATTTGATTAGCTGGGATGGGCATAAGCGCGAGAAAACCTTGCGAACGATTTCAAGCGCTGCGCCCAATGCTTTTTTCTTTTCGCTGGCTATCCGCCGGCTCAATGACTGGGTTCCTCTAGTTCGGGATGCCGCTAGAGATAAGCTTCCCCTAATTGCTAAAGAAACTGATCCGGTACACGTTGTTGAAGCTCTTTGCATAGCTCTTTCAAATTGGCATTCATGGGGACGGATTGAAGAAAAAGGCAAACAAGTTTTACTCCAAATCATCTCAGGAAAAGAGATAGCCGAATCGCTAAAATCAAAGCTAATATTGTCAGCTACCGGACCAATGACATCACTTTTTGCACAGCTTGGTCGCACGCCGGTTTTTGATGAATATCTTGGTGAGATTTCTGAAAATGCAATTCAACCTTCAGTTAGGGCTAAAGCCTATCGAAGTCAGTTTGAACAGCGTATGGTTTGGGTTGAAGGCCAAAAGTGGGAATGGACTGATATTCGATATTGTAAAGGCCGGTTAAGAGCAGTTGTAGGCGAACGAAAAATCTCTGTAGCAACTCCGTTTTTAGAGTTGTTGCAGAAATCTTCTAAGGACAGATCTTCAATTGTCAGGCGCGTAACTGCTGAATTTTTGATTCGTGATTTGGCTAATTTAGGGGATAAATCACTTCCATTAGCGAAATGTTTTGCTTCTGACAAATCAAGCCCTGTCAAAGAGCGAGGCTTATTCGCTCTAAAACGACTGAAGGAAGTTGAGCAATGATAATGTGTCCTAACGAACAACTGCAGCGGATCAATTTACGCGGCACTTTAATTGTCCGCTGTGTCGGGCGTTAAGTGCTGATATTCCATCCACTATCCTAGAGATAATAGAACGACTTAACAAGCGAGATGAAGGGGATTTAATATGAAAATAAAGGCCCACAAACTTTTCCAAGATGATGGTTCGCCGGTTCCTTTTAAGCGGAGTCCAAATCAAAGTAGCGGAACGATTTCACCGCGATTTTTGGTCATGCACTACACGGCGGGGGCAAGTGCAGAAAGTTCCGTTCAGTGGTTAACAAACCCGGCTGCTAAGGCATCGGCGCACTTGGTGATTGGTCGCGACGGATCAATAACACAACTGGTTGATTTCAATCGAAAGGCATGGCACGCCGGTAAGAGTAGCTGGCGTGGCGTCATTGGACTTAATAGTTACTCCATCGGTATAGAATTAGATAACCCCGGCATACTCCAGGGATCCCCGGGTAGTTGGCGAACGTCATGGGGACGCCTGGTGCCGGATAGCGAGGTGTTAGTCAAGACGCGGAGTTCCGACAACGCATTGGTTGGTTGGCACACCTATACTGAAGTGCAGCTGGAAGCAGCGAAAGAATGCTCTTTGGCCATAGTGCGGCACTATGGCTTAGAGGAAATAGTCGGGCATGAAGATATTGCTCCGGTAAGGAAAAAAGACCCTGGTGCGGCCTTTCCTATGCTTTCTTTCCAAAGCCTGATTGCCGGTCGCGACAGCGATGATGCAGAGGATATCTTCGAAACCACAACCGCTCTCAATATTCGAAAGGGTCCCGGAACCGAATTTGAAAAGTTCATCGACGTGTCGCCCTTACCCAAAGGAACCCGTCTGTCCTTACTGGAATCGCAGGGAGTGTGGAGAAAAGTGGATGTTATGGATATCGTTAACAATGAAATGGATATTGTTGGCTGGGTGCACGGTAGATACATAGAAAGGAAGTAACGCCTTTCAGACCGGAAAGAAGGGTGAATACAGAATCGCCCTTCCCTTAAAAGATTGTAGTAGGTTGGGCTGGCGTTAGCCAACCCAACGTTTGTGCTGGGGTAGGCGATGCTCAACTCAATGGTTGTGTCTGTATTGTAACGTTGCGAAAAGCATACTATTCAAGCTTGTGCTTTTCATTTCGGCGAGTTAACTTTTTCGGTAGAATCAGGATAAACTCAAACACTTCAACCGAGAGTCCACTATGAACCTGGAAAATGCAACGATTTACCTCATAGCCGGCATCATTGCCTTAGTGGTGATCATCGCTTTATGGCTGGCGAAAACGGTTGGCTTTAAAGCCGAAAAAGGCGGTTTAAAGTTATTCGCAAGTAAAACCGACAGCGTTTCCGTAGAAGAAATTGAACAAAGCAAAGTCGCTATCGAAAACCGCGAAGGACAGAATGTGAGTGTAAAAAAAGTCAGCGAAAATTCAGATGTCCAAATCAAGTAACCGGCTTTTCCCTTTGTTCGGAAATAACGGGATTAACGTTGAAAACGTAACCAACTCAAAGGTGAGTGTTTATACCGGCGATATCAACGGCATCCCGCCGGAACAATTTGCCGCACTCGCCGAAGAATTGGGTATCACCAAGGCGGCGTTAAAAAACTTTTTCAACATTATACTGCAGCATAACGTAGTGCCCGAAGATTATGACCATACATTACGGCAGATTGCCGAACGCTATCACAATCTGTTAAAAGAATTAACTGATTTCCAAGCAGACGATCCGCAAGTGAAATATTTACTCACCCAAGCGGAACAAGTCTTGCAGCAGGGTGATTTCGATCAGGCGGAGGATTTAATTAACCGGGCCAGTGAAAAAGATTTAGTGGCCGCGCGACAACTCCGGGAAACAGCGGAGAAACGGCTGATTTCTGCAGCGAAAGCCAAGGCAAAAAACGGCTATTTAAATTACACCCGGTTTAAATATGTTATAGCGGCCGCTTATTATCAGGATGCGGCAGAGGTGTTACCGCAACACTGTGCTGAGTTAATCGCCGCCAATCTGAATCAAGCAGGACTGGCTATGCATAAGGCAGGGTTATATGAAAAAGCCGAACCGCTTTACCGCCAGGCTCTGCAAATTAGGGAAAATACCCTGGGAGCAAATCATCCTGCCGTTGCCGACACTTTGAACGATTTGGCCGAATTGTATCGAATTCTTCGGCGCAATGAGCAAGTCGAACCATTATTAAAAAGGGCTTTGCAAATCAGTGAACAGGCCTTGGGCCCAGACCATTATGAGCTGATCAACAAGTTAAATTGTCTCGCCTCATTTTATGTTGATAAGAAACGTTATAAGCAAGCCGAATCGCTGCTTCAACGGGCCTTGCAAATCGGGGAACACGCCTCCGATAGAACATCGTATCAATTGGCCCACAGCTTAAACAGCTTAGCGGAAATGTACTATCGACAAGAGCGTTATGATCGAGCAAGGCCTTTATTGGAGCGTGTATCTGAAATCATCGAAAAAAACTCTGACCCGGAAGATCCGAAAGTGGCTCACAGTTTGAACAATTTGGCTACAGTTTACAAAGACAAAAAACTTTATGACCTGGCCGAGCATTTATACCGGCGGGCTGTGCAAATTATGGAAAAAACCTTGGGTTCAGAGCATCCGGGTCTGGCTAAGATCTTGGAAAATTTGGGCGACTTATATAGCAAGCAAGGCTTTTATGATAAAGCCGAACCGCTATTCCAACGGGCGCTGCAAATCGCGGAAAAAGGGTTTGGCTCAGAGCATGTTAATTTGATCACGATCTTGGTCGACTGGGCTCGATTATATGAACATCAAGCACTTGATGATCAGGCAGATCCGCTATACGAAAGAGCTTTGCAAATCGGTAAAAAAAATGGGTTGAGCCCGTAGGTTGGACCGGCGTCAATGCCTTAAGGTGCAGTCAGTAGGACGTCAATAGGCGGCAGCCGTATTGCGCCGCATGTGAGCTTCGGATAATTCCGGCGTAACACGCTGTGAAGTGGTTTACGGTATTGGGCCGAACAGGGGGTATACTTGACTCCTACCAAACGGTTGAGATGCTATATTTAACAGGATATAAAACGATCGCCTTGACTTTGTGACGCGCAATTCCTATGTTTTTTCACATAAATACCGAATATCAAATTTGATTCCAATATAAAGCAGTCGAGTTTCAGGAAGATTGCCGTTGCGACTTGGCGTCCCCCGGCCGATCCCTCCGCGCTGTTACGAATCGATCTCGACGCGGCTAATGTGGCGCCATATCTGAAAAGATTGAACAATCAGAGCGCTAATAATATTCACATCGTTCACTTTTTCAGCAAAATGCTGGCGCATTGTTTAAGGAGCTACCCGCAACTCAATGTCGTGAGTATACGTAACAAGCCTCGCGCGCGCCGCCAGATAAATTTTTTCTATCAAACTTTTGTTAAGACAAGCTTCGGCAACGATTTGACGGGCTTTGTGATACCTTCTCGTCAGAAAATCCGGGCTA
The DNA here is from genome assembly GCA_050303615.1 of Methylococcaceae bacterium. Taxonomy (GTDB): domain Bacteria; phylum Pseudomonadota; class Gammaproteobacteria; order Methylococcales; family Methylomonadaceae; genus CAZDXJ01. The sequence goes on along the minus strand of JBNLCC010000167.1, from coordinate 69,809 downwards.
ATGTTTAATATGCGGCGCAACTAACTATACAGCATACAAGTCAATGCTGTCCGGCAATTTTCTTAGGTGGTACCCCAAAATATCTTGTAAAAGCCGTGCTGAAATTGCTGGCATGCCGGTAACCGACCAAATCCGCCACCACGCCTACATGGCACTCCCCGCTTTTCAGTAATGGGTAGGCGTGATTCATTCTGATTTCGAGCAGCATGCCATAGGGGGTGCTGGCGAAAAAATGATGGAACAGTTGTTTTAATTTGCACTGATTGGTTCCCACCCGTCGGGCCAAAGCCGCCACCGCACCGACGGAGGTGTTCGGAATTCGGCGTATAAAATGTCGCGGGCCAGCATCGCCTTGGCTTTGTCCTGCGGTGAGAATTTTGTGTGTCCCTGCCGCGCGTCGGGGAAGAGCGGGTGCAGTTCGGCGCCTAAAATTGTCAGCGCCAGTCCTTCACGGTAAAACGGTTTTACGCAGTCGGCGACATGACAAGCGGTTAACTGTTGCGCTGCCAGGATGCTTGGTGTCGATATCGGCCGGCAGCTCAGCAAACGCAGCGTTAAGCGGTCAAAAAAAACGGCGGAACGGTCCACGCCGACCAACTGTTCCAGCTGGCTTTTCGCTATTGAGAAGCGCAGCTGCAAAGTGGTGCCGTGGTCCGTTTGGTAGCGGCGTTCGCCGGCGATAGGACCGAAAGCCGTTATGGTCGCGTATCCCTGTTTGAAAACAAGTTCGGTGCGGTCATTACCGCTATAGCGCGATTGACCCTGGAGCGCCAGCGTCACTACCATACGCGGTTCGCGCAGGTCCTGATTGCTCAATACGGCGATATCGGCAGCCGGCGTAAAGCGGGTCTCTATATAACTCAGGCCGTGACTTAATTGAAAAATCCTTGAATAGCCCGCACCCATCCCTTCCGGCAACTTTTGTTGCACACACTGGTCACCGGGCAGCAATTGGGTAGGCAACTCGTCGTTTTTGATGACAATGGGCGGCATTTTCCGGGAAATCGTTCTGTCTCAATCAAAACCATTATCCAGCATAAATCGCACCATCATTGTATTTTCCGGAAATGATCCGGTTTTTACCGGTTTGATGTCAGGGGATTAACGCGGCTACTGAAAAAACTATGGTATATAACCCATCTATTCTTTGGAAAATGAGGCATATCACACAGTTTTCAGATGTTCTACCTATGCCATAGAAATTAATACGTTATACATATAAATCCGGTTGGGAATGGTTTGCGGTAATTCCTACAATTTACCCGATATCAATGCGGTCTCCAGGGTTTCGACGTTAACCAACAACAACGACAGGAATTATTTTGCTTATGAACCTAACTTACACCGGATCGGCGAAGGAAATACGCCGTTTGGCTTTGAATATGATACTCGCCATGTCGGTTTCGACCCCTGAGGCCGGGGCCGAGGAAGAGCAGCCTGTTCAACTGGAACCACTGTCGGTGGTTGCCAGCCCGATTATCGAAGAAAATCATCTTGATTTGTTTTCGTCGATGTCATCGGTGGTTACCGAGGCGCAACTGCGGGATCAAAATGCGCTGGATCTCGCTTCAGCATTGCGCCGTACACCCGGCGTGGAAATTACCCGTTTCAACCCGGTGGGCTCTTTCGGCGGCAACGAAGGGGGCGGTGTATTTATACGCGGTATGGGTGCCAGCCGCCCCGGCAGTGAAATTAAAACCTACATTGATGGCATACCTCTCTACATGGGGGTATGGGGACATCCGCTGCTTGACTTGTTGCCGGTGAACGGCATGGAGTCGATCACCGTGTATAAAGGTCCTCAGCCGCAGATTAACGGCAACAATTTCGGTTCCATCAATTTGACGATGAAAAACGCCGTCGATGAGGGATTGCACGGCAACGGACGGATTTCCGGCGGGATGTTCGCCACGGTCAGTGAACAGGCCGACATTGCCGGTAAATTCGGCGATTTCGATTTCATGCTGGCCCAAGGCTATGCCCGATCCGACGGTCATCGCGACAATGCCGGCGGCGAGTTGCGCAATGTCATGGTCCGGGTCGATTATCATTTGAACGAGCACTGGACTATTGGCACCAATTTCTTATATACCAATTAATGATGCTTGGGATCCGGGTGACAACCGGGTGCCGCCGCCGGCAATCGCTCCGGAATACACTACCGAAGCAGGCATGGTCGCGCTCAAGCCGTCGCATCAGTATGCCGACTGGCAAGGCGATTTAAAGCTGTATACAACCACTGGCGAAGGCAACTGGTTCAATCATCCCAATAGTCCGCCGTTTGATAACCGAATCACAGATACGCTGACCAATTTCGATACCTACGGGTTGCGCTGGCAGGATCGGATATCGGCTTGGAGCGGCGGTACCGTGATGATCGGCCTCGACAACGATTGGTTATCGGGTGATGTCCATGACGCGATCGGTTTGGCGGCTTCCCAAGGGTATTACGAAACACTGACGTTCAGCCTCACCTCGCCCTATCTGGCGGTGGAACACAGTTTCCGAATTACCGATGACTGGACGCTGATCCCATCGGCGGGTATCCGCTACTACAGCCACAGCGAATTCAGCGAACAAATCGGCCCCCATGCCGGCCTCTCGCTGGTGTCCGACAAACTCACGCTGTACGTCAATATTTCACGGGGCATCAATTATCCGGGATTGGAAGTCGCGACGCTTTCCAAATATATACCGCCGCTCAGCGATTCCTGGCAGGATTTGGCGCCGGAACAGGTGGAGCACGGTGAGATAGGTTTCAAAGCCTCGCCGTTCGAAAGCACGCAAATTGATGTCAGTTTTTTCAATGACCGGGTAAAAAACCGCTATATTTTCGCGTTTCCGCCGTTGGTATCGGCTCCGCAATTTACCAATCTCGGTACGTATACGATGCGTGGTTTCGAATTGTCGATCCGGCAGGACATTACCGAGGACTGGAGTTTGTTCGCGGCGTTAACGATGCTGGACCCGAGTATCGACAATCTGCCTTATACGCCGAAAGAGGCGGTCACTGCCGGAATTAACGGCGAGTTTGAACAGGTGCGGCTGGCGGTTGATGTCCAGTATCAATCGGAAACCTATACGTCCAATCGGGCGCGGGCCGGCGACGCGCTGAATCTGGAACAGGTCGGGTCTTTCGTCGTGCTGAATGCCCGCGCAGCTTATCCGATTCCGGCGCTGGGCGAAAAAGGCGAAATATTCATCGCAGGGGAAAACCTGTTGGATCAGAAATACGAGTACCGCGCCGGCTACTCGATGCCCGGGGTATGGGGACAAATCGGTTTCTCGGTAAGTTTTTAGCCGGCCGGATTAGGCGCCGTGAGTCATCAATTTGCAGCTTATTGGCACTGTCCGGTAATGATTTATAAACGTGGCGGGAATTGCTTTTTTTTATCAGCGGTTGAATTTAGCACGGTAGGTCCGATTAGCTCAGCGTAATCGGACGTATGCTATTCATCGCCACCAACTGAACATTTGATATCGCCGCACCAGGTTAGTGGATAAATTCCCTGTTTGACATATTGATGAAAAGTAGAATCTGGCCAATCTGAAACACGTTTTACATAGCCATGCTTCAAGGGGTTCACATAAACATAGTCTACATGGCGTTGAAAATCAGAATCATCACGGATGACATGCTCCCTATAATGGCGTTGCCATATGCCTCTTTCTCCTGCCGCTTTTCGTATTTCCGAACGCCTTTCTGTTTTAGGTAAGGAGCGGGAAAATCCGCTTTTTATTAAACGCCAGCGCAGACTAAAATTGCTGTCATCAGGTGGCAACGTCCAGACACAATGTAAATGATCCGGTAATACGACCCATGCATCGATTTGAAAAGGGTGACGTGTCCGCACTTGTCGTACTGTATCGCGTAGTAAATTTATCTGTCGAATCAATAAATTGTTCTTATGTCGTTGAAGAAGGTTTACCGTAAAAAAATATGTTCCTCCGGGAATAAAGGCTCGCCTATAGTTTGACATGATTTTTTTAACCCACTGTAAAGTGAGATCGTTAGCATAATAAACATGCGTCCGATTACGCAGAGCTAATCAGACCTACCGTGCTGATTGTTCCTCGTTTTAAAGCTAATATGGAACCAATGGTTACTAAAGACAAAAAACAAGAATTTTCTGATCGCTTTAATTCTGTGCAGGACAGGGCTGGGGTTCCGCCCAAAGGAAAGGGACGGCAAGGAGTTTTAGCCAAGATATTTGGCGTTTCAGATAAAGGCGCACGAAAATGGATAGAGGGAGAATCCATTCCCAATACTTCGAAACTGCCAATAATTGTTGAGAAATTTAAGGATACTGGGGTTACCGTAGAATGGCTTCTAACTGGAAACCCCTGCTTACGCAACTTTTTGGATGAATCAAGACCAGGATATTGAAATAGAAAAACGGGCGGACCGCCTCCAGATCAAACCCGTTTTTCATGTACCGCTGATTCGCTGGCATGAGATTGGAACCTTCCTCAGTTCCAATCATAACAACAGACAGGAGTTTGATACCATGCCACTAATCAAGGCCGATCCGCTTGCATTTGCAATTCTAATCAGCGATGACCAATATGCGCCGTACCTCAACCCCGGCGACATCATACTTATCGAGCCGTGCCCGGAAAACACGCTCGGCAAGCGTGTATTAGTTGAATTGAAGGGACATTTCCATATCATGGAACATAGTATCTTGTAGATTGAGTATCTCTTCACCAAAAAGCAAAATGCCCAACCGATTCCGATCAGCCCGGAGCTTGACTATAAAATACACGGCGTCGTATCCGATATATACTCGAAGCGGCAAGGTTGATATTGGATGCTCGGTTGGCTTTTAACATCTTTCTATCTTTTAGACATGGGAAAGGCCGCTAAAAATGAAGGTCCGTTACGGCATCCTTCTACCAGGATATCACACGATAATTGCTGGAATTAATGCCCCCATAAAGGGCATTGTCAAAACGCATGAAGGCGACGAAACCGCCATATGTAAACCAGTGGGCGAACGCGAACTTATAGTCGAAATTATTTGCTAGCTACTCGCCCGAAAAACAGGAGTTGACGGGTAATGCTTGTCAATTGAGAGAGGACATAGGTAAGATATCCAGATCTAGATAATAACTTGTTTCGTGCTGTGAAGTGAGAAAATAACAACGACTGAACTGATATGAACAAGTCTAGAAAAGATAACCTCAGCTATTGGGAAGTAACAGCAATAGGTGTCGGCGGTATGGTTGGCGGCGGGATCTTTGCTGTTCTTGGCTTGTCAGTGGAACTAGCCAATGGTGGAGCACCAGTAGCCTTTATGATTGCTGGTATCGTTGCCCTAGTTACTTCTTATTCCTACGTAAAGCTCTCTGTTGCATGTCCGAGTCAGGGAGGAACAGTCGCATTCCTTGATCGGGCATTTGGTCCAGGACTGCTGACAGGGAGCGCAAACATTTTGCTCTGGATAAGCTACATTGTCATGCTCTCGGTGTATGCCTATGCATTCGGAAGCTATGGAGCATCATTCTTCCCAGCAGACTCACAGCTGCTTTGGAAACACATTCTGATTACGGGCAGTATCATCTCCATTACCGTGCTAAACCTTTTAAACGCTAAATTGATTGGCGAGGTCGAAGACTGGATAGTTCTTCTCAAATTGGTGATACTTTTTCTTTTTATCGTAGTTGGTATCTGGAACGTTGACAGCACCAGGCTTGCGCCGTCGGCATGGTCATCGCCGCTGGATCTTATTGCGGGGGGGATGATTATTTTTCTTGCCTATGAGGGATTCGAGTTGATTGCCAATACCGCGCAGGATGTGCGTGACGCACCTAAAATATTGCCTCGCGCTTTCTATTCAAGTGTTATTTGCGTGATAGTTCTCTACGTGCTTATTGCTTTGGTTGCAGTTGGAACTCTGCCTATCGACAAGATTGTATTTGCCAAGGACTATGCACTGGCCGAGGCTGCCCGGTCGTCCTTTGGTCACACAGGATTCATCTTGATTGCCGTTGCAGCCATGCTCTCAACGGCTTCGGCTATCAACGCAACGATTTACGGTGCTGCCCGGCTGAGTTATGTCATTGCAAAAGACAGGGAACTTCCAGAGATATTGGAAAAAAAGGTATGGGGAGAACCCATTGAGGGGCTGCTAATTACATCAGGAATAACCTTACTCGTCGCCAATCTAGTCGACCTTTCCAGCATGTCGATGATGGGCAGTGCGGGTTTCCTCTTGATTTTTGCAGCGGTCAATTGCGCCAATATTGCACTGGCAAAAGACACGCAGAGCAATAATTTGTTATCGTTAATCGGTGCCGGACTTTGCCTTGGTGCATTAGGGACTTTGATCTGGTGGATTGGAAATCACTCGCCCAACCAGTTATGGTTTCTGCTCGTAATGATAGGAGCTGCTTTCTTTATCGAATTGATTTTTCGCATTGTTACGGGACGGACTCTAATTCTTTCAAATGCAAAGAATAAAAGATAGTTTAAATCGTTAAGAGTTTCCTAAACAATTTGTGACAAACACCATGTCTGACACTCAATGAAAACACCTTCCGGGGTTAAAGACAGACTGTTTTTTTGATGCTGCTATGCCTGTCTGTAGTGCACATAACCAGAGGCTGAAGATGGACTGGCAAATTCGCTGCGCTACTTTGCCAGCCACTTAGCCGAGCGTTAGGCTCTTTGTTAATCGAACGAAAGGAGATTGATATGTACACCTTCACACAAAAATCGGAACCCGTTAGGATACTTCTTCGCCAAAGCCGAGAGGAGTGTGCCATACTTGAGTTACAGAGCGCGAGCGGTGATAAAGCTTGTCAGCAGTTGAGCAGAGCTCTCTTTATCATAACGATATTATTCATTCTGACTGGTTGTCAAAATGAACGCTATAACCTGAGAATGCCGGTTATTTCAGGTATGTTGTTGGAAGTAAAGCCTTCTCCTGCAAAAACATTTGACAGCAATCCGGATAAATTGCAAATCTATTGGTTCGGTACAACGTGTTATTACATTCAACTCGGTAAAGTCGGGATTCTTACCGATCCTTTTGTGACTTCGGGTTTGGAAAACTTGAAAAATGCACATTCCGATATCCGTGAAGTGGAAAGAACGTTGGGCCAGATCAAGCAGCCACCTGATGCCATATTTATTAGTCACTCACATAGCGATCATCTGCTTGATGCACATACCGCGATGTTACAAATCCCAAGTTGGCAACCAGTACCACTTTTCGGTAGTCGATCCACAAAAAATATTCTAATGGGATTTGGTAATCCAGCGCTTGATCGTCGGCTAAATATTGTTGATGATCAGACACCTGGCAAGTGGATAAAAATAGAGCTGTCAAAAGAGAAAAGTGAAGAAGGCTACTCGATTGAATACATGGCACTTGAATCAACGCACTCACCACATCTGAATTATACTTCCGAGATTGTTCCTGGCTGGTCGTTTAGTAAAGTGCTTTTGGATGGGAAAACAACTGAACCTTTGACCTCGCTACCAAAATTCTGGGATTACAAGACTGGTGAAGTGCACTCATATCTTTTTCGTTTAAGATATGATAAAGAAGATGATAAAGTCAGTTTTGTTGCACTGCTTATCTCTCCCATGCCTTTGCTTAAGTATCCTAACGGGTTACCACCAAATAATGATCCAGTCGATGTCCTTCTTGGTACAGCAGCACTTCCAAATGAAGCTGATAGCTATCCTAAAGAGCATATTGAGTGGTTGAAGCCAAGGGTTGTCATATTATCCCATTTCAATAATTTTTTCGAGAAAGAGCGTGATGAGATTATTCATGTGGGTGGTGAGCCAAAGACCGATATTAAGCAATATCTAATTGATGTCCAGTCCGCTGCTAGGTACCCAGAGTTTGAAAGAGTATTGGTACCTCCAATTACCGAATTTAATGGTGACTCCATTAAAAATTTGATTGTCATCACTAAGGGTCGTTGAATTGATACAATGAATTCTTCGAGTGATTGGTCGGGGCAAATTCATTGGTTTAGCTAGGTGGATTATCCGGGTTTGATAAGACACAATTAGGTAAGTTTCAATAATTGGTTTTATTATGAAGGTACGTATCATAATAAACGGGAAAACGAGGTTTAGACTTTCTGACGGAAGCCTGCGGGCTTCCATGATCGATGCCTTTTTATTCGAAATCGGTGAAGACGACGAAATCATCTGGCGTGGCGAATTGCTGTCCAATTTCCCCTGATACATGGATCTGGTTGAAAACGACTTCGCAGCGCGGGATGCTTAGCTGAACACGCCAAAAAACGACGCATTTGCGGCAAGCTAGGGATTGATGGTATAAATTGTGCCGCTCAGAACCTAGACCGACGCTCTAATGTTACAAGCTGAATTTGCTTTTTAACATTTCGTAAGGCTTTTTTCCTGCATGGCTGAATGAGGGCAATGAAAATTATAAAAAGCTTTCCATTCGGCTAATGTTGCCGATATATCTACATTATCCTTATATTCGAGTAACTGACAGAACTCCTGTTTATCGGTCCAATCGTACCGTTCAACCTTTCAAGCGGACCAAACCATCAACGACACCTACGACGGCAACCCCAACCTAACCCACGTCAACGATCAGGAAATCGCCAGTTACGGCGACCAGGATAGGTTTACCGGAATATGATGAATAAAGTCGACTACTTATTGTTTTTGGCTTCCGTTTTTACATCGATATTTTGCGGTGCTGTATCGAAGTATTTATCAGTTTTCTCTCAGGAAGAATTGCATTTAATCCCAGGGTTTGACCTCTTGGCCCTCTAGGTTCCGACAGCCATGCATCACAGCCGACACTTGAACCCGGTCTGTTAACAGCAGGTAGATGAGTTAACCCTGATAGATCAGTTCGCGGATATCGTTCCTTCCTTCGGCTTTCGGGACGGGACGTCCGATCTCGGGAAAATCCTCAAGCTTTTCTGCGGTATCGAAGATGCGCTCAAGAAAAGTGCGGGCGTAGTATGACTAATCCTTGGCGATGTAATCGCGAATGATCTCCAAGTCTTCGAGTGCGGGGTTGGTCCATTCAATCAGCATTGCCGAGCAATCGCTGTTTTGCTTCTTTGTGGGAGACGGTACGGCCCTCTTTAGCGGCCTTCAAACCTTTCTCAATCTTTTGCTTTACATTCAGCTCATACATGATGTCATCCCAACTTGCCTGGCCGGGAAGATGATCCAGCGTTTGTTGTACGGACTCTTTTGCGGTAGCCATAAAAAACCTCCTGCTTAGTATCAAAGGCCCGGCTATTTTAGCTGGACTTTATGTCATTATCGGCTATTCAACAGTTAGTTCCCATCCATAAACTACAACCGGTTGAAAAACAATTCAGAAAAAAACTGGGGAATAAGATGTGTCAAAAAAACAACGCTTACAGACAAGTATATTCGATTATTATGTTGAATACGAGATTGGCTATAAAAAGATGTCTGTGCTGTCAGTTTAAAAGATGAAAGTGGCCGGAAAGGCATGTCAGTTGAAAACCTCACGGTTAACGGCGCCGCCCTGCTGCTCTGAACCGGTCAACTCGCCATGTCGGGATGTGCCGTTTGTGCTTAGTTCCGAGCCATGACCATCCGGCTCTACGTTTGAGCAGCCGGGATAGGGGCCGGGGGCTTAATACCTAAACGGAGGCGGTTATGCTGAACATAATCGGGTTTTGTGAATTATTAGTAGGCTACCTACTAAAGCGGCAAAGTGCCATTTGCAGTCTATGTCATAGTGAAGTTATTGCCGAGCAAGGACTCAATAAGTCGGCTATAGAGGAATATTTGTGGTATCTTTTTATTACTAACGTCAAAGAAAGGGAGTCATGAAATGAAAGATAAACCTTTGTTTTTATTAGCTGTGACTATGATCGGAATATTATTTCCCGGTTCTACTTTCGCAAAGCCGCTCCTAACACAAACCAAAACGAGTGGGTCGGTTGCTCCGCCGTATCATTACAGTACCGAATGCATGATTTATCGCCACAAGATTGTAATAAAAAAACAAGCAGGTGAAATTGAAAGTAAAATTATGTCAAGAATTTCACTATATGGCCCTGTATTTGATTTGATTGATGCAGCAAGTGCGGGTGAAATTATTGAAGAGGGAGGTTCGATTGGCGGCCCGCAAGAAAGTGATATTGCCTATAACAAAAGGGGGGAAGCGACGTTGCTTCTTCAAACGGGATTTGTAAATCGAACGAATAACGCGCCGGAAGCTGCCACGTTGATTAACTTCTTGAATTTACACTGCAAGTAAATGGCAGGCTAAAGCCAAAATAAGTGCGGCGAACTGCCGGGTGGTGTAAGAAAAGCGGAAGGTTAGTTGGTAGCTAACCCCCGGCTATTCGGAGTAATAAATTGTTTTATCGGCTAAATATGCCTTAGCCACGGCACTCTATTAGTCAACGCCGCGTAGCCGATGGGTAAAAATGATAACTCGGCTACGGGTTTTGAGTGTTGAAGCGATAGCTGCATTTCGCCCGATATTATTCACGGATTTTTTAATATTACGCCACTATGCTATATCACGGGGCATCCTGAAATTGCCTGCAATACCGCATTTAAAGAGGCACTGACGATATCGCTGTGACAGGCAATTCCGGTTCGCAGCACACCGTTTTGGCGGACCCGGATAAAGCAAACGGCATTGGCTTCGGTGCCGGGTGATAACGCATGTTCATCATAGTTTGCGATTTCGATGTGGCTGTTGAAATGGCTTTGCAGCGCATCGATAAATGCGGCCAGTGCGCCTTTTCCGCTGCCGGTTAGGGTAAACTCGCCGTCCGGCCCGGCAAGTCGTGCCTGCAAAACGTCCAGGCGGTTACGGTCGATCCTGAAATGCAGCAATTGATAGTTGGCCTGCCTTTCCCAATAGTTCGCATTAAAGAACGCGACCAGTTCTGCTGGCGAGATTTCACGAACTTCGGTTTCAGTCAGTTGCTTTATTTGGCAACTGAGATCGATTTGCAGCCAACGCGGCAATTGCAGACCCAGTTCCTGTTCTACAATATAGGCCACACCACCTTTACCCGATTGGCTGTTGATGCGCACTACCTGCTGATAGCTACGTCCGATATCTGCCGGGTCGACCGGCAGGTAAGGCACATTCCAGGTTTCCTCCGGCCGGTGCGCCGCCAGGCATTTCTTAATTGCGTCCTGATGGCTGCCGGAAAAGGCGGTAAACACCAAATCACCGGCGTAAGGATGCCGCGGATGCACAGAAATGTGGTTAAATCCGCTGACCGTCTGGACAATCTCTGGCATGGCCGAGAAATCCAGTCCGGGAGCGATGCCCTGGCTATAGAGGTTCATCGCCATCACCAGCAAATCGGCATTCCCGGTGCGTTCACCGTTGCCCAGCAAGGTGCCTTCCACTCGTTGCGCGCCGGCCAGCAAAGCCAACTCTGCAGCAGCCACGGCACAGCCGCGGTCATTGTGGGTATGTACGCTCAAAATGACTGCGTCTCGATGATTGATATTGGCGCTGAACCATTCGATGCGGTCGGCGTAAACATTCGGCGTGCTGTTTTCCACTGTCGCAGGTAAATTAATAATCACCGGTTGCTCGACGGTCGGTTGCCAGACCGCGCTGACGGCGTTGCAAATTTCCAATGCGTAAGCCGGTTCGGTGGCGGTAAAACTTTCCGGCGAATATTCGAAGCGCCATTCCGTTTGCGGTTGCCTGGCAGCGCAACGCCGGATAATTGCCGCACCGCTGACGGCAAGTTTGACGACTGCGTCTTTTCCGAGTTTGAACACCCGTTCGCGCTGAACGATTGATGTGGAATTGTATAAGTGCACAATTGCCCGTTTTGCGCCTGTCAATGCTTCGAAACTACGCTCGATCAACGCTTCACGCGCCGGCGTCAAGACCGAAATGGTGACATCATCGGGTATCAGCGCTTGATCAATCAGCGTCCGGACAAAATCGAAATCGGTTTGCGAAGCGGATGGGAAGCCGACCACAATTTCTTTAAAGCCGATGTCGACCAGTAGCTTGAAGAAATCCTTTTTTTGATTAACCGATAACGGCGTTATCAGCGCCTGATTGCCGTCGCGCAAATCCTCGCTGCACCACATAGGCGCCTGTTCAATTTGCCGGTCCGGCCATTGCCGTTGGGAAAGGGCGGCGACCGGAAACGGTTGATATTTTCGGTGGTCATATGTCGCTTGTCGAATCGTGCTCATAGCTGCTTCTCGCCTTATTGATTGCCGTTACAGGAAGAAACAGTATAGAAAAAATCAGTTAGCGAATGTTTGCTATTGTTGCCGAATAAATTAATATATTTGCGATAATAATCTACTATTTCCAATTGAATGTTATTTATATACTAATTTATTTCAAATTAATAAAAATATTTAATATGAAGACGGATAGAACGGATAAACGTATTCTCGACGAAATGCAGCATAATGCCCGCATTTCCAATCTGGAACTGGCCGATAAGATCGGCCTGTCTCCTTCGCCCTGTTCGAGGCGTGTGAAACTATTGGAAGATGAGGGGTATATCGATCGGCACGTGACTTTGCTGAACCAGGGCAAACTGGGTTTGAAGCTGATAGCCATGGTACAAGTCAGCATGGACAAACACACGCCGGAGCGCTTCGAAAATTTCGAAGCCAACATCAAACTTTGGCCGGAAGTGTTGGAATGTTACCTGATCACCGGCCAGGCTGCCGATTATCTGCTGAAAGTGATTGTGCAGGATATGGAGGCGTATCAAGAATTTCTGCTGGGCAAGCTGACTTGCATCGACGGTGTCAGTGGCGTGCAATCCAGTTTCGTATTACGCAAAGCGGTGGATAAAACGGTTTTGCCGTTAGCGCATTTGTAAAATCAGCAACAATTTGATTTTGACGCAGCCGCCGGCCATTTACTACTGAGGTATTGCCGGATAATCAGGGCTACATTTCGGTTTTCCAATAGCCGCATTTGCGTCTGAAAGTATTGATGTGCAGCGGGTACAACCGGACTATTCGATGATTGCGACGGACTTGATTTGTGCCCAAACCGGCTTGCCGGTTTCGAGTTGCAGTGTTTGCACCGAACGGGCCGTCAACCGGCAAAGCAGAAATGATTCGCCGATCTGCAATTTCGCCACTTTTACTGCCGGATGTTCGCCATCCCCCAATTCGTTGACCACGGCCGGCAACCAATTCAAAATGCTGCTTGTGTCGACAGGTTCCAAGACCAGACTGACATCGCGGGCCAGTACCCGTAGGCGGACTGTGTCTCCCCGTTTAAATCCCATATCTCTCATCCAAAGACTGCCGCCGGAAAATTCGGCGCGGCTCAGCTTCCACCGATAATCCCGTTCCGCGATACGCGCCTCCAGTACTACGCCGGTTTCCTCACCCAGGCGAATAGGCAGGTCCAGGCGCGCCAGCATGTCGTGAAGCGGGCCGCTGGCTACGGCTTTGCCGTCGGACATGACAACCAGATGGTCGGCCAGCCGCGCTACTTCGTCGGGGGAATGAGTGACATACAGTAAGGGAATTTCCAGTTCGTCACGTAATTTTTCCAGGAAGGGCAGTATTTCCCGCTTACGGGCCAGATCGAGTGCCGCCAACGGTTCATCCATGAGCAATATGCGCGGGTTGACCGCTAGCGCACGGGCGATTGCCACCCGTTGGCGTTCGCCCCCGGACAATTTGTCCGGCCTGCGTTTCAGCAGGTGGCCGATACCCAGCAAGTCAATGGCTTGCTGCAGCGGGAAGCGGCTATTGCTGCCGGACTCACGTTTCATACCGTATTTCAGATTACCCAATACACTTAAATGCGGGAATAAATTGGCTTCCTGGAAGACATAACCCAATGGCCGCTTGTGAGTGTCAAGAAACACGTCAGCCCCCTGCCATGTTTCGCCGTTTACCGAAAGCCGTCCGGCCGGACGTTCCAGGCCGGCGATACAACGCAGCAGCGTGGTTTTACCTGAACCCGAGTGGCCGAACAAAGCGCTTACTCCCCGGTGCGGCAGAGATAAATCCACGTCCAGAGTAAACTCGGGGTAATCCAATTTGAAACAAACATTAATATCGTCTGCCGCCATGCCGTTATGTATCGTTGCCGGTGTTGGCGGAATGATACCAGTTTTTTCCCGCCGCGACCGGGTTATGCTCCCGGAATTTCCATCAGCTGCAGGCGATGGCTTGTCGTCAAAATGACAAAGTTGTTTGTACATAGAAATAATCCGAGTCGTCTTTATTGGCCGGTGAGCCGGGTGCATTTTTTGCGAAACGCCCTTTGAACAAATGCGCCCAGCCGGTTTCCAGTGTCATCAATTGGGGCGCTACTTTCCAGCGCAGGCGCGCTTCAAGCTGCTGTCCGATATAACTGCCCGATTGGCCGGTAATATCGCGCAAGTTGGATCCCACCCAAGTATCGCGTTTTTCGGCCAGCCAGAAAGCGCGGTGGGCGATAAAACCGGTCAGATTCGGCATCGGTTTGAACTGCACGCGGATCCCCGGCGTATTGATATTGGCGCGGGCAAACGCTCCCCAGATACTGGTCGGTCCGAACTCAAAACGTCTTGCGCCGTACAACGTTTCGAAACGTCCGTTTTTTACGTCATCGGGATCACTGTCGCCGCTGGCATAATCATATTGCAGCAGCAACCGGGGTGTCCAGGGCTGATTAAATGTATAGCCGACTGCAGCATGACCGAAATAGGCGAAATGATCCAGCTTGGTAGTACTGGCCGTACTGGTGTGTGATGTGCCGGTCTGTAACGCCGTTTCCAGTTCGAAATCGAATTGATTGGTTTTCGGTTCCCGGTACCAGCGCAACCCTGGTGTCGATAAATTGCGGTTTTTGCTCGGGGTATTCGTGGTATCCGCTTCGCTCAACTGGAAAAAATACAGTTCGCCGGTGCTTTTAAACGGTAATTGGCTGATGCTGAAAAAGGAACCGGCAAAAAGGGTATTGAAATTTTCTTCATCGAATTCGACATCACCGTTGTGCAGTGACAATGAGTCGTTGGGCAGGCGTGAAACCGGTAAAACGACGAAATTGCGCCATTGCCAATGGTTTCCTCCCTGGACGATGAAGTCGATACCGTTAAAATTATTGATTGTATTGCGATAACGGTTTCTGGCGACCAGCCGGCGGCTGCCGATATCCATAGTTTGGCGTCCGAATTTGATCTCGGCATCCAAACCGGAACCGAAAAAATCATGGGTCCGCCAAGCCAGATAAGCTTGCAATAATGCGGTTTCATTCACCAGCGAGGTGTTCATCGGGGTACCGCTATCATCCAGAGCAACCTGCGAGTCGATAAATTCGGCGCCGATGCGGAACTGTTGATAAACCGCTTCGAGAAACACCTGGGTTCTGAACGCGATGACCTGATCGCCGCCATTGGCATTTTTCTTAAAGGTATTGTCCAGCGTTTCGTAACGGGTGCGATGCTGCACCGAAAACGTTAACCATGCCGGAAGTCCGATTGCGTCGTGGATGTTCCAGGGTGTTGCTTTGGTGTCTCCAGCCTGTGCCGCTACATGAATAAGCGATAGCGACGCGGTAAAACACAGGAGTAGGTTACGAATCATTAAATTTCCTTATTGTTTATCATAAATAGAGACATAGCATTGTGGATAAATCGATCCTGCTGCCGGGTTTACGTCTTGGCATGCCTTTTATTCGGATTGAGCGTATATAAAACCAGCAACACCAGAAAAGAGAAGATCAACATGATTGCGGCCAACAGGTGGGCGTCGCTATATTCCAGCGCTTCCACATAGTCGTAAATCTGCACGGAAACTACGCGGGTCGCGCCGGGAATATTACCGCCGATCATCAATACGACGCCGAACTCGCCGACGGTATGGGCAAAACCCAAGACCGTGCCGGTGAGAAATCCCGGCAGCGCCAGGGGTATGGCGACGCTGAAGAAACGGTCCCAGGGCCCGGCGCGCAAGGTGGCGGCGGTTTCCAAGGGCCATTCACCGATGGATTCGAAAGCGTTCTGAATCGGTTGCACCACGAAAGGCAGCGAATAAAACACCGAAGCCACCACCAAACCGGAAAAAGTAAAGGGTAATGTGCCTAATCCCAGTGTTTGGGTTAGCCGTCCCACGGGGCCGTCCGGCCCCATAGCGAGCAATAAATAAAAGCCCATTACCGACGGCGGCAGCACAATCGGCAATGCAACAATCGCCCCGATGGCCCCCTTTAGTCTTGATCGGGTGCGTGCCAGCCACCAGGCGATCGGTGTTCCGACAAGCAACAGCAGTGCGGTGACAATAATCGCCAGTTTCAGGGTCAACAAAATAGCTATGAGATTGGCTTCGCTGAACATCGGTTTTCTCGCTAATAATTACAGCCGGTAGCCGTAGGATTGAATGATGGCGGCAGCCTGTGTGGATTTCAGGTAATCCATCAGTGCCTGTGCCGCGCTATTGTCTCTGCCTATTGCCAACAACACGGCATCCTGGCGAATCGGGCTGTGTAAATCGGCCGGTACAATCCATCCCGACCCTTCCGCTATCTTGCCGTCCTTGATGACTTGGGATAACGCCACAAAACCCAGTTGGGCATTGCCGGTAGCGATGAACTGGTAAGTTTGGGAGACGTTTTCACCCAAAACAAATTTCGGCTGCAGCGCATCCAGCAAACCCAGGCTTTGCATCGTATCCACCGCAGCGGCGCCGTAGGGCGCCAGTTTAGGGCTGGCCAGTGCCAAGTGTTCAAATGCTGCCTGTCGCAAAAGCTGTTCAGCATCAGCAGTATGCACGTAGTCGGGTTTGGCTGACCATAGCACGAGGGTTCCGAGTGCATAGGTAAAGCGGCTGTCGGGTACGGTCAAGCCTTCTTCTTCCAATTTCTTAGGCTTTTTGTCATCGGCGGAAAGAAATACCTGGAATGGGGCGCCGTTCTTGATTTGGGCGAAGAACTTGCCGGAGGAACCAAAGGCCAATTCAATTTTATGGCCAGTCTCTTTTTCGAACTTCGCCGCAATGACTTGCATTGGCGCAGTGAAGTTGGCCGCCACGGCGACACTGGCCGTTTCGGCGTGAACGGCGGTCAATGCCATGCACATCATGATGGCGGCATACAGGGTTGTTCTTCGTTTCATTGTATAACTCCGAATTGTTGTGTTTACTTGAAGTTACGAGGCGACGGCCAGAATAATGTGCGAAGCTTTAATCAGCGCACAAACACGCATGCCTTGTTTCAGATCCAGCGCGTGGCAGCTTTCGTTGGTGACTATCGCGGTCAATGTTTTGCCGCCGGGAAGTTCGATAATCACTTCGGCATTGACCGCACCTTCCTGGCAACGTGCCACTACGCCGCAGAGGCGGTTTCGGGTGCTGACTTTCAAGTTGTCATCGGTGGTGATAATGATCCAGGAAGCCTTTATCAGGGCATAGGCTTCTTTGCCTTCTGCCAGTTCCAAATGTTCTAGGCTGTCGTTGGTGATGCCGGCGACCAAAGCATCACCGCCGCCGATGTCTAAAGCCACTTCCGCAACGACCGGGCCGCGCTTGATCGATTTCACTTTGCCGAGAAATTGATTGCGTGCACTGGTATTCATGTCGAATCTCCTGATAATTTTGTAATATTGTTCAAAATCCTCCATGACCCGGTTGAGATGGGCCAGAACCCTTTCCCGCTCCTTGTCCAGCCGGCGATAAACGGCTACTAACCGCCTACCGCTGGCGGTCAATACCGCCCCGCCGCCGTTACGTCCGCCTACCCGGCGCTCTACCAACGGCTGGTCGGCGAGATTGTTGATCGCCTCGACCGCATCCCAAGCCGCCTTGTAACTCATGCCCAGCGTGTTGGCGGCGGCTCTGATCGAACCGCTCGCGTCGATGCGTTCCAGCAGTTCAAGATGGTCATATTTTCTGCCTCCGCTTAGCAGTTGCGGTTTTCCCTGCAGTTGATTTAACGATTTTTTCATTTCGATCTCCGGTACCTGTACCTCGTAGATGCGCGTTTTGAGCTATTTCATCCGGCAGCGCTAAATTGTCATACGCCTGGTGTTAAGCATTTATTTTCGCTATTTGTAGTACTATATAACGGTTGCCGCTTGGATACCTGACATGGAAATTTTTAGTCCCGTCATTCGTGCATTGAATCAATTGATGCACCCGTTTTGTAGTGCTACCTTATAACGCCGAGCGTGCATTTACCCGTGCGGTTTTCCGACAGCATTGGTAAAACTTTTCCAGCAAACCGTTATGCCCTATTGAAAACGCTTTGTTTGCCGGACACAAACAGTCTTCTACACTGCTCCAAAGTGCGGCACAATTGTTCATAAGCAACTTATAGGCCAACTATAAGTTTTTGATTTTTATGTGATTAAATCAGTCTTTTCCTGGTAATAAATACGACATTCAAACAACAGAATGAGCGATATGTAACAAAAGTACATATCGGTTTGAGGTGGGGCTGTATCTATATTCGAAAGGTGGCTGGCAACGCAGGCATAGGACTAAAGCAGCTGAGAAGCAGCGCACCGCTTCGGCGAAGCGTTCGTGTTCTGCGGGGTGGGGTAGGGTCCTGAAAAGTTAATGGTAGTATGTGATAGTGAAGCCATCGGCAGTAGACTAGCAGCGAATCGTGATCGTTTTTATAAACAGTTGTAGCGGACCTGACCTACATGCGAAACATCGTATCCGCCCAATTCTTCCGCCTTTTCCAGAAATTGCGGTTGCTTGGTGAAGTTAAGCAGCCGTTGGAACGGTTCATCGAAATAATGGCGATGATGAATGACCAAGTCGAAATTTTCATAAAGCAGCGGAATGAAACCGAGCTGAAATTGCCGGGCGACCGCTTCAATCGCAACGCCGGCATCCGCCTTGCCGTTGGCGACAGCTGCTCCGATGTCGATTTCGCTGCGAGCAGGCTGCTCTAAAATAACCATTTCCTGTTTACTTAGCTTGTCACGTTGTAGTAAAGCTTCAAGCAATATATTACTGCCTGCGCCGGCTTGGCGATCGATAATTTTTATTTTTCGATTGTTTAAGTCGCTGATTTTACGAATCTCTAAGGGATTTCCGGCGGCTACTAAAATACCTTGCTGCCGGCGCGCCCACTCAATGACAACGACCGGCTGTTTTTGCAATTGTTTTTGAATAATCGGAATATTGAATTGATTGCTGTCGGGATCCAAAATATGCAAGCCGCACACCATAGCCTCTTCGCTGATAAACCGCGCCAGTCCTTCCGAGCTGCCTGTGGTTTGTATCGCAAAAGGGAAATTGCTTTCCCGTAATGACCATTCCAGCAATAAGTCGTGACTACCCACCAGTAACGGGGGAAGTAATTTTTCAGCAAGGACTTCTTGCTGTATTTCGCTGTTTTGTGCCAGCCAACGGTCGATTTGAAGTCGGGGAAACAACCATTTTCCGGTCACACGGGTGCAGGGTATACGCTTTTGCGCGAGCAAATCATAAACTTTACGCTCTTTGATACGTAAATATTCAGCAACTTCCTGAACCGTCATCAATTCCTGCAAAATTTCTCCTCCCGGTAGTTTTATCATTTTTATTATCAGGCAGATTATAAGGGAATAAAAGAAAACCGCCACTATACGCTATCTCAATACAAATCAGGTTTATCGCTGATGGCCTTGAAATTACTTCATTTGTAGGGCTGCTTGGGTGACAGTGGTACCCGATGTGACGGCTGGTTGGACTCAGGTATGTCTTGATAATTCATGGCTATAGCAGTCTTTGCCAAATCAGGCCGAGTGAAATTAACAGCGGCAGAGTCAGCGACAAAATCACGTTGAGCGCCAATGCCGGCATTAAACGAGTCATATCGTCATGGTATTTGAGCACAAATACGGCGGCAGGCAGGCCCAAAAGGGCTGTAAACAGCCCCAAGAGGCTGTAAACCGGCAGCAGCTTGAAATAAACCGTTAGAAGTAGCAGAGCGTATGCAATTATTAAAAATGCAACGTAAACCAGCGCCGCATGTTTTCTGCCGATCAAGATAGGCAAATGCAATCGTCCCGCTTCCCGATCCGCTTCCAAATCCGGAAATTGGTTTAATAGCAGCAAATTACTCGCTACGAATAGCATGATTGAGGATGATATCGTTACCGCCGGCTGGTAACGACCACTGATCAGGTAATAAGCGCCAATAATCATCAACGGCCCGAATCCCACACCGGGAGCCAGCAGGCAAAGGAAAGGTTGCCGGGTAATTTGGGGGCTGTAGAAGTAAACCAGCAACACGCCGGTTGAACCGATCGGTAGCAGACCCCAGCCGGACTGCCACAGAAAATACAGACCAATCAGCACGGTAAGCAGCAGGCACCACAAGCCGCTATACAATACCGCGTGCGCCGCATCCGGATAGGCCGGCAGCGCTCCGCTGCCGCCGCTGAAGGGAGTACGCCGCGTGTGCAAGTCCAGGCCCGATTGATAATCATGATATTCGTTCAGCATGTTGACGCTAACATGGGCCGACAGGGCGCCAATAAAAATCAAAATCAAGTTGACGGGATCAAGTTCGATGCCTTCGGCTATCGCAAAAGCCACGGCGATGGATAAGCAGCAGGGTGTGAGCAGCAGAAACGCCGGCCTTGCGCAGTGTACTAATGTCAGGGTCTTGGTTTGCGTCATGTTGAATCCGCTGCTTGGTATTGCATGGCGCCGATTAAAAATTGTAAAGCATACTGAGACCGAAGACATGGGCAGTATAATCGGGCGACGTGCTTCCCAAACTGATTACCTGGGCGATGGTGTCAGGCAGCACGCCGTCTCTGGCAAAATCTTTGG
Source organism: Methylococcaceae bacterium (assembly GCA_050303615.1). Lineage (GTDB taxonomy): Bacteria > Pseudomonadota > Gammaproteobacteria > Methylococcales > Methylomonadaceae > CAZDXJ01. Next base: position 49,084 of record JBNLCC010000167.1, on the reverse strand, counting down.
TCCGATACATTTCGAAATGATAACTGAAACGCAAGCGCAAGTCTTCCCGCAAATGGTAATCACCACGTAGATTGAGTGCGTGAAGTGTTGTCGTGATGTTCGGTAAGGCAACGGCATCAGCAGCATTGTTAGTCGGATCGATGTCGGTTACCGCTCTTGAAAATATATAGTCCAGGCCGAAATCCAGCCGGTCCTCGATAGCTATCCAATCTAATCCGCCGCCGGCGGTATATACGTTGTCTTCATTATCCACCCACCAGAATCTGTCCGGGTCCAATGGCGGCAAAGCCTGTTCAGCGCTACGTCTGGCAAAGCCGTTTTGCCGGGACAAAAAATATTCCTGAGTGTAAAAACCATGTAAATCCACGTTTTTACTCAGTGCGTAATTAATATCGAAAGTCCCGCTTATTCTGGTTTGTTCGCTTAATCCGAATATGGCATCGTAATTATCATGGATATAGTGGCCGGATAATCCCAATGTTATTTTGTCAGTCGGCAGCAACGTCAAACCGCCAGTGACTTTGTCGCGAACCCGGTCGGAATACTGAAACTTCCGCAGCAACGGGTTATTGGAGAACTGCTGGTCGGCCGACAGGGTATCCAAATAAGCCTGCGTGTGGCTGTCGACAAATAACAGGTTGTCCTGATAATCCGAACCGTTGCGTATCGCATGCGCATACTCCAGCCGGGAACTCATGAAACTGTAGGGACTGGACGTCACTTTGATGCGGCCGGTGTGCTCGTTAGTATTTGCCACTTCGGCATAATCACGTTCAAAGCGTTCAAAGTCATAGCCGGCGGTGAGTTTGGTGGTGGTCAATAAGCGATAGCCGATATCGAATTGGGTTTTATGCTTGCGGTATCCGTACGGCAGATTGTTACGCTTTACATCGCTGTCCGGATCGGTGTCCTGGTTTTCAGAATCGTTGCGTAGAATGGTATAGGTTGTTATAGGTGTTTGATTGTCACGCTCGGTATACGTATAGCGTGCTTTGATGTCGGTTTTGGGCAACGGCTTGGCGGTAAATGTCAGATTGCCGTGTACGTTGTTAACTTGTGCATCGGGACTGTTTCTGGGCGGCGGAATGGCAACATTGAGATTGGGATTGACGGTGTAAGGCAGATAATCCTGATCCTGCAGCATCCAGCCGTAGGAAAAATTTCCGCTTAAGCGTGTTGTGCCGTCAAAGCGGTGGGCAAAGTCCAAACTTATCTGGTGAGCCTGATTATCCGGAGCCAACCCGATTCGGCCCTGGTCAGGATAAGCGGTCAGTAACGGTGGTCTTAAGCCGTAGGGATTTTGCCAGGTTAACGAATCGAGATTATCGAACAGCGACAAATGGTAACGCACGGCTACTTGGGATTTGAGGTTATTGTAACCTAATTCCACATTGACATCGTTAGTATTATAGTTGACCTGCCTCGGTAAAATTGCCGCCAGTGGATTGCCTCCGGTGGTACCGAATATACCGGAGGTAATATCGTACCCATCTTTTTTTTCGTGATAATAATTTACTTTTGCGATCCACTGCGGATTGAATTGCCATTCTGAGCCTATCGTGTATTTTTTTCTTTCCGTCGCAATACCGATCGGATGCAGGTTTTCATTTAGATTTGTCATCGCGTCGGTTGTTGTCCCGGGAACCCAGCCGAGAGGCAAATTGAGCGTTTCACTACCGGTGATGAACGGCGTTCTGGCATCATCCCAACGATAATGAGGCGTTTGATCGTAGCCGAAGAACAATTTGCCTTTGCCCTGCTGACCGTATTCACCGAACAGCGACCTGGAATTTAAGCCCAGATTGCGGCCATCCAGTTCCCAATACTCGGTCGAATCGCTGTCAAAATCAGCGCGATGTTGAATGTGTAAATTGCCGATGACAAAACCGCCGCGATTATACAACCCGGAATATTCGCCGAATTTGAATGAATCTTCAGTATTGTAGCCGCCGCCGAGTTCTATTTCGCTGGTGTAGACAGGCTTGGCAGCCTGTGGCGGCTGTAACGCGGGTGTTGCGTCCAGGCTAAAGTCCATGCTTTCTTCTTCGGCATAACAAACACTTGCCAGGCAAATGCCGGACAGCAATAAAACAGGAGAAAACATTTTAGTCATAAAACAAACCTCTCGATTCATTATCTACTAACGGTCAAATGCGGCTCCCGCCGGATGATTGGAACCGTGAATGAAATAGTGGCAGTTTAGACAGCTTTCCGCCAATAACCGGCTTTGCGCGCCTGCCGGCGGTACGCCGCTTCCGTCATACAAGGTACTGGGATGGAATGCATCGGAATGGCATTGCTGGCATAAATAGGGCGCTCTGACCTTTAACAGCCGGTCCTGGGTTGCTCCGTGCGGATTATGGCACAGTGCGCAATTTTCCTGGGCAGGCGGATGTTCCCAAAGGAACGGGCCTCGTTTCTCGGGATGACAGGAATAGCAGGTTTCAGTGATCGTGTTGGCAATCAAAAGAAATTCACTGGTACTGCCGTGCGGATTATGGCAATCGGTGCAGACCATTTTGGCTTCCCGGAACGGATGCCGGGAGCGTAAAAAACTTTGCGCTTTTTGTTCGGCATGGCAAGTAAAACAGACTGTGTTTTGCTCGGTTTTATCCAATATCGGATCCATTGTTGCATGGATGATGTGACAGGTCGCACAGGAAAGATCCGAGGACTGGTGAGTGCTACCCTGCCAATGAACTTTGTCGCCGCGTTCATGGCATCCTAAACAGACTTGATTTTGCTCGTCGACTGGGGTCGCAGATTTTGCACCGAACGCTATTTTGGGATGCTGTGGTTTAGTGCCATGACAGGTGTCGCAACCTTGCGCAGCAAATTGTGTGCGCGGATCGGCTTTTTGTGCATGGGGAGTGGTGAAAATGGCGGAAATTTGTGGTTCATTATGGCATTCCAGGCAGTTCGATGGGTCAATTGGGTCCGCCGTGCCATTTTTTTGCAAAGGCGTTTCCGCCTTAATCTCCACGGTAAACGTGCAGCAAAACAAAACATTTAGCAGAATGATGAAGATCGGGATGGGCCGTTGCATGGTGATAATTCCTCAAATGACTTATTGTTTGACGGCGATGAAGTCTGCAGGACCCTCATCCAATCTAAGCGTCTGCTCGAAAGAAACGTAATGCCGCCTTCCGTTAACATAGCCGTCATGAATAGCGAATCCTATCGTATAGGTTTTATCCTTTTCTATGTTTTTGTAAGTGGGGCTATTCAGGATGAGTTTGCGGCTGAAATCGACCGTCCATTTACCGTTGGTCAATTCCGCATTGACCGAAATATGAGCAGGGGTGTGATTGTGCCTGGTTTCCAGGATATAGCCGTCCGTAGCCTTGGCAGCTTGACCGGGGTTTAATTGCGCTTGCCATATTTCCGCAAAGAAACCCGCAGCGAGAAGCTTATTCAGTTCTTCAGCGGATTTGATATAGTCAGCGCCGCCTTTGCGGGTCATTTTGCTGCGTGATTTGACGAGGTATTTACCGGTGTTTCTTGTTGTGTCGGCACTGGCCATGCCGTTCATGTCATCATGGCAGGCGCCCCAACACCCGCCACGGGTTATCTCCGGGACTTGGCCATCATCGAGTATAATCGAGGCCATTGATTGGTTGTCTGCAAGTTTTTTATTGTCCGGCGTTGTACCGGCTTTCCATTCCAGATGGATATATAGGTTTTCCGCATCGTGTGCCGTTTTTATATCGAGTTTTATTGAACCGGCTTTGCCGGGTATCGGCTCCGGTTCGAACAAGTTGCCGCTGACCAGTTTTTCGCCCATTTCAGGTTGCATGTCCCCATGGCATTGCTCGCAAAACTGGCCGGCTTTGATCAGCGCTGCGCCTTTATGCTCGGTGAGCAGCCATTCCCAGGAGGCCTGACCGGGATAAAATAACGTGATTTGCCGGTTTGGAATCGCCTGCCAATCGACGCCGGCCCATGCGTTTAACGTTAGCAGCCAGATGATAAGCCCGCTGCAAAAATTCAATGCGCTAGCGCTTGATGGTGCTTTTAGTTTCATTGTGTTGATTCCTTCTCATTATTCGGCTGCCGCTTGTGTTTATCTGCCAAGCCGTAGTTAATGGTTACTACAACCGGGAACATTGACGCGATCATTCCAGTGAAAAGCTTTGGAGATCGTTTTGATTATCGGTTGTGGTATTTGCCGGACTGTGGCCAATGTCTTGATGACAATCGATGCAGGTTTTTCGCAGCTGCTTTGCCTGCTGATGTTGTTTTCTGGCGACGGCATTTTGGCGCTCCAAGTCCATTTGCTCAAGATGATGACAATTTCGGCATTCACGCGAATCGGTCGCTCTCATCCTTGCCCTGACGCGTTCGTCAAGATGCGGTTTTTTAGTGGAGAATTTTTTCGGCGTATCGATCGAACCAAGGATTGTGTGGTAGACATCATTCAGCGCGATCGTTTTGCGCACCAGTTTGGCAATCAAAGGCCGGGGCACGTGGCAGTCTGCGCAACCTGCTTGTAAACCTTTGCTGTTCCGGTAGTGAATGCTTTGTTTATAATTTTCGTAAACATAAGTCTTCATGGAATGGCAGGAGATGCAGAATTCTGTTGTACTGGTGACATTCAAACTCAACATAAAGCCATTCCATAACAATATCCCGCTCAACAACCCGATCGACACCCATAACAATGCGTTACGCACGGGTGTTTGCCGTAAAAAGCCTGTCATTTTCTCAACAAACATGTTGCGCTCCTTTTTGTAGATTCGAAGAAGCGAATCATTAATTCCCTATACAGCTTCTTTCAATTTGAGTATAGATTGTCTTGCGCAACAAACAAGGGAAACAAGCAGGGCGACCGAATGAAAAAAACATAAGCCATTGAACCGTATTGTATTTATTGGCTGATTACTTGGTAGGTGCGACTTTATTCGCATCTAAGGTATTGAATGTAAGAATAAATTCGCACCTACCAAAATAATACGGGGGCCCTGGGGGAACTAGGCAGTGCGAATGCTGCTTCAGTAATTGCTATTTAGCGGATTGGATGGTAGTGAGTGGCATGACAATGCGGCACTCACAGACAAAGGATAGACGGGGGTGCGTCGCATGCGTTTTGATGGGATCAAAATAGTGAATAGCTGCGAAAAATAAACAATGCGCGTCTTTTTTTTCCGATCTTCAAGTCACCAGTGTACAACGAGTGGTTCAGGCCGGCAAAGTAGGGCGGGTTCTCGGGTGAGGTGCTGCAAGACCCGGCACATCTTACATAATGCGGCTAAGCTAATGGCTGCTTGTTTTATGGTAAGGGTAATGAATCAACGTTCTGCCGTCGCGGATAAGTTCCGTACGGCTGCCGCGACGCTATCCGTCAACTCCGAGCCACCGTTCTGTAAGTATTCAATGATTTGGCTGCGCATGCGCGGTTCCCAAAAATTTTTTAAATGCTGTTCGATGCCGGCAACCGCCATATCTCTATCCGGTTCGGAGTTAAAGAAGGCGCCGATATTATTGGCCATTTTGACAAGATTTTGTTTATCCATAATTACAAAGCAAGTTTTTGATAATGCTGTATTCGATGCGGATGAGTATAAATGACGTGATTGTCGCTTCGCGCAAATCCGACCAGCGTAAAGCCGCAATCCTCCGCCAATTTAACGGCCAATGCGGTGGGGGCGGAGATGGCGGCCATTAACGAGATACCGACGGTGGCGGCTTTTTGCACCATCTCATAACTGGCGCGGCTGGTAACCAGCACGCAACCGCTGTCATACCGGCAGCCGCTTGCGGCCAGGCTGCCGATCAGTTTATCCAAGGCATTATGACGGCCAATGTCCTCTCGGATCATAGTAATGCCCCGGCCGGGTATTAACCAAGCTGCGGCATGTGCCGCACCGGTCAAACGGTTGAGTGTCTGTTGCTGCTGCATTTCGGCAAAGGCGTGCATCATCATGCCGGCACCGAGGTTGGGGCCCGGACCGACCGGTTCCGGTTTCCTGACCGCTTGTTCCAATGTCGCCGCGCCGCACAAACCGCAGCCGGTGCGTCCGGTCATGTTTCTGCCTTTGCTGTGCAATTGCTCGAAACGCAGTTCGGGAATGCGCATCCTGACTTCAATTCCCTTGGCCCGTTGCACGACACGGATGTTAAGCAATTCGGAAGGATGCTGCAAAATTTCTTCAGTGAGACTAAAGCCCAGCGCGAAATCCTGCAGATCCAACGGCGTTGCCAGCATTACCACGTGCGGTACGTTATTGTAAACCAGGGCTATGGGAACTTCTTCGGCAACGTAATCTTTGCGCCGCGCGTGATTCATGCCGCGCCAGTTGTCGACCGTATCCTGCCGGTAGCCGGCCCGGCCCAGTTCGGTTACCATCGCATCCATTATCGGCTACCCATGTTCTTCAATGACTTTACGGTTCTTTAATAACGCCTGCTGATTTTCACTGAAGTGACGGTAATCACGCTGCCATTGCGAAGGTTGATTAACCTTGGCAACGTGAACGGCAGTCACTTTGTACTCCGGGCAGTTGGTGGCCCAGTCGGAGTTGTCGGTGGTAATCACGTTGGCTCCGGAATGCGGGAAATGAAAGGTGGTATAGACTACGCCCGGCTGTACCCGTTCGGTAATCAAGGCACGCAGCACCGTTTCACCGGAGCGGCTTTTGATTCCAACCCAGTCGCCGTCGGCGATGCCGCGCTGCTCAGCGTCGTGTAAATGGATTTCCAGCCGGTCCTCTTCATGCCAGACCACATTGTCGGTGCGGCGGGTTTGCGCACCGACGTTGTATTGCGACAAAATTCTACCGGTAGTCAGAATTAACGGGTATTTTCTACTGGTGCGTTCCTCGGTCGGCACATATTCAGTCAGCATAAAGCGCCCCTTGCCGCGAACGAAGTGGTCGGCATGCATAATCGGCGTGCCTGCCGGTGCTTCTTCGTTGCAAGGCCATTGCACACTGCCCATTGCCGCTATTTTTTCGTAAGTTACGTTGGTAAATTGCGGCGTCAATTGGGCGATTTCCGTCATGATTTCCGAAGGATTCCGATAATTCATCGGGTATCCCATCGCATTGGCCAGATCCTGGGTGATTTGCCAGTCCTCTTTGCCGCCCAGCGGGCGCATGACTTTTCTGACTGGAGAAATGCGGCGTTCGGCATTAGTGAAGGTGCCATTCTTTTCCAGGAAGGACGAACCCGGCAAAAATACATGGGCAAATTTGGCTGTTTCGTTGAGAAACAATTCCTGAACAATGATGCACTCCATTTCCCGCAGGGCATGGTGGACATGCTGGATATCGGGGTCGGACTGGGCAATGTCTTCGCCTTGCACGTATAGGCCTTTAAAGCTGCCGTCCAGGGCCGCGGCGAACATGTTGGGAATGCGCAAACCCGGCTCGGATTGCAGGGTTACCCCCCAGGCATTCTCAAAAGACTCGCGGGTTTGCTGATCGGAAACATGGCGATAGCCCACCAATTCATGCGGAAACGATCCCATGTCACAGGACCCCTGGACATTGTTTTGGCCGCGTAACGGATTGACGCCCACGCCTTCGCGGCCGATATTGCCGGTAGCCATTGCCAAATTGGCGATGCCGATTACCGTCGTTGAACCTTGGCTGTGTTCGGTAACACCCAGGCCGTAATAGATCGCGGCGTTACCGCCGGTTGCATAAAGCCGCGCCGCTGCCCGGATGGTTTGTGCGGCAACGCCGGTAAGGTCGGCGACAGCTTCCGGCGCGTTTTCGGATTTGGCGATAAAGTCTTTCCATTTTTCGTAGGATTCGCGATCGCAGCGGTCGGCAACAAATTGTTCATCGGCCAGACCTTCTGTGACGATGACATGGGCCAGGGCGTTGATTACGGCAACATTGGTGCCGGGGCGTAGTTTCAAGTGGTAGTCGGCTTTGACGTGCGGTGATTTGACCAGATTGATGTTGCGCGGATCGATGACGATTAATTTGGCGCCGAGGCGCAGACGGTGTTTCATCATCGAGCCGAACACCGGGTGTCCGTCGGTCGGGTTGGCGCCGATGACCAGAATGACATCGGCTTTGTTGACCGAATCGAAGTTTTGCGTGCCGGACGCTTCGCCGAAAGTGTTTTTCAGGCCGTAGCCGGTCGGTGAATGACATACCCGGGCGCAGGTGTCTACATTGTTGTTGCCGAAACCGGCGCGCACCAATTTCTGCACCAGGTAGGTTTCTTCATTGGTGCAGCGCGACGACGTAATCCCACCGATCGAGTCGCGTCCGTATTTTGCCTGGATTTGCTTGAGCTTGTCGGCCGCAAATTGGATTGCCTCCTGCCAATTGACTTCCTGCCAGGGATCGGTGATTTTATCGCGGATCATCGGTTTGGTGATGCGATCCTTGTGGGTTGCGTAACCGAAGGCGAAGCGCCCTTTGACGCAGGAATGTCCGTGATTGGCCCTGCCGTTTTTATCGGGTACCATGCGCACCACCTGCTCGCCTTTGATGTCGGTGCGGAACGAGCAGCCGACGCCGCAATAAGCACAGGTGGTAATGACGCTGTGCTCGGGTTGACCGTGCCGGATGACCGAATCTTCCATTAACGTTGCTGTCGGGCAGGCTTGTACGCAGGCGCCGCAGGAGACGCATTCGGAATCAAGGAAGGCTTGATTTTGTCCGGGTGAAACCTTGGACGCGAAACCGCGTCCGTCAATAGTCAGTGCAAACGTCCCCTGGACTTCCTCGCAAGCACGCACGCACCGAGAACAAACGATGCATTTAGCCGGATCGAAACTGAAATAGGGATTACTGCGATCTTTTATGGAATCCAAGTGATTTTCACCCTGGTAACCATAGCGTACTTCACGCAGGCCGACTGCTCCGACGGTATCCTGCAGTTCACAGTCGCCGTTTGCGGCACAAGTCAGGCAATCGAGCGGGTGATCGGAAATATACAGCTCGGCGATGCCTCGGCGGATGTCGGCCAGCTTTTCATTTTGCGTGCATACCTGCATGCCTTCGGCAACCGGTGTTGTGCAGGAGGCCGGATAACCTCGCGCTCCCTCGATTTGCACCAGGCACATTCGGCACGAGCCAAACGGTTCCAGGCTGTCGGTCGCACAAAGTTTGGGAATATTGATGCCCGCCGTTGCCGTGGCCCGCATCACCGATGTGCCCTCGGCCACGGTTACCGTGCGGCCGTCGATTTCCAAGGTAACCTGGTTGGTTAATTGGCTGGCCGGTGTTCCAAAATCGATGTCTCTATTCATGCTCATAACAATTCTCCGGGTAACCGGTTCAGGCGGCATCCGCGGCGGCGTTAATGCCGAAATCCTGGGGAAAGTGGTTCAATGCGCTCAATACCGGATAGGGGGTCATGCCTCCCATGGCACAGAGGGAACCGTGCATCATCGTGTCGCACAAATCGCGCAACAGTGCAGTGTTGTTGTTCCGTTGCATACCGCCGACGATGCGGTCGATGACTTCGACGCCGCGGGTTGATCCGATTCGGCAGGGCGTGCATTTGCCGCAGGATTCCTCGACGCAAAATTCCATTGCGTAGCGCGCCATCTCAGCCATATCGACGCTGTCGTCGTGTACGACAATACCGCCATGTCCCAGTACCGCTGAAATGGCGCTGAATGCTTCGTAATCTAGCGGCGTATCGAACTGGGATTCAGGCAGATAAGCGCCCAAAGGACCGCCGACTTGCACCGCACGGATCGGACGGCCGCTGGCAGATCCGCCGCCATAGTCATAAAGCAGTTCCCGCAATGTAATGCCGAAGGCGGTTTCGAACAAGCCGGGGTGTTTTATGTTACCTGCGAGTTGCAAGGGAAGGGTGCCGCGCGAGCGCCCCATACCGTAATCACGGTAATAGTTTCCGCCTTTATCCAAGATTATCGGCACCGATGCCAGCGAAATCACATTATTGACAATGGTCGGCTGGCCGAACAATCCGACTATTGCCGGTAGGGGCGGTTTAAAGCGCACCAGCCCGCGTTTGCCTTCCAGGCTTTCAAGCAGCGAGGTTTCTTCGCCGCAGATATAAGCGCCTGCGCCGCGCCGGACTTGTAAGTGAAAGCTTTTGCCGCTGCCTTGGATATTGTCTCCCAAGTAGCCGTTGCGATATGCCGTTGCGATGGCCTCATTCAATAGGGCATAAGCGTGCGGATATTCGACGCGCAGATAAATATAACCTTGCGTTGCTCCGACTGCCAGACCGGCGATAGTCATGCCCTCGATCAGTACGAAGGGATCGCCTTCCATGACCATGCGGTCGGAAAAAGTTCCGGAATCCCCTTCATCGGCATTGCAGACAATATATTTTTGTTCAGCCGGTGCATTGAGCACGGTGTTCCATTTGATGCCGGTGGGAAACGCTGCGCCGCCGCGTCCCCTCAGACCGGAGTCGGTGACCTGTTGCACAATTTGTTGCGGCGTCATAGCCCGTGCATTGCTCAGTCCCTGGTATCCACCGTGAGCCAGGTAATCGTCAAGTGACACCGGGTCGGTTATGCCGACCCGCGTGAAAGTCAGGCGTGATTGATCTTTGAAGTAGGGGTGGTTTTCTATATCGCCAAGATACAATGGATGCGCTTTACCTTCCAGAAAGCCGGCATCCAATAGCGCTGCAACATCGCTTGATTGCACTGGGCCGTAGGCGATGCGTCCTTTGTCCGTTTCAATTTCCACGAGTGGTTCAAGCCAGAATAAGCCCCGCGAACCGTTACGGACGATTTCGATATCCAGTCCTTTATTTTCGGAGGCTTGGCGTAATGCTTGGGCAATATTGTCAGCACCGAGAGATAGCGCAGTCGAATCGCGGGGAATAAATACACGGGTCATGCCGGGTTGCCTCTGTAGTTTGCTATTAGCTCATCGAAGCGCTCCGGGGTGACACGGCCGTACACGTCGTCATTGATCGTCAGTGATGGGGAGCAGGCACAATTTCCCAGGCAGTAAACCGGTTCCAGAGAAAAAGCACCGTCGTGTGTCGTCTCATGCCAATCGATATCGAGCTGTTTTTTTGCATAATTTTGCAATGATTTACCGTTCATCGCCTGGCAGGATTCGGCGCGGCAGATACGAATCGTATGTTTACCGGGCGGGGTTCGCCTGAAATAATGATAGAAACTGATCACGCCATGAACTTCGGCGATGGAAAGATTCAATGTTTCCGCTATATCGGCTACCGCCTCTTGAGGTATATGGCCCAGAGAGTCCTGAATGTCATGCAAAATAGCCAGCAAATTGTCCTGGGTGGAAGGATGGACCGATAAAATATTGGTAACTTCTGGTTTATGGAGGTGGTAATCCTGCATCATTACACCGTAATTAATTGAATAACGATGTGTGTTATTTAATCATAAAAAAACATAAATTTGCAATTATATACAAATAAAAATTACGGCTTGGCATTGCTTTTTGCAATGTATTTTTCCCGGTTGGTCCCTGTCGTGTTGGAACATTTTTGAAAAAATGCCGTTTAATAGTTTTTTGTGTAAAAAACCGTTATATTATGTGAACTTTTCTATATTTTGTTATTAACAGTAGAATTCGCTAAATTGAATAATATGGCGCAAAATGAAATCGACCTGCTGGTCGGCATCGATGACACTGACAATCTGCAAAGCAGGGGTACCGGTTTTCGGGTTCGGCGCCTGGCAATGCTGCTTGCTGAAAACGGGCTTGCGACAATAACCGGTATCACCCGCCATCAACTGTTGGTTAGCCCGTTAATTCCCTATACCTCGCATAACAGTTCAGCCTGTATGCGCTTAACCGCTCCCCGTCACAAAGTAGAGGCGTTGACCCGTTATTGCAGGGAATATTTGCTGAAAGAATGTGCCGACGGCTCCGATGCCGGTTTATGTATCGCTGAAACGGTAAAAGTAAGCAGCGATATTCATCGATACGGGCGCAAGGCCAAAACGGAAGTATTGATGCAACGGGATAGCCAAGATCTAGCCGAACGCAATGCATTTTATCTGGAGGGACTAACCGGAGATCACGGCGGGGTCATTGGCGCATTAGCGGCGGTCGGGTTGCGCTCCGAAGGGCGGGACGGCCGTTTTATCGGCTTGCGCGGCATACGCGAATTGGCAGTTAAAAACTATACGTTGGCAGAGCTGCATGATCTGACCGATATCGAGCATGTGCAAACCGTAGCAGGCTATGCAATCACCGATCCGGCAGCCTGCGTTTGGGTAAGCGAATGGGCTCGGCCGGTGCTGCTGGACGGCAAAGCGACTTTATTAGTGGAGAATGACGATGATAAGCAAAGCGATCAGTGGCGGGTGGTACCCAAAGCTGTCATTAAAACCTATTGAACTCAGCCGCCATCTGGCCCGGCGGGAGGCACTGCTGCTGCTTGCTGCCGGTGTATTGGCGGTGGCATTACATACATTGTTTCACTGGCCGATGAAACTGCCCGGCCGGCACGGTTTGGAGTGGATGGCGCTGCTGATTTTTGCCCGGACAACCGGCCGTTATCAATGGGCGGCGACAGTGGCCGCTTTGGGGGCGGCGGTAACCGTTCAGTTGCCTATAGCCGGGCATTACCCGCCCTCGGAGGCGTTGTCTTATCTGATTCCGGGGATTGTGGTTGATGTGTGTTATCAAAGCAATAAGGGTTGGCGGCAACATGTGTTGTTTTTAGCGGGCATTGCCGCTTTCGCCCACGCAACCCGCCCGCTGCTGCATTATCTGGAAGTGACTTATCTCGCTATGGATCATGGTTCGTTAGCCGGCGGATTGAGTTATCCGGTATTGACCCATTTGGGGTTCGGTTTTGTCGGCGGTGGTGCCGGCGCGATACTCGCCGGCTTGACGAGGCGGCAGCGCAGCTAGCAAGGTCTGCTTTATTCATGATGACGATTGTAGAAATAATAATAATAAAAAGTATCCATGCATAAATTCAAGCCTATTCCAAATTCCTGCTTAATTCGATCTTTTTTTTTAGTTGTCGCCCAAGTTCTCGCTTTGACTGGCTCGCCGCTTTGGGCGGATGAGCAAGCATCCGACCTGTACCAACTCGGCGAAATAGTCGTCGAGGGAAAGCAGCCGGGTGTCGAGGCGATTGCCAGTGTATACGAAGTCACTGAACAGGAGATTGCGCGTAAAGCTGCCCGGACATTGGATGAAGCAATAGAATTGCTGCCCGGCGTCAATGTCAGGACCGGAGGAGACGGTACGCCACGCATCGATGTACGCGGTTTCCGTACTCGCCAGGTTAAGCTACTGCTCAACGGTGTACCGTTTAATTCCAGCTTTGATGGGCAATTCGATCCGACGATGATTCCGACCGAGCCGATCGCCAAGATCAAACTGACTTCCGGTGCCAGTTCGGAACTCTATGGAGATGGCGCCGAGGTCGCGGTGATCAACATTGTTACCAAGAAAGGCACGGCCGGCTTCCATGCCAAAGCGGCTGGAGAAGTGGGCGACCGTGGACATGAGCGTATCTGGGGTAGCGCTTCAGGCGGAACCGAGAATGCCGATTTTATTGTTACCGCAAGCCATCAGGAGCGGGACGGTTATCCGTTGTCCGACGATTTTACCCCGACTTCGGAAGAAGATGGCGGGCTGCGCAATAACAGCGACCGGCGGCGCACCAGTGTTTATGCCAATGCCGGTTATCGGCCTGACGATGAATGGCGTTTAGGGTTGAGCTTTAACTATTCGCAAGGTGCACACGGCATTCCGGGCAGCGTGATTAACGATAAAAGTGATATCTATGCCAGCAATCCCCGCTACGAACGCGTTAACGACGAAGCGTACTATGCTTCGCAAATTACCGCTGCCTACGATCCGGAAGGGCCCTGGTCGTCGAAGTCGTGGCTTTATTTGAACGTCAAAGACGAACAAACCGATCGCTACGATGATGCGTCCTTGTCTTCAATGTCGGACCCCAACGTGAAAGGTACGTTCGACCTACATGATACCACCCAGATCGCCGGCTTCCATTCGCAGGCCAGTTATGATCATGATTGGGGCGGTCAGTTGTCGCTGATGGTCGATGCCCGTGATGAAAGTTGGGAGCAAAAGGGTTCCATACGGGACGTTAACAATAAAAAACCGTTTGCGATTCGCACGGTTGATGAAAATCGCAGCATTGGCGTTATCTCCTCGGCCGTTGAGCTTACATTTTCCCCTTTGGATAACTTAGGGATGGCATTGGGTTACGGCCATCATTGGCTGATCAGAGATGACGGTAGCGGCGATGACGACAGTAGCTTTATTGCCGGGGCGCATTATGATCTGCCGACTGACACGCGGCTGCATGTGTCGGCATCGCGCAAAGTTAAAGTTCCATCGATCAATCAGCTTTACGATGTTAAAAGTGGCGACCCGAATCTGCAATTCGAACATTCATACAATTATGAAGCGGGAGCGGCCCAGCAACTGCCCGGGAACAGTGAAATCAGGATTACCGGATTTTTAACCGATGTATCCAATTTTATCGAAAAGGACTTCTTTACCGACATTTACCAGAATTTTGCTAAATATGAATTTCAAGGCATGGAGATTTTGGCGCAGACCTATGCGATAGACAATCTGATGTTGCGCACCAGCTATACCTATCTGCATAGCAGGGATCGTTCCGGTGAACTGGGCAGGGATGAGCTGCAGTATCGTCCGCAACATAAATTTGTGTTTGAAGCGAATTATGATTTCGGGTATGGATTTTCAGGTTACCTCAATGTTATGCATGTGGCTGACGAATATTATTATTCCCGGACCGAACCCGTACAAAAAGCCAAACTGGATCCCTATACGTTGCTCAATATGAAATTGAATTACAATATTTATAAAGACATGGCCGCGTTGTATGTCGGTGCCGACAATATCCTGGATACGAATTATCAGGAAAGTTACGGTTTACCGCAGGCAGGAAGATTTGTTTATACCGGGCTGAAATTAAGTTACTAAATCATGGCTCAACAAGCGGCTGTGATCCGGCAAAGACGTTTTGTCGTGTAGGAAAAAGGAGGTTGGCAAAACCTCCTTTCGAGTTTGAATAATATTTCCCGCTTAAATGCTGCGCCGTGACAGCGCAATCAGCAGGCTTTGTATGTCAGTGGGTTTATATCGTCTGATTAACGTATGCACTGATTTCTTTTTCGGCATCCAGCCAGTCGAGTAATTCCCAGCCGGGTGCGAAGCCGCGCATTTCGGCTTTGTAATAGGCCGCCTCGGCAATCATCGTGTTTAGGCTGACAGATACCCACGGCTGCGGCTGACTGTGCCGTAGCGGCTGGGATTCGGGCTGAACAGGGCCGGCAGGCGTCAAGCCAAAACGCAACAATTCGAAAAAATTTTGTGCTTTAATGCCGTTGAGGCCGATTTCAGCTGGCTGGGCGTGGGAGAGTGTCCGGAAAATCCGATCCCAGATAGAAAGAATCGCACCATAGTTGCTGTCGTGTTGGCTACGTTGCACTGAGTGATGGGTACGGTGCAGAGACGGTACGACTATCAGCCAACTAAGCAGTTTTTCACCTTTAACAGTAAGGTTTGCATGATGAAAAATAACAAATAGTGTCGATATCGCTTCGCAAAATGCCACGACCGTGGCTTCGATTCCCAGCACAATAATAAATAGCGCTTTTAGCAGGGTGTTGAGCAGCAGCTCGGTAAAATGGATGCGGAACGCCGTGGTGGCATTCATCGTATTGTCGCTGTGATGCACTTTATGGAATCGCCACAGGCTATCGAATCGATGATTTGCTCTGTGCCAGAGGTACAGTGTCAAATCGAAGGCAATGAATGAAACTGCTGTCTTCAGCGGCAAATCGCAGCCGGTGAGCAATCCGTATCGATTTAACTGCTCAGCCAGCAGCAACAGCGAAGATGCTGACAGCACCGATAGCGTTATATCGTTGAAAAAAAAGGTAAGTAAATTAGTCCTGTAGGAAAACAGTAACACCGATTTCGATTGCTGGTTTTTTACGGTATTTAGCTCCAAAGCGACTAGCGTTGCTAGTAGGACGATAATGACGGATGGACCAAAATAATCCGCGGGAAATTTCAGCCAGGCAGGATCGATGCCGACTATAGCAATGAGAGATACAATATCATTAAACATGGTTTCCTCCTCCGTATCAGTGAAGGAAAAATCGTTTGCGAAAGCTGAACTAGCTTGATTTGAATTTTAGCACTTTCGGATGTTGTGTTTAGTATGCGATTATCGAATTTACTGTTTATGGCGGGTTGACAAAGCGGTATGTATCTCTTTCTCGGGAAATCTTCGGTACATCAATCAAAAATCGCTGTTTCTTTGTTTTTGGTGCTGTCCCAACCCCGCATAGTAGACTGATCGTTAATACCGCCAAATCGGGTACCGGCTACATTGGCGCCGGTGAAATCGGTATCGTTGAGCTTACTTTCGGTAAAATCCGCACCGGCCAGATTAGCGCCGGAGAAATTCGCTCTTGCCAATTCCGCAGCGAATAACACGGCATTTTGCAGATTGGCTTTGGATAGATTGCCAAATTTCAACAGGGCGCGGCTCAGGTTCGCATTGGAAAGATCTGCGCCGGACAAATCGGCATGTTGCAAGCTGACCCGCATCAGTCCCATCGGTTGATTCTTCATGTCGGCCCCCCAATCCGCATTGCTCAGGTCGGCGTTGCTGAGCTTGGCCCGATCCAGTATGGCAATGATACGGCTGCCGCTGAGGTTGGCGTTGCTTAGATCAGCGCCGACCATACTGACCCCGAAGATGCTGGTTTTGGATAGGTCGGCACCGGCAAGATTAATGCCCGTCATGACTGTTAAATCGAGGTTCAGGCCGGATAAATTGCTGTTGCTCAAGTCCGCTTTTCTCAAATCCGCACCCCACAGGTCGGCATTGCGAAAATCCAGTCCGGATAAGTCCAGGCCTTTCAGATCCAAACGGCGCAAATTTGCCGGATGTGCTTGATCGGCGGCAATCAGCAGTTTTTCAACCTCGGCTCTGGTTAAATCAGCAGCGGCTACTGAAACACAAAAAACAAGCGATAACAGGGCGTAAACGTAACGAGACGTTGTCACGGGGACTTTCATATCTGCATACCTCCTGTGGAATGCGGTTAATAGGTTGGAAAATCGAAGAAAGAGTAAGTTCAATTGGAATATACCGAGCGCTGTAGCGCAAATAAGGTTTTTTTGCGGGAGCGCTTTAAGTGCTCCCGCGAGCGGAATTGCCCATTAAAAAGACCGTTCAATTAGGCGCGGTCTATTAACAAGGAAAGTCCTGCATTAAAGAACAACTACAAGTTGTTCGCTTGAGTTTTTGTGTCTATTGGGGACGGATAGTGATTTCCACCCGGCGATTTTGTGCCCTTCCCATCGCCGAGTCGTTGGAGGCAATCGGATACCGTTCGCCGAAACCTCTGGCCTGGATACGGTTCGGATTAACCCCTCTTTGCACCAGATAGCTGGCTGTGCTATTAGCGCGCCGCTCCGACAATAGCTGATTATGCTCGAAACCACCGGTCGAATCGGTATAGCCGGAAACATTAATTGCGGTTTTATCAAACTCATTGAGGACAATTGCAACCGAATCCAGAATCGGATAGAAACTTGCGTTGATGTCCGATGAGTCGGTGGCAAAAGTGATGTTGCCGGGCATGATTAAAATTAGGTTGTCCCCTTGGCGTTGCACCCGGACTCCGGTTCCCTCCAGCCTGGCGCGTAATTTCGCTTCCTGGCGGTCCATGTAATACCCGCCGCCGGCTCCCAATACGGATCCCGCTGCGGCACCGATAGCGGCACCCTTACCGCCGCCGGCGATGGCTCCTATAATGGCGCCACCTGCGGCGCCGATGCCGGCTCCTTTGGCGGTATTACTCACCTTTTCCTCGCCGGTATAGGGATCAATCGCACAACCGGCAAAAAAGATGACGGCAAAACTGAGTATCAATATTCGTTTCATATAATAGCCTGTACATTGTTAACAAAATAGCGGGTCAAGATTAACATGTTTATCAAACCAAATGTAATATCCGCTCAGGTCAGAATCGATAGGTATCAGCGACAGCCCATTTAAAAGCCGCCTGCGCAATTGTTTTCCGGATGTATTGGAATTGTCAGCGGGGTAGCATTATAATTCAATTGAGTTAACATTTTTTTGATGGAGAGCTACGATGAAAAAATCCTGGATCCTGGTTGCCGATAACGGCCGTGCAAGATTTTTTAATGCGGATTCACCGACTTCGTCGTTGAATGAGTTGGAAGATTGGACTCATCCTGAAGGCCGGTTACATGAACAGAAAATGACCAGCGATCTTCCCGGCAGTGATTCTGGTACTGGCGGCTCTGCGGAACGGCATGCTTATCAGGATAAAATAGAGCCGAAACTACAGGAAAGCATCGATTTTGCCAAGCGTATCGCCAGGCATTTGGAAACCGCGCGCAACGCCAAGCATTTTGAACAATTGTTGATTGTTTCGGAACCTTCTTTTCTTGGTATTTTGCGGCAGGAATTGTCGGACCAGACCCGAAAACTGGTTTGTTTTGAACTTGATAAAAATATTACTACGCATAGTCTTGAAGATATCCGCGGTCATCTGCCGGAGTATTTGCCGGACCTGTAGTGGCAAATGATCAAAGTAGGGTACAACACTCCGTTTGCTATTTCGTTAAACCCTCTCCTGCGGGAGAGGATGCGAGATATGCCGCCCTTAATAGACTCGGCCGGTTTTGTTGTACGGGCAGAGTGCTTGATTAAGTGACGGTGGCCGCATAACCTCCGCGCCGAAGATCGCCTACTCCGCAAAAACCCTCTGCGCCAATGCTTGCTGAATGGGTACCGCCAAAAAAAAGATTTCTATGTTGCCAAATTTTATGGTTCGGATAATCCGCTAACAATGGTTTAAGGTATTCCGGATCAAAGCCGCCCTCAATATTAAGAAAATCCGATTCAAAATGGATTCTGGGCTTTGCGATCGCTTCTGGCAGCGTCATGTCAAAGTCAATTAAATTAAGCAAAACCTGCAGGATCGCGGTGCGCAGGCGGTTGGAGCCGCCGGAACCGATGGCGATGCGCGTACCGTCGGCCAGAAACGCAATACTTGGCGCCATCATCGAGGTCATCCGCTGATTTGGCGTCCAACGATGAAAACCTCGCGGATTGAGATCCTCTTCCCCGAGCATGTTATTCAAAACAATGCCCGTGCCGGGAATGACCAGCCCGCAACCTTCACCGTTGCTGGTGGTTAAACTGGCGATATTTCCCAGTCCGTCGATCACGCTCATATGAGTCGTGCCGCGGGAACAAGAAGGCCGGTCCCTGATCTGTTCCCTATAGGCGGCAACGTAGTGCGGATCGAGCAGGTGTTCTCCCGGATAGTGCGCGGTTTCGTCCAGAAAGGCATCAACCCTTGCTTTGTTGGTTAACCCTTGAATGCTTGCCAGCAAATCCAAATACGCTAGTGTTCCGGGCTGATACCGATGCAGCTCTATGGTTTCCAGCAGTTTCAATGCAAATCCAATTAAAGTACCCCCCGAGCTGGGGGCGGGGTTGGTTAGCAGCAAGGCATTACGATAAGAAACCGACAGAGGTTGCCGTTTTACGACTCGGTACATGTTGAAGTCTTTGCTGCTTAAGTGTCCACCCCCTTCACGGCACAGATGGGCGGTTAATTGCGCTATTTCACCTTGATAAAACAGGGCTTCCCCTTCCCGGGAAAGCGCCTCTAAACAATCGGCGAGTTCCGGCTGCTGTAATAGTTCTCCTTCCCGCAGTAAGCGCTGGCGATGTTTACCGCCGGCGTATATGCTCCGCGTCTCCACGTTCGACAGGTAAATGCTCTGCACGATGTCGAAGATATAGGCCTGGAAGGCATTCAAGGAGACACCGTTGCGTGCCAGTGCTATTGCCGGTTCGGCCAAGCGCGTCATCGGCATTGTGCACAGTTCATTGTGCACCGTAAAAAGGCCCTTAACTGTGCCGGGTGTGGCAATCGACCCGGCTCCGATATGGAATTCCTGCTGTACTGAACCGAAATCAGCGGAGATCGGAAAAAAGTCCGTCTCTGCCGGCGTGTTTTGTTCAAAGGGAGTCTGTACGAAAAAATCAAACAAGGTACTTTTTCCGTTTGCGGTATGTGCCAGCAAAAAGCCACCGCCGCCCAAAGAAGATAATACCGGCTCAGCAACGCAGGCAGCTAAATGGGCCGCCACAGCCGCGTCGAAGGCGTTGCCGCCTTCGCGTAAAATCAGTTCCGCCGCCTTTGCGGTTTGTTCGTGACCCGCTGCGACAACGCCATTGTTAATTGTCATGACTTGAAATGTTACCGTTTATTGAAAATGATGAACCTGGAAACAATGTAAAGAATTTGGATTCGATCGCGTAACATCGGCGCTGAAAATTAGTTTCCGCTATAGTTGTATTAAATGATCATTTTAAAAGCGGTGATATGAAATTGGAACTGCAAACCACGAATGACGTCAATGAACCAGGCTCAATAAGGATTTTCCTCTGCGGTGATGTGATGACGGGAAGGGGGATTGACCAGATTTTGCCTTATGCAGGCAATCCACGGATTTTCGAACCTTATATGAGTACAGCAACCGGCTACGTTAGGCTCGCCGAGCGTAAGACCGGTGCGCTCCCCAAACCCGCGGCATTTTCCTATATCTGGGGAGGAATTCTAGAACAATGGGGACATATGGCGCCTGACGTGAACATTATTAATCTGGAGACGGCAGTTACCAAGAGTGATGACTATTGGCACGGAAAGGGAATCAATTACCGGATGCATCCGGATAATATTGCTTGTCTCAATGCGGCAAGCATCGATTGCTGCGTGCTTGCCAATAATCATGTAATGGACTGGGGATATGACGGCCTTGATGAAACCTTAACTACTTTACGGGAGGCGGGTATCAAGACCGCAGGAGCCGGAAGCAATGCGGCTGAGGCGGAGGCCGCCGCAATTATGGAAGTGGCCGGAAAAGGGCGGGTGGTGGTCTATTCCTTCGGTTTGCCTAGCAGCGGCATACCGCACAGATGGGCGGCTTCCGAATACAGGCCGGGCATTAATTATCTCAAGGATTTGTCTGCTGCCAGTGTGCAAAGGATTGTTCAGCTTGTTCAACATAACAGAAAGGCACGGGATATTTGTATCGTATCGCTGCACTGGGGCGGAAATTGGGGGTACCATGTGCCCCTTGAACAGCAACAGTTTGCCCATCAGTTGATCGACGTTGCGGGCATCGATATCGTGCACGGCCATTCCTCGCATCACCCCAAGGCGATCGAAATCTATCAGGGTAAACCGATTATTTACGGCTGCGGCGATTTTCTCAACGATTATGAGGGCATTAAAGGATATGAAAGCTACAGGGATGATCTGGGTTTGATGTATTTTGTTACGATGCAATCCTGCAGCGCCAGGCTTCTACATTTTGAGTTGATTGCTACGCGCATTAAACATTTCCGGGTTAACTGTGCCTCCGATGATGAGACGCTATGGCTGAGAGATGTGCTGAACAGGGAAGGAAAAAAATTTGCTACTAAAATTGATATCGAAGCCGACAATAAAATGTCGGTGAATCTTAACTAATGCTGCCCGCTGTTTTCGAAACGGAATTAGCATAGCGCACTACGATCACGTTCACTGATGGTCTATGCATCATCGCGTTCAAGGTCCCAAAAAGGCCGAATCTCAATTATCCCTTTTGCACGCGCGCACGGAGTGTTTGCCACAAGCTCAATGATCTCGTTTACGTTCTCTGCTTCAATCACCGCGAACCCGACGAGCGGAAGTTCATGCTGGACGTAGGGTCCATCGGTGACTTCAAGATTTCCGTCCCAGTTCGTCACCGAGGTGACCTTTGTCTGTACTGCCGACATGAGATTACCACGGTCCCTTATTACCGCATCCTGAACAAGCGTTTCACGTTTTTCGACTACGCTCAATGTATTCCACCCATCCTCGTCTCCATACGCAAGGCATAGAAATTTCATTCTTTGACGGCCTCTTCTTCGCTGGTTAGCAAGTCGATCGGCTTAACAATTGGGGGATGCCGAATTGCATAATCAATTCAAAAAATGCCGTTTTCATTCGGGGAATCTCTAAGCACTTCCTGTGAGACCTCCCATTCTTCGATGATCCTGCCTTCCTGGAAGCGAAAAATGTGGATCACGGACCACTGTGAGCCTCCGAATGCTACTTTCCCGTGAATAGTGACGAGATCGCCGTCTTCTAGGGTGGCAATATCGAACTTCTGCATCTTCAAGGAACACCTGTGTTACACTTGCGCGCTGTTTCGGCGCGTTGCCCATTAGTTCCGCCATATCCGAGGAACGATTTGCCACGAAAATCCGTATTTGTCTTTCAGCCAACCGCATTGCTCAGCCCACGGTACGGCCGAAAGTTTTTCCCAGAAAAAGTCAATAAAGAATGCCGGTTATTCCAAGTCTGTTATTCGGAATTGAAAGGGTATACACTGCTGAAATTACCGAACGGCTGATGAGCTACGTTTTGCGGCATATATTCACCAATTGTTTTGTTATTTCACCAGGAATAAAACTAAACCCCCAGTAGTTTAAAAAAACTTTTCGGTGCGCCGCAAATCGGGCATACCCAGTCATCAGGAATGTCTTCCCAACGGGTTCCCGGAGCAATGCCGCTGTCGGGGTCTCCTTTTGCTTCATCGTAGATATGTTCGCATTCCAAACAATGATATTTTCTATAGTCTGACATAGTGTTTTTCCTTGCTTTGCAATGTGTTGTTCGGGCCTGGTTAGTATAATGACGGCGGCTAGTAGCACCCACGAAAGCGTGAAATGCCGCTATATTATAATTCGGATTTGATTCCGGTGTGCATTTTCGAACGAAGAAAAGTATCCCGTCAGCCGATGCGGGAACAGGCTTTAATATATCGCATGGTTTAATCGATTTTTTTATCGCTAGCCAGGTATTGCGGTGGCGTGGTTTGGCAGTTTAATTGCGTTTTGTTGCGCATGCGCATAAACTCCGGTTCTCTGCGTTGTGTTCATAATGTTTCGATGCGTACTTGGTGATAGATAAGCGAATAGAGCCGTTTATCGAATTTGCCAGGCTCAACGGAAAACAAATTGGCTGTGCCGCACGCTACCGCTGTATTGAGTATTTGCCGGATGTTATCGCCTCGCAGTTTAGCGTAGGCCAGGCCGGCAACCATCGCGTCACCGCAGCCGATATTAGTGATCGTTTTACCGAAATCTCTGCCGTTGACCCAAGCCTTGAACACCTGTTTGCGATCGATATACAAAGCACCTTGTTCCGCTTTGGAAACGACGACCGCTTCGACACCCGAGCGGATCAACTCGCGCGCGGCAACTATAACCGCATGGTCATCGTGCATCGGTTTGCCTACCAACTGTTCAAACTCCGCCAGGTTTGGTTTAATCAACCATGGTTTCGCTTTTACGTCCGGGTTAAATAAATCGAAATGGGCGTCAAGAATTGAAATTGCTGATTTGCGATGGCATAGGTCAAGGATCGTTACATACAATTTGGCCGTCGTCCCTGCAGGAAGGCTGCCGGATATTATTACTATATCGTTGCACTTTACCAGCGATGTGAGTTTTTCGATCAATGTGCTGCAGTCGTCAACGTTAACACCAAATCCGGCTGTTCGGATATGGGTTTCCGTGCCGGTGTTGGTATCGAATATTGTAATATTGCTCCTTGTTTCGCCGTCAACCACGACAAAATCAGTTAACAATTGTTCCGATTTTAGGCCTTGGAACAACGCCAGCGATTGGCTGCCGATAAATCCCAACGCACAAACCCGGCCACCCAATGATTCCACCGCTTTGGCCACATTGAACCCTTTACCTGCCGCAAATTTGTTGCTGCTTTCAGCAACAATGTTATCACCCGGCGATAATCCGTTCACCTCAATAAAATAATCGACAGCCGGGTTTAAGGCGATAGTGATAATTTTAGGTTTAGCCGGCAACTGCTGTTTTACACGAATAAGATCCATGATATGTTTTATTGCGTTTTATGTGTATGTTAACGTCTGATTGATTGTGGGTTGTAAAGGGCGTTATAGTTACCCGATAGTATATATAATGTTCCGATATGTTTTTATGCATCTAATCGATGCAGTAACAGCAATAGCGGATATCTTTGGGCGGAGTTTGTGAATTGATGTTATATGAATTATTGCAAGTGATTGCCGATTCGGGGAGATATCCGCCCGCGTTTGCGTTGGAAACGTTACTGACGACGTCCGATGTCATCCGCTTCAGTAATTGTCTTCAGATTAATGACAACCGGGAAAGACTGATCGGTATTGCCGGTTCCGGAATTTGTCTGGCCGAGCCTCATCCTCATGTGAGCATTGGTGCCGAGTACGGCCGATATTCGCCATTTTGTGTCCGTGAGGGGGTATTGAACAAGCTGAAACAGGCTGCGACTTATTTAAACATCGAGCAGCCGGGATGCAGTCTATATATTTATGACGCCTATCGGCCGTTATCGGTTCAGAGGTTTATGGTGGCACATGAATTTGCCAAGCTGGCTGCCGAGCGGGGTATTGATTCGGGAACGGCTGATAAATCGGTTTGTGAGTCATTAATGCAGGAAGTGCTCATGGTCTGGGCGATACCTGATACCAATCCGAACTGTCCTCCTCCGCATAGTACTGGCGCGGCAGTTGATGTTACTATTATTGATGGACAAGGGGATTTGCTGAATATGGGTTCCGGGATCGACGCGCTTGGCAAAGTATCGCTTCCCCACTATTTTCTAGATACAGACAGTGCTCAAGAAGTAGCTTACCATGCGAACCGCGAATTATTGCAGAGGGTCATGTTAAAGGCAGGTTTTCGTCGCCTGCCCCATGAGTGGTGGCATTTTTCTTACGGTGACCAGCTTTGGGCACTATTGCAATGGCTTGATGATCCCGGCAAACGGATAAAAGCAATTTACGGGCGAATCGAGGATTGAGTATGTTCTATTATATTTGCAGCTTAAGGGTATGAGGGTAAAAAGGTTTGATCAAGACGGGTAATTGTGTAAAGTCGCGCTATGACTGAGGACAAGAGTAAAGTTATTCTTTTTTATCATACGATGTGGGGTGAGGAACTCAGTTATCCTAAAGACGAAATACCCGAACCGTTTTTTACTGACAACTGACCGCCAATACCTACAGAAAGCTGACGCCGTCGTATTTCATCTTCCGGAAATCAATTTCGGCGTCAGGATCAATAAAAGGCCAGGCCAGTTATGGGTGGCATGGTATCTCGAATGCGAAGTCCATTATCCCCACATAACTGACCCGTCATTGATGAGTTGTTTTGATCTCACCATGAGTTATTGCCTTGATGCGGATATTGTTTCACCTTATCTTCACCGGGATTTCGGCGAGCTGTTAAGAAAACCGGCGGCGGTTAAACAGACGGGGGACCTGGCTAGCATGTTTGTTTTAAGTCATTATAACCAGAGCGGCAGGATCGAGTATCTGAAAGAATTAATGCATTTTCTTGACGTGCATTCCTATGGGAAGCTGTTCGGCAATAAAAGGGAGGCTAATGATAACGGACGTGATTTTAAAATGAAAACGTTGGCGCACTATCAGTTTAACCTTGCCTTTGAAAATGCGGTTGCGCCGGACTATGTTACCGAGAAATTTTTTGACCCGCTTATTGCCGGCACGGTGCCGGTGTATTTAGGGGCTCCGAATATTGATGAGTTTGCACCGGGCGAGAATTGTTTTATAAATGCCGCCGAATTTGATGATCCTCGTTGTCTTGCGGAATATCTGTTGGCCGTAGCCAAGGATGAACAATTATATCGCCGCTTTTTTGACTGAAAAACACAACCTTATAAAGCTGAGTTTAATCGCCTGCTGATGTTACAACAGTAACATGCGTTTGTCAGATTGGTTAAAAAAATTCAGGCAATGTAACAAAAGCAGCTTTTCTTCTTCTCACTCAACGTGCGCCTCCGTGTGCTTTTTGAACTGTTCAAAACAAATCAGCAGGTGGAAGTTTGATATCGAACACTGAAATCGTCCAACAGCGCTGCTGCTGATTCCAGGTCGGTGGTATTTTCCAGCTTAAATGAATTAATCCCGACTCTGTGTAAATAAAAAAGCTGGTCGCGCATAAAATTTCCGACCGCTCTTATTTCACCGGTATAGTGGTAACGGTTTCTGAGCAGCCAGGCTTGGGAGAAACCGCGGCCATCGGTAAATGCCGGAAAATCGAGCTCAACCAGTGCGAAATGCTTTAAATCATCAGCAATTAACGCTACAGGCTGATCGGTGGTAATTCTGATGCCAAGCATGCCCTGTAAGTTGAGTAAAGTGTCTTTTTCCGCTTGCCACCGGGAAAGTGAGACCGTTATTTTGCCGGGCGTAATGGGGGAATTATCTGCAATATAATTCCAGTCGTCAGGGGTAATTTGTTTATCTTTAATAATTTGCATAGACTTGTTCTTTGAATGGGGCGATACCGATCCTTTTTACGGTGTCTAAAAAGGGCTCGTCATCGAGCCGTTGCTTGACATAGACATCCAAAATTGTGGCGATTGCCGAAGTGATTTGGTCTTTAGCGACTGCCGGACCCAGGCGTTCACCGATTGCCGCCTCGTTATCCGATGACCCGCCCAGGGTCAGTTGATACCATTCGACGCCTTTTTTATCGACCCCAAGAATGCCGATATGACCGACACTTTGGTGCGCGCAGCCGTTCATGCAGCCGGACATGTTGATTTTGATGTCGCCCAGGTCGTGAATATAATCCAAATCGTCAAGCGTTTCGTTGATTTCCTTAGCGATACCGATCGATCCGGCATTTGCCAATGCACAAAAATCCAGGCCCGGGCAGCAGATCATATCGGTTACGGTACCGATATTGGGAGTGGCCAAATGAAGGTCGTCCAACTGCCCCCATAAGGAGAATAAGTCGGCTTGCCGGACATCGGCCAGAATCAGATTTTGCCGATGCGTGGTTCTGATTAAACCGAAACTGTATGTATCTGCAAGATCGGCTACTGCATCCAATTGGGTATCGGTAATATCGCCGGGTGGAGAATCCGGTGCTTTGAGCGAAATAAACACGGCACGGTAACCGTCAACCTTGTGGTAACTGGTATTGAATTTAACCCAGGTTGCGAACGCTGCATTTTGATGTTTATGTTGTTCGAAACTTTCATCTTGAGCGGCATCCTCGGCATACGCAGGCGGCGCAAAATGCGCTTTCATTTCATTAATGCGTTGTTCGCTGAGTTCCATGCCGTCTTTAATTGCGAGCCATTCGTTATTGACCATCGCTGCAAATTGTTCTAGGCCGTTTTCTTTGACTAGGATTTTAATACGAGCTTTATACTTATTGTCTCTACGGCCGTTCAAGTTATATACCCGGACGATCGCTTCAAGATAAGAAAGCAGATGTTTCTTTTCAAGAAACGGTTTAATCACTTTACCGATGATCGGGGTACGTCCGAGCCCACCGCCGACCAAAACCCGGAATCCGGTTTCACCAACATCATTATTCACCAGGTGTAGCCCGATATCATGTAGTTGTGTTGCCGCTCTATCGGTGCTGGCCCCGCTCACGGCAATTTTGAATTTACGCGGCAGATAAGCAAATTCCGGATGTAAAATCGTCCACTGGCGAATTATCTCGCAATAAGGGCGCGGATCCTCGATTTCATCTCTGCAGACGCCTGCCAAGTGATCGGTTGTGGTGTTTCTCAGGCAATTGCCGCTGGTTTGTATCGCATGCATTTGTACACTGGCCAATTCCTCCAGGATATCCGGAATCTTTTCCAATTGCGGCCAGTTAAACTGAATATTTTGCCGGGTGGTGACGTGCGCATAGCCTTTATCATAATCACGTGCAATACTTGCCAGTTTGCGTAATTGCCTTGACGATAACTGCCCATAGGGGCCGGCCACGCGCAGCATCGGTGCATGGGTCTGGATGTAAACCCCATTCATCAGGCGTAAGGCGCGGTACTGATCTTCGGTGATCTCCCCTTTGAAGAAACGCTCGGTTTGCCCTCTGAATTGGGCGACACGCTCGTCGAGAAGTTTTTGGTCGTCTTTGTTGTACTGATACATTTTGTATTACGCAGTGTATTTGTTTTTCTAGCGGATGTGTCGGACAAGTAATCATATACTCTCAGTCTTAAAATGACAAAAAATATTGTAAGGTGATAGAATGGCGGGTTGAAAATTCGTAGAGCGGGTATGCGTTTAAATATAATTATTTAATATTTTAAGGGGGTCGTTTTGTTTCGTTTTCTTGTACTTTTATTAGCGTTGTTAACGTTGCCTGAACTGGCATCAGCAGAAGTGGAATTGCCTGAACTGGCATCCGCGGCTGAATTTAAAATTCTGGGTATGACCGGAACGGAAACCGGGATTTACTGCGTTCTGATCTTTATCATAGCCTATGCCTTCGTTATGGCGGAGGAATTTACCGGACTGAGTAAATCCAAACCGGTTATTTTTGCGGCGGGGGTTATTTGGGCGCATGCTGCGCATTTGGCTAACATAAAAGGGGTGCCTTTTGTTACCGTGCATCATGTATTTGAATCGAATCTGGTCGAATATGCCGAATTAATGCTGTTTTTGCTGGTCGCAATGACATATATCAACGCCATGGCGGAACGTAACGTTTTCGAAGCGTTGCGTTCATGGCTGGTAAGCAGGAACTTCAGTTATCGGCAGTTGTTCTGGATTACCGGTTGGATCACTTTCTTTCTGTCAGCAGTCGCCGACAATCTGACTTCTGCCTTGTTGGTCGGGGCAGTGGTCATGGCAGTTGGCATTAATAACGCCAAATTTGTCAGTATCGGATTTGTTAATCTGGTTGTCGCGGCAAATGCCGGCGGGGCCTTCAGTCCGTTTGGCGACATTACCACGTTAATGGTTTGGCAGGCCGGTTATGCCGAGTTTTTTGATTTCTTTTACTTGTTTATCCCTTCAGTCGTCAACTTTATGGTGCCTGCACTGTTCATGCATTTTGCGGTTCCCGATGAACGGCCGGATGTAACGGCTCGTGAAGCGGCTGTTCAATTGAAACCCGGTGCGATACAGATTTGTATTTTATTTCTGCTGACCATTATTACCGCAGTCAGCTTCAAGCAGATGCTGCATCTGCCGCCGTTTATGGGGATGATGGTCGGATTATCGGTGCTGATGATTTACGGCTATACATTGAAAACAAGGTATGCTTCCGCCAATGAAAATAACTTCGATATTTTTAACAAAGTTCGCAATGCCGAGTGGGATACGTTGTTTTTCTTCTTCGGTGTCGTGTTTGCGGTAGGTGGTCTGGGCTATATCGGTTATCTCGAGTTGCTTTCCGCTGCCATGTATGACGGTCTTGGACATACGACAGCTAATATTCTGGTTGGTCTTTTGTCGGCGATTGTCGACAATATCCCGGTAATGTTTGCGGTATTAAACATGAATGTCAATATGGATCTGTATCAATGGCTGCTGGTTACCTTGACGGCCGGTGTCGGCGGTTCGATGCTGTCTATCGGTTCGGCGGCCGGTGTGGCGTTGATGGGGCAGTCAAATCATAAATATACTTTTTTTACCCACATCAAATGGACGCCGGCGATTGCGGCAGGTTATGCTGCGGGCATTTTGACTCATTACATGATGAATGCTTAATTACTGGCGATACACGCCGTGCCTTGGTGCGGCGTTTCATCTATTGGGAGCGGCTTGTGTCAACGCATAGTTGGAAAGCCGCTTTTACCGTTTATATTCGCCCCCGGGTTTTGGCGATGACGTTTCTCGGTTTTTCCGCGGGGCTACCTTTTTTGCTGGTTTTTTCCACCTTGTCCGCTTGGCTGCGCGATGAGGGCGTTACCAGGACCGTGATTGGCTTTTTCAGCTGGGTCGGGGTGACCTATTCCATCAAAGTGTTTTGGGCTCCGGTAATCGATCATTTGCCGTTGCCGATGCTGACTCGCTGGCTGGGTAAGAGACGAAGCTGGATGTTACTTGCGCAATTGGGTATTGCGGCCGGGCTGCTCGGCATGTCCGGTTTCGATGTTCACACCCAGTTGGAAAATATTGCTGTCTGCGCGGTATTGGTCGCGTTTTTTTCCGCCACGCAGGATATTGTGGTGGACGCCTATCGTATCGAGGCGGCGCTCCCTGAATATCAAGGGGCTATGGCTGCTTCCTATGTTTTTGGCTATCGTGTGGCCCTGTTGATGGCTGGTGCCGGGGCATTTTACATTGCCGATTACAGCACGTGGGCTTTTGCTTATCAGGCTATGGCTGCGCTGATGCTGGTAGGCGTTATTACTACATTGTCGGTCGGAGAGCCCGGGCGTAACATTGTCTTGAGTGCTGCGGCGGATAGCGACTGCGGCGAAACTGTTTCGGCGGTTAACGATTGCACTGTCCGGCAGCGATTGGCTCGTTGGTTTTCCGGTGCTGTGATTAGTCCGTTTGTTGATTTTTTTACCCGTAACGGCAAATTTGCCCTGGTGATTTTATTGTTGATCGCCGTCTATAAATTGAGTGATATTACGATGGGGGTTATGGCTAATCCTTTTTATTTGGATTTGGGGTTTACTAAAAAGGAAATTGCCGAAGTTACCAAGATTTTTGGTTTTTTTATGACAATGGCCGGTGCTGCCTTAGGGGGGGTACTGGTTATACGCTACGGTATTTTTCAGCCGTTATTATTAGGTGCGGTGATGGTGGCGGCAACGAATCTGCTGTTTGCAGTGCTTGCGGTGGTTGAACCGAATCTGACGATTTTAGCCTGTGTTGTCAGTGCGGATAATTTAAGCGGCGGTATTGCAACATCGGTGTTCATCGCTTATTTGTCCAGTTTAACCAATAGTGCGTATACGGCTACCCAGTATGCATTGTTCAGCTCGTTGATGACGCTGCCTGCAAAAATGTTGGGCGGTTTTTCCGGTATTGTCGTCGATAGTTACGGTTATCAATTTTTCTTCATCTATGCTGCGGCGATCGGTCTCCCGGCAATTTTTTTGGTCATCGTTCTGATTCGATACCGGCAGCGGAATCCGATTGTCGAAGTGGGTGAACTGAATCAATAGTCAGCACTTTACAGCCAAAATGACATTACTTTCAATTAGCACAGCCTGCGTCGGGATATATTGAATGCCGATGACAACATTTTGTTGTCGTGTTTACCGGAAAAGCGGTTGCATTCAGCGATCGAATACCATCGGTACTGAAGTAAATTATTGGTATGAATCAAATGTATAGTTGCGGAATTATTGAGTAGCACGTATTATACGCAGTTCTCTATAATATGGTAGCCCGCTAAGGGTAGTGTGAAGTAGATTATGAAACCAGAAATTCATCCAGAATATAAGCAAATTACCGTAACTTGCGGTTGCGGTAACAAATTTGAAACAGGCTCCGTACTAGGTAAAGATCTGCATGTGGAGGTTTGTTCCGCATGTCATCCTTTCTACACCGGTAAACAGCGCGTCGTAGATACAGCGGGACGTGTAGATAAGTTCCGAAAAAAATATGGAAAATAAACTGTCTTATGACGAATGTTTTGTTAGACTGAAGTTCTAATTTAAATACTTTATTCGGAAAAAGACACAGGCAATGGGAAAAGACTCGGTTTCTATTATAGACAATTCCACCGGGAAAGATGCGGAGTTTGATTTGCTCCGCGGAACGCTGGGTACGCCAACAATAGATATAGGTACCGTTTATAAGCAGTTGGGCTTATTTACCTTTGATCCCGGTTTTTTTTCGACAGCCAGCTGCAAAAGCGCCATTACCTATATTGACGGTGAGAATGGCGTTTTGCTGTATCGCGGCTACCCTATCGAGCAATTGGCAAAGCAAAGCACGTTCTTGGAAGTTGCTTACTTGCTAATGAATGGTGAATTACCCTCGAGCCAGGAATTGGATGTATTTATCCATGAAATAAATCATCATGCCATGCTGCACGAGGCGTTAAGGAGCTTCTTTGATGGCTTTCATTATGATGCTCATCCGATGGCGATGATGGTGGGTGTTGTAGGGTCTCTGTCAGCTTTTTATCATAGCGAGCTGGATATGAATGATCCTGAGCATCGCCGGATCTCCGCCATGCGGATGTTGGCTAAAATTCCAACCATTGCTGCAGCCTGCCATCGGCATTCAGTCGGTTGGCCTTTCGTCTATCCCCGTTTGGATTTGGAGTATTGTGAAAACTTTATGAATATGATGTTTTCACTGCCGTCACAAAAGTTTATCGATCAGGATCATTATATTGACCAGGTTGCGGTAAAAGCGCTCAACCTGCTGTTTATCCTGCATGCGGATCATGAGCAGAACGCCAGCACTTCAACAGTGCGTTTGGCTAGTAGTACCGGTGCAAATCCCTATGCTTGCATTGCTGCAGGTATTTCCGCTTTATGGGGGCCTGCTCATGGCGGAGCGAATGAGGCGGTGTTGAGCATGTTGGAAGAAATCGGTACTGTTGATCGTATTCCCGAATATATCGCTAAAGCAAAAGATAAAAATGATCCGTTCAGGCTGATGGGTTTCGGACATCGTGTTTATAAAAACTTTGATCCCAGGGCTACGATTATTCGGGAAAGTTGCTACGAAGTATTGGAAAAATTTGCCAACAATGATGATCCGCTTTTTGAGTTGGCGCTGGCGCTGGAAGAGTATGCTTTGAAAGACGAATATTTCATTGAGAAAAAACTTTATCCGAATGTGGACTTCTATTCGGGTATCATCTACAAGGCATTGAAAATTCCCGTCGACATGTTTACGGTAATGTTTGTTATTGCACGTACTGCGGGGTGGGTTTCGCACTGGCTGGAAATGATGGCGGAACCCTCGCATCGAATTGGGCGCCCGAGGCAGTTGTATACCGGCGCTGATGTTCGTGATTATGTTGCAATCGATAAGCGTAACTAGCTGAAATTATTGAAGTCTCATTCTGCGTGTAGTCGTGACACGTTTGGCTTATAAGTAGCGAGGCACTGGTAAAAATAGCTTTGGCTACTTCGCCAATCTTTAGAATAACGCCTCGACCGATTCTTCTTCCTCATTTTTCACTTCGCCGTTTGTGGATAAGAATGACTGGGGTGCAAATTCCTCTCTAAAATATTCCCAAATGCCACGGTTGCCGTTTCGGGCCAGTTGTCCCGTGTCAGGATCGATATAGGCTTTGATGATGCCTTCGGGAGGAATTAATTCGGTTTCTTTGAGGGTTGTTTTCATTGCCTCTGCCATAAATGCTATCCACATCGGCAACGCCGCCCGGCTGCCGGTTTCTTTTTTCCCCAACGGGTCTGAATTGTCGAAACCAATCCAGGTGCTAGTGACAATATCTGAAACGAAGCCGTTAAACCAGGCATCACGCTGATCGTTAGTGGTGCCTGTTTTTCCGGCAAGGTCGGTACGGCCTAATATTTTGGCGCGAGTGGCGGTGCCGCGCTGCACGACATCACGCAATAGCGAATTCATCAGAAAATTAACTTGCGGGGAAATGATTCTCGGTGCATAACCGGGGGCGCCGCCGAATAAGTCGTCCGTGCAGGAAGGGCAGGCAACAGCGGGTTCCGCCTGGAACAATATTTCGCCTTGGGCCGATTCGATGCGGTCGATAAAGTAAGGGTTAATCAGAAATCCGCCGTTTGCAAAAACGGCATACAGTCTTGCCATTTGCAATGGCGTTGCATAGCCGCTTCCTAGTGCCAGGGAGAGACTGCGGGGTAATTGTTCCTGATTAAAGCCAAAACGTTCCGCGGTCGCTATTACTTTATCCAAACCGAGGGAGCGCAATAAGCGTATGGAAATCAAATTTCTTGACTTTCTCAGAGCTGTTCTAAGCCGAGTCGGCCCGAAAAATTTGCGGCTGTAATTTTGCGGACGCCATTCGGTTTCCTGGTATTGGTCAGCGACAACAATAGGAGCATCATTAATAATGCTGGCAGCAGTAAAACCGTTTTCCAGCGCGGTTGTGTAGATTATCGGTTTGAAGCTTGAGCCGGGCTGGCGTTTGGATTGTGTGACGCGGTTATATTTGCTGCGCTGAAAATCAAACCCTCCTTTAAGTGCCAGGATTGCGCCGTCAATGGGGTCTATCGAAACCAGCGCGCCTTCAATTTCCGGAATTTGGGCAAGCGCCCAGGTTTGATTGTCCAGTTTCCTGACGCGAATAATGTCTCCTTGACTAAACATTTGTTTTGCCGACTTTATAGCGGGGCCGGTATAGTTTCTCGATTTAAAGGC
Organism: Methylococcaceae bacterium; assembly: GCA_050303615.1. GTDB lineage: Bacteria > Pseudomonadota > Gammaproteobacteria > Methylococcales > Methylomonadaceae > CAZDXJ01. Next base: position 14,951 of record JBNLCC010000167.1, on the reverse strand, counting down.
GCGTGCCCACTTGATATTGTTCCAGGGGATTTGGATAACGGTTTGATCTTTCAGGCGTGCAGTAACTTGCGTAGCCTCGACTTGTTCCACATAGGCAGGCAGTGTGTCGCCGATTGGTTTAAACTCGGATAAACCGGCAAAAGTTTGATTGTGCAACAGGTTGTTTTTCCGATAGCCGTGCCGTTGGTCGTATTCGTGCAAGGCTTTGGCTAAAGCGGAATTAGCGGCGTTTTGCAGCCGCGGATCGATTGTAGTGTATATTTTTAGTCCTGAAGTGTATGCTTGTTCGCCATAAAGATTAAACATTTCACTGCGTACCATTTCCGCAATATAGGGCGCATCCAGCTTAGCCGTTTGGGTTTTGGCGTTCAGTTTGGCGCTGACCGGTAAAGCGGAGGCCGCATCATATTCTTTTTGGGAAATGTAGTTGAGCTTTAGCATCCGTTGCAATACGTAATTGCGTCTCTGCAATGCTTTTTTACTGTTGGTTATGGGGTTGGTTTTCGACGGCGCTTTGGGTAAAGCGGCGAGCATGGCTTGCTCCGCCAAGTCAAGTTCATCCAGTTTTTTTCCATAGTAGACTTGAGCGGCTGCGACAATACCGTATGCCCGGTGGCCCAAATATATTTTGTTTAGGTAAAGTTCCAGGATTTCGTTTTTGGACAGTTGTTGTTCCAATTGAAGAGCCAGGATGATTTCCTTGATTTTTCTACTATAAGTTTTTTCTTTGCTTAATAAAAAGTTGCGTACCACCTGCATGGTGATGGTACTTCCGCCCTGTCTTTTTTGGCCGGTTAAGATCAATTGCATGGCTGCACGCAGCAGACCTTGATAATCAACGCCGGGGTGATCATAAAACCGGTCATCCTCGGCAGAGAGGAAGGCATTGATAAGTTGTGGGGGAACGTCCGATATGGATACCGGAGTACGTTTTTTCTCACCGAATTGTGCGATTAACCGGCCGTTTCGGCTGTAAACGCTCATAGGGATTTGGTATTGAACATTGCGCAAGGTGTTGATATCGGGGAGTCCGTCAGCGAAATGATCAAACAGCAGGTAACCAAAACTAGCGACAGAGATGGTAAGGATGGCTATCATAATGGCGAGCCATTTTAAAATTGTCTTGAAAAACATTTGATTAGACGAGGTTATGCGGCAGAAAATATCATAAAGCAGGAGGGTGGGCCGAAAAAGCAGGTTCTCATATTTGGATTATACTTCGAATTTCATTTAGACTTGTCCTGTTTTTGTGCAAATCGTACTTCGATTAAGGTAAAACGATGTGAAATAAGGCACATAAATCGACAAATTGGGAAATAAACCAATATTCCCTGTATAAAAATAACAAAAGACTACTATACTTTCCTGATAAAAAATGACTTGGTTGGTTCAATAATAATAATAGAGAGTCTCAATTGCATTGCTTTAATAATTATAACGATAACGTTATCCAAAGGGTTGTTCATGGACCTGTTTAATAGGAGTAAATCACCCGTTCTTGGGATTGATATCAGTACAGCAGCAGTAAAGTTGTTGGAATTAAGTAAAACAGGAGCCAGATACAGGGTGGAAAGTTACGCTGTCGCTCCTTTGCCGAAAGATGCGATAGTCGATAAAAATTTTGCGAATATCGACGTCATTGCCGATGCAGTCAAATTGGCGGTAAGACAATCCGGTACCAAACTTAGACAAGCATGCGTTGCCGTAGCCGGTTCAGCGGTTATGACCAAAATCATTTCTTTGCCTGCCTCATTGACAGAAGAGGATATGGAAGAATTGATTATGGTGGAAGCGGATCAGTATATCCCATATCCTTTAGATGAAGTCAGCTTGGATTTCGAAGTGCAGGGTGTGAAGGAGAATAATCCCGAGATGGTAGACGTCATCCTCGCCGCTTCGCGTCGGGAGAATGTCGATGACCGTGTCGCTACATTAGCAAAGGCCGGATTGAAAACTAAAATTGTCGATGTGGAGGCATTTGCAATGGAAAATGCCTTTTCATTATTGGCAGATCAATTTTCCGATATCGAAGACGGACAGACGGTTGCAATTGCAGATGTCGGCGCATCGATGGCGACGCTCAACGTGCTGCATGACGGCCGAATAGTCTACACCCGGGAACAGGGTTTCGGCGGTAAGCAATTAACCGAGGAAATACAACGTCGCTATGGCCTTTCTTACGAAGAGGCCGGGCTGGCTAAACGTCATGGCGGCTTGCCCGACAATTATGTTTCAGATGTTCTCGAGCCGTTTAAAATGGCTATGGTCCAGCAGATTGCCCGGTCATTACAGTTTTTTGTGTCCTCCAGTACCAACCGCGGTGTCGATAGTATTATTCTTGCCGGCGGTTGTTCATCAATACACGGCTTGGAAAAGTTGGTAGAACAAAATCTCGGTGTGCCGGCTTTCGTCGCAAATCCGTTCATCAATATGGCGTTATCCGGCAGGGTAAAACCCCAGAGCTTGAGTAATGATGCTCCGGCAATGATGATTGCCTGTGGTTTGGCATTGAGGAGTTTTGACTAATGGCTAGGATAAACTTGCTTCCCTGGCGTGAGGAGCTTCGTAAACAGCAACAGCAGCAGTTTTTTGTCGGAATAGGCTTAGCCGTCCTGCTGACAATAGGAATTTTGATAGCAGTCCATATGCAAATTGGGGCGATGACCGAATATCAAAACCGGCGTAATCAGATATTGCAAGATGAAATTGCCAAGCTGGATTTTAAGTTAAAGGAAATAAAAGATATAGAAAATAAAAAAAACCAGTTGCTTACGAAAATCGAGCTGATTCAGAGTTTACAGGAAAGCCGGCCGCAAATTGTACATTTATTCGATGAGTTGTCTAAAACCGCTCCGGAGGGTGTTTTTTTAACCAAATTTGAACAAACAGGCAGTAGACTGGTTATGAATGGCAAGGCCAAGTCTAATGCCAGGATTTCCGCTTATATGCGGGCAATCGACGCCTCTCTTTGGTTGAAAGACGCAAAACTTAATATTATCCGGAAAGATGAAGACGATGATAGATCCGATAAGTTGAGCGATTTCATTATGTTTGCGGTTCAAGGCGCAAGGCAGCCGGAGTAAGGAAAGTTAATATGAATCTATCCGATGTCAATTGGGATTTAAATGCGGCCGGAAGCTGGCCGTTTCCGATAAAAATAGTTGCCATTATTTTGGTTTGCATTGCAGTTGCCGGGGGCGGCATATATTACGATACCTTGGACCGGTTGACCGAACTGGAAAACAGTGAGAAAAAAGAAAAGGAACTGAAAGCTTCCTTTGAAGAAAAGCATCATAAGGTGGTCAATTTACAGGAATATCGGGACCAGTTAAAACAAATTGAGCTTTCATTAACTGAAATGATACGGCAGATGCCGACCAGAGCCGAAGTGGCCAGTTTGCTGGTCGATATAACCCAGACCGGGTTGGCAAGTGGCCTGCATTTTCTGTTGTTCAAACCGGAGGCCGAGGTTACGAGAGATTTCTATTCGGAATTGCCGATTTCAATCAAGGTTGTCGGTAAATTCCCCGAACTGGGCTTGTTTGTCAGCGGGCTTGCCTCATTGCCGAGAATCGTAACGGTCCACGATGTTAAAATTCGTCCTCAGGAAGGGGAGGTATTGCTGATGGATGCAACAATCAAGACATACAATGAAAATACCCAAACGCAAAGCGAAAAGAAAAACAATAAAAGGAGGAAGAGGTAATGTCCGGACCGGGATCGGTTGATTTTGCTTTATTGATGAAAGGGGCTGTTCGCTTTATTACAGTATTTGTTTATTTGGCGTCCATTACCGGATGCATTAATGAGGATACGAAAGATTTACGGCAGTACATCAAAGACGTCAATGCGAGACCGAAAGGAGCAGTCAAACCCCTGCCGGAAATTAAAGTAGTTGAGTCATTTCTTTTTCAACCGGAAGGCCTGCGCGATCCGTTTCAGCCAATTGAAATCGCTGAAGGGTATAGTGAATTCGGCGGTGAAGGCCTGAGGCCGGATACTTCCAGGCGTAAAGAAGAATTGGAATCTTATGCGCTGGAGACCTTGAAAATGGTTGGTACGGTATCAATGAATTCCGTGTTATGGGGACTTGTTATGGTGAGTGACGGTTCAGATGCCATTCATCGAGTTCGAGTCGGTAATTACATGGGTAGAAATAACGGCAAAATTATTCAAATAACTGAAAATAGCATTGAATTAATGGAAATAGTGCCTGATAAGAAAAAAACAGGAGCATGGATTGAACAGCAGGCATCATTGGTGCTGACTGAATGATTTTGAGGGTTAATTAATGATTGAAGGGCGAGGTGGTGTTTTGTTAAATGTTAAGGGGCGGGGCGAATTGCCTAGAATTGTAGTTGGTTTATTGTTGTTTCTACTTCAAATTTTGCCTATTCATGCCGAAGGATTGGCCTTGCAATCCATTGGGTTTGCAGTGTTGTCCGGGCGTGATTTGCAGTTGCAGCTGGAAATGAACGGACCGGCAACCGAACCGAAAGTTTTTCAGACCGATAATCCGGCTAGAATTGCGCTGGATTTTGACGGTGTTAAAAGCGCATTGGCTAAGAAAATGCATACTGTCAATGTGGGCGTGGTGAGTAGCGTCTATGCCTTGGAGGTATCCGGCCGTCTCAGGGTTATTATAAACCTCCTTGAGTCAGTGCCCTATGAAACCGAAATCGTGGGCAATATGGTTTATGTCACCTTGAAAAGGGCTCAGGAAATTACTATTGAGGATTCAAGTTTTGAGCCCGTAACCGATGAATCGGTTAATATTTCCAGTCTTATTCCCGAACAGGCGATCAGCGATCTGGATTTCAGGCGCGGCCCTCACGGCGAAGGGCGATTGTTAGTGTCGTTGACCAATCCCAACACGGTGGTGGATACCAGTGAAAAAGGCGGCAAAGTTGTCATCAATTTTCTGAATACCAAGTTGCCGAAGTCTTTATCAAAAAGAGTGGACGTTGCGGATTTCGCTACGCCGGTACAGTTTATCGATGTCACCGCTGTCGGATCGAGAGCTACTATAACCGTGACTATGAGTGACGCGAATTATGAATATTCCTCCTATCAGTCCGATGGAATGCTGACTGTTGAGTTCCGGCCTTTGACGGAGGCTGAAAGAGAGCGGATCACCAAGGACAAGTTTGAATTTACCGGAGAGCGGCTGTCGTTAAATTTTCAGGATATCGAAGTTAGGTCAGTTCTGCAGATATTGGCGGATTTCACCGAACTCAATATTATTGCCTCGGACTCGGTCGGCGGCACCGTGACATTACGATTGAATGACGTACCCTGGGATCAGGCGCTTTCACTGATTTTAAAGTCTAAGGGATTAGCACAGCGCCAAACCGGAAATGTAATCCTGGTCGGACCGATAAATGAGATTGCCAAGATTGAACAGGAAGAGTTGGACGCACAAAAAGTAACTGAGCAATTGGAACCGTTAAAAACGGAATATATTCAAATCAACTATGCCAAGGCGGAAAATTTTAGAGCTCTTCTTTTCGGCATATCTGCAATGGGAATCGACGGTTGTTCCATTACAGCCGGTACGAATAACCGCTCCGGCTCGAGTCGTTCAGGTTCGAGCTTAGGTGGCGGAATCGGTGGATTAGGTGGAATCGGTGGAATAGGTGGAATTGGCGGAGCCGGTGGAATCAATAGCGGATCCGGTGGAACTTCGCAGCGTTGGGCGCTGCTGTCATCCCGCGGTACGGCAATTGTCGATGCCCGAACCAACATGTTGATTGTACGCGATACTGTCGATAAACTTCAGGAAATCAGGGAAATGATCGTTTTGTTGGACAAGCCCGTCCGGCAGGTCTTGATTGAAACGAGAATTGTCATTGCCAATGATTCGTTTGCCAGAGAGCTAGGCGTGAATTTAGGGATACAAAAGAATAATAATCCCTCGAGTTCCAGTGATACGCAGGCGACGTTGACCGGTTTGGTTGATCTCGCGACGACCGCAACTCCGCATGGCACACTGGCAATGACCTTGTTGCGGGCCGGCGATTATTTATTGAATCTTGAAATCACGGCGCTGCAGGACGAAAGCAGAGGTGAAATTTTATCCAATCCCCGGGTGTTAACTTCGGACCGATGTGAAGCGACTATTAAACAAGGTGTGCAAATTCCTTATCAAACCCGTGATGCATTTGGTACGCCAAATACGCAATTGGTCGATGCGGTGCTTGAATTAAAAGTAACACCGCAGATAACCCCCGGCGGCAGTGTCATTATGGATCTGAATGTTAAAAAAGATGCACCGGGTCAGCCTTTGGTTCTCGGCGATCAGCCGCCAATCGATACGCGTCAAATTGATACGACAGCCCGGGTAGATGATGGCGAGACCGTCGTTCTCGGTGGTGTCTATGAAAGTAATCTGACGAATTCGTCCAACAAGGTTCCTTTTTTCTCCGATATTCCCGGTATCGGTTGGTTGTTCACGCGTGTTGCCGATAATCAAACTAAGCAGGAATTATTGATTTTCGTGACGCCAAAAGTTGTCAGGGATTCATTAACAATACACTAACAGCGCTTCTACAAAAATAAAAAAGGGGGCATAATGCCCCCTTTTTTATTGAAAAATTCGTTTGAAACTAATTGTATTATGAGCCGGCTTGAGAATATTTATTTAATTGGTTTAATGGGCGTCGGCAAAACGACGATAGGCCGGCAACTAGCCAAGTCGTTGGCGCTGCCATTTTACGACAGTGACAAAGCAATTGAAGATAGGACCGGAGTGGATATCCCGACAATTTTCGAGTATGAAGGCGAAGAAGGCTTTAGGAAACGGGAGAGCAGGGTAATCGAGCAATTGACTCAGGAACGTGGTATCGTTTTGGCAACGGGCGGCGGTGTGATATTGCAGGAACAAAACCGAAAGTTATTGAAAGAAAACGGTTTCGTAGTGTATTTGAGTTGTTCCGTAGAAAAAATCCTGGAGCGGACGCATAAAGATACCCAACGGCCATTATTAAATACCGAAAATCCTAGGCAACGAATCGTAAAATTGCTGCAGGAAAGAGAGGCATTTTATAAGTCCTGTGCCGATTATCAAATTGATACGGGAAAAAAACAAACAAGAGAAGTCGTTAAAAGTATTATTAGAGAATACAGGTTAGCGCGCAGATTGGAAAAGTAACCATGAAAAGTATAACAGTTGAATTGGGGACGAGGAGTTATCCGATTTATATTGGTGCCGGTTTGTTGCAACAAGGCGAATTATTGCTGAAGCACATCGGTTCAAAGCAAGTTCTCATAGTCAGCAATGAAACGGTAGCTCCGATCTATTTGGATAAGGTAGTCTCGCATTTGTACGGCTTACAGGTCAAAACGGTAATTTTACCTGACGGGGAGCAATACAAAACCATGGAAATGGCCGGCAAAATTTTTGATGTTCTACTGGAAAACCGGTTTAGCCGTAATGCAACTTTAATTGCATTGGGCGGCGGGGTGATCGGTGACATCGGGGGGTTTGCCGCAGCCTGCTATCAGAGGGGCATCCCTTTTGTCCAAATTCCCACGACGCTGTTGGCCCAAGTTGATTCGTCGGTAGGCGGAAAGACCGGGGTAAACCATCCTTTGGGTAAAAATATGATTGGCGCATTTTATCAGCCTCAATGTGTCATAGCCGATACGGATGTGTTGAATACCTTGGAAGATCGCCAGCTCTCAGCAGGGATCGCAGAAGTAATAAAATACGGGTTGATTCGAGATAAGGATTTTTTTGACTGGCTTGAAAAAAATCTCGATGCGCTATTGGTCCGCGATAAACAAGCATTGTCCTACGCTATTGAAAGATCCTGCAGCAATAAGGCTCAAGTCGTTGCCGAAGATGAAAAAGAGTCGGGACTCCGGGCTATATTAAATTTGGGCCACACATTTGCCCATGCTATCGAGACGGGTAGCGGTTATGGGACTTATTTGCATGGGGAAGCCGTTGCCATAGGCACCTGCCAGGCTGCCGATTTATCCTGCAGAATGGGCTGGATCAACGCTGCTGACGTAGAAAGGATTATTGCTATTTTTAAGAGGGCGGGATTACCGGTAAAACCACCGAAGGAACTTAATGCCGAACGATTTATTGAACTGATGTCTGTCGATAAAAAAAATGTTGACGGTAAAATCCGTTTGATTTTGCTGGAGGGTATCGGTGCGGCAAAATTACCGGTCAACATTGACCGGCAACCGTTGGAAATGACGCTTGATCAATACGGCCGTGAATAGCTTAGACGCTTGTTTATTTTTTTCCGGTAATGATTGAATACCTATAGTCTAAGGCATGCGGGTTCAAGACCGGTACAGGATATTATTCATAGATGTTAACAAACATAATTTTTCCTGATTATCAAAAATAATCGGAGCGGAACGCGCCCTGAAAAAATGATACAAAGGTGTCTTGCTATATGCTTTGGTATCCCGGCATTAGTAAGCTGATTAATGTAAGCCAGGTAACGGATAACAATGAACAAATTAAAAAATGATGTTTTTTTAAAAGCTTTACTTAAGCAGCCGGTAGACAGAACCCCGGTTTGGATGATGCGTCAGGCCGGGCGTTATTTACCCGAATATAGAGAGGTCCGTGCCCGTGCCGGCAGTTTTCTCGGCTTGTGTACGAACCCGGAACTTGCTTGTGAAGTGACGATACAGCCATTGGATAGATTCGATTTCGATGCGGCAATATTATTTTCGGATATCTTAACCATTCCTGATGCAATGGGGTTAGGGTTGCATTTTATTGAAGGCGAAGGGCCTAAGTTTGATAATCCGGTGCGTACCGCTGCGGACATAAAAAAGCTGGCTGTACCTGATCCTGAATCGGATCTGCGCTACGTCATCGACGCGGTCAGGCTAATCAGAAAAACCCTGCAGGGCAGAGTACCGTTAATTGGCTTCTCGGGAAGCCCCTGGACATTGGCTACCTATATGGTTGAGGGAGCAAGCAGCAAGAATTTTCACAAAGTGAAAAGTTTAATGTACGATCATCCGCTTTTAATGCATGAAATGCTGGATAAGTTGGCGCAATCGGTTGCCGCCTATCTCAATGCGCAAATTGCCGCCGGTGCACAAGCCGTGATGTTGTTTGATACTTGGGGGGGCATGCTGACTACCGAAGATTATAATGAATTTTCATTAGCCTATGCCAAGCAAGTGCGGGCTTCGTTAAAAACACAAGTTAACGGCGAGACGATTCCCACTATATTGTTCACCAAGGGCGGAGGTTTGTGGCTGGAAGCTATGGCCGACGCAGGATACGATGCTCTCGGTCTGGATTGGCAAACTGATATTGCGATGGCGCGTGCCAGGGTAGGGGCGCGGGTGGCACTACAAGGAAATATGGATCCGGTAGCTCTTTATGCCGGTCCGGAAGTTATTCGTAACAAAGTAAAATCCGTTTTGGAAAAGTATGGGGCCGGATCTGGTCATGTTTTTAATTTGGGGCACGGTATTTTGCCTGATATTGATCCTGAGCATGTTGCGGCCATGGTTGACGCCGTTCACGAATTCAGTCCGGCTTTCCATTGCTAACAGATGTTGTTGAAAAAAACCGGTTTGGCACTGGGTTTTAGCATTCCCGCCGCAATTGTCTGTTTTACCGAATTGGGCGATAGCCTCCAAACTACGCGCATGGCGGCAATTGCGGCCATGATGTCTATTTTCTGGATTACTGAAGCGATTCCTTTAGCGGCAACTGCGTTAATACCGTTGGCGTTATTTCCGTTATTGGGTATTACCACCAGTAAGAATGTGGCGGCTCAATACATGAATTCAACGGTATTTCTGCTGGTGGGTGGCTTTATGATTGCGCTGGCGATGCAGCGCTGGCATTTGCATAAACGTATTGCGCTGAATGTATTGGCATTGTTCGGAGGGCAACCGTCGTTATTGATACTGGGATTTATGGCGGCAACGGCAAGCTTATCGATGTGGATCTCCAATACCGCCACTACATTAATGATGTTGCCGATAGCGATTGCGGTATTGGATCGCTATCAAGGCTTGCTGACTACCCAACAGGCGCATCGTTTTACTGTTACCCTGTTGTTATCCATCGCCTATTCCGCATCAATCGGCGGCATGATGACGTTGGTGGGTACCGCACCAAACTTGGTTTTTGCCCGTTTTTATGAAACGGTAACGGGGCATTCCGTCGGTTTTGCCCAATGGATGTTGGTGTCCATGCCGATCGGCGTCGGGATGCTGCTGATATCGGCGTTAATGATTAGCATGATTTATTTGAAAAAACTGCCCGCATCCAAGGAATTAAAGCAGGTGATTGTTGAAGAGCGGGTCCAGCTAGGGAGAATAGGCTTTGAAGAAAAGGCGGTATTGTTATTGTTCATCGTCACGGCAATATTATGGATTACCCGCAAAGGGCTTGCCATCGGCGGTTTTATTATGCAAGGCTGGGGCGATAAAATAATTTTCGGCAAGATGATTGATGACGGTACCGTAGCAATTGCAATGGCCTTGGTATTATTTTTTGTTCCTGCACGGCAAGCCGGTGGAAATAAAACTACATTGCTCAATGAACAGGTTTTTCACGAACTGCCATGGGCTATAGTGTTGCTGTTTGGCGGCGGTTTTGCGCTCGCCTATGGTTTTTCGGAAAGCGGATTGTCAACTTATTTGGCGCTACAATTACACGGTTTGAAATCAGCCGCTTTGCCGATAGTCATTGCATCGGTTTCAACCGGTATGAGCTTACTCACCGAACTGACCTCCAATACCGCAACAACCCAGCTGGTATTGCCGATCCTGCATTCGGCATCCGAGGTAATTGGCGTGAGCCCCATCTGGTTGATGTTGCCGGCCACATTGGCCGCCTCCTGCGCCTTTATGTTTCCGGTAGCAACCCCGCCGAACGCTATTATATTTGGCAGCGGCAAAATACGCGTCATTGAGATGTTCTGTATGGGAATTATGCTGAATATTATTGCTATAATTATAATAAGTTCGATGACTTATTACCTGCTGCCACTGGTGTTTATTTGATAGGATTATGTGGTTCCAGAGAAAGATCAAGTTGAAGGCGAAACCGCGCGGCTTTCATTTAGTGACCGGGGAAATACTCAGCCAGGTTCCGGAAATAAAATCGTTTGATATCGGTTTGGCGCATTTTTTCATTCAGCATACTTCGGCGTCCCTGGCAATCAATGAGAATGCGGACCCGGATGTGCGGACGGATATGGAATCTTATTTTAATCGACTCGCCCCTGAAAATGAGCCTTATTACACGCATGTATTGGAAGGGGCGGACGACATGCCCGCCCATCTGAAAACCGTACTCATCGGTACCGCACTGACAATTCCTGTGGCGTGCGGGGATCTGTCATTAGGGGTCTGGCAAGGCTTGTATCTATGTGAACATCGGAATAATGCCGGGCAGCGGCAGCTGGTTGTGACGATAACGGGTGAGCGCATTTGATTTACGACAAAGTAGGGTAGGTTAATGAAATTATTTAAGTATATGGTATTAGCGGTCGGTTTGCTTGTTACGGTTGATGTGTCAGCCGAAAATGTGTGGGATCGGCAAACGCAGACATTCGAAAAACCAATTGATATCGTTGTTTATAGAAGCCCTACTTGCGGTTGCTGCGGCAAATGGTTAAAACATTTGGAAAAACACCAGTTTGAGGTGCGCGATGTTATTACCGAAGACATGGACAGCATCAAACAAAAATACGGTATTCCAAGGCAGCTGGCATCTTGTCATACGGCTGTCGTTGACGGTTATGTCATTGAAGGTCATGTTCCGGCTGCGGATATTAAAACCCTATTGAAAGATAAACCGGATATTATCGGTATAACGGTACCCGGGATGCCTTCCGGCACACCCGGAATGGAAATGGGGGATAGAAAAGATGCTTTTAATGTCATTTCCTTTGATAAAGACGGTCACATTAAAGTCTTTCACAGCTATGAGGATTACTGATATTAAATCGCAATTTAGTGGTATTGGCGGCTAAAGCTGACCTATGGGTCGAATTTGTGTCTTGCCGGTCCTATTCTGGTGCATTCCAAAAGATAAATTCATGGTGAAAAGCGGATGAAAATTGGAATTATCAAAGAAATTAAAGATAAGGAAAACAGGGTTTCCGTTACACCGGACGGCGTAAGGGAATTGGTAAATGCCGGACATGTCGTTTTAGTGGAGCAAGGCGCCGGATCGGGATCCGGTTTTACTGACCGGGAATATTTGTCGGCCGGTGCGCATATTACCGGTACTGCCGATGCCTGGTCTGTTGAGTTGGTGGTCAAGGTCAAAGAACCATTGGAGGAAGAATATCAATATTTAAACAAGCAAATTGTTTTTACGTTTTTTCATCTTGCCGGAGTGACCAAAAAACTGACTGAAGTGTTACTGGAAACAGGCGTTGCTGCCATTGCTTATGAAACTTTGGAGGATGAGTATGGCAAGCTGCCTATTTTAGCGCCAATGAGTGCTGTTGCCGGAAATATGGCAGCGTTAATGGGGAACTACTATTTAGCAAAATTTAACGGCGGCAAGGGGATGCTCTTAGGCACGGTTCTTGGCAAGCAATATGGCAAGGTGGCGATTATCGGCGACGGCGTCGTCGGCCGGCATGCCGCTCATGTTGCCAGCAGTATGGGGGCTGAAGTTTTACTGTTTGGCCGGGACGAAGCGCGGGGACGGCAGCTGATCGATACCAGCTTACCGAAAATACAATACGTCCTTTCCAACCGGGACAATATTCAGCAGCAGATTACCGATATTGATTTGCTTGTCGGCGCAGTCTTACTCAGGGGTGCGAAAGCGCCTCATGTTGTCAGCGAAGACATGGTGAGCCGGATGGGAAACGGATCCGTTATTGTGGATGTCAGCATTGACCAGGGCGGCTGTATTGAAACCTCACAGCCGACATCCCACTCCGATCCGGTTTTCGTAAAGCATGGAGTTATACACTACTGTGTCACCAATATGCCGGGAGCTTATCCAAGAACATCCACCATCGCCTTGGCTGAAAGTACCCTCCCTTATTTATTGGCATTGGCTGATCATGGCATTAAATATTTTGCCGCCGACGAAGGCCTGAAAAAAGCGATCAATGTTTTTAACAGGCATATAACTTGCCGAGCAGTGGCGGAGGTGCTCGGTTTGGATTCGGCTTATAAAGAAATAGATCGGCTAAACTAATTATTTTGAATATAATACCACTCGTTGAAAACATCTCACCAATTTGCCGGTGTAGCTCAGTTGGTAGAGCAACTGATTCGTAATCAGTAGGTCAGGGGTTCGAATCCCCTCACTGGCTCCATTAAATCAATAACTTAATGGATGGGCACTTTAAAAAATAATCAAAGTGTCTATAAAGTGTCCATAATAAATGCAATTAACAACCGGATAACGGATTCTTGGTAATTGCTTCTTCCAAGTGTTCCGGGGCCAAATGCGCATAACGCATCGTCACATCAAGCGAACTATGCCCTAAGATTTTTTGTAACACCAGAATATTACCCCCGTTCATAATAAAATGACTTGCGAAAGTATGTCTTAAAACATGGCTCAACTGGCCATCCGGCAACTCAATCGAAGTTTTATTAATGAACCGCTTCAACGTTGAATAGCTATATTTAAACAATCGCCCCTCTCTTTTCGGGATCGAATCAATAAAGGCTTTTGAAACGGGAACAGTTCTGTTTTTGCAGTTCTTGGTATCGATATAGGTAATTTTATTACCGTTAATATGGTTCAATTCCAAATTTTCGGCTTCACTCCATCGAGCGCCGGTAGCCAAGCAAATACGGGCGATGTGGTAACAATCCGACTTAGAGGATTTCAGCGTTTCTAACAATTCCGAAATTTCATGGGATTTCAACCAATACAACTCTTTTTCACTTTCTTTTAACTTCTTAACTTTTTGTAACGGATTAATGCCCGTCCACTCCCCGATCCGGATCAACTCATTAAAAACGGCAGATAAATAAACATGCGCATGATTAAGAGTATTAATAGAAATGTCGGTTTTCTGGCGATCGACGCGATAACTGATAAAATCAGTCGCCTTAATAAGCCGGGCTCTCGGATTACCCAATCGCTTGCACAAATTATCAAGCATTAACTTCCGGTCCTTACCGCTTTTCAGGTTAACGCCGTGTCCGGAAAACCACAACTCGATCAATTCCGACAACTTCCGGTTATCCAATTGCGCTTTAGGCTCCCAATCCGGATTATCCTGCTTACTTTTAATGATCCAGGCTTCCCAATGCAAAGCCTCGGCTTTTGTTTTAAAACTTTTCCGGTAACGTTTCCCTTTTATCCCGTTCGGTCGGATATCACAAAACCACTTTCCGTTATCTATTTTACTGACTGTCATTATTAACCGTTTTATTTTTGCTCATCCTGCAGCACGTTCATTGCACCATGAATGTGGTGAGACCACAATAAGAGACCCTCTATATGTGTTTGCTGTAAGCGATTTGCCTACAGCCATCATGACAGACGAAGTAGCCGGTTTTGTTGATTGGCATTGATCGGTCCTGAAATTAAGACCGAAAAGTTAACTTTTGCCTATTGACAGAGCGAAGGCTCATATGTGTTATGTGTTTTTTCTGCAAGCTGCCATTACATTAACTCGTGTTTATTTTTTATAAAACCACCACCAGAAACACACCAGTCAATATCCGAGAAGCAACAGTAAAACCCGGATACTTCATTACCCACTTTTATTCCCAAAGCCCGAAAGTGTGACTCATGGAATTTTTCTGGGATGAGCCCTTTAACTTCACTCGGCGTATATTCAAATAATTGGAAGTCACCTTCAATTGAAAATGGCAAATGATAGTAATACGGGTCTCCAACGGTTATCAATAAATCAACATCTTCATATTTGCCACCTGAATAACAATTGAATCTTATTTCAACAGTTACATTTTCATAATCAAATGTAACCCTTGAAAGAGTATCCATTTCGGCTAAG
>JBNLCC010000166.1:0-8571 GCA_050303615.1 Methylococcaceae bacterium | reverse complement strand
TCGTTGGGTCTTTCCGCAACAATTCATCGACTAACGGGGTGCGGGTAAATCCCGGACATACGGCATTTACGCGTACGCCCAATTTGGCGTATTCGCGAGCCGCCGCGCGCGTCAAGCCGACAACGCCATGTTTACTGGCTGTATAGTCGGAACCCGTGCTGCCGCCAAACAGCCCGGCAATAGACGCATTATTGACGATAGACCCATAACCTTGCTCACGCATCTGCCGCAACTCGTATTTCATGCACAACCAGACACTGGTCAAATTCGCGGTTATAACGCGCTGAAAATCCTCCTCCGACAGATTTTCCGTTAAGGTGGGGCCTGCGCCGGCAACACCGGCATTGTTGAAGGCACAATCCAAACGGCCGAAGCGTTGAACCGTTGCCGCAACCAGAGATTCGACCTCTTGCGCGCGTGTTACATCGGTTTGGATGAAAGTCCCCTCCCCGCCCTCTGCGGTAATCAATTGCACAGTTTCCTCGCTTTCGGTAACCCGTCGTGCGGCAACCACTACCTGCGCCCCTTCCCGCGCTATTGCGATTGCGGCGGCGCGGCCGATTCCCGAACTTCCGCCTGTTATTAACGCAACTTTACCTCTAAACCTTCCAGCCATTTGTCCTCCAAGGTAAATTGTTTAAGTATCATGCGTATGATACCCCTTCCCTGCCTGTCAGTAACACTTAAAACAAGAAACCGATGCGGAACCTTTTTGCTTATTTCATAAACGCTGAACCAGGCACTTCGGTAGTATTAGGCTCAAGTTTAACAGTAGGCAATTCCTTGCCACGCGCGTTTACATGATACAGCACCCCGGCAAACCTAATTTTTAAAGGCCTCGCTATATATATCCGATACGAAATTAAACTGACAAAATAGGAAGTCAACATGACAAATATGTCAAATGTAATGCCTGACCACCTTTCTTTGGTTATTTTTAAACTAACCCCGATTATTCCTATGGGCGCATTATTTTCTTTATGACACAAGCGAATTTTTTCTTGCAATACGGGGCGGACCATATATGACTCCGAGTATTCAGGATTTGCCATGACGGATACGGCCGGACCGCCGCCCCCGTCTCTACCAAGGCTGGTTAGCCGGCCCAACAGTGAACTCGTTGACGGTCATGTCCTCTGGCAGATCAAGCGCGAAAGCGACTATGTCGGCTATGCGGTCCGGCGAAATACCAAACTGTGCGTAGAGGCCCTTCATTGCTTCGGCGCTTTCGTTATGTGTGATCGAGTTCAGGAGTTCCGTGTTGATCGCTGCCGGATAAACGACGGCGGTGCGAATTTTCGTGCCTTCCATAGCCGCTTCCATCCTGAGGACTTCCATAAAGTCGCGTACAAACCACTTGGTTCCGCCGTACACCGCGCAACCCGGATAGGCCTTGAGCCCGGCAACCGAAGAGGTCGAGATGATGTGCCCGGATTTCTGGGAGGTGAACTCCGGTAGCACGGCGGCAACGCCATTAAGGACGCCCTTGATGTTCACATCGACCATCTGATGCCACTCATCAGTCTTCATCGCGGAGAGCGGAGAGACCGGCATGATGCCGGCATTGAGGAAGATGGCATCGACGCGGCTGAACGTTTCCTTAGCGAACGTAACGATGGCTTCGTTGTCGGCCTGCTTAGTCACATCCAGCGCCTGGTAGGTCGCCTGACCGCCATCGCTGACGATCGCATCAACGATCTGCTTCAGCTTGTCTTCGCGTCGTGCTCCGAGCACTACCTTGGCCCCCTTGCTTGCAAGCAGCTTTGCCGTTGCCTCTCCGATGCCGGAGGAAGCGCCGGTGATGATAATGACTTTATCTTTGATCATGGTAAATCTCCACTGTTATTGATTTGGTGACAGTTTTTTTCTAATAAACTCTCCAATCATCGACCGGAGTCCACAAAAATCATGGGAATTTACAATGCAAAAATAACCGGACCCAAGAACTTTAATATCCAAATTTCCATCGCTAACACTTTTTATTTCTCAATCCTGACCACAACCAAGATTTCTTTTGACATCCAACCGTCTGGCAATGAAGCCCAGGGAGATTGCCAGACCGAGTTGCGTGCGGTTACTATGTATTTTAGCAATTCTCAATGATTTCATGGCCATATGAACTGTCGATTGCTCACAACCAATCGCCATTTGCGCCTTTAGTAAAAGCGTATATTGCTTTTCGAGTGGTCATTGGCAAGTTAGGAACCGATATAACCGACCGTATTTGCCAATACCAAAGCCGTTTCACCAGACTCCGGAACCTTCACGTCCTCTTGCCTCACTTCCTGTCGCCTATTTCTAAAATAACTCGCTATCGCCTCAAATGCCTTTTTGATGGCACCTTTACCGACAGGCTTTCTTCCAGGCTCGACAATCAATATCGCATCATCAGTATAAATATCGAGAAGAGTATCAAAATCCTCTGCGACTATTGATTTATCTGCCCTCGGGATTTGAATAATTACTGGATGTGTCTCCATTTTTCTCTTCTCATAGATGGCATTAGTTCTATTAATTCAGAACTTCAACATTATAGCCTTCATCATCCGGAGGGGCTTGAAAGTAGCTGTTTACCTGATGAAAAACCCCTTCAGTATAAAATATAGCTCGTTCGGGTGCACATTGCCTACGCTGTTCAAGTCGCTTTAAGCACAATGGTCATTTGCTTTCAGGTAAATCAATTTGTGGTGAATATTGTCCCTCGGAAAATATTTCTTTAAACCATTCCCTCTGCTTCTTTTTATTCCCGGGAAAATCCATCACGAGCGACCCTATATCCCCGCAACCTACCCCAGCTTTCTGACAACCAACGGTCGTGAACAATAATGCAGAAAAAAAGCATGCTGTAATTTGTTGATACTCCACAGGGACAACAATAGACTTGCAAAAGCCGCTCCTGCGACCAACAACTCGGCGTTTGGATTACCGGCGGTCACCAGCCATTCAGCCAGGGCGCCCCCGGCAAACATGCATAATAACGGCACCAGATACAATAAAAAAGACGCTCTTATCAGCATATTTTCATCGATCGCGACTACCACTTGGTCACCGATGGCCAGCGGCAGTTGGCAATCAACGGCAAACATCCGCTTTTTTATAACTTTTTCCAGCAAGGAAGTTGAACAGGAACCCTGTTGTACACAGCCTCCGCAGGTAGTATTTTGTTCGCTCTTGACCCAAACCTGATGATTTTCTATTTTTGCGACAACCGCTATCTCTTCAATCACTTAACCTATTCCATCAATGCATTAATTTTTTTGATTAGTCAACTGTAAACATTATCTGTTCAAAAATCCATTGGTTCTGCAAAAATCGCTTGCGCCGGCTTTTTGTCAATACCCGGCAACCCGAACAGATAAATTTAGGAGCCGGGCTACGTCATAAATTAGTGCTGTTTTACGCGATTTTTTTTCAGCAAGTAAATTACCGATAATAAATACTTTACAAGATAATGAGAACTGTTATCATTAGTATAAACAAATTGATTACGGAGTGCTAATGTATATATGTATCTGTAAAGCCGTAACCGACCGGCAGATCCAGCATGCCATCGATAATGGCCTCTGCACGCGCAGACAATTGTTCGAATGTTTTGGTGTGGGTGGTGATTGCGGCAAATGCTGCAAAGATGTAAAAGAGCTATTGGCCCAGAACTTGACCCAGACAGCCAATCAGCCTATGCTACAGACGATTTAATCTGCGGCTAAAAGCAACAATGACGGTAGCGTTCTGCTCATCGCAGCAAGAACCTATTGAGCTATAACGCTATCTTAATCCGTGCTGTAGTTTTAATCGCCGCTTGGGCCAAGCGGATGACTGATAATGATCGGACAAAACAAAAAGCCCAACGCCACCCCCATTACCACAACGCCGCCGAGCGTCTGCAATGCAGTCGTTTTTGCCGCCATCAGGCTGCCGAATGCCGAGGCACTGGTCAGCATCGACGCCGCCATGGCATGATAGGTCAACGTACTGTTCTGAGCACGGTTTTCCCGGTAGAAAATACCGTAATCCACACAGATGGCGACTGCCAACAGGAATCCGACCAAATGCAGGAAACTGATTGCCTGGCCGGTAAAAGACCAGCCGGCCAAGATAAACAAAGCGGCTAACACAGCCGGCAGTAAAGCCTGCAAAGTGGTCAACAGACTCCTAAAACGCAATAACAGCAACAGCACAATGATACTGAGTCCGACCCAAAGCATGAGCTGTGCGCGCTCCCGGTAGTCCTCGGCCATCCGGTTCAGCAGATCGCGCTGACTAAAATAATGCACATCCGCCATTGGCGCAAGTGCCGCTTGCAAAGCTTGCGGCTGATGTTGGGCCAGCCAGATTAGCACCAGTGTCTGCCGGGCATCGACAAAAACCTGATTATCAAGCAGGCGCCGTAGCGGAGAATCCAATACCTTTTGCAGCGTTAACGGCCGCTCCGCGGTGTAATCCGGCAGCGACAATCGTGCAACGGACAAACCCTGTTCCGCCAGGGCGGACCGCCACCAGTCGGACACTTGCCCGGTTAGGCGCTGCTGCAGCAGCCGTTGATTGAGCTGCTGCTGCTGGCCGGACAACAGCCAAGGGTATAAACCGAAGTAATCCTTTAACTCGCCACTGGCCTTTAACCGATCCAATACTACATAAACCTGTTCTAATTTTTCTAATACCGCTTCTATGTTTTCACCGCTGACGATAACAAACCGTCCCGGTTCGATACTGCTGATCATTCTGGCGCGGATCGCTTGGTCATTGCTTTTTAATTGATCGAGTTCCGGCGTTAGTTGTTGTAAATCCCGAATCCAGCGCAACGAATCCAGCGCATAACAGGCTCCCGCCGACGATACCAGCAAGGCTATCAGCAATGCCACGCGGAAACGGCGGCAAAACCCAATCCACCGGTTCATCATCGGCATAGCGATTCCGGTCTGTGCCGTATTACTGAGCATATCAGGTAACACGTAGCGGGTGATCATTAACGACACCAGAATCCCGGTTCCGGCATACACGGCGATTTGTTGAAAACCAGGGTAACCGGTCATACCTAAAGCGATATAACCGACCAGCGTGGTTACGCCACCCAATGTCATGCTCGGCCAGATTTTTGCGATCATGGCATAACGTTGTTCGGCGGCAACGGCACGGGCATGCACCAATGCGTGAATCGGATAGTCAATGCAAATTCCGACCAGCGTGGTACCGATAGCCAGGGTCATACCGTGTATATAGCCGAATATGAAATTAGTAACGATCACCGAAACCGTGACGGCCGCCACCAGCAACGAAGCCACTTGCAATAAGGCGGCAACGGACCGGAACAGCCAAAGAAACAACAAGGTCAGCAGTAGCGAAGACAGCACACTGACCTGTTTGACGTCGTTTTCAATCAGACCCTGCGTCGCTACGGCAAAAACCGGCACGCCGGTCATTTGCAACATGTAAGGCTTATCAAATTTTTTTTGCAGGTTCGCAAAAGCCTCGCCCATCTGACGTTGAATGCGTTTTTGCCGGGTATAATCCAGGCCGCTTATTGCAGTTTCCAAAAGCAGATTGCGCCCTCCCCCGGCACTTGGCACAACCTGCTGTAATTGCCTTGTCACGTTTTTAAAGCCGGTTAGTGACAATAATAAAGGATCCTGCACAACAAGCTTTTTCAGCATCGCGCCCTGCGGTGAAACCAAGGCCTGCTTTAACTGCTTGGCTCTTTGCTGCAACCCCTGCCTGGTAAGCAACGCATCCAATTCTGTTTGGGGGGTATAACTATAAAGCTGCGCGGCATGCCCCTGGTAAACGAACTGCAGGTCGTTGAAATCAAGCTGCAACCGACCCGGCTGCCAGACGTCGGCAACACCGTCAATGCGTTTGAAGCGGTCGCTCAACGCCGCGATAAAGGCATCGCTGACAGCTGTCTGGTCAGCGGTAACGACCGATAACAGATAACGACGCGACAACGTACCCGACTGCATTTCATTCGCCAGCAATATTTCTTCAGCACTGTCGCCCGCAATAAAAAAAGCCGAGATATCGGTCTTAAAATTGGTCGTAAAAACACTGGTTGCCACCAGCAAAGCCAGCAAAATCCAATACAGGCTTTTCCGCCATCGCATAGCCCAGATCATTGAGTTTGCAGTTCTTGTACAAGATGTAACACGGTTTCCCGCAGCTGTACCCCGCTAGCGTCTTTACTGAGTACAAATTCAGTGTAATCCCCGTCCGCCATAAAAACGCTGACTTTATTTGCCCCTTCCCCGGTGAAGCCGCTGATTTCGATTCTTTCCAGAACTTCACCCGCAACTTCATTGCTTGGCCTCAAGGTCAACAGCCAATATTCTGGAAAAACGCTAAATTGGTGATGGTACAGTTTCCGCAGCAGTTCCCTGTCGCCATTGATTAGCGCCTTGAATGCCGACACATTGAGGCTGACCGGGTCATCCTCCCGAATTCTGCCCTGATGACGAATGTTTTTGACCGGGTCGTAATAATAAAGGTTATTTCCATCAACAGCCATCAACTCCCGCGATGGCTGCAACTGCTCTTTAACCAAAATATCAGGCGATAGCGCGTACATATATCCGGAACCGTGCCAAGGCTGCTCAAGCAGTGTCATAAAACGGGTTTCCTGATACTGAATGCGCACTGCGGCGTCAGGCTTCATGCGTTGCATAACGCCAGCCAGTGTATCTTCCTCGCCGGAAGCAACGGCACAAAAATAAAACAACAACAATAAATTAACGCTTATACGGTATATTACAGAGCATATACTATTGTTATTCATGAGCATTTTTCCAAATACGGCGGCCGTTAATGATCATATTGCGTAGCGTCATACCGGGAGAGGGGATTTCCCAATCAGGGAAACGGAAATGCCGGTAAATATATTCGGCCACCATTAACAAACCGGTCAGCGTATAGAGCATTACGCCATTGTAAAAAGCCCACCAGAAATTGGGTGCCCATATAGCCAGGGCGGTACAGATAGCGGCATTACAGGCAAAAAAAACTGTCCAGATAATCGTCAATTGCCGGGCATAGCGCTGCACCTCTGGAGGTAGCACGGGATATTCGAAACGCACAAAACGTTCGATTAAGGACGGCCCGTTGAATAGAGTACGGCCAAAAAAATGCATCAACACCAGTTGAATGAATGCAGGCATCATTTTGGCGGTTAACGATTGCAGAAAAAAAGCGCCGGCCAATAGCAATGCCGCTGTTGCCGTTTTGAACGACTTAGTCCGTGAATTAGTACTTTTATATGCCTGAAACATATAAATTACGGAAAATATGACCGGAGCCAACCAGACCATTCCGAGCTGCATACCCCGATAAACCAAATAGGGATATGCGATAAATAGCAGCGTATAAACAACCGAGCGTATGAGTCCCCGCACCTTACTTTTTACGATTTTCCGCGATAAAAGCCGCCAATGAATTTAACGATGCAAAAATATCCGAATTCCGTTCATCGCCGGAACTAATGCGAACGCCGTATTTTTTATCCAACAATACCGCTATCTCCAGTGCATCAATGGAATCCAATCCCAAACCTTCCCCGAACAGCGGTTCATCAGGAATGATTTCATCCGGTTCAACATCCTCCAAATGCAAGCCGTCAATCAATAATTCTTTCAACTCACCTGCCAACTCGTGCGCCATAATTTCCTGCAATAATTGATCAAAAGCTGGTTATTTTAGCTTATTTTCTACAAATATCGCATATTCATTTATCTCTGATGTATTATATGAGAAAACTGCCCATGCCGTACCATGCCCCTTCACGTAAAAACCAAAGCAAAAATCATCTTTGTTAACCCCCCCTACGACCGCATCGCGCCGGGATATGATTTCGTACGCCATATTACCAACCGTTCACCGTCATTAGGTTTGCTTTATCTGGCCGCTGCGGTACGCGAGCAAGGTTACCAGGCCAGTATTATTGAAAGCGATATCGAAAACCTCACAACCGACCAGGTTGCTCAGCGTATCATCCGGCAGCAACCGGAATTTATCGGCATTACCCTGTTTACGGTCGGCGTCTGGCAATCGGCGGTAATTGCCCGGTTAATCAAGCGCGCTCTGCCGAACTGTAAAATTATCGTCGGCGGACCGCATATTTCATCGATGGCGATGGAAACCATGCAGCGTTTTTTGGAATTCGACGTTGCCGTTATTCATGAGGGCGAAAGAGTACTGCCCGAATTGCTGTTGAAAATGGAACAAAATGGCGAATTAAACTCCGTACATGGCATTATTTTTCGTGACAAGGACGGTTTGCACCAAACGCCACCTGCCGGCAATATTAATGACCTGGATGCTTTGCCCTTGCCCGCCTGGGACTTGCTGCCCGGCTTCCCCGACCGCTATTTACCAGCCATCTATGATTATCCGCGCGGCCCGGTCGCGACCCTGGCCGCTTCCAGAGGTTGTCCTTTTTTATGCAAATTTTGCGATACCTCTACTTTCGGCGCCAGAGTCAGAGCAAACTCGCCGCAAAAGGTGTTTCAAATGATGCAACACCTTCATCGGCAATTCGGCATTCGTCATGTTCAATTTGTTGACGATTTGTTTCTTGCCAGTCGCTTG
>JBNLCC010000165.1:0-15118 GCA_050303615.1 Methylococcaceae bacterium | reverse complement strand
AGCCGGTTGTCGGCAAATATTTGTTTTCCGGAGACAGGCATTCGATAAGAAGTCAGGCCGTAAAATGCGCTTTGGAAAGGGCTCGTGAAGAATTTGTATTAAAGTGAGTATTGACTCAACTTTATTAATATCGGGATGAGTTAAACTAAAAACTGATGCTGTTTGTGTTTGTGCAGGCGATAACGGACAATCGCGGTAATTTGCTAGATCTTCATCGCGCTCATATCGGATATTTCTTGCGCTGGCCCTGTGAGGCATAAATTTTACCGACCAGACGAAGTATCTCTTTTTGCTGATTCAGCTTATAATGAAAAGCTATTTATTTTCCAACTCCCAAGACGAATTACTAATGGAAGATCTTATCGTTTATATCCAGTCAAATATTCACTATGCACCATTGATAATATTCGGCTTATTATTATTGGCAGGATTTAATATTCCGGTCTCCGAAGATGCGATGCTGTTTATTTCAGCAATTCTGGCCAGCAGTGATCCTGATTACCTGCCGTATTTGTTTGCCGGGGTTTATATGGGGGCTTATCTGTCGGATTTAATTTGCTACAGTCTGGGCCGGTTTTTGGGACCGAAACTATTTGAAATCAGATTCTTTGCCAATATGGTTCCTCCCGAAAGGATCCAAAAAATACATAACTATTACGAAAATTACGGAGTAATCACCTTAATAGTAGGCCGGTTTATCCCCTTTGGCGTCCGGAACGGCTTATTTTTAACTGCGGGATTAGGCAGTATGGATTTCATAAAGTTCGCGCTTGCCGATTTATTAGCCTGTACCATTTCCACAATTACGTTTTTTTCACTTTATTATCATTATGGTAATGCGGTTGTCGACTATGTCAGGGATGCCGATATTGTTGTTTTCTCACTTGCCGCGATTTTTGTTGCAGCCTATTTCTATAGAAAAAAGTACAAGAGTCCCTTGCAATGAGAGTTCTAAGTTTTTAGCGAAGCTAAAACTTAGCGGACAATTTAACGCCCAGGGAGCGAAATTGAATGCGCAGGCAGCGCGCACAGCTGTCCGGAAACAAACGAGACTTCCTGTGTGCTTTTGGCTCGGTTGTTCCCCAGTTTTTTCGGCCTTTTTAGCTGTTCCCGCGAACAAAAGTGTCACACAAAATATACTTGGGCAATCTTGAATGCGTCGGAGGTTTTTTAACCCAGCCTTAACAAATGTAGTGCCATAATATTAAAATATTGATAATCATCAGTGCCTTACAATTACAAAATGTTAAAGCTGGGTTAACAATTTTTCAAAGGGTGACGAAATATCCGGGTTAGTTATTCATTCGACACCTGTTCCGCCCCGTACTGATGCTTTAACGGGGCGGAAACAAGTTGACTGCATGACTTCATCCGCCGTGAATCACCGACATGATGTCGAAGACTACCGCCTGTTTAGCAAGCCCGCCATTATAATATCCGGTTGTGTCCATTTCATTTGGCCCGATACCATAATTAGCATAGTTGACTTTATCTGCCAGGCAGCCCATACTCAGTCCCATTAGGATTAACGGAGGTTTACTCTATGGCTGACATGCTATTTATCCAATGCAACTTCTGGAGTTTGTCCCGTTCCAATCGTACATTTGGCCCTTATAGAAATGCTCTTCCAGGAACGACCGCGTACCAACACCTTCTACGGTGGCACGTCTTCGCTGCTATGCTGCTCACGATGCTGTTGCTGGGGATCCCCGCCGAATCGGCGCGCGCTGCCGGAGCGCTTCAAGACGACGCCGACCCGGTGACCAGTTTCTGGAATTCCGTTGCATCGTCAGCCGGCTCCCAGGTAGAAAATGTCGTAGCCGGCTATGCGTTATCCGCCTTGGGGCTGTCCATTCCGAACCAGGAAAATGCCGAGCTGCAGGACATCGTCAATTTGCTGACCGACATTGATAAGGAGCTCAGCGAGTTGGTCAATGAGGTTCAGGCGCTGGAATGCCTGACTGCTCAGGATCAAACCACACTGACCAACAGCATCAAGGATATTCAAGGGCTCTACGATGCCTACGCTAATTGGGTCAATGACTCGCCGACGGTGCCCTGCTGGGAAGAATCCGATGATTCCGGCAACGCCTGTTTCGGGCAAACCGGCATTAAAACCTGGTTAGACGAGGTGACCGACCCGGAAAACGGCGTGGATGCCGATTTGGACGCCATCAGTGACGTCATGATCCAGGCGGGCAATACCGGCGTGATCTACACCTGCGTGAAAACTATCACTGATAACTATAATAACAGCGACGGCCCTAAACAATACGTTTTCGATTGGACCGGGGATACCAATAATCCCGGCTACTATGATCAGGTGCAGCAGCTAACCAATTATTACTACGGCATTCAGGCGCAAGGCGCGGCCTTGTTGGCGGAAGCCGACCACTTACAAGCCTGTCTCAGCCTCGGCACGAGCCAATGTCAATTCACCGGCCAGCCGTCCAGTATCTCCGCGCAGGCCGGTCTCGGCGCGACCCCATCCAATCCCGGCGATATTTGCAACAATGCCGAAAAGGGTTCGCAGGCCGCAGCAGACTGCACCGATGCGCAGAACAGCGTGGTGAAGGTCTACGACAATATTAAAGCCCAATTGACTCAAGCCGGCGCCCCTTACAGTAACAGTCTGGTGGGCAGAGCTTGGCTGGGCGATGTTGTGTTCGTGAAGTCGCTGGAAGACTTCACCAACAAAGCCACAGTAAAGGGTGATACCCTCAGCGACTGTTCTACGCCGCTCAGTTCGTCATCGCCATGCGGGTTTACCGCCGGCGCCTATAATCTCAGCTTTCCCAATAACAACGTAATCGATTATGCCGGTTACAGCTATTGGACCAGTCCCAGCGGATCGGATCTGAATACGTTGTTGACCACTTACAACAACAAAACATCGGGCGACACCAGTGGCACGCTGGGGCAATGGATGAATTCGGTCGGATTCACGAGCGCGGAAAACAAAATCGTGCTGACCCCCCAGGATGGCAAGAATTGGGGAACAACAACAGTCTGCTTTATGGACACCAGCATCGCGCGCGGTAATTCCAAACAGCCCTGGTGCGACGGCCACGGTGAAGGGACCAGCGCACTAACGAAACAAACCAAAAGTGGCAGTTGCGGCGGTGCCTGTTATTTTGCCGATTATGTAGCTGCCGACTTTACAGGCTCGTCGATCCGCTCGGATTTTTACCCGTTGAGCCTTACCTGGTATGACGATTACGGCAATACTTATGATTGGGGCACCAAGCCCGGCTGGTTGACAAACCAACAGGGCAATACCAAATTTCATCATTTCCATTGGGGCGCCTTCAGCATCTCAAACCTACCTACCTGTACCGTCCGCACTGCCGGTTCGAAAGCGGTGGACAGCCTCAACCCCGGTGGCATTTACAGCATGTGCGGCAGCGACCTGCAGGACTGGTTGGACCAGGTACTCAACCCACCGCAGGTTGCCGGTGATACGCTGCCGATTACGGTAACTTCGGATTTACAGATTCATGCCCATTCGATCGTCTGGGAATCATTGGTCGGCGATATCAATGTCTGGGGCCACTTTCGTTATGCCGGCAAAGACCGCAACGGCCTGATGGTCTGGCAATTAACGAGCTGGGGCCTGGAATTTGGCCTGCCTCGCTTCGCGGAACGCCGTGCCACGCTGACCGCCGACCTTGGCCTGGAAATCGCCTTGGCAACGTTCGAAACCGAAAGCGGCGACGTCGACTTATGGGCGGATTTGTTTTATTCCGGAGCGAATTTGAATGGCGATATGTTCTGGACGCTGGAAGACTTCGGGTTTTACTAAATCTAAAACCGTAAGCCTCCTCTGCATTATATGAATTTACGGTCCATGGCGATGCCGCCGTCTTGTCGGCAATGGGTTATTAAAACGACTCGGTTCCGGAAAGTAACCAATAATTAGGATGAGAAAGGGATTTAATAAGCAAAATATTACTCTGCTAATAATATCCCTTTCTGTCTTGATGACTTGAATTTGCCAATTAATTAGAATTAATTGAAATTAATAAAAAAAGTTTATTAAATAATGTAACAATACCTTTGTAAACAGCGGCTGCCCGGTTTACATCGGACTGCTTTAATTTCTATAGGCAGAAAAGGCTTGTTCTTCTTCAATCGCTTTCTTGGTTGTTTCAAACTTTTGGTGTTCAGAACTTTTTACAACAAATAATACAATAATAACAGCGGCCACTAAAATTCCAATATAAGCCCAGAAATAATCTTTTTCAGTATTTTCTACCATTATTCATCTCCTCTTCAATAAAATATATCTGCAATTGCAGACAGCTAAATGGTAGCAAGCACTTTGTTTAAAATTTTGACCTATGTCAAAGGAATGTAAATTAACTTATAATTTATATGGTTATTATATTTAATCGCTACTAACATAAGGCTATTCGGTTGATTTCTAAACTCGTTAGCAGTAATTTACAATACCCGCCACTGATTATCGATATAGCCTTGGATAGGCCGATATTGTGTTTTGTAGGACATTTTTCTGCAGTCTTCTATCCAGAAACCAAGGTATAACCAGTCCAGTTGCCGTTGTTGGGCCTGCTGAATTTGCCACAGTATTGCGTACGATCCCAAGCTGTAATGAGAAAATTTAGGGTCGAAAAAAGTATAGACGGCGGAAAACGCGTTGCTGAGTTGATCTACTACGGCGACGGCAGCCAGGGTATCAGCGATGACGAACTCGACAAATAAAGTATCGCACCAGTCGCTACCTAAAAAACCGATATATTCTTTTTGGGTGGATTGCGCCATACTGCCGCCTTTATGTCTAACCTGTTGGTAAAGTCGGTATATGTCATATTGTTTCGGATCAAAGAGTGCAGGTCTAAGGTGCACCTCCGTGCTGAGGTTATTTTTTTTTGTTCGTTTTTGATTCCGGGAAGGACGGAAATCGGACACTGGAATTCTGACCGGCACACAAGCTGAACAGTGTGGGCAATGTGGGCTGTATACTTGGTTGCCGCAACGGCGGAAACCGCGCTCCAGCAGAATGGAATAGAGAGTGGTGTTCATTGGGAACGAAGGGTGAACAAATGCGGATTGGGCGATGTGGTCATCCAGGTAGCTACAGGGATGTTCCTGACTTAAAAATAATGGGATCGAGGTCATGGGTTTTTCCAGGCTTTAACATCCGGTTGTTTGGAACAATAACGGTTTAACAGCAATTGAAACTGTTTGCGCGGTATTTGTTCTGCGCCAAGACTGATTAGGTGTTCGGTGGCTACTTGGCAATCGACTAGCTGATAGTTCCAGTTCAGCAGATATTGGATACACCAGGCAAAAGCAACTTTTGATGCGTCGGTTTGCCGGTGAAACATTGATTCGCCAAAGAAAACCTGCCCGATAGAAACACCATAGAGACCGCCTACCAGTTGCTTGTCGCGCCAGGCTTCAATAGAGTGAACATGGCCCAAACGATGCATTAGCGTATAAGCCTGTTTTATTTCTTCCGATATCCAGGTGCCGGAATCTTTTTTTCTGGATTCGGAGCAGGCATTAATGACATCGTTAAATGCCTTGTCAATGGTGATTGAGAAAGTATTTTTGCGGATCGTTTTACGCAGGCTTTTTGAAAGATGTAGTTTATCTGGAAAAATAACTAAACGGGGGTCCGGGGACCACCACAGCATGGGTTCGCCTGGTCCGTACCAAGGGAAAATGCCATGCCGGTAGGCATTGATCAGCCGCGGGGGGGACAGGCATCCTCCGATTGCCAAAAGCCCGTCAGGTTCTTTGAGGGCTTTTTCCGGAGAAGGGAACGGCTGTTCAGGGAAGCTTGGATTAAGCAAGGTCAGCATCAATCTGACTTGTTTAGGACGGGGGATGAAAGCGGCCCCGCCCATATGCGCAGCAGAATTTATTGTTCGTCCAGAGCATCCAGATATTTTTCAGCATCGAGTGCTGCCATGCAGCCGGCTCCGGCAGAAGTTACCGCTTGTTTGTATACCGAGTCCATCACGTCGCCGGCAGCAAATACCCCAGGTACACTGGTCGCCGTCACATTGCCGGAAAGCCCGCTCTTGACGGTAATGTATCCGTGATCCATCTCCAACTGACCGGTAAAAAGATCGGTATTCGGTGTATGTCCGATAGCAATAAATACACCGTGTACGTCAATATCCTTGGTGCTGCCGTCTTTGACATTTTTTATGCGTATACCGGTAACACCCATGTCATCGCCCAGTACTTTATCGAGTACGTAATTCCATTCAATTTTTGCGTTGCCTTTCTCGGCCTTATCGAGTAGTTTGTCGGAAAGAATTTTTTCCGAGCGGAATTTATCACGGCGGTGGACGATGACGACTTCGGAAGCAATATTGGACAAATACAACGCTTCTTCAACGGCGGTATTTCCTCCCCCAATCACAGCCACCGGTTTGTTTTTATAGAAAAAACCGTCACAGGTGGCGCATGCAGAGACGCCTTTGCCTTTGAATTCCTCCTCTGACGGCAACCCCAGGTATTTGGCCGAAGCACCGGTGGCAATGATCAAGGCGTCACAGGTATAGCTGCCGGTATCGCCGGTCAGCTTGAAAGGTCGGCAGGATAAGTCGGCCGTATGGATATGGTCAAAAATGATTTCAGTATTGAAACGTTCAGCGTGCTTCTGCATCCGTTGCATTAATTCAGGACCTTGAACACCTTCATCATCACCGGGCCAATTATCCACATCAGTGGTTGTCGTTAATTGACCGCCTTGCTGCAAACCGGTGACCAATACCGGATTTAAGTTAGCTCTGGCTGAATATACGGCAGCAGTATAACCGGCCGGACCAGAACCGAGAATTAAAAGGCGGCAATGCTTAGTGTCGGTCATCAAAAGTCCTCCTGGTAACAGTAAAAATAAATAATTATGACGGGGATTGGCTGTTTCGTAAAGCGTTCCGGTAAATCACCCGGAAATAAAAGGTTATACCAGCAAACATTGTGTTGAGCCCTTGTAATTGCTGGTAGTTTAAGTCGCGGAGGGCGAATTTTTCATGATGAGAAAGAAGCAATTGCTTCAATTAATGTAAAATAGTCGGTTATTCATCTATAATTATGTTTTACCACAAATAAATTAAGTAACAGGTACTTACAATGGCGGCAGTGATGGAGGAAAAGCACTTTCGAGGTTTGCGCGAGGTTGCGTTGTTCGGTTTTTCCGCATTTGCGATCTACGTTTTTATCTCATTAGTAACCTTCAGCAATGAAGATGCCGGTTGGACGCATAGCGGTACAGGGCAGAGTATCAGCAATGCCTGCGGCGTTGTCGGTGCATGGATATCGGACTTATTATTAAGTTTATTCGGCCTGATGGCTTTTTTGTTCCCTGTGATTATTTTGTGGTTCGGACATTTGATCTACAGCCAGCAAAGGCTAACGAATCATGGATGGATGACAGCATTACGCGGGGTTGGTTTTGTCGCCACGATGATTTCAGGAACAGCGTTATGCTATCTCTATTTATTGCGCACCAAGATCGACTTGCCGGGATCCAGCGGCGGATTCCTGGGACAGGAAACCGGTGATGCGTTGTTGATATTTTTTGGAAATTCCGGTGCGACATTACTCTTGTTGGCAGTTTTTTTTGCCGGCGTTACTTTATTTACCGGTTTATCCTGGCTTACCGTCATAGATACTATCGGCAAATACTTTTTGTTGGTGTGCAGCAGAATTTACCGGTTGCTTGCCGATCAATGGAAGGCGGCGGAACCAACAAAACAGGAATATACGCCTCCGCTACCGGCCAAGACAGTCAACAAGGAAGCGAAACAAAAAGTCAGGATAGAACCGGTCATCAGGCAGGTTGAAAAGAGCGACAGAGGATTGAAGGAACAGCAAAATGATTTATTCGGCGCTCATCAAGGCGTGTTGCCTCCGTTATCATTACTGGACGAGAGAGTAAATACCATAACCGGCTATTCCAAAACTGCCTTGGAAGAGTTATCGAGAATGGTTGAGGAGGTTTTGCAGGATTTCGGAGTGATCGTAGAAGTGGTGGCGGTAAATCCCGGACCGGTTATTACCCGCTTTGAGTTACAGCTGGCTGCTGGCGTAAAAGTAAGTAGAGTTAGCGGATTGGCAAAGGATTTGGCCCGCGCCTTGTCGGTAACCAGTGTTCGCATCGTGGAAATTATTCCCGGTAAGCCTGTTATCGGGCTGGAAATTCCGAATAAGGAAAGGGAAATGGTTTCGTTAAAAGAGGTTTTGTCGTCCAATCATTTTGAAAAGTCAAAATCGAATTTGACCTTGGTGATGGGAAAAGATATTTCCGGATTACCGGTAGTAGCGGACCTTACCAAGATGCCTCATGTGCTGGTTGCCGGAACAACCGGGTCGGGTAAGTCCGTTGCGATTAATGCCATGATTCTCAGCATGCTCTATAAATCGACACCGGAGCAGGTGCGGATGATTATGGTCGACCCCAAAATGCTGGAATTATCCGTCTATGAAGGGATTCCGCATTTATTGACGCCGGTGGTGACCGACATGAAGGAAGCATCCAATGCCTTGCGCTGGTGTGTGGGTGAAATGGAACGGCGATATAAATTAATGTCCAAAATGGGGGTGCGCAATCTTAAGGGATTTAACCAATTGATAAAGGACGCTGAAAAAAAAGGGGAGACGATAAGAGACCCGCTGTATGTCCTGGAGCATCCGCTGGATGACGGGGAAGAATTTCCGGTATTATCGAGTTTGCCGCAAATCGTCATTGTCATAGATGAATTAGCTGATATGATGATGGTCGTAGGCAAGAAAGTCGAGGAACTGATTGCCCGTCTGGCACAAAAGGCGCGTGCCGCCGGCATTCATCTGATTTTGGCAACGCAAAGGCCTTCCGTTGATGTATTAACCGGCTTGATCAAAGCCAATGTGCCGACTCGAATATCGTTTCAGGTTTCCTCGCGCATCGATTCACGAACCATTCTGGATCAAAGCGGTGCGGAGGCATTATTGGGCAACGGCGATATGCTGTTTTTGCCTTCAGGAACCAGTATTCCGATTCGTGCGCACGGCGCCTTTGTCGATGATCACGAGGTACACAGGGTCGTCGAGTTTTTGAAAACTACGGCTCCGGCAAATTATCTGGATGAAATCACCCGGGAAATTTCCGGTTCCGGAGACGGTTTTAGCATGGACGGCAGTGATAATGCGGAAACCGATGAACTGTATGACGAGGCGGTGAGGTTTGTTACCGAGTCCAGAAAAGCGTCAATTTCGAGCGTACAGAGAAGGTTTCGGGTGGGGTATAACCGAGCGGCGCGGTTGATTGAAGACATGGAGGTGGCGGGTGTAGTCAGTCCGCCGGAAGTAAACGGTTCCAGGATGGTGTTGGCCCCGCCCCCACCAAGAGAATAATAGCCTTGCCGATTGTTATTTGTTTAATTGATCAGGAGAAATCAGATGAGAACTAATAAAAGCTTCCAAATATATTCTGCCATCATGTTAGTAATTGCTGCGGGTATGTCAGCCAATGGCCATGCCGAGGGTTTCAGCTTGGATTCGATTAACAAAGGATTATCGAAAGCCAGTGAGGCAACGGAATCCGCCGGTAAATCGTTGGATGCAGCATCAAAAACTGTCGAGGCAGGACAAAAAACGGCAACACAAACTATTCAGTCCGGACAACAGACAGTCGAAACTGTTACCGATCAAGCCGACGATTTAACCCAGACCTTGATCAAGCAGCTTGGAGTCACGAAACAACAGGCGCAAGGTGGAGCCGGCGCTATTTTTCAAGCGGCTAAAAATCAACTGGATGCTGAGCAGTTTGCATCATTGACTGAAGCGGTGCCGGGGATGGACACCTTGTTAAGCGCCGCTCCAAAGCAGTCAGAGTCTCTGAGCGGTCTGGCCGGTAGTGTTTCTAACTTGCTGGGCGATGAAAATAATACATTCGGCAATCTTGCAGGACTGGCATCATCTTTCAAACAGCTGGATCTTTCTCCCGACATGGTCGATGAATTTGTGCCGGCTGTTGTCGATTATGTCAGAAATAAAGGCGGCGCTATGACTGCGGATATGTTGCAGTCTGCATTGTACGGCAATTAATCCCCCTTGGGGGGAGATGGCTCTACAACAGGGTTCCTGTTGTTTACTTTAACCGGGGAATGGCTGATCTGGCTTGTTTCTTGAGGAGAATAGTTTTTCGCCATGAAATTTTCTAAAGACTGTTATCAATGCCGTTCCGTTAACGTATTTTATGACAGGTCAATCGAACGAGAGTTAAAGTGAAAATGTATATTAGACGCGGGCAAACATTTTCCTTGCCACGCATCATTCTTGTCTGTGCAGCCCTGGTTGTCGTAATTGCGGTCGGTTACTGGCTGGAGCATCATGTGACTATGATTGAAAACTGGCTGGCCCATATGGGGCATTGGGCCGGTGTTGGGTTTATTGTGCTTTTTCTGTTTTTGACACCGTTCTTTTTTTCCGTGGATGTGCTTTGTATTATCGCCGGCACTTTATTCGGTCTTACCAATGCAATTGTGTATGTCATGATTGCTACGATGTTTGCGGCGGCACTGATGTTTTACATCGGACGTTACTTGGCGAGGGACAAGGCGCAACGCCTTTTGCAGAAGCATCCAAAGTTTGTTATCTATAATCAATTGGTTGAGGAAAACGGTTTTAAAATTATGTTTCTGATGCGCTTGTTGCCGATTCCGTTTGCGCTGCTCAGTTACGTTTTTTCTATTAGCGGTACGCAATTCTTGCCCTATTGGTTTGCAACCACCGGTATATTTCTTTATAACTCAGCTTTGGTTTATTTCGGCTATCTTGCCGGGCATATTACGGATCAATTAACTAAAGGAGAAAATTATTCCGGCCCGCATAATATTTTGCTGGTCGGAGGTATATTGGGTTGTGTGCTTGTTGTCTTATTAATTTCCAAAGTAGCAAAAACCCAAATTGCTAAATTGAATCCGGATGCCGATCAATATTTGCAATAAGCGGCGGATGTGATGAACTGACCAATACCGATAATCGCGTTACCGGATCAGATTACTGTCGGGTTGATATTAAGCCAAAATAGCTTATGCTTTATTTAATCACTGGGGGTTTTTTGCGAAGCAGATATACCTGCAAATAAAGGGGATGAACCACTATGTGTGCAGAACGACTTTAGTGCTAAGTATAATAATTTTACTAAATTGGGGAAGGTAACAATGCACGTATTCACGAATAGATTGAGAAAAGCAGATATATTTATTTTTTTAGTTTTAGTTCTATTCACATTGGTTGGGGTCGGAATAACAGATGTATCACCGGCAGAAGCCCACGCGTATTGGCTGGCTATGACTTTTGTTTTTGCTATTGCCGCTGTGTTTTCCGGCTGGCGGTTTACTGAGGACAAAAAGCAAAAAAGTAAATTGGTGGTATCCCAATTGTTTCATTGGGGCAGTACATTGGTTGCCGTATTGGTGGTGTATGCATTTTTACATACCGGGCAGGTGAACTCTGAAACTGTGGCGCTGATGATAGTGCTGGTATTGGCATTATCGGCCTTTTTGGACGGCGTTCATGTCGGATGGCATTTTTCACTGCTCGGTATATTGCTAGCCATTACAGCTGTTTCAATTTCATACATTGAAGAGTATATATGGGCTATTGCATTTATTGCCGTAGTTTTAGCGTTTGCTGCTTTCTTTTGGAACAAGCGCGTTGCGCAAGGGGATGTTTGATGATAGGCGCCTGTTGCGGACGGATTTATATCAAGGGCCTATTGATACTGCTTATAACGAGAGATTGCCGGTTTTGATAAGCGCGCCTGAAGCGTAAAAATGGTCAAGCAGCAACAGTTCGCTCTGTTTTCTGCAAGCTCAGCTAAACCGACAGACAATGCCCGTTCACTTTGGTTGCGTCATCATGGTTAGATAGGTTATTAATGACAAGGATGTATAAACCGTGTCAATATGTTTTTTTTCAAAAATATATGTTTGTCCCTTATGTTTTTGAGTATTGCTTTGCCTTAGATTGAGGTTTGGATTATTATGCGTGTATATTTTTGGTTTTTATTGTAAACGATAAGGTACCGTTTTATGGCGAAAAATTTATTTGAACAGTTTATCGATCTGGTCAGCTACAAATGGCCTGAGCCGGCAGCTCAGGATGTGTCCCGCACAGCTACCGAGGCAACCGGTGGGCTTACCGGGGTTGCAAAGTATTTGGCGAAACAGGGCGGGCAGGAAACGCCCGAACTGACCGGTGTGGAAAAGTATTTGGCTAGGCAGACCCTAACCGAAACAGTAAAACCGGAGGCTACCGGCGTGGAAAGATATCTCGCCAGGCAAGCATTATCTGTAGCGGAGGCGGCAAAACCGCTGACGGGGGTTGAAAAATATTTGGCAAAACAGGCGACGTCCGGGAAACCGGCGAAAAAGCTGAGCAGAGTAGAAAAATATCTAGCCAAACAGTCCGTAACAGAGAAAATATCGGTAAAAGCAACGGGAGTTGCAAAATATCTGGGAAAACAGGGTTCGGCTGAAAAAAAAACGAATATAGAAAGTGAACTGGCGCAAACGGTCAGTCCCGAAGTGGAAACCGAAGCTTTAATTGCCGGTAAAGCTGATAAACCAAAGGCCGAGACCCACAAAAAAACGGCTACCCCTACGCAGGAAGCTAAGGCTGCCCAGGCTGAAAAACAAAAGCCGGCAAAACCGGCGATACTCAATCTCGCGAAAGACGCCACGCAATGTCAGGCAAGTACGGCTAAAGGTACGCAATGCAGTCGCACGGTCAATTTGACGCTGTTGCAACGAACAATCGACAAACAAAAATATCAATTCGCTGTCTGCAGTCAGCACAATACCAGTTCATTTAAGCCCTACGCTGCGCTTATTAACAAATAACAATAACAATCGCAGATTCTTTTGGTCTGCAGATGGGCTTTCCCGGCAATATTTTTTATCATACGAAGCAATTTATCCGTTTATGACATCCCCAAAGCGGCACATTCAGCTAATGGATACGACGCTGCGCGATGGCGAACAGACTCAGGGAGTCTCGTTCTCTCCCGAGGAAAAGGTTAATATCGCCAAAGCGATATTGAAGTCTCTGCGCATGGATAGGATAGAGGTCGCTTCCGCGCGAGTATCGGCAGGTGAAAAAGAGGCCGTCACGTATATTAATGAATGGGCGCGCCAGGAAGGATACACTAAACAAGTCGAGGTGCTCGGTTTCGTTGATTTCGACAAGAGTGTCGATTGGATTGTTGAAACCGGAGGCCACGTCATCAATCTGCTGACCAAAGGCAGCAGAAAGCACTGCCATGAGCAGCTAGGCAAAACACTGGATGAGCATGTCAGCGATATCCGGGGCACAGTCGCTTATGCGCTTGAGAAAGGACTGATTGTCAATGTCTATCTTGAAGACTGGTCCAACGGCTATCAGGATAGCCGGGATTATGTCTTTAAGTTGATGGATCAGATCCGGGATTGCGGTATCAGCCGGTTTATGTTGCCCGATACCCTTGGCGTTATGGCTCCGGATGAAGTATACAGCAGCTTAAGCGATATGTGTGACCGTTATCCCGAGCAGCATTTTGATTTTCATCCCCATAATGATTACGGCCTTGCTACGGCGAATGTGATGGCGGCGGTGCGCGCCGGTGTTGATGCGATTCATTGTACGGTTAACTGCCTTGGCGAACGGGCGGGCAACGCATCGCTGGCCGAAGTGGCGGTGGTATTGCGCGATAAAATGGATATGGCGCTTTCGATTGATGAGAGCCATATTTTCCGAATCAGCAATATGGTGGAGAATTTTTCCGGCAAGTGGGTTGCTGCCAATGCGCCGATCGTGGGTGCCGACGTTTTTACGCAAACCGCCGGCATTCATGCCGATGGTGACCACAAAAGCGGTCTTTATGAATCCCGACTCAGTCCCGAGCGATTCTCCCGTACCCGCACCTACGCATTGGGTAAAATGAGCGGAAGAGCTTCATTATTAAAGAATCTGGAAGCATTGGGAATGAATCTTTCGGAAGAAAACCAAAAAAAGGTGCTGGCGCGCATTGTAAAACTGGGTGACTCCAAACAACGCATTCATGCCGAGGACCTGCCTTTTATCATTGCCGATGTGTTGGAGAGCAAGGATTATCATCATATCAGACTGCTCAATTGCTTTATCACCAGCGGTTTCGATCTTGAATCGACCGTCAGCATAAGGGTGGAAGTCCAAGGCCAGGTTTATACCGCCTCAGGCGTGGGAACCGGTGGTTTTGATGCATTTATTTATGCAATCAACAAGGTCATGAAAACAAGGCACTATACGCTGCCGCCATTGGTTAACTATGAGGTGCGTATTCCGAAAGGCGGTAACACCAACGCCTTGACCGAATGTATTATTACCTGGAAGTGCGGCGATAGAATGATGAAGACCCGCGGTGTACACTCCAATCAGGTTTTTGCCGCCATATTAGCCGCGCTCAGAGTTATTAATATTCAATTACACGAAATGCAAAATCAATAAGAGGCGGAGTGGCCTTTTAATCAGCCACTCCATCTGCTGTGATCGGAGTATTGCCTTAAGCTTTTGGCGCGTTGTTTAACTTTTCCACAACCTTGTCGCCAAATTGATCGGTACTAATCATAGTGACACCGCTGCCCGGCTTGGACAGGTCGGGTGTTGAGAAACCATCGGCAAATACCCCTTGCATTGCATCCCACAGGTTTTTTGCCTCTGTTGTCATTCTAAAGCTGTTTTCCAGCATCATTGCCACCGAACCGATCATTGAATAAGGGTTGGCGATGTTTTTACCGGCTATATCAGGCGCGGAGCCGTGCGACGGCTCATAGTATGCTTTTTCGTCGCCCAGGCACGCCGAAGGCATTAAACCCAGCGAGCCGAGTATGCCGCCTCCCTGATCGCTGAGGATGTCGCCAAACATATTTTCCATTACCATAACGTCAAATTGTCCCGGATTCAAACACAGGTATGTTGCGGCAGCGTCAACCAATAGGTGTCGTACTTCCACTTCTGGGTATTGAATGGCAATTTCTTCCAGTATTTCATTCCAGAGCACACTGGATTTCAGTACGTTACTTTTATGGATGTTGTGCAATATCTTTTTGCGCCGCATCGCCAGTTTGAACGCCACATG
>JBNLCC010000164.1:0-12850 GCA_050303615.1 Methylococcaceae bacterium | reverse complement strand
AAAGTTGTTGTGGTTGAACCATCAATACATCATGAACGGCGATCCCGCCCATGTCGC
Source organism: Methylococcaceae bacterium (assembly GCA_050303615.1). Taxonomy (GTDB): domain Bacteria; phylum Pseudomonadota; class Gammaproteobacteria; order Methylococcales; family Methylomonadaceae; genus CAZDXJ01. Next base: position 12,793 of record JBNLCC010000164.1, on the reverse strand, counting down.
TCATCATCTAAGCTGGCATATGGGGGAATTGGGCATAGATCCGACGCAAGGCCCAGACCTGGTAGACGTGGTGAAGGCGCTTCGTGAGCGCAGCAAGACGCTGGTGGAAATGGCGACGTCCAGTCACTACTTTTATCAGGATTTTGGCGATTACGACGAAAATGCCGTAAAAAAGAACTTCAAGGATGGCACCGACGAGGTTTTGCAGCTGCTCCTGGAGCAATTTGGCGCCGAGCCGGAATGGGACGGCGAAAGACTGCATCAGCTGGTGCTGGAAACGGCCGAACGGCTGGAGCTGGGATTGGGCAAGGTGGCTCAGCCGCTCAGGGTTGCGGTCACCGGAACGGCGGTTTCTCCTCCTATCGATGTCACGCTGTCTTTGCTGGGACGGGATAAAACCCTGGCCCGACTGGAAAAGGCTATCGCATTCATTCGGGAAGGAAAAAATAACTAGACAAGAAAAAATACGACTGTATAATAGTAGAACTTAACTGACGGGGCCATAGCTCAGCTGGGAGAGCGCAACACTGGCAGTGTTGAGGTCAGCGGTTCGATCCCGCTTGGCTCCACCATCAGTTTGATTAAGCAGGTTACAGTCTTAGTCCCCATCGTCTAGTGGCCGAGGACACCGCCCTTTCACGGCGGTAACGGGGGTTCGAACCCCCCTGGGGACGCCATATTTAAAGGCTTACGCTTTCAGCGTAGGCCTTTTTTTATGCCTGGTGTTTTTACTCACTTCTTTATCTTGAACCAGAAATTAGATTTATTTTTTATAAAGCAAGTTTGCCTGTTCGGGAAGGTGTAACCGTAATGTTAGCCCCTTGGTATTGAATATAAAGCAAAAAATATACTACAACTCATTAAAATGTAGTTAATCGTACAGGCTAGATTGAATTTTTGTAACTATAGTTAATTAATGTGGTAGTTTAGAAACTGTTTCCTTAAGATAACAGTTTCAACCGGATTTGAGGATAACTTAAATTATTGCTTTATTTAGTTATGTCTACATTATTTAATCAGGTTTGCAGAATAACCTTAGTCAAGAGGTGGTTTCGATGAGTTATAATTGGATCTTGGTTGCTGACAGCAGCCGCGCGCGTATTTTTGATGCAGAAAAACTTTCTTCCTTAGAAGAAATCGAAAGCTTTGTTCACACCGAAGGTCGATTGCATGAACAGGCTTTGACTAGCGATCTTCCGGGCAAAGATGCCGGTGTATCCGGCGGAGCTGGCGGGCATGCTTATCAAAGTAAAACCAGCGCGAAAGAACAGGAGGCAATCAACTTTGCTAAAACGATAGCCAAGCATCTTGATAATGCTCACAATGCTAAAAAATTTACACGGTTAATGATTGTTTCGGAGCCTTCTTTTTTAGGCATTTTAAGAAATCAATTGTCAGATCAAAGCCGAAAAGCGGTTTGTTATGAGCTTGATAAAAATATTACTGCGCACAGTGTTGAGGACATTCAACAACATCTGCCCAAACATTGGCCGTAATTAAGACTGTTTAAATTAGGTTGATCTTGACAGGCTCATAATGAGCCAAACTGTTATTATGCTGAGCCTGTCTAAAGTTAAATCCGGCAGTTTTTTAATCAGTATAAATTTTTTCGACCAGTGATTTAAACCATAATGGTCTGAAAATTACTACATAGATGCCGATAAGGCCGGTTGTTGGTATGGGTCCCATTCCAATGATTATTAGAAAAATAAGTACAAATATGGTTTTCAGTCTTAGTAGCATAAAGTTGGGTGCTGTCCTCACTTATTTATTTTTTTGATAAGTCCCCATTAGTTCAGCTTGGCCAATAATATGACCCTGCATAGCTTTTTCCAATTGGGTTTTGTTGGGTAATTTTAAGTCTGGTAAGACAATATCCAATGCATAAAGTTTATGGAAATAACGATGCCGGCCGATTGGCGGGCAAGGGCCGCCATAGCCGGCTCGTTTCCAGTCATTTTTTCCTTCTTTGCCACCGTCTGGCAGTTCACTAGCTTGAATATTTTCAGCTAATTCATTGACTGTAGGCGGGATGTTATACAGGAGCCAGTGCACCCAGGTCATTTTAGGAGCCGCCGGATCCGGGGCATCCGGGTCGTCGACAATTAAAACCAGACTTTTTGCATTATCCGGCACGCCGGACCATTGCAATGCGGGTGATATATCATCACCGGTACAGGTAAATCGGCCGGGAATTTCACCTTGATGTGTAAAGGCGGGGGATGTTAGTGTTAAGGTCATTGTGGATACTCCTTCAGTAGCTAAACTTTTGACTGAATTAAAGAGACTGAAGAAGATAACAATCAACAGCGGCAGTCTCTGGTGATTCTGCTGTTTCATTAGCTTACTCCATTATCAAATTAAGTTACTCTTGAAGTTTTAAATACATCAAACCAATTTAGAAAAAAAACTAAACCATCATTTCAAGACTAGAATAACACTAATCATGGCGTTGATTTCAAAATGATGAGAATGGATTTGGTTTGTCTACTCCCTAAAAGAGGTGTATATGCATGATCCTATTCGGGTGTTGATACTTGGAAGCGGTCAGATGGGGTGCGGAATCTGTCGATTATTGTTGCAGAAACAGGGAATCGAACTTGTCGGTGCTTTTGCAAGACGAAGTGAGCGTGCCGGTATGAATTTGGCTGGGATTATTGGCTGTACCGAACCGCTGGATATCCGAGTCAGCACCGATCTTTCTGCGTTGATTGATCAGACACAACCACATATTGCCATTCAGGCAACAAGTTCCACCTTGGCCGATGCTCAAGGTGAGCTAATGATGTTAGTCAGTAAGGGGGTTAATGTTATCTCTATTGCGGAAGAAATGGCCTATCCGGATGTTAAGAGCCCGTTGTTGGCGGCCGAATTAAGGCAATTGGCTTTAGAACATGATGTTTCTGTTCTGGGCACCGGTATAAATCCAGGTTTTGTACTGGATTTACTGATCATTACATTGACGGGGGTCTGTGCCCAGGTAAATTCCATTACGGCAAAGCGCGTTAATGATCTTTCACCTTATGGGCCTTCAGTACTTAATACCCAGGGTATTGGCCTTACGCCTGAGGCATTTGAATCAGGGCTTAAGGATGGCAGTGTCAAAGGTCATTTTGGTTTTGAAGAATCGATTCATATGATTGCTGCAAAACTAGGCTGGAAAATAGATCGAATCGATCAAAAACGTGAGCCTATTATTGCAAAACTTAACCGGGAAACCCCATTTGTTACCGTTAAATCGGGTCAGGTCGCCGGGTGTTTGCACACCGCAACAGCTTATCGCGGTGATCAGGCGGTGATCAGGCTGATTCATCCGCAACAGGTTCATCCTTTTCTTGAAGGTGTGGAGACAGGTGATATGATCGATATTTGTGGTGAGCCGAATATAAAAATTGCCGGCAGTCCGGAGATTCCAGGTGGCCAGGGTACTGTCGCTCTGGCTGTAAATATGATTCCACGGGTGTTGAATGCTGCCCCCGGGCTTTATTCCATGGCTGATTTACCTCCTCCCGCTGCCATGTTGGCTGATGCGCGAGATTTTTTAACCAGGGTTTTATGACAATGGCTGAGATGATTGTACAAGGCAGTTGGGTTGAAATACATAATGTGATACTTGAAGCCGGTGAACGAGCGCCAAATATTCCTGCCGATACTCAAAATACAGCATTGGAAATGCGCGTTAAAGGTTTTTTAGTTGACGATGCACAATTGGGAGAAACGGTCGAAATCGTGACTGCAGCCGGCAGAAAGCTGTCGGGCAGGTTGTTTGATGTTAATCCGGCTTACACTCATGGTTTCGGCGCCCCGATTCCGGAACTGTCCCATATCGGTCAGCAGGTTCGCAGTCTGTTGACAACAGAAGGTAACGGCGAATGAAATCTGCCGGTTATCAGGCAACAATGGCGCAACGGGATATGATTATGCGCGCCTCGGTAGGCATTGATTATCAACAATACGTAACCGGCGTACTGGCCTTTGATTATGAAAAAATGATGGCGGATACCGGCTATGATATGCCTGCCATTCAAACCATACAGCTGGCTACCGCAGTTGGAAATACGCCGTTGGTGGAACTGAAAAATATCACTCGTTTGGCCAGACGACTCGCACATCCGGGCAAAGGGGCGACAATTTATATTAAGGATGAAGCCGCCAATCCCTCCGGCTCATTTAAAGACCGGCGAGCATCTCTATCGGTTTATGAGGCGAAACAACGAGGTTATGCGGGTGTGGTTGCCGCTACCAGCGGCAATTATGGTGCTGCGGTGGCTTCGCAAGCGGCAAAACTGGGCCTTAAATGTATCGTGGTACAGGAAGCTTTTGATAGTCGAGGGGTGGCGCAACCTGAAATTGCAGAAAAAACCAGGGCTTGTGAAGCCTATGGTGCGGAGGTGATCCGGCTTTCGGTAGGGCCTGAATTGTTTTATGTTTTTCTCAACGTACTAAGGGAAACCGGCTATTTTAATGCTTCATTGTACACACCGTATTCGGTTCGCGGTATAGAAACTCTGGGCTATGAACTGGCTCTACAAATGCAGGTGCAAAAGAAGGTAATTCCGGATGCCGTAATTGTCACCCATGCCGGCGGTGGGAATGTGACCGGTACCGCACGCGGGCTGTTACAAGCAGGGGCGAGTCAAACCTGTGTCATTGCTGCCAGTGTCGATTTGTCGGGTTTGCATATGGCATCTGATCATGATTTTAATCGTAAGTCTTTTACTACCGGCCATACCGGTTTTTCCTTACCGTTTACCACCTGGCCCGATCGGGCCGATGTGCCCAGAAATGCGGCACGTGCACTGCGCTATATTGATCGTTTTGTCACCGTGACTCAGGGAGAAGTATTTTATATCACTCAGGTACTGGCGGAATTGGAAGGCATGGAGCGTGGTCCGGCCGGTAATACTTCACTGGCGGCTGCCTTTGCTATTGCCCAAGAAATGGATAGCGAGCAGAATATTGTAGTGCAGGAATCCGAATATACCGGTGCCGGCAAACATCCCTTGGCGCAACTTAATCTGGCTAAACAGATGGGCGTGTCAATCACACGCGGTAGTCCACGAAACAGTCAGGCCGGTAGCAATATCGTAATTCCTGAGCATCCTGAACAAATTGCTGTTAACGAGGTGAACCTGGAGCATGTCAGACGATCCTATATACATCATGCACTGGAATCGATACCAGCAGATGCCATACTGACTGAAGTCGATCTTGCTTTCCTAAGTGCGGAGACTCGACTTGGTCAAGCGACAGTAGAGGAGATAATCAATGAGTTCACTGGAAAGACCTGATGATTTTAACCAACGGCGTAAGCATTTACAGCAATTATCCGATCAGGAGCTATATGAACGTTTCTGGCGTCTTGTCGATAAGATAGTTGATCCGTTAATTGCCGAGGCGAAAAGCCATACTTCGCCGTCTATAGAGAGGTCGGTGCTGCTGCGTATGGGCTTTTCCAGTATCGAGTCCGGGCAGTTGGTAGAGCAAATGTTACAAAGACAGTTATTGGGTTACGGAGCCGGACACTTGATCCTGCAACTGGCTAAGCGAAAATCGATGTCAGTACGAGACATTGGTGAGGCGTTGCTGCAGGGCCAATATTGGCAGGAGCTTAAACCATGAAGCTCGATCCCCGGAAAAAACTGGATATTACTGAAGTTCTAGAAGATTTGGAGCAATATCGGCCCAGGCGCAAAGGCTGGGTTTGGCGGGAACAAGTAAAAGACCAGGCCATCGGGCCGTTTATCTATAAACAAAGTTCAAAACCATTGAACAATTCTGTGCCGTTACCAACGGCAGAGTATTTTCACAATATTGATCCGCAATGTGACTTTGTTATTACGACCGAGATTGCTTCAGGACGTTTTGAAGACGATTTACGCCGTATGCGTATGGCAGCCTGGCACGGTGCCGATCATATTATGGTGATACGTACGACCGGGCAGTCGCATATCGATGGTTTAATCGAAGGCACGCCGGAAGGCGTAGGCGGAATACCCATTTCCAGAAAACAGATTCGCGCCTCGCGCAAGGCGTTGGATGCCATTGAGGATGAAGTCGGCAGGCCGATTAATTTTCACTCCTACGTCAGCGGCGTGGCCGGACCGGAAATTGCCGTGTTATTTGCCGAAGAGGGCGTTAACGGTGCGCATCAAGACCCGCAATATAATCTTCTGTACCGTGATATCAATATGCATCGCTCATTTGTTGATGCCGCCGAATCGAAAAAAATCATTGCCGATGCGGGCATCTTACAGTTGGATGGTGCACATAATGCTAATGCGACCGCTAAAGAAGCCTGGAAAGTCACGCCGGAATTATTCGTTCAACATGCGATCAATACCGCCTATTCCACAGCCGTCGGCTACCCGGCCGAGTTGATTGCGTTGTCTACCGTGCCGCCGACTGCGCCACCTGCGCCCAAGCTGCGGCTGGATCTTCCATATGCTATCGCATTAAGAGAGTTGTTTGAGGGCTACAAGTTTCGTGCACAGCAAAATACCCGCTATATGGAAGCGGACACGATGGAGACCACGATAAGCCATGTTTTGGATACCATGATTTCCCGTCTGACGCCGACCGATATACAAAGTACTATTACCCCTGATGAAGGTCGAAATATTCCCTGGCATTACAACAATATTGCCGGGGTCAATACGGCCAGGCAAACATTGATGGGATTGGATGGACTGGATGAGTTGATTCAGTTGAAACAAGACGGGCCGCTACGCGAACAGGTACGCGAATTGAAAGAAAGGGCGGTGTTGTTTCTTGAAGACATCATTGACAGCGGCGGTTACTATCAAGCGGTAGAAGCCGGTCAATTTGTCGATTCCGGTTATTACCCTGAACGTCACGGCGATGGCATAAAACGGGAAAATAATGGCGGCGATTGTGCGGGTACTGTGATTAAGAGGGAGGCTGATTATGGTGCACCGGTGTGCAGTCATTTCGGCAACAATCGTTATGCCCATTTACCTAATAAAGCCTGTGCTGACTATGGCGGCTGTACCTTGTGTAATGCCGAAAAAATTCAATATATAGACGAACTGGATCAGCAGGACAATGTAAATCAGCGTTTGCAGCGGCCATTGGCAGAAAGTGAACAGGGCTTATTGCGCCCGGAAGTGGAAAAACACGGCGACAGCATCGTTTGTGTCACCTTGTTTGTGCCTGACAGCCCTGATATTGCTGAGCAGGCGGCATTGGAGATGGCCAGGCATATGTCATTACAAAATCCGGAAGTAATCAGTCGGCGAATCATGCATCCGGCCGAAGGCAGTGTGTTTGAAATAAAAGGCACGCTTGATGTCGTTATCGATAAGCATTATTTATCCCTGCCCAAGCACTTAACACGGTTGCCGGACGATGAAATAGAGGACTGGGTACGGCCGCGCAATATTCATATAGTCGCCGCCACGGTGGGGGAAGATGAACATTCCGTGGGTTTGCATGAAATACTTGATATCAAACACGGCGGTATAGAAAAATACGGTTTTATCTGTCATAACCTGGGTACTTCGGTCAGTATAGAACAGGTTGTTGATGTTGCAGAACGCACCGGCGCCGATGCTATTCTTATTTCCACCATCGTTACCCATGCCGGAGTGCATAAACAACATATGCAGCACCTTGAACAGTTAGTTAAGGCTAAAAATTTGCGACAATCGATCTTATTGATCGCAGGTGGCGGGCAGGTGACGGATAAGCTGGCGAAAGATTACGGCATGGATGCCGGATTCGGCCATGGCACAACCGGGCGCGATGTCGCCAGCTTTCTGGTTCGTGCCTGGCGCGAAAGGGATAATTAAGCAAATGCCGCAGCCCAGTTTATGCATATATCTGGATAAGATTGAACATAACACACGAATCATCGTTAACCTTTGCCGTCAACACGGAATAGAAGTGGCCGGCGTAACCAAGGCTACCTGTGGCAATCCGGACATCGCCAAGGCCATGCTGCGCGGCGGCGTAACCGCTATTGCTGACTCGCGCCTGGAAAATTTCCACCGGCTTAAACAGGCCGGGGTCGATTCATTATTTGTATTGTTAAGACTGCCGGCTTTATCGGGTGTAACAGAGGTGGTAAATAATGTTGATCTCAGTTTGAATTCCGAAATAACGGTATTGCGCGCCTTATCCGCTGCCGCCCTGGACAGTGGTCGTATCCATGAAGTCATATTGATGGTGGATTTGGGCGATTTGCGTGAAGGCGTATGTCCGGACGATCTGCTGCCTCTGGCAAAACAGGCATGCCAACTGCCGGGTATTCGCATTAAGGGCTTGGGCACAAATCTGGCCTGCCTTGGCGGGGTGATACCGAGTACTGACAATATGCAGCGTCTGGTTGAATTAGCCGAAGAAATCGAACAACAGTGCCGGATTCAACAGCCGTGGATATCCGGTATAAACTCAAGCGGACTTGATTTGATCGCGGCCGGTGAAATGCCCGAGGGTGTCAACCATGCCCGCATCGGCGAAGCCATTTTGTTGGGTCGGGAAACCACGCATCGACAGCCCTGGCCGGGTACCAGTCAGGATGCTTTTTTATTACAGGCGGAAGTGATCGAGTTAAAGTATAAACCGTCATTACCCATAGGTGACAGAACCGAAGATGCTTTCGGGCATGTCCCCCGATTTGAGGATCACGGTAACAGATGGCAGGCTTTACTGAATATAGGTCGGGAGGATGTTGATATTGCTGGCATTCGGCCGATAGATCCTGAACTGACGATCATAGGCGCCTCCAGCGGTTATATGGCGGTTGATGTCACTGCAGCGGTGCAAAAAATCGCAGTCGGTTCTATACTGTCATTTTCGCTCAATTACAGTGCACTTTTGGCGGCAATGACATCCGAATATGTACATAAAAAAACCATAACAGCAGATATGAAAAACGAATAGGACTGCCGGCATGAGAATCGTGGTTGCATTAGGTGGTAATGCTTTATTACGCAGGGGGGAAGCGTTAACCGCTGAAAATCAACGGCTGAATATCAGAATGGCTGCTCACGTACTCGCACCATTGGCAATCGAACATGAACTGGTGATTTCACACGGTAATGGGCCGCAAGTTGGCTTGTTGGCGTTGCAGGGTGCTGCCTATAATTGCGACGAAAGCTTTCCCCTGGATGTGTTGGATGCTGAAACTGAAGGTATGATCGGTTATATGATAGAACAGGAAATGATTAACCTGCTTCCGGATGATCGCTTCTGTGCCGCCTTATTAACTCAAATTGAAGTTGATCCGTCTGATCCGGCCTTTTTATATCCGAGTAAACCGATAGGTCCGTGTTATAGCAAAGCTGAAGCTGAAAGCATTGCAAAGCAACGGGGGTGGCATATCGCTCAAGATGGGGATAGTTATCGACGCGTGGTGGCATCACCCAGGCCAAAACGCATTTTGGAGCTGGGGGTTATCGCTCGGTTGGTTCAACAGGGGGTAATCGTTATTTGTGCCGGTGGTGGAGGGATACCGGTGGTTCGCTGTCAGGACGGTAGTTTAATAGGTATCGAAGCGGTAATAGATAAAGATTTGGCCAGTGCCTTACTGGCCATACAATTAAAGGCCGACGTTTTTTTAATGTTGACTGATGTAAAAGCTGTTTATCAAGGATGGTCAACGGTTAAGCAACGGGCCATTCGTTGTATTTCGCCGCAAAAACTTCAACAATACACTTTCGCCCAGGGCTCCATGCACCCTAAAATACAAGCCGCCTGCGAATTCGTGCAGCAATCCGGTGGACAAGCCGGAATAGGGCGGCTACAGGATGCCAAAGAAATTCTGAACGGCAATGCCGGGACTTTGATCGGCAATGATTTTAGCGAAACATTGTGGTGGGGTCATGCTTAATACTGCTTATTGATGATGCCGAGCAAAGAAGATGATTCAACTCTCCATTGGCAGTATCCACAAAGGCTTCAAAAAAGGAGTATCTCCCATACAGTCTCAATTATTCGTTTTGAGCCGTTTTCTCGTTTAGTATATCTTTATAAATATCATTCGCTATTTGAATAGACAATTCATCCCATACATCATCGTAAGCTACTTTATATACTGCGTCTCTATAGCGCTTCTGAGGCCAGGTACTCATAGAAGCTTTGATAATACCGGGAAAGATCATTGCCGCCCCTAAAAAGTGGAATGGGTTGCCGGATCTATGCGTCACCGAATGTGTAGTTTTTACAGTATATTGTTTTCGATTTCCGGTTTTGACATTTAATACCGTTGCAATAGCCGTCAAATCATAAACAAACCGATTACCCCTCCACGAATGGGCAAAAACTAATGGCCCAGGAAACCAAGTAAGAAAATTTTGAAAACCATAGTTGCGAAAATCGGCACTTAGCTCGGTATCGATTACATAATCGACATCGCTATAGCCCGAATAAGGATATTCGATATATCCGATTCGGCGTTCTTGCATCTTAATAGGAAAATTTTCGAGTGGTTTAGGCTTATCTTCAGCATAAGCAAATATTTCAGCTTTTTTCGTTTGCTTGATACCTATCTTCTTCTCCAAGTTAAGTGTATTAGGTACCACAGACACATCATCACTCGGTGTGTCATTTACCACTTTAATACTGCATCCGGTAAGCAGCAGTAATATAAAAAAAACAAAGCTATTTTTAATAATCATTATGATGCCTCAGATTTGTTATGAGCCAAGAGGTTAATATAATTTAAAGTACACTGAAATTTAGATTATTTATTGTACATCCATTATTTCAAGTACGTTGAGGATCCCTCGCTGAAAATCTTGGAAACGGAGCTCTGCGAAGTGAAGATTTTTAGTCCCCGATAGCCGTAGGGCCGATTGTTTTGTCGGAATCAGAGCGTGAGCGAAGGTGTAGACAAAATAAAAGGCTTCCCGACACGGCGTAAAGTCATTTGTGGGAGTGTTACGAAGCCGCATCGAGTATACGAGGATGTGGCGTAGTGGCACGTACGCAGGACGAATCGGGGCCGCCGAAGGCATTAATCGCCACGTAATTTCTGCTGCTTGTTGGGGCTGGGATGCCCCTTACAAGCTTTCGCAGAAATAGTGGCGCGCTTGCATTTCCTTGGATGGTATTAAAAGTCTTCCTCATCCCATCCAAGCTCATGGAATTTGTCTTTCATTCTTAACAAATGAGTTTGGTGCGCTTCAATTTCCGCTTGTGATGGATTCAAAAAAACTTAAATATTCTACTCTATATGTAAGATCATCTAAGTTCCAGAAGTCACCAGGATCTTCACAAACACTTTTTGGGGAAGGTCCCTATTGGTAGGTATTGGAGTCAATCCCTTAGTAGACCTTTATTTAGGTGTCATCATATGGATACTCCTCGCCGTAATTCCCTATTCAATATGTAGTTACATACCAGAGTAAGAAAGAAAAAAGCCCTAGGCCTATTGCTAAAAGTAATAGTCAGTAGGGCAAAGCGTTGTAACCAATAATTGTCCCTAAAACATAACCAAAAATTGTTAAAGGAAAAACAAATATAACTATCCCAGCGACTATACTGATCGGACCAAGATTTCCTGGGTACATTAATACAGGTGTCAAAGTGGATACAAAAAAGATAAGTCCCCATAATACAGGTATTTTTTGTTGTTCTCGTTCTTCTACGTTCTTTTTGTTAATTAGCATTTTCTGTGACTAAAATTTGGAATAATACACTCAGAAACTAGCATAAATTTGTTGTGTTGCAAGGAAGGAAAAAGGGGGGCTTCAGGCTGCCCCCTTGATTTAATGCTATCATGGAGCGATTTTTCAGAAGTTTGAAGTCAGAAAGATTAAATCATCTGAGTTTTATTAATCATCTATCTGTAAGAAATACTGTAGAAGTCTATATTTACTTTTATAACCACAAAAGATTGCATTCGGCTATTGGATATATACGGTAAAAAGTGATTTTCGGCTCGGACACTCTCTGGGTACAAGAGATCATATTATCAGCGTTAAAAAACCGAAAAAAAAACCGGTTTGGATGCTAGATGAGTACAATAGGGGTCACCCATTAGCCAGCCGGTGTCAATAAGCCAGAAAGAACCCTGCTAAACAAATTAGCATTTTTATTAAAAATGCCATGGATTGTATTTAGTTCGCGCCCGTTATTTATTTTATTTGGTGTCGGATGAATTATCCGCACCGGTCACCCATCTGGTTCAAGGCAGATGACGGTTGAACTTCATCAACTTTTTGTCATCGCCCCTGATGCCTATGCATCCCACAAAATTCTCGGTTCCAGGCAGTGTCCAAATGATTTATGACAGATCACGTGGCTCTGCTTTGTTCAAGCACTCCACCCCCAATGTGGCTCGCTACCTGGGCGAATAATAGCAATCAATGGCTGACTACGGCGTCCAATCAGAGCCTCATGGTTGTTAACCAACCCCAATACCTGGCTCGCCGTAGCCGCCAACTTTAACCGGCAAATAAGCGCTTGGCGTCAAATGTTTCTTGCTGTTTCAGCATGTAATACGCTGCCCTTGCCAGTTTGTGCGCAACCGATCGAATGGCGATAATGCCATTGGTTTTTTTCCGTTTGCGCTCGTAAAATCGTTTGGCCATCGGATCAAATCTGACGGCAAAGTGAGCGACTTCCGAAAATGCCCAAGACAAATATTTGTTTCCGCTTTTCGCATTGCCTTGGCCTTTCTTTTTGCCGTTACTGGTGCGTTCACTTTTAACGCAACGGCAGTACGATGCATAGTGGCCGACCTCGCTGAACCGATCAATGTCGCCGGTTTCCAGTACGATAGTTGACCCTAAGATCGGACCAACACCCGGTATGCCGTTAAGTACCG
>JBNLCC010000163.1:0-8855 GCA_050303615.1 Methylococcaceae bacterium | reverse complement strand
CGGACCACCGCTTACCAATATACAATCCCGCTTTAGCAACAAACGCCTGTTACGGGAACAAATATGGGATGCGGCTAAGCTCAATCCCAACACCAGCATGCCGCCTTTCGGGAAAAACAAAATTTTATCGGAACAGGAAATTGATTTGATTGTCGATTACATTTGGAGCTTATAATAGCGCGGGTTAGCACACTTCGAATTTCGCTTTTCTCTTCACCCGCCGCTATAGGGGTGATGTGCAGCAACGTGATGTGCACTGGACATATCTACCGTTGTATCGACACGTTAAATTCTGGCTAACCGATTTTACTAGCCAACGTTTATTCTGAAAGACGAGGGACACATGCCTGATACTCGCCGAAGTTTTATAAAAAAATCACTTTCCATTGTTGCTTACATGACTGCGGCAACCGGTGGTTTGCTGCGATCGGTAAACGGCTTCGCCGCCTGGCCCGCTGAAAAGTTTGCTCAAACCGGCTTCGACAATGCAATAACCCGTGTATTCGGCAACCAGCAAATAAACAAAAGCAAAAAAGTTAAGTTGAAACTGCCCCGAATAGCCGAAAACGGTGCGCTGGTTCCGGTTACCGTTACCAGCACGCTGAAGGATGTTGAATCGATTGCCATTCTGGTTGAAAAAAACCCTGTGCCCCTTGCCGCCAGCTTCACGTTGTCCCCGGAAGTCGAAGCTTTTGTCTCCGCACGGTTGAAAATGGCGGAAACCTGTCAGGTTTATGCCGTTGTAAGAGCGGGCGGAAAATTGTACTCGGCATCAAAAGACGTTAAAGTCACTATAGGCGGTTGCGGAGGTTAATATGTCCACTATTAAAATACGAACCAAAAGAAAAGACGGCATTACCCAAATCCGGACCCTGATCTCTCATCCCATGGAAACGGGACGCGCTCGGGATAAAAAGACCGGCGAATTCATTCCCGCTCAATTTATCCAGCAGTTGACGATCCAACTGAATGACAAAGCCATCGCTTCCGCGGAAATGGGGGCCAGCATTTCCAAAGACCCCTATTTTGCCTTTCAGCTTAAGCGCGGTGAACCGGGCGATAAAATAACCATCTCCTGGCACGACAATCTCGGTAATACCGACTCTGCGGAAAGCATCATTAAATGACACGTCTGTCCTTTTTCATGATATTGCCCCGGTTTCTCCCTCACTGGGCAAAAGTTGTTCAATACCGCTCGAATCTCATGCTTATTTTGCTGCTGGCGATATGTTTCGTTGTCATATCTACTGGTTTATCGGCTACGCCGGTGCAGGACCAAGCGCAATTAAGGCAGTTTTATCAACAGCGTTTTCCCGAACTTGCATTACAGGATTATGCAAACGGCATTTACGCTATTGACCCGATAGCACGCGACTCCTGGGAGGCAATAGAGGAGTTCCCTCCCTATGAACCGGCAATCGACGAAGGAGAAAACTTATTTAACACACCTTTCAAAAACGGCAAAGGCTATGCCGACTGTTTCCCTAATGGCGGCATCGGCATCGCCAATGAATATCCAAAATGGGATGGCGACAACAAAGAAGTAGTTACCTTGGAAAAAGCAATCAACGATTGCCGAGTCGCCAATGACGAAACGCCGTTGCCTTATCTAACGGGCACCATTACCAAACTGTTGGCGTATATGGCTTATACTTCGCGCGGTAAACCGATCAATATCCAAATTCCCGCTGATGACCCACAGGCACTGGCTGCTTACCAACAAGGAAAAAAATATTATTACCAACGCCGCGGCCAACTGAATTTTTCCTGCGCTATTTGCCATATTGATAACGCCGGCAAAAGAATCCGCTCCGAAGTTCTCAGTCCGATGCTCGGGCACACCAGCAGTTGGCCGACATACCGCTTAAAATGGGGTGAAATGGGTACCCTGCATCGTCGTTTTATCGGGTGCCATCAACAAATCCGGGCCACTCCCTTCCCTGCTCAAAGCAGGGAATTTCGTAACCTGGAATTCTTTCTCGGTTTTATCAGTAACGGTATTCCCATCAACGGCCCCGCCACCCGAAAATGATCACCAAGCAACCAAGTTGTACCGACATTGATGAACAAGGCATGCTGCATTTCGATGCAGCACAGCAAGAAATCCTGACTTCGGTAGGCACAATCAAAGGTGTGCAGCGTCTGCCGATCGAGCAGACGAGTGGTCGAACGTTGGGAGTTGACATCGTTTCGCCGATCAATGTACCTGCGCATACCAACTCGGCCGTAGACGGTTTTGCGATACGCTCGGCGGACCTGCCGGAAAATAGCCACACCGCCAAGTTTGAAATAGTCGGCACCGCTTTGGCCGGTAAGCCTTTTAAAGGCAATATCGGCGCCAGGCAAGGCATTCGGATTATGACCGGCGCCGTGGTACCATCGGCTGCTGATACCGTGATTATGCTGGAGCATACCGAACAGCACGATAATTTTATCCGGATTGAGGGATCACACCGCCGCGGCCAAAATATCAGGCCGGCCGGCGAAGACCTTCAACAAAATCAAGTGGTATTGCATTCCGGAAAATGGCTGACACCGGCCGATATCGGCCTGATCGCTTCGCTTGGCATCACTGAAATCGACGTAAAAAGGAAGTTGTCGGTAGCTGTCGCTTCGACCGGCGAAGAAATTATCAATATCGGTACCACCGCTAAAGCGAATAGCATCTATGACAGTAATCGCTACAGCATTATGACGGCATTGGATCGGCCGGACATCGAAGTCATTGATTTGGGCATCGTTCAAGATGATGCAACTGCATTAATGCGGAAATTCAACGAAGCGGCCTTATCGGCGGATCTCATTATTTCATCCGGCGGCGTATCGGTAGGCGATGCGGATTTCACAACAGCGGCACTGCGGCAATCCGGCAAAATCAAATTCCGCAAGGTAGCCATTAAGCCTGGACGGCCGTTGACATTCGGTTCCGTTGGCGGGATACCGTTTTTCGGCTTACCCGGCAATCCGGTTGCAGTAATGGTTACTTTTTATCTTTTCGTTATTCCGGCGTTGGAAAAAATGCTGGGAATTAATAACAAGCCCGTCAGGCCGCTATACCAAGCCAAAGTGCTGGAAAGCATCAAAAAAAAACCGGGACGTACCGAAATACAGCGCGGCATTCTGGAAGCGGCGGAGAATGGCGAGTGGACCGTTAAAACCACAGGTAAACAGGGATCGGGCATTTTGCATTCAATGAGTCTGGCAAACGCGTTTATCATACTACCGCACGACCGAGCAACGGTTCATGCGGGCGAGATGGTCACAGTTCAGCCGTTTTCCGGACTGATTTAACAAATGCGGTTTTCTTCTCGAATTTACCTGCGCCGATCGGGTATAATTCGGCGTTAGGTTTTCATTAATATTGGGATTGCGAGTGACTGACAGATTGTTCAAAAACATTCAAGTAAGCTGCAATAACTGTAGTTTGGATACTATTTGTCTGCCTAGGGGGCTTTCTGTACAAGAGGTTGAAAAAATCAGCCAAGTTGTCAAGCGTAAGAAAACATTACAGCGAGGCCAATTTATCTACCGTGAAGGAACCGGATTTAAAGGAGTCTTGGCACTTAAGTCCGGAACTGCAAAATTAATCAGAGATGACCATCACGGCAATGAACACATCCTGAATATTCTCCTCCCTGGTGAGCTGTTTGGATTTGACGGATTGTATGATGAAAAACACAGTTGTTCTGTGGTCGCGTTGGAAACGCTCAGTTTTTGCGAACTGCCTGCCGAGGAATTGGAATCTTTATGCCTGAAGACGCCCGGTTTAATGAGAGAACTGTTTCGCCATACCGGTGAAAAACTGAATAGCGAAAGTAACCGGATCGTGCTGAATAAAAGGCCCGCGGAAGAAAGGCTTGCCGCATTTTTGATCAGTCTGTCGGTTCGCCTGAAAAACCGTGGATTTTCACCTTCCGAGTTTACGCTTTCATTGACCAGGCAGGAAATGGGCAACCATCTCGGATTGGCGCTGGAAACGGTAAGCCGCCTGCTAAAACAATTCCAACTCAGCGGACTAATTACCGTTAGAAACAGGCACATTCAAATCATTGATTTTAGCGGTTTGGAAAAACTTTATACACAAAGCGCGTAGCATTGCTATCACGGTTTTTGCAATTTTCCCTTCAATTTTTGATTCCAACGCCTTTCTGCAGTAAAAACAAACTGAATCCGGTTAACAATAGGATAAAACCGGAGGTAATAACAAATGCAATACGAATATCCACATCGCTGATACCCAACAGGCCATAGCGGAAAGCATTAATCATATAGAGAATGGGGTTTGCCAATGATATTTTTTGCCATATCCCCGGTAACATCGAAACCGAATAGAAAACGCCGCCTAAATAACTCAATGGGGTTAGGACGAAATTCGGAATAATTGAGATGTCGTCAAAACTGTCCGCGAACACGGCGTTAATGAATCCGGCTAAAGAAAATAAAGTCGCCGTTAAAATAAAGACGGCCGTTGTGATCCAGATATTGTACATTTCAATAGGGGAAAAAAATAACGCAATTGCCGTTACTACCAAACCGACCAAAATTCCCCGGGTAATACCGCCACAGACATAACCGGCCAAAATAACCCAATTCGGTATTGGCGAAATCAGCAGTTCCTCAATATGCTTCTGAAACTTGGTTGAATAAAACGACGACACGACATTGGCATAGGAATGACTGATTACCGACATCAATATCACGCCCGGCACGATATATTCCATATAGCTTGCACCGTCCACCTTGCCGACGCGTTCACCAATCAAGGTGCCGAAAATAAGGAAATAAAGCGCCGTGCTAATTGCCGGCGGCAACAAGGTTTGCGGCCAAATGCGGGTAAAGCGACGAACTTCTTTACTCAGGATCGTCCAAAATGCAACTGTGTAATTCATTGATAAAAATTTAGACGTCGATTAAATCGAGGAACAATTGTTCCAACCGGTTGGTTTTGTTTTTCAGGCTGAGAACTTTAATCTTTCGTTCGGACAATTTTTGAAATAAATTATTGAGCCCGCATTCTTTCGGTACCTCAACATTCAGTGTCCGATCATCGATTTTTTCCAGTTTATAACCTTCAATTTCCGGCACGGTCTCTATCGCCTGCCCCAAATCCAACACGAAATGATCAATATGTAATTTCGCCAGCAATGTAGACATATCGGAATGCTCGACGATGTGACCCTTATCGATAATGGCAATGTTACGGCACAAGCTTTCCGCTTCTTCAAGATAATGCGTGGTCAATATGATAGTGGTACCTAAGGCATTGATCTCCTGCATCATTTGCCACATCGAACGGCGGATTTCGATGTCGACGCCCGCAGTCGGTTCATCGAGAATCAATAATTTTGGGGAATGCACCAATGCCCTGGCAATCATGACTCGCCGTTTCATGCCGCCGGAAAGGCGTCTCGATACGGTATTGCGCTTATCCCACAAGTCCATCTGCTTCAGACATCGTTCCGCGGCAGGCAATGCCCGCTTACGCGGGATACCGTAGAACCCCGCCTGATTGAGCAAAATATTATGGACGGTTTCAAACTGATTGAAATTGACTTCTTGGGGAACCAGCCCGATATAACTTTTTGCTTTATTTCTATCCCGTTTTAAATCCGCATCGTAGATTCGAATGGAACCGCTGGTTTCATGTATCAGGGAGCAAATGATGCCGATAGTGGTCGACTTCCCGGCCCCATTCGGCCCCAGCAAAGCAAAAAAATCACCCTGCTGAACATCCAGATCGATTCCCTTAAGCGCTTCAAAACCATCGTTGTAGGTTTTTTTCAGATTACGAATAGATAAAGCTAGCATAGATTAATTAATACTTAACGTCCTGAGCTAAATAAGTTAAATTAACAACTTCGGTTCGCCCGCTTCTAACAACCGCTCTAAGAGCTATGGATTTTAAAAAATAACCCTGTAATTTTATCAGATTCTTTCAATGACAGGTTTATTACCGGAGATTATTCCCGTACGTTTATTCTTTGAGCAGCGAATATCCTATCCCCCGCTATAATAAATCGAGGTTACAGCCATTCTAGGCAAAGTTTTTTTATATAATAAACCAACGCGCTTGGCCGGAAACAGCGGGTTGTGGACAGGAGCAGCTGTATTAACCAGTAATAATATACCCCTTCATGCCACGCTGGAGCGTCGGGAAGATGAGTAAAGTAAACCAATTTAACAATACAGGAAGATATTTTGCCTATTAAAGAACCGGAAATTGTCGCAGCGGTCGATCTGGGCTCTAATAGTTTTCATATGATCGTATGCAGCCTGAAAGACGGTAAATTACAAACGCTTGACCGTTTAAAAGAAATGGTAAGACTGGCATCCGGTTTGGATGAAAAAAAACATCTCGACCAGAAAACGCAACAACGCGCTTTGGCCTGCCTGGAACGATTCGGACAAAGGATACACCAATTTCCTCCGGGCAGTGTCCGGGCAGTAGGCACTAACACATTACGTACGGCAAAAAATGCCAAACAATTCTTGAACAAGGCGGAAGCGGCACTGGGACATCCTATTCATATCATCTCCGGCATTGAGGAAGCCAGGATGATCTATCTCGGTGTCGCCCACTCCCTGGAAAGTAACGCCAACAGAAGGTTTGTCATGGATATCGGCGGCGGGAGTACCGAATATATAATCGGTACCGATGACCGGCCGCAGCAAAAAGAAAGCCTCTACATGGGTTGCGTGTCGCTCAGCAACCTGTTTTTTAAGGACGGCAAAATATCCAAAAAACGCTTTCAAAATGCAGTCCTGTTTGCCGAACGAAAACTAGAGCCGATCCAACTTAGTTTCAGCAATCAACATTGGGATGAGGCTATCGGCGCGTCCGGAACGTTGCGCTCCGTCAGCAAAGTGTTGCAGGCAACCGGCTGGAGCAATAACGGCATCACTATGGATGGTCTGCAGCAATTGATTATGCATATGCTTCGCCTGCGGCATGTTAGCGAACTGGATTTGCCGGAGCTTGATCCGGAACGATACCCGGTTTTCCCCGGCGGCGTTGCCATCGCTTATGCAACGTTCGAAAGTTTAGGCATTCAACAAATGACTGTATCGGAAGGTGCACTGCGGGAAGGACTGATCCATGATTTACTGGGCCGTATCTATAACAGGGACATCCGCTCCGATTCGGTCAGAACCCTCGCCGAACATTATCATGTCGATCATCGACAAAGTGCGCGCATCAAACACACCATCCGCTTGATGCTTAACCAGTTGCCTTCGCTATTCAGTGCGGACCGGGACAGTGCAGTGCAGTTTTTGGAATGGGCCGCGGATTTACACGAAATCGGGCACGATATCGCGCATAACCAATATCACAAACACAGTGCCTATATAGCTGAAAATGCCGACTTGGCAGGCTTTTCACGACAAGATCAGATTTTGTTAGCGACGATCATTCAATCGCACCGACGCAAATTCTCATTGAAACGGATGGCCAAACTCCCCTCTCCCTGGAATAAGGATTCGGCCTATCTCACCATCATTCTACGCTTGGCTGTTGTGCTGCATCGTAATCGTCATGACAGCGAATTACCGGAGTTCAATATCTCGATCGAAGCCGCGAAAATACAATTGAGTTTTCCACAGAACTGGCTGTTGGATATGCCGCTGATCAACGCCGATCTGGCTAAAGAAGCCGATTATTTGAAAACCGCTGATTTCATTCTGGAGTTCCAATAAAACATGCCAATGGCCGGACGGTGTATTTTTGCATTGCTGATTTTGTTGTTGCTGTTTTTCGGGGCAATCGTTGTCTTAGTCGTAGATAGTGAACCGGCTGTTCGCTCAGATTTGATACTTACCCGGGAAGATATTCAACGAGCCAGACAAATTATCGATGTCAAACCGAATGATTTAACGTCAACGCTGCAAACTCTCGAACTGACCGAAAAGGATCTCAATATCGCAGCGAACCATCTGCTTGACAGGCATATTGACAGCGCTACGAAGATCACGCTGAACGAAACCGAACTCAATTTTGGTGCCTCGGTAAAACTGTTCGACGCATCATGGTTTGACGGTTTCTTGAATATACAATTTGATGTCTATAAAAAAAACCGCCATGCTGCGGTAAAAAATTTCTCAATTGGTCGGCTGGCGATACCGGACCGTTTTTCCGCCCCGATTATCGGGTTTATCATCCAATATTCACCGCTTAAAAAATACTATATCCTGATAAGCCATCACATTGAAAGAATTCAATTGCAGCCGGATAAACTGATCATCACCTATTTCCTTGACCGTGACGCATACCGAAAGGCGCGTAGCCTAGTTAGCTATCAAAGCGACAGTGAGGCACTGAGAATATACCAGCGAAAACTGGTTGAAGTCATAACCAATCACGATCCCGGCTGGCTGCTGTCCCTTGCCGATATCCTGCAACCTTTGTTTCTTCTCGCCTATCAACGTTCAACGTTAGAAAACGCCGTTGAACAAAATAAAAATGTAATTTTTATTGTCAGCGCTTATGTGAACCAAAGACAGTGGCAAAGTTTATTGCCCGAATTCTTACCTGAACTGTCCGCCACCTTGTTGCCCGTCTACATGTACAAACGTACCGATATGGCACAACATTTTATGGGATCTGCTGCATTGTCTTCCCTAGGCAGCAGCTATCTAGCCAACTTGTTGGGGATGAAAAAAGAATTACGCGACGCGCACGGCGGGGGCAGCGGCTTTAGTTTTATTGACTTGGCCGCGGACCGGGCCGGTATGTATTTCGGTAAAATGGCGACTTCATCATCGGACAACGCGCGCAAAATACAAGAGGCAATGTCAAAAATTGATAACTATTCGGCCTTCATGCCCGATGTCAGAGACCTGCCGGAACAAATCAATGT
>JBNLCC010000162.1:0-4221 GCA_050303615.1 Methylococcaceae bacterium | reverse complement strand
GTTAACGGCGATATCGGCAAGGTCTCCGATGCAATCGATATGAGCGACAAAACCTTAACAATCATAAAACAAAATCTGTTCTGGGCCTTTGCCTATAATGCCGTTGCCGTGCCTGTCGCGGTGTTCGGCAAATTAACGCCGACGCTGGCGACGGCGTCGATGGCTTTCAGTTCGGTATCGGTGATCGTGAATTCACTGCGCCTGAATCGATAACAGTGGTTAATAAATTTCGGCACTGACATAAACTGCACCTGCATAAACCAAATAGGTCGTCATTCCGAACGCACCGCAGTAGAGTCACGGAATCCGGATAGTTTGCGGTGCCCCCCCTAGATTCCCGCTTTCGCGGGAATGACGATAGGTTGCAACAGTTAAATGCGAACCAATTTCACTTGGCCAAATTCTTTAAAAACCGTCATGCCCGCCAGGAAGCGGGCATCCAGCGCCATGGACGGCAACTTACGAACACCTGTCAGATTGAATTCCGGCAACCATCATTTTAGCGGTGGTGCAGCCGAAGTATCGGCTTTTAACTTAAAATGCGAATTAAGAACAAAATACGAAACTCCAAGAAAAAACCCCTCTCCAGAGGGAGGGTTGGGTGAGGGGAAATTAAAACAAAATAAATCATTATTTTAAATGCCCTTTTTTAACTCTTAATGCGCAATAATCTCATTTACAAAGGTAAAACTATGCACTGGCTTCTCAAATATTCCCTAATTGCCGTTACCCTGCTGAGCATCGGCTGTACCTCAACCAACCATCAAGCCAAAACACCGCCTCTAGTACTTGGCGCTATCTATAACCTGCACGGCTACCAGGCCGGTCTGGACATACCTTCCGCACAAGGTGCCCGATTGGCCGTTGCTGAAATAAACCGCAACGGCGGTTTATTGGGAAAACCGCTGCAACTGGAGATCAAAGACGGCGAAAGCAAACCGGAGATTGTGGCAAAAGTCACCGCCGAGTTGCTAACCGGCTTTCCATCCACTACTGCATTGCTGGGACTGTCGGATACCGACATGGTACTGGCCGCCGCCCCGGTAGCAGCCGCAAACCGGCGGCTGTTTTTAACTTCAGGCGCCACATCTCCTCTGCTCCCTGCGCAAATTCCGGAATATCTTTTCCTGGCCTGCTTTGGCGACAATGTCCAGGCGGCGGCAGCGGCGGAATGGGCTTACAACAATCAATCGCTGCATTCGGCCGCAATCCTGTTCAATAGCACTAAGTCTTACACCAGATTGCTGCAGGGCTATTTCAAAACAAGTTTTACGCAACTGGGCGGTAAAATTTCCGCTACGGTCGGTTATACTGCCGAGCAACTGGACAGGTCCACCGCCGAACGGCTCCGGCAGGCCGACCTCATTTATCTTGCCACCGATGGACCCGATGAGACTTTTACGATGGTTGAATTGCTGCGCAATGCGGGTCTGTCGGCTCCGATACTGGGAGGCGATTCATTTGATGCCGAACAGCTTTGGCAGCAGCACCCGCAGGTAAGTAACGTATTGTTTACCACCCATGCCTACCTGGGCCGGGATAATGCCAATCCGAAAGTCGTTGCGTTCCGCAACGCTTATCTTAAAGCCTATCCCGGCAACGGACCGGATGCTTTTGCCGCACTGGGCTACGACGCGGTAAATTTACTGATGACGGCAATTAACCGTGCTGCCGACCCGGACCCTGAGGCGGTACTTAAAGCATTGGCAAATATCGGCCGATTCGAAGGCGTTACCGGCACCATGATTTACCCGCCCGGCAGCCGGATCCCATTAAAGACGGTGAGCATACTGGGCATTAATCAAGGACAAATCCGTCTGGTTGAAGAGCTTCTACCGAAACATGTGCCGGCTCCCTGACGGCAACGTTCACCCGCACGGTTGCGGCCTAGTACAAACTCAGCGGTTAAATGCGAATTAAGCGTCGATTCCCCTCCCCCATGAAAAAGCCCTCTCCAGAGAGAGGGTTGGGTGAGGGGAAATTAAATAGCAATAACCCATTGTTTTAAACACTCCTTTCTATCTCTTAATTCACATTCAAGTCACAATTAATAATCTCAGTTCGACCCGGTCTCATCGACGCCGATTAAAGCCTGTATCATCCAATTACCAACCTGCGTATGATGGGCCATGGTTGAAAATTGACGGCTGACCGATTCCGGTCCCCAGGCGATCACCGGCACCGGCGTATGCGTATGCGTGCCGGTGGCCCAAACCACGTTCTGCGCTTTGCCCAATTGCCGGCCGATCAGGTCGCGGTGAATATTATCGCCGTAAACATAGAACTCCTTGAAATCATGGACCTTAGGAAAAAATTCCGTATCGAGGAATTTATGGCCGGGTTGCCGGTATTCATTGACTTCCAGCTGTATAATTTCCCTAGCCTGATCCGGGGTAATTTTGAAGTCGCTGTTGTCGTTAACGGCAGCGACTAAGCTATCCACACTCGGCGGCGCACCGCCATCGCGCGCCTGCTGCCAAATTTCGCCAAAGCTTTTTTTCTGGTTATATAACTTATCCAGAATATCCGTGCTGCCGAAATTAAAGTCCGGCCGGTAAGGATGCTCGGCAAATAGAGGACTGTTCAGTTTTTTCGCCTCCGGCAGCCGGTACCGGCTATAACTAAAACCGAAGCCGCCGGTTTCATGGTCCGCGGTAATTACTACCAGCGTATCGGTCCGGTTTTTAACCCATTGGTAAACCGCCGCGATCGCCTCATCGAATTTCAGCATCTCATGCAGCAGCAGGCCGGCATCATTGTCGTGCCCGGCCCAATCGATCTGTCCGCCTTCCACCATCAGGAAAAAACCGTCCGGATCCCGCGACAGAATTTCCAGCGCTTTGAGCGTCATATCCGCCAGCGATGGTTCAATAGGTAGTTCTTGCCGCTGATAGGTGATGGCATTCAACATGGCTGACGACGCAAATAAACCCAGTACTTTATCGCTTTGTGCCCGGCGCAATTGCTCCCGGTTAAACGCCAACTCGTAACCCCTATCTTTGGCCTGCTGCAACAGATTGCGTTCATCCCGGCGCGCCGACTGCAATCTCATTTGCGGCTCATCGATCAAATTGCCGATCTCAGCCTGCAACGCGGCATCGGTATTCACCGACTGCGGCAGCCAATGGCGCAACCCGCCGGACAACATCACATCGACATTGCCACCGGTCAGCATTTGTTCGGCGACCTCGTTTTCCAGGGAACGATGCCGTTGATGGCTGGCAAAGGCGGCTGGCGTGGCGTGTGAAATACGGGTATCGGAAACCAGCCCGGTCGCCTTGCCCATTCTTTTAGCCTTTTCCAGAATCGTCTCCACCGGATTGCCGAATTGGTCCAGGCCGATCATTTCATTGCCCGAAGAAACGCCGGCAGCAAGCTGCGATGACGAACAGGCCGAATCGGTCACTAAAGTGTCGGCCGGACTAGTGGACGCCAACCCGACGTAACCGGCATCGGCGAATTTCGCCATGGCGGTAAGCCCCCCTTGATCCCGATAAACGGAATTGGCCGCCCGCCGGGCATATTCCTGCAACAGACCCACCTGCTGCGGTCCCATGCCGTCACCGATCATCAAAATCAAGTTTTTTACCGTCTGCCGGGGCGATTGCTGTATTTTCGACGAAACGCCCGCTTGGTCGGTCCCTGTCCCGGTACAAGCGGACATCACCCCGAACAGCAGCAAAAAGTACAGTAATTTCAATTTAACGCGGTACTTAACCTTGTCACCAAAACACATGATCAACCAACTCCCCGGTAAAGGGATAAATTATAAATTAGAACGGAAACGAATAGTTGAGCAGCTCTATATTAACGTAACGGATGATGACGGTTGAATAGTTTACTGGTTTGCCAATTTGTTTACGGGAATTAGCAAAATTAAGGCCTGACCTT
The DNA here is from genome assembly GCA_050303615.1 of Methylococcaceae bacterium. Classification (GTDB taxonomy): domain Bacteria; phylum Pseudomonadota; class Gammaproteobacteria; order Methylococcales; family Methylomonadaceae; genus CAZDXJ01. The sequence goes on along the minus strand of JBNLCC010000162.1, from coordinate 330 downwards.
TTCCGCTAAAAACAGCACAAAACTTTATAAGTGTTGATGTTTTGTTGTGAATAGACAGTGAGTTGTTTTATTATTACGCAATGTGCATGATTCCAAGAGTTAGGGGTAGTATATGATTGCAAGACTTGGTTCGGACTTCATATTTTTTAGAGTAGAAGGCAGAACACCTCACAATACAATAAGATGTAATAGCTCAAACTAGACCTAACATTTTTAAAAATTTAATCGCAATCAGATCATACACCGAAAGGCTGCTATCGACCCTTTGCCGCCTTACACACAATTTCTCTGTATGACGGCAGATTTATGAAAACCAGACATTCATGCAAG
>JBNLCC010000161.1:0-1506 GCA_050303615.1 Methylococcaceae bacterium | reverse complement strand
CAAGGCTTCACGGTTTAATCCCTGTTTGGCGAACCAATCAGCGACTCGGCGATGTAATTGGGGAATACGGTCCGGTTCAGTTTCATGCAAACGCCGGCGCAGCAAATCGGCAAACAGGTGGTGGTAGCGATACCATTGCCGCCGGTGGTCCAGTGGCACAATGAACAGGTTGCGCCGCTCTAACTCTTCCAGTGTTTTTTGACCATCCTCGCGGCCAGTGACAGCATCACAGAGTGGCCCGGTCATTTGATTAAGAACGGCCGTTTTTAGTAAAAAGTCCTTGGTATCCTGCGGGCAACGAGCCAGAACTTCATCAACCAAATAATCCGCAATATAACGATCATCGCCGGAGAATGTGGAAATGAACTCAGTGACATTCCCTTGATCCGACCTGGAAAATATTCCTGGCGACGATCCTTGTGACGACAGAGCAGACGGCGCTTGTAGGGCAAGCGCGGCCAGTTGCAGCCCAGCAATCCAACCTTCAGTGCGGGTTTCCAACGTGGTAACTTGATTATTGGATAGCGTCAGACCCATCACCTGGTTGAGGAAGGTTGTTGTTTCCTGGAGTGAGAAGCGCAAGTCGTGCGCTCGGATGTCGGTCACTTGGCCCCGGGCGCGTAAACGGGACAAGGGCAAGAACGGGTCGGAGCGCGTGATGATGATCAGATGCATCTGGGGCGGCAGGTGATCGAGCAGAAAGGTGAGGGCATCGTGGACGGGTTGTGCCTCAATAACGTGGTAGTCGTCGAGAACAAAAACACACCGGGTGTCGGTGAAGGCAGCTACAATGTCGTTGATGAGGGTCGTTATCAATGTTTCAAGAGGAGGCGATTGGGGAGATTGAAGCATCGCTAAGGCCGCCTGACCAATAGAGGGGTTAATCTGATGGAAAGCAGTGATGAAGTAGGTCAGGAAGGAGGTTGGGTCGTTGTCACTTTCATCTAACGATACCCAGGCGACGGGTACGTTTAGCTGTCGCAACCAAGCGCCAGCCAATGTTGTTTTGCCAAAGCCAGCCGGGGCGGAGATGAGCGTCAGTTTTCGGCCCTAAAGGAAACCTTTGTTCAGTCGTTCGATCAGGTGCGGGCGAGGGACGAGTTCGGGACGGGTAGGGGGGATATAGAATTTGGTGGCTAAAATTGGGGTAGACATAGGCGGATTGTAAACCCTGTTGCAGGAAACCCAAAAGAGCCTCATTTTTTTACTACAGCTGTAATGCTCCCCCCCAACGTTTGCCACCGGTGTTCAGCATTTGTCTGCACAGGTGAACCGCGATCCATATGACGGCCGTTTCCGTATCATTGCCCAGGCCAAAGGTGGGGATATCAATATCTCCTTCCGCTGGTGGGCCAGTGTCATCGGTTAATATTATTGAGTCCACTGAAAAAAGCCAACGCAGAGGCGCGGAGGCGCAGAGAAACCAGAGAGAAAATCTGCGGTAATCTGCGAAATCTGCGGTTTTTTCAGTAGAGCCATTATTCTTTGTTAGATGGGTAAAAAAAG
>JBNLCC010000160.1:0-2648 GCA_050303615.1 Methylococcaceae bacterium | reverse complement strand
CATAACGGTAAAACCGGTCTTGATTCGGCTCTATCCGGAAAATTCAGCCTGGTGATTCTCGACATTATGCTGCCGGATATCAAAGGCACTGAGATTTTGGCGCGAATCCGCCGTGAAAGCCAAGTTCCGATATTGATGTTTACTGCCAGGGGCGACGATGTCGATCGCATTATCGGTTTGGAGTCGGGGGCCGACGATTATGTTCCCAAACCCTGCACGCCGAGAGAATTAGTGGCGCGTATCAGGGCAATTTTGCGCAGAGTCGAAACCTCTGCCGGCACCAAGACCGAGAACGGACCGATTCTTGTCGGACCACTGCAAATATTGAGCCGGCAGCGTAAAGCCGTCTGGTTCGGTAAAGACCTGGATTTGACCGGCACTGAATTCAATTTGCTGGAAACATTGGCGATCAATGCCGGCAGCATCGTCAGCAAAAAAGAGCTTTCCGAAAAAGGCCTGGGCCGCCCGTTGTCGCGTTTCGACCGCAGTATTGATGTGCATATGAGCAGTATTCGCCAGAAACTGGGGCATCAAAACGACGGTCGGCCTTACATCGTCACCGTGCGCGGCAAAGGCTATCAATTGGTCAAAGAGTAAACATGGGCCGTTTATTTTGGAAATTCTTTTTTGCCTTCTGGCTGGCGTTACTGACTGCCGGCATCGGTGTCGGCACTGCAGTCTGGCTGCAGCACAACGCGCAACTCGATAGCGAACAGCATCCTGAAACCCTAATCAATCGGCACGCCGCAGCATTCGTCACTGCCGCTGCCGGCATATTGCAGTACAGCGGAGTGACGGCACTGCATGATTTTTTGGAGACATTGCGCGACAAACCGTTCCCGCCGGTTTTTGCCGTTGACGAACGGGACCGGGATATGCTCGACCGCAACATCCCTCCGGAAGCCTTGCAACAAGCCCGGTCTCTGCATTCGCAACAGGCCTACCCGGAAGCCATTCGTCTGCTCCTTGCCGATGACGGCCATCACTATCTGTTGTTCGTGCCGCAGCCGAAGTACAACCTTACCGGCGACCATCGCCGCCCCATTGTATCGCAACCGGGAAAATTGCACGATGCGCCGGATAAGCGCCCGCCGGCGCCGCGCAGCCATACCCACCGTGCTCCGCCGAAACCGCCGTCGCCGTTAATGTCGATAACCGCCGGAACTATCGCGAGTCTGATGTTTAGCGCCGCCTTGGCTTGGTATTTTGCCAAGCCGATCCGCAGTTTGCGCAGTGCGTTCGCCGCCGTAGCTCGCGGCAAGTTGGATACCCGGTTAGCAACGGAGATGGGAAAACGTCACGATGAGCTTGCCGACCTGGGTCGCGATTTCGATCATATGGCCGCACAGATCGACAGTTTGGTGAATGCCCAGCAACGGCTGCTGCATGACGTTTCCCACGAATTACGTTCTCCGCTGGCCCGTATGCAGGCGGCAATCGGCCTGGCTCAGCAACAGCCGGAGAAAATGCAGGCAACACTGGAACGTCTGGAACGCGACTCGCAACGCATTAGCGACCTGGTTGGCGAGTTACTGGTTTTATCGCGATTGGAAACCGGTTTACCGGACAGGGACATCAGCGAAATCGACGTGGGGGGACAATTGGCTGACATTGTCGAAGATGCCCGTTTCGAAGCTGAACATAAAGGCGTCAACCTTGTCTATACCGGCATTGAGGACATCATTGTCAAAGGACGTAGCGAATTGTTACACCGTGCCGTCGAAAATATACTGCACAATGCCGTGCAGCACTGCAAAACCGGCGGCACGGTTACAGTGACTGCCGATTTCGACAAGGCGAATCATCGGTTACACATCAGTATCGACGATCAGGGACCGGGGGTTGCGGAAAGTGATTTGAAGGCGATTTTTCAGCCGTTTTTCCGTAGCGGTAGTCAAAACAAATGCGACAGCATCGGCCTGGGTTTAACAATTGCCCTTCGAGCTGTGCAGGCTCACGGCGGACATATCAGTGCCGCCAACCGCCGGCAGGGCGGACTGCATGTTGCAATAGAGATTCCTTTTGACAGGTAGCCGCCGCAAATGAAACGCGATGATAAATGATGCTGCCGCAACAATCCGGGTATCATGACGGTTTAATCCACCCCGGCGATGAAAAGGCCAAGCACCATGAGCACCCTTCTCCCCGGTTCTAGCGATCGGGGAAAATTAGTAAATTGTTTTGCAACTTTCAAACTAGAGGTGGCCGATATGTCGAAAGTCAAACAGGTTGCAGCCGCGCTGACGGTGATGGTTATGGCGGCAAATACCGGAGTTAACGCAGATTCCCCGCGAGGAGGAGGACATTCCTCCGGTCGTCCCCAGGGAGGCGGGCACCCGGGTGGAGGAAGCCATTCCTTCGGTCATCCCGGGGGAAGCGGTCGTCCTGGTGGAGGCAGTCAGTCCTCCGGTCATCCCGGCGGAGGAGGGCACCCAGGTGGAGGAAGCCATTCCTTCAGTCATCCCGGGAGAGGCGGTCGTCCCGGGAAGGACGGTCATTACATAGGCCATAGTTACAGCCAACCGCGTTTCGGGTTTTATTTCGGGTATTCTTGGCTTCCAAGACCCTACTATCCGTATTATTCGTATTATCCCTATTACTCTTATAATCCCTATTACTCGTATTATCCCTACTACCCCTATTATCCG
>JBNLCC010000159.1:0-41287 GCA_050303615.1 Methylococcaceae bacterium | reverse complement strand
TCTCGACCTGATAACTCAACAACGTTATTCTTACTCATAGCGGTGTATTCCTCTTGGTTGCTTTTATTGTCTAGCAACAACAAATCAACCAAATACACCGCTCTTTTTCAAGCCTTCAAACACCAGATTTAGTTATAACTCTTGGCGAGTCAATAATCGGGGTCAGCAATAATCGGAGTCAGCGTAAAATAAAAAGTCCGAAATAGATCTTGCAACCATGCATTACCCCCAAACTCTAGGATTTATGTACAAAACCTATCTTGTATGGTTCTTCTTCAAAAACGGTAAGTTCCCAATTGGCCATGAGCTATTCTTTGCGCAACTCAATCCATGCTTTATGCAAAGCGCTAACACTATATTAACCGATCGAAATAATGTCGTATAGTAGCGGTAGCGAAACGATGTTTATTACGATCCCCATTTAGCAACCCGTTATATGAGCATCCCTTAAGCCGACAATTATTAAAATTCCTGCACAAACAGCAAATACTACCGCTGTATAGTAGCGCTGAATTTTATTTACCTCAAATGGTTCAAGGCTGTTTAGTGGAATTCCCGCTTCTCTGCATGCATCTATTGCAACAGATGCAAAAATCCTTTAATTGTTCTTGAGCTTTCAATAAAGCTCTGTAATTTCCAACACAAAACACCAAATATCCAACAACAATTATTCCACCTTCGCATATTTCCTTTAATATTTATTTACTGCCGAGAGTAAACGCTAAGACAGCAAGTGTAACCGTTCCAAAGTAACTCCACAATTTATCAGTTTGAGCATATTGTGTTTGATACACACCCAATAATTCAGTAGCTTTCTGAATTGGTGACATATCGATACTCATATTCTTTCATAAACATACCGCCACGCCTTAAGCGCGACAACAGGGCCATAGGATGTGCTGAACAACGTGAAGCGCATCGTTCGCGTTACTCAATGTCATCAATTTCAAATCGCTCGCCATTTCCCCAATTCTTTGAATAAATGCTTTGTTTGACATAACGGTGGAAACTCGAATGCGGCCAGTCCGCCACTCTTGCTACTTTGTTGTGCTTTACCGGATTCCAATGAATATAATCGAAATGCCGCTTAAAATCATCTTGGTCTGTGATTAAATGTGCCCAAAATCGGCGCTGCTGTCGGTCATGGCGTCATTTTATACCCGAACGATGCGCCTCCTAACGTCGGCACATCCTATTTGGCACACGTTATCGCGTTATATTTTTTTTAAAAAGTGAGCAACAAAGCTAGGTCTTCCAATCTCCTTTTTGCAGCTTCAGCTCATCTTTTTTGGGCTACAGCTGATGTCCAAAGAAATAGAAACAACGGTACCCCGACAAACACTAACGGCTGCCACCATAAAATGTTTGTTTCAATACCACTTGCGAACCGCATGGCTAATAAAAATGGCACTAATGTCTGAGGAATAAGGCCAATGGACAGATAATTTACCAAGGGCCAGCCTTTTAATCCAGGTTTTCCCCAAATCAATTGCGAACCATAAATCATTTCAATAATTCCACGGCTAACAAACATGAAAACGGCAGGTCGTAGATAAGGACCATGGGTGAACATGCCTACCAGTATTAGTATTTCCAATGCTACGGTAATGATCATATTAATTTGGCAAATCATTACGATTTGTGGTTCTAATGGTCTCCTATTGATAGGCGCAGTGACGCCACTATTATCTATCAAGCTCCTATCTGGGGGCCCACTCATTGGATCATTTTCTGCCCAAATATAATAATATAATCGATTGAAAGGATTGGAAGAATTTTTATCGATGCGTTTTCCAAGAGCAACTCCTGTAAACCAATTAAGCCCTATATCAGAGCCGATAGTCATATATAAGACCCCTATCCATAAAACCCAATCGTACCAAAACATTATTTAACCACCTTTTGTATAATAACCAGTCTAGAACTTACACCCCCGCTTACCTCCCACTATTTAATAGGTATTCTTTGCTTTAGTGGAAAGTGTTCGGAATATTCTATAATTTTTCCCGTTAATTCAGCATCAATTTTGGAGTTGTAAAAATGTTCTGGAAATTATCCCTCGACATTTAGTATCGATTTTACAGCTTTATCTTTTAACCATGGAAGTTCTTTATACGAAAGAAATAATTATTTACCAGGACCATAGGATGTGCTGAACAACGTGAAGCGCATCGTTCGCGTTACTCAACATCTTCAATTTCAAATCGCTCGCCATTTCCCCAATTCTTTGAATAAATACCTTGTTTGACATAACGGTGGAAACACGAATGCGGCCAGTCCGCGACTCTTGCTACTTTGTTGTGCTTTACCGGATTCCAGTGAATTGAATCGAATATCGCATTTATTCGAAAGGGCTTTTGCTTTTTTTCATATTTAAAGGCATTGCGTAATTCGTCAATCTTTTCAACTAACAGACGATTGTTTTTCCGCTCGGCAAGGTTGACGGTGAAAAACCAGGTGGCTTTCGAAATGTAATATCGTCGGTAGTCGGTCATGGCGTCATTTTATACCCGAACGATGCGCCTCCTAACGTCGGCACATCCTATTTGGCGCACGTTATCGCGTTAATTTTCGGGTTGCGTTATCATGCTTCATGGTCTGTCTCCTTCTGTTTCGATGGTTGTTTCAATATTACCATCTTGGCCCAATTGAGGCCGTTTGGGAAGTGGGGCGGACCATTCCATTAGTTCTCACCTCACCAGGTGTACCGGTAAAGCAGCTCCTGAAATTTTTGTCTTGCTGTCGGGCTTGCAAAATCGGTGCAGACGGTGACCGGAAGCGCTGGTTGATTCAAAGACGGAATATTGCCATCGATGCCTGTCATACCCCGTACCAACGGTCCCGGATTCTTCAGATCCAACGTTACAACTAACTCGGCAGGGATCAGAGACAGGCTGCCGCCATTTTCCGGGCCATGATCGACGCAAGGGTTATCCGGAGCGTTGTAGGGATCCTGAGTTGGATTGCCGTCTGAGTCAGTCGGATAAAGGGGGCTCCAGGCAGGGTAGGGACATTGCTGGATATACGCAAGCCCTTGCCGGCAGTCGAAAAGTTCTGGCCATAATGCTGCAGCAAGAGCGTATTGATCAAACGGGCCTTCGGGTGTTCCAAAAATGCTTTTCCAGTACTCCATGCGGGGTACGGAAGAAGCCAGCAGCAAATTCAGGCTGAATCTGGATTCCGGTGTAGAAGGTGTCGGTCCTTTGAGCGTTGAAGAGTTAAATTCAATCAAATCATCTGCCTGAGAAGTCTGCCCGGTCAAACTGAACGACATTAGACGGATAGGAATCTCTTTGGCAACTTCCGAACCGAACAGGAGTGCGCCCGCTACGGGATCCATGCGGAAATTGAAATCATTAACGACTTTTCCATTGATAGTGACAGATTCACCTTCTAGCCGGGAAGCCAGTATGATGATCTCGTTAATTTTTTCCTTCACTTCCGGAGAGGTTGTCAATAGGCACGCTACGTCAGTCAGCGGGCCGATAGCCAGAATGGTAATCGGTTTGCTGCTGCGTATTAATCGCTGGTACATCGTTTCCACTCCGGAATTTCTGCAGGAGATAGCGAACGAACCGGCCTGTCCTTCAATCCTCACGTTGTGGCCGTTAAACCATTGGGATGTGGGATGCAGCGTCTGACTTGCCTGAGCCATAGCGCCGGGAACCACCGGGATATCTTTTCGTCCCTTCATAACCCGGGTAAGGAAAAGAGCTACGCGCATCTCGGACGGTAGAGGAGCATTACCATAAGTAGGAATGATTGAGTCAATTTCGACCATTCCTGCTGCATCCAGATTCAGCGCCATGGCTAAAGTAAAACCGTCATCGACATCCTGAGGGGAAACATCTGTGTCTTGCTGATAATTTGCGGCTACGGAAAATGAAACCGGACTGGAACCCTGAGAGCCGTGGGTACTAATTACGCCATTGGCTACGTCCGTAGAAAAGATTATCCGCAACGCTTCAGGGCTGTGGCGGGAATTAGTAAATTGTTCCACAGCTGCTCCAAATAAAGGAAACGCAGGGAGCGATAAGCAGCCTAAAATACCGGCTTTCATTAATCGTCTGAGTTGTAGTATTGTCATAATTACTTGCTTTGCCGCTCATTCAATTTGCGGGCCTAAATACGATAATCGGCGTTGCCCGGCGTGTCGGAAGACAGTAGCAGAATATCACCGCTTTTTTTTCAGACCGGCTATTTTAAACCTAAAAATCAGAAAAATAATCCTGGCGCATTCGCCTGACAGCTTTTATTTAGCAGCAGCTTCGTCCAGGACGGAAATAATTTACTCGCAATACATCACCAGCCGGATAAATCGTCGTCGTCATACCGCTTGCGTTTGAAGCCTTTTGGAACTTTCGTTGTTTTGGCCGTTCTCAGCAATAGCATCAGGCCGCCGACAATTGATATAACTGCCAGCAGCATAAATAAAATCCACATATTAATCTCCAGGCGTAAACCGATTAACTAACATCTTAAACTGCCATGGCTCAAAAGCTAAGCACAAAAGCACCACCGGATTATACCGCTCTCGCCAATTTGTACCTGCAATTGGCAAGAATGGAGGAAGCCAGCATCTCCCACCTGCAGGCGTTTCAAAATCTCATGGCAAGGGACCCCAAGTTTGCAGTCAAGTTCAGCATGATAATTCAATATCTGAAATCCGGCAGATCCGTTTCCGAGTCAGGATACCGCACGGGACTGTTTCGCAGCATCGACCGGGACTTGATCAAAGCCGGCGAACTAAGCGGCAAGCTCAGCGAAATCTACCGGCAACTGGCGGCCTATTATGGTGACAAAGCGAAACGCATCAGGCAAATAAAGTCGCGCATGTTTTTGCCGCTGAGCATATTGTTTCTGGCGTTATTGATACAACCCATCCCGTCGTTATTTGCCGGCAGTATTACCGTGTTCGACTATTTGCTCGCCAGTTTCGGCGCTTTTGTCTATGTATTGTTGGTATTATTAATTTTTTGGCGCCTACCTTTCTGGCTTACCGATGGTTTCCTGAGCTTTTTAGGGCTTAGGCGGCTTGTGTTCGAATTGCAGTTAACATTGCCCATTATTGCCCCCTGGCTGGTTCGCCGGCAAGTCAGAGAATTTCTCCTGGTACTGGGGCTCATGCTGGAAGCGGGAGTACCGGTTATAGAGGCATTGCCGAAAGCAGCCGATACGGTCAAAAACAAAATTCTGGGGCAACGCCTACGCGCCGCAACGGCATCAATGCAACAGGGCATCAGTGTCGCCGACTCGTTGGCACCGATAAAGGAAATTAACCGCACTGCCCTGCAGCTGATTACCAGTGGAGAACATAGCGGCAAATTGCCTGAAACACTGCTGCATTTCGTCGAACTGGAAGCCGAAGCAATCAATTTGCAGGAGCAAATGCTTGCCGACTGGATACCGCGTTTTTTTTATCTGCTGGTTACCGTCTGGATGGGATACTCAATTATTGCATCGTATCTATCCTATTTTGACATGTTGGACAAAACCATTTCCGGCTTATAGTGTTCACACGCCAAATTTCGGTTTTTTAATATCCCCTCATCCTACCTTCTCCCGGTGGGAGAAGGGACAAACGCGCCGAAATACAAAGTACGATGAGTATAAAACCGGGTAAATGCGATAAAATAGGCTTTTAAATAATTTTGGATTTATTGTTACACGTCATGAACAATGTAGAACTGCTCTCTCCTGCCGGCACCCTGAAAAACATGCGCTACGCTTTCGCATTCGGTGCGGATGCGGTGTATGCCGGGCAACCCCGCTACAGCCTGAGAGTACGCAATAATGACTTTCTCGAACAAAACCTGGCCACGGGCATTGCGGAAGCCCATGCCCAGGGCAAGAAATTCTATGTGGCCGCCAACGTCATCCCGCACAACAGCAAGATCAAGACTTTTATCAAAGACATGCAACCGGTCGTTGCAATGCAGCCTGACGCCCTGATTATGGCCGACCCCGGTTTGATTATGATGATGCGCGAGACTTGGCCGGACATGCCTTTACACTTATCGGTGCAGGCCAACACGGTTAATTATGCCGCGGTAAAATTCTGGCACAGCATCGGCATCGAACGGGTTATCCTGTCCCGCGAACTATCGCTTGACGAAATTGCGGAGATCCGCCAGCAATGTCCGGAAATGGAATTGGAGGTTTTCGTGCATGGCGCTTTATGCATTGCCTACTCGGGACGTTGCTTATTATCCGGTTATTTCAACCATCGCGATCCCAATCAGGGAACCTGCACCAATTCCTGCCGCTGGAAATACGACACGTTGCCGGCTCATGAAAATGCCGAAGGCGACTATGTGCGGAGCGGCGGCGCCTTATCGATGAATGATCTGAGCACAGCCGACTGTGGCAACGCAGCCCGCCATCCGCTGGCCGATCAAATTTATTTTCTGGAAGAAGAAGGCAGGCCGGGAGAACTGATGCCGGTCATGGAAGACGAACATGGCACTTATATCATGAATTCCAAAGACCTGAGGGCGATCGAGCATGTTCGGCGTCTGGTTGAGATTGGTGTCGACAGTTTGAAAATAGAAGGCCGGACCAAATCCCACTATTACGTTGCCCGCACCGCGCAAACTTATCGTCAGGCTATCGACGATGCCTTGGCGGACCGCGATTTCCGTCCGGAATTGCTCGGTATCCTGGAAAACCTGGCAAACCGCGGCTATACCAATGGCTTTTACCAGCGGCACCATACCCATGAGTATCAAAATTACCTGAGCGGTTATTCCAAGAGTCATCAACAGCAGTTTTGCGGTGAAATCAGAAATTATGACAAGCGCACCGGCCTGGGGGAAATCGAGGTCAAGAATAAATTTGCCGTCGGCGATAGAATTGAGCTGATTTTACCGGAAGGCAATAAAGACATCATTGTCGAACATATGGAAGACATGTATGGCCACCCGATGCAGGAGGCATCCGGAGGCGGCTATGAAGTCAAAATACCGATTCCGGAAACGACCGGCAATAACGGTTTATTGGCACGTTACATCAATACCAATTGACCGTTGTCAATTACAGGCGCGGTTTTCAAGTGCGTTGATGACGGTCGGCAAAACATTTTTATCAGCGGCAGACGTATGAGCAAACCGGTGTCCGGGCTCCCCCGGGACACCGGTAATAAAGGCGACGGTTAAAGTCGCCGCCGCGTTTCAGCACCAACTCTCCGACAAACGACACAAGCTGACGTAAAGATACGATGATCGGCCTTACGCGGCACTCACTCATTATTCCACTTTAATTGTTTTGCGCTTGGCCGTTTCAATCTTAGGCAGCTTTAACTCCATAATGCCGTCTTTGAAAGTGGCCTTAGCCTTGTCCGTGTCGACATTGCCCGGTAATGCCAAGGTCCGCTGGAATTCGCCGCGGCTCATTTCGCGCCGGTAATATTGCCCTTTTTCCTCCTTTGCTTCGTGCTTGGTGACTGCGCGAATCGTCACATTGTTTTCGGTCATCGACACATCCAGGTCATCTTTGTTGACACCCGGCAATTCGGCACGGATCACTATTTCATCTTCCCGGTCTATCAAATCGACTTTTGGGCTGCGCATTTTAAAAGCGGGAATCTCCATTTCCGGCCAATCCAGCCAGCCGTGCCGAAACGGGTGCATCCATCGACGTGAAAAAAAATCGTCAAACCAGCGCTCCATGTCTTCATAAGGTGATAATTCCCTTCCTCCACGAAAAGGCTGGATTTCTTTTTCTTCAGTGCTTTTCTTTTTCTCTGCCATAATTTGTGCTCCTCAAAATTAAATAAATTTATAGTATGTGCGCATCGCACATCAAATACACCAACTAAACAACAGATTCAGCCTGACTGCCGCTCAAGCCTAACATAGACTGCATGTTAGACCAAAAAACATCATCAAATATTTGTTTTGATCCAGTTGATAAGCTCCTGTCCCCCCATGGCTCCCGATTGTCTTGTAATTTCACGACCGCCGTTAAAAATAATCAGTGTTGGAATGCTGCGAATCCCAAATTGCGCGGCAATGCTTTGCTCTTGCTCGGTATTCAGTTTTGCCAAACGCACCGAGGGTTCAAGTTGTGCCGCTGCCTGTTCAAAGCCCGGCGCCATCATCTTGCAGGGTCCGCACCAAGGCGCCCAAAAATCGATGACAACGGGAATGTCGTTGCGTGTGATATGCTGCTGAAAATTTGACTCATCCAATACGACGGGATGGCCGGCAAACAAAGGCGACTTGCATTTTCCACAACGCGGCCGTTGCCGAATACGCTCAAAAGGCATCCGATTGACCGCGTTACAGTGCGGACAGACGATATGTTTAGATTTCATCGTAGAATCCGAATTGATCATTTAATTTGGCGGTCCCCTTTACTTTTTTGTAATGGTTTTCTTGCCGATTTCCGGGTAAACAAAGCACGCAGATCCGCTGGCCGTGAATTGGCATTGCTCCGATCGGTTTTACGATTTTTTCCATACCGGATGGATTGTGCGCATAGTCTAATATAACCGGAAAGCCAAACCCTGATAAATATTAATTCGGGCCGGGAGACATGTCAAAACCCGCCGTAAATTCATATAAAGCGGACTTTATTGTCGCTAATTCGACCTGCATCGCAATGGCTGTAGCAGCGGCAAACAGTGCGTTACTGATATTATGGCAAGCCATGCCGTTCAACGTAGCCGGAATATGTTCAACGGATAATATTGAGACTTCCTCATCCTTTGTTTTATAGATGATTTCCGGTTGTGAATCGATTTTTCGTAGAAAAATGACCGTATCGGCTTCCGATAAATGGTCTTGCAATAGCGGATTGTCTTCGTTTTCGCTCACCAGGTAAATTAGAGGTGCCTGGACAACCGCTTTCATCCGATAACAACGTTCATCGTCAGCATTCAATACAACTGCTTTCCTGGCTGCTTTGGCGATTATCGCTTTAACCTAAGTCATCTCGTCAATGCTATCAACGCCGTAAAACCCAGATGATCTTCCTCAACATTCAGAACGATTCCGATATCGCAGCCGGCTTGGTCCATACCGAAACGGATCAACCTGCCTCTGGCATATTCCAATACGGCGGCATCTATTTGAGGATCGAGCAGCAATCTTCTGGCTCCGCCACGGCTAGCCAAATCACCTTTCATGATATGTCTTCCATCGATATACAGTCCGTTCGTGGTCGTGGTTCCGACAAAATGCCCGGCCCTTTTTAATGTATGCGAAAGCATCAGTGCAGTTGTGGTCTTGCCGTTCGTACCGGTTATCGCCGCAGTGGGAATCCGGCATGGAGAGCCTTCGGGAAACAAATATCGGATAAATGGCGTGAGCATATCCCTTTGTTTGCCTTGGGCGACCCAATGCGCGTGAAACCCCGGACAATAATTCACTTCGCAAATAGCCCCGCCGATCTCCATATAAGAACGGGATATATCTTTAATAATCAAATCAATTCCGGCAACATCCAAACCGGTTACGGCAGCCGCCCTAACGGCCAACGCCTGATTATCAGGATGCACGATATCAGTGACGTCGACGGAAGTACCCCCGGTTGACAAATTTGAGACCTGGGTAAGTCGAATAACTTTGCCTTTTTCGGGAACTGAGGTTAAAAAGTATCCTTGAGCATGTAAATACTTCGTTGCAAATTTTTAAATCCATTGAATTTTTCGATCTTTTTTCAAAATTACAATCGATCAAGGCGGATTATCTTACGCAAATCAATGTGGCATCCATTCCGTCGTTGTCGAAGCAAACGGCTCCCGAGTGGATGCATTGCGAAGCCTCGGGTTCAAAGTTCTCGGAGAAAGTCCGGATCGACGCTATCCCGGCAGGTGGTACATTATGCACCGGTGACAGAATCCATAACACTACCTGGCTTAAGCGTTATCGATTGCGGCATTTTTCATTGTTTCAAATCACCCGCAGCCTAAACGGCAAGGGTGGTCCAATCTGTTTTTTACCACTTGACACCCGGCACCGTACCATAGCTATTCAATAACATGACATAATTTGCCCTTACCAAAGCTTCGGCGTCATCACAGAACTGATGGTTTAAACGCCCCCGAAATTCGTGAATCGTGGAAAATTCGTTATCTTCCATCCAATGTATGATTTCGTCCTTGATTAGCCGCAACTGACCAGGCCCGTTGAGCAGCAGGGTTGCACACAAATTAACTACATCAGTACCCGCCAACAGCGATTTTATGGCATCCCGGCCGTCATGGATGCCGCCCGAGGCGGCGATGGATAACTTGACCTGCCCGGAGATCAGCGCAATCCAACGCATCACCAACAACGCATCGGCGGACGTCGACAGATGTAACTGCGGTACCACATGCATCCCGTCCGGATCGAAATCCGGCTGGTAAAAACGGTTAAACAATACCACACCATTCGCACCTTCATGTTCCAGCGTTTTGATGAAATTCGGCAGCGCGCTGAAATACGGGGAAAGTTTCATTGCGATCGGAATATCGACGGCGCCGCGCAACTCCCGCAGAAGTTGCACATAACGGTTTTCGACATCACTGCCCGATTCGTTGAAATTGGTACTCAGATAATAGACATTAAGCTCCAAAGCATCGGCGCCGGCTTGCTGCAGCATTTTGCCGTGTTCGACCCAGCCATCCAGGGAAATCCCATTGAGGCTGGCAATAACGGGAATGCCCAGCGCGTTCTTCAACGAAGCAAGCTGCTCCAGATACAAGTCCAACCCCTGCTGAAATTGATCGTCAAAGGGCAAAAAACTGTCTGCCTCGCCATGGCCGATTTCCTGGTTAATTAGAAAGCGCGCCGCCATTTCCCCTTCATACAGCAATTCTTCCTCGAACAGCGAATACATGACAATTGCCGCCGCACCGGCATCTTCCAGCCTACGGGCCGAATCAAGGCTACGTGATAACGGCGAAGCCGACGGAACCAGGGGATTTGCCAGTTTCAGCCCCAGATATTCAGTACTCAGGTCGATACCGCTCATCAGTTTGTCTCCTGTTTATGGTCGGGTATTTTTTTGGCAAATGACTGATCGGCCTGTTCGCGATAATGCCGGTAACGCATTTTGACATCTTGCTGTGCTTGGCGCATAAAGTGGTCCGCATTTTCCGGATGGGTTCGGCTCAGAATACTGAAGCGCGCTTCGGTCATCGCATATTCGCGATAAGGAATGGACGGTTCCTGATAATCGAGCTGCAGCGGATTATGCCCCTGCGCGGCACGCCGCGGATCGTAGCGCAACAACGGCCAATGACCGCTGCGCACTGCCAAATCCTGCTGTCGTAGATTATTGGAAAGATCCACACCGTGGGCGATACATGGACTGAATGCGATAATTAACGAAGTGCCGGGATAAGATTCGGCCTCAAGAAACGCCCGTAGGGTTTGCGTATCTTTGGCACCGAAGGCGACCTGCGCAACATAGACGTGTTCGTAGTCGATTGCCAGCCGGGCCAGATCTTTTTTGGGTGTCGATTTGCCGCTTACCGAAAACTTGGCTACCGCTCCGCGCGGTGTTGCTTTGGAAGTTTGCCCACCGGTATTGGAATAGACTTCGGTATCGAGGATCAGGATATTGACATCGCGACCCGCTGCCAGGACATGGTCCAACCCACCGTAACCGATATCGTATCCCCAGCCGTCACCGCCGATGATCCATACGCTGCGTTTGATCAGCGTATCGGCAACATCCCGCAAACGTATTGCGGCATCCGACTTGATATGACTCAAGCGTTTAAGTAAATCATCAATGCGTTCACGTTGATCAAAGACACCGGGCTCATCAACTTGATCGGCATTGACAATCTGTTGCACCAGCTCGGTACCGATTTCATCACTTAAGCCGATTAATAATTCCCGCGCATAATCAGCTTGTTGGTCAATTGCGACACGCATACCCAAACCGAATTCGGCATTATCTTCGAACAGCGAATTGGACCAGGCCGGTCCGCGTCCACCTGCATTTTTTGCCCATGGCGTCGCCGGCAGGTTGCCGCCGTAGATGGAAGAACAGCCGGTGGCATTGGCAACCACCATACGGTCGCCGAACAACTGCGTTGCGAGACGTATATAAGGCGTTTCTCCGCAGCCGCTGCACGCACTGGGAAATTCGAACAACGGTTGCAGATGCATTGCTTCGGGGATTTTATTATGATGTAGCCCGGAGCGATCATACTCAGGAATGGTAAGGAAAAAATTCCAATTATCCCTTTCCTGCATACGTAACGGCGGTTGCGGGGACATGTTCAATGCTCTGCGCTCGGGTTGATTTTTATCCCGGATCGGACAAACCTGTACACACAAATTACAACCGGTGCAATCTTCCGCAGCCACCTGATAGCTGATCAGCAAATCATCACTGAAAGCTTTGCTTTTAAGTGGCACGAATTTAAAAGTCGGCGGTGCGTTTTGGACATGCTCCGCGGTGAAAATCTTGCTGCGAATCACGCTGTGCGGACAGACGAATACGCATTTTCCGCATTGCGTACAGATATCCTCCTCCCAAACGGGAATTTGCAGCGCCAGATTGCGTTTTTCCCAGGCGGCGGTTCCGGTAGGAAACGTGCCATCCGCTGCCAACCGGCTGACCGGCAGCGCATCGCCACGGCCGGCAATCAATTCCGCGGTAACTTGATGCACGTAGGCCGGTGCTTCGTCAGCGACAACCGGCGGCATTTTAATCCGACTGTCGGCTTGCTTCGGTACCACCACCTGCTGCAAATTATTCAATGCTTCATCAATCGCCTTGAGGTTGGCATTTAAGATACGTTTACCGGCTTTAGCGTAGGTTTTTATCCCTGCTTCCTTGATTGCTTTTATCGCATCCTGCAACGGGATAATGTTGGCCAGCACAAAAAAGCAGGTTTGCATCACCGTATTGATGCGCCGTGCCAGTCCGCATGCTTGGGCAATGGCATAAGCATCGATGACATAAAAGGAAATATTCTTGCCGGCAATGTCCTCCTGCATCGTGCGCGGCAGCGTTTGCCAAACTTTGTCGGCGGAGATTGATGAATTAAGTAAAAACACACTGTCCTGCGCCGCTTTATCCAACATCCGGTAGCGTTCCAAAAACACCGGCTGATGGCAGGCGACAAACTGAGCCTGATTATCCTCAATCAAATAACTGGAGCGTATTTTCCGGTCGCCGAAGCGCAGATGCGAGATGGTCACCGCTCCGGCCTTACGTGAATCGTAAACAAAATAGCCTTGGGCAAACATTTGGGTCAGATTGCCAATAATTTTAATCGAGTTTTTATTAGCGCTGACGGTGCCGTCACTACCCAAACCGTAAAACACGGCACTGATCGACGCTTGCGAGGCATCGGTGCGGAATTCGGGGTCCCAACTCAGGTTGCTGAAACTGACATCATCGATAATTCCGACGGTAAACTGGTTTTGCGGCTGTTCGCGGTCCAATTCGTCAAAAATACCTTTAATCATAGCCGGCGTAAACTCTTTCGAAGAAAGGCCGTAACGGCCGCCGACAATACGCGGCAATTGTGCAAACCTGGGTCTGTCGCAAAAAATATCCTGTGTCAAAGCGGTTATCACATCTTTATATAACGGCTCGCCATCGGCCCCCGGTTCCTTGGTTCTATCCAACAAGGCGATGCGCTTGACCGTGGTGGGCAAGGCGTGTACCAACGCCGTTGCGTCAAAGGGGCGGAACAGACGGACTTTAAGCAAACCGACCCGTTCTCCTCTGGCGGTTAAATGATCAACGGTTTCCTCGACTGTCTCGGCTCCGGACCCCATCAGCACAATCACCCGTTCCGCATCGTTGGCCCCGACGTAATCGAACAAATGGTATTGCCGGCCGGTCAATTCGGCAAACCGATCCATGGTATGTTGCACGATACCGGGCATCGCTTCATAGTAGGGATTGACGGTTTCACGGGCTTGAAAATACACATCCGGGTTCTGGGCGGTACCGCGCAATACCGGATGCTCGGGAGATAAAGCCCGTTGCCGGTGGGCATTGACAAAATCCTCGCTGATTAGTGCCCGTATAACCTCGTCGCTGATCATATCAATCGTAGCAATTTCATGGGAAGTACGAAACCCGTCGAAAAAGTGCACCATCGGAATCCGGCCTGCCAAGGTTGCCGCCTGTGCTATCAGTGCAAAATCCATCACTTCCTGAACTGAATTGGCCACTAAAAAACCGAAGCCGGTCGATCTGGCAGCCATCACATCGCTGTGATCGCCGAAAATCGACAACGCCTGAGCAGCCAGAGAACGTGCCGCAACATGAAAAACCGCCGGCGTCAATTCACCGGCAATCTTGTACATGTTGGGAATCATCAACAGCAATCCCTGCGATGCGGTAAATGTTGTGGTTAAAGCGCCGCTTTGCAATGATCCGTGAATAGCGCCGGCGGCGCCGCCTTCACTTTGCATTTCGACGATACTCGGCGTATTGCCCCAGATATTATGACGCCCTTCTGCAACCCAACGATCAGCAAGTTCCCCCATCGGGGATGCGGGAGTGATCGGATAAATCGCAATCACCTCGTTGGTCATAAATGCGATATGAGCTGCAGCCTCGTTTCCGTCAATTGTCACTTTAGAATTCGGCATCATCATCTCCTATAATGAGAACACTTTGATTTTGCATGTGCGGTTTGAACCGAACCGGTCACCCGCTCTATTGCCTATAGCTTCAGTTGTACAATTGCCCAGGTCATTACAGTCTGTCCCGACTCAGTCAGCCGGCTGCCGACCTAAACATCATTGTTTCGGCAAATCTGTGTAACGGTCAATAGAATGATGCTTATGACCCGGTATTGCATGGCGTGCGTGGTCTATCAATTGTGCATCAAACCATTGATGGATCGCAAGAACTATATCGGCATCATCAGTCGCATAATCGATTTGTGCACCATCGGTCAATTCTGCATAATTAATCGTTAGCGTACCCGGTTTGACAGTTTTTAATGCCGCCAGTCCCGGCATATTTTGACCGTGAATTCGCATGGGATCGGAAAAATCCCCCTGTCTAAACTGGTCTGCTATTTTTTTAAGGTGCTCCCGAATTAAACTGACCTGTCCATTATCGGATTTATGCTTGACGATTACCTGCTGGATGCCGCCGTTTTGAGTTTTAGTGAACACATGCAAGGTTTGCTTTAGATTGAACGGCATGACACGCACACCGCGCCGGGCAACTTCATCAAGTCGGGCTTCGCTTGCGGGAGCGGCTACTCCGGCCGCGATGGCAAAACATCCCGAAAATACAACAATAAATAATTGATGCCGAAGTTTCATGATATGCACTTAGCTGTTAATTTAGTTGTTTAACAATCATTGTAAACCAACGGGAATCGGAAAATGCGACAGTGCTATGACAGTTCAAACGTTGCGATAGCTCAATTTATATTTCGACCAGTCATCCATTTTTTTGAACAGGGGTTGGGCAAATGAATATTCAATAGGGGTAAAATACAGGCGTGCGGCGTTGACCACCACAAAAACCGAGCTGATATGATGCAGCAGAGCGGCAATAATGGGATTAAGAACGCCAAAAGTCGCCAATGCCAAACCCAGCGTATTAAAACCGATAGCCCAAGTATAATTTTGTTGGATAATGCCATCCATTTTTTGGCTCTGCTGCAGAATTTTTATCAAATCTTTCGCGTCATGTCCGAGAATGACAATATCGGCGGATATGATCGCCAAATTGACATTTTTATGCCCGCCAATCGCAATACCCACATTGGCCGCAGCCAGCGCCGGCGCATCATTGACGCCATCACCCACCATGGCGACTTTTCCCGCCTGCTGCAGTTTTTTTACCAAAGCAGTTTTATCCTCCGGCGTATAGTTGTAATAATATTCGTCGGCGTTGATATACTCCGCTACCCGTTGCGCTTCGCGTTGTTCATTATCACCTGTCGCCAGGATAATTTTTGCAATGCCGCATCGACGCACGGCATCCGCCAGATGCCGCATTTCGGACAACATGACATCCCTGATCACGATGACACCTTTGACGGTCCCATCAACGGCCAGCCAAATGGCGCGGCCGGTATAATCGATATCCGGCAAAGCTATTTGCTGATCGAGTAATGTCTCCGGGCTGCCCATCAGAATCTGCCGTTGGTTGACCTTCGCTTTAACGCCGCGACCCGGCAAATCCTCCGCTTCGGTCACAGCATAAAAGTGAGAAACACCTTGCTGTTCCGCATAAGCGATGATTGAGCGGGCAATCGGATGATCGAATCCCGATTCTACTGACGCAGCTAATTCCAGTAGCTCCCGCTGCGGCATACCCAATTCAATAATCCGGCTGACTTCGGGTTGGGCTAAGGTTACCGTGCCGGTTTTATCCAGAATTAAGGTTTTGATGTCCTGCAGGTTTTCCAATGGCTCACCGCCACGCGCAAGAATATTGGCACGGGCAAGGCTGCCGATGTTGGCGGCAAAGGCAGTCGGCGTCGCCAATGCCCAGGCGCAAGGACACAGCACAGCGAGTGCGGTTGCCATTACATGCAAACTTCCGGTGACATATAACAGCAAAAAGGCGTAGGCGGTAACGGACAGCAGCAAAACCTGCACTGTAGCATCAGCGCGTTTTTGCAGATCGGACTTCGTCTCCAAACTTGACTCGATTTCCCGGGTAACCACCGCAATAAACGCATCATTGCCGTTTTTTTCGGCCTTGACCTGCAGCGGGGCAGTCAAATTTAACGTACCTGACGTGACACTATTGCCGGTTTGTTTGTATACCGGAAACGGCTCACCGGTTACAAAGGATTCGTCAATGGAAGACGCGCCTTCGACAATGGCCCCGTCTACTGCAATCATCGCACCTTTGGGAATGATAACGACTGCGTCCTTTTTTATGAGGCTGATCGGCAGTTCCTTGATTTTATCGCCGCAAATCACTTTGGCGGTTTTTTTGCCTTCCTGAATGAGGCTCTCGATTTTTTCCCGGTTTTTTCTGATGATGGTAAATGAAATGTATAAACCCAATCCGATAAACCAAGCCACCATGGCGCCGCTCAACGGCTCCCCGTCAATCAGCGTTACCGTCATCACCAGCACAATAAGCAGTTCTGCTGAAACCTTACGCATGAACAGGATGGCTTTTAATAAGCTTTCCAAATAGAGCGCAAGGCAGAACAAATAAAACGGCATACCGACCCAATAAAACAGCGGCATGTCATATATGGCATCGAAAGCAAAGCAAACGACCGGAATTACAGCGGCAATAACACGCAGCAGCATAATGTCATTGGCCGGACTGAATTTCAAAAGCGTCGCGTCAATTTTTTCAAAATAGACTTTGCACTCTGATAGTTGCATGGATTTTTCCCCTTGGATTACGGCGAAAATTTCAGGAGTCTCTTGGCAGCCATTAATTCGGGACTATACTTTTATTGTTTATGCCAACAACGAAAAGCCGATACTGTCGATTGGTCATACATTGCCAATTGATAAAACAGCGCCGCACTCAGAACGGCTAAAGACGATATGCCAGAATAAAAAAGCTGTTGCCGTTATACTCTATTTGCTTGAGTTTTCCCTGTTCTATCAATTCTGCAACGATGCTCCAATCATTGCCCGTTTTGTTTACCAGCGCCAGCACAGCCTCCCTACGCATCGGATGAACCGCAGTGATTGCCAGCAAATCCGCTACAAGATCGCCGCTACTGGCAAATGCGTTGCCTTCGTAGCCGGTCAGTAATTCAACGACGGAAATTTTTTGTGTGACGATTTGGTAAAAGCGATTAAGCGTTTGTTCATCGGGGGCATGAACAGTGCGGTCAGCGGTGGGCCGAGTCGGAATGGAAAGATAGGCTTTAGCCGGGGCGAGTTTCTGCAGGAAACCTGCTAACTCGAAGGCACATTGATCACTGCAATTAATATCTTCGAGCAACATGGTTTCCGTGACCAATGTTCCTTGAAAATGCTCGGCAAAATCCAACATTCCGGTCAAAATACGGTCTAATGTAAGACTCTCGAATGGGCGGTTAATTCGTTGCCAAACGGACTCTTCGACGCTGTCCACCTTCAAAGACACCCAGTCGGCCAAGTTAAGTATTTCCCGAACCTTTTTGTGCCAAATCAGCGAGCCATTCGAAATAACGGCAATGCTGATATGCAGCGAGCGCAACAATTCGATGGTTTCACCCAAGCCTGCATCAAGCGTCGGCTCGCCATCAGGCACAAAGGTTAAATAATCGATTTGCTCACCACGGTCCTTAAGCTTGGCTACCTGGGCACTGACTTCTTTAAAAACATCTTCCGGCTGATAAAAAAATCGAGGCTGTATTTCTGATGCCCGCGTTGGCCCGACCTGACAATACAGGCAGGAATAAGAACAGTGTTTGGGAGGAATATTATTGATGCCAAGGCTGCGCCCCAGACGCCTTGACGGTACCGGGCCGAAGGCAATCACCAGTTTGTCTGCCTTGTTTCCCTAGATATCGCCTGCATCCAGGGCTGCCCTTACCAGGTGGCGTTGTTCCTGCTGTTCCATTGCCAACAGATTATCAAACACTTGTTGCACCTCGGGCACGTCTGAATTTTCTAAGGCATCCTTATAAAGCTTGATCAATCGGTCATCCAGTTCCAATCCAATACGAATCACTTCCTCCACCGGCATATGAGGTTTTAAATCAAGTTTTTCCGGAAGCTGAAGTAATGCTTCGTCTTGTGTAAATTGAAACCAGGTATCAAGGATTTGTTCTGAAGCACTTTCCTCAAAGTTCGCAATTCCCTGTTCAAGAAAACTTTCATGCCCGCCCAGATACTCGAGCAGCAGCTTAATCCTGGCCGATTCCTCCTGATTAGCTAGCTGTTGATAAAATTCGTGTAACTTTTTATGGAATTCCCTGGCGTGATCCAGAATATCGCGAACCTGTTCAAACCTCATAAGTATTCTCCGCTGTGCAAATAATAAAATAATACCGGCAAAAGACAGTCGCCTCATCTACGCTTGCCGGATTGAGCTATGCTTAGCAATCGCTCAAAATTAAGAAACCGTATCTTCAGTTGCCCCAACAATAAAAAGCCAGGGTATGTTGTTAATCAGTATCAAAAATTAGCACAAGCACTATAAGATTGCCAGAATCATTTATTAACAATGGATAGAAGCCATTATAAATCTTAATATCGGACCACCAAAAATTTGAAAAATCTTGGCATCCAGGGAGACTGCTATTCACCTGCATGATTTTGGATATCCCTGCTTTCCCCGTTCAACCAATGGACAGGCGTTTGATATTTTCACCACTAAAACCGATTGCCTGTTGTCGGCAATTTGTTGATACGCTTCTTTTATTGCATTAAATACCCGGGGAAGTTCGCCAGTGACGGCGGCGGCATTGTTGGCGATTCCGGCCTGCACGGCGAAAAATATCAGTTCCAATTTATCTGAATATACGAAGGCCAGCACCATCGCCGGATTTCTTTGCTGTATCCTGGGTATTGCGGTCTATGCGGTCACTGATATTCCGGCAGGGCCGCTAATTATCATCACCAGTGCTGTTTTATTTCTGGCATCCGTTGTTATATACATTAGGTGAAGGCAGAATTGTGCGGTCTTACAACTAAACAGTCTATACTAACGGCCGATAACAAGTACAAGCTTCCTGTCTATAGATATCAATAATCTGATAAACGGAGCGCAATACATAACCAAGAAACATATTGAAAACGCGATTCATAAAACGAAAGAAATAGAGTTAACGATTATATTGGGCATGTATCGTCAATAGCCATATTATGATCTTTCAATCAAGCGTAGATATTGGTAAGATCGAATTCAGTACGATGTCTACGACATTCCTTTTATTCGACAGGAGAAATAAAATGAGACGTATCTATTTTTTAGCACCGGATATCCCAACTGCGCATAAAATCATTGACGAATTACGAACGAAAGGTATTGAAGACAGGCACATGCACGTGTTGGCAAAAAGAGACACGCCATTGGAAGACATGCCTGAAGCCACGATTTTTCAAAAAACGGATTTTGTATCCGCCATGGAGCGCGGCGCGGCATTAGGTGCAACGACCGGCTTATTGGTCGGACTGGCTGCCTTGCGTTTTGCCGGGTTCGCCATTGCCGGAGGGCCGGTATTGGGAATTTTGTTCTATGGTGCAACCATCGGCACAATCATGAGCGGCTTAGCCGGTCTGCAGGTAGGAAATTCAAAACTCAAGCAATATGAAGAAGCAATTGAGAAGGGTGAAGTGCTGGTCATGGTCGACATCGATAAAGAACGCATTGATGAAATCAGTAAACTAATCATTAAACATCATCCCAATGCTGAATTTGAAGGCATCGAGTCCCGACTCCCACCCTCTTATTGACCGGCATTGGATTGTGAAATAAATTATTCATCCTCATCCGACCGATGAATCATGCAATTAAGGTGTAGCTGTGAAAATTGCCGTTGCCAGTCAAAATCGAAAAGAAATTACCGGTCATACCGGCCGCTGCAGAAAGTTCTGGATCTACACAATCATAGACAAACATGTCAGCGATAAATCTTTGCTTGAATTAACCAAGGAGCAAGCTTTTCATGAGACCGCCCCGGCGGCATGTTCGCCGTTGGACGACGTTCAATTTCTGATAAGCGGCGGCGTCGGCAGCGGCCTTGCCCGTCGGCTTACAACAAAACACTTAACGTTCTGCTGACTACTGAAAAGGACCCGGATCAGGCAATTAGTCAGTTTCTAAACGGCACACTGAAAACGGAACCGCTTGAACCCCATATCCATGGACATAAACATGCCGGGTCGTAATTCACCGGACGATAATATTAGCTTTCAGTATAAACGAGTGACCTGCACCTGAATAAATCAACTTGTAAATGAGAGGATAAATTTAATATATTAGTTATTTATTATTTATTAACGTTCAAAATTATAAAAACCTCTTCCGGAGTACAAACAAATGAACGACATTATCAACATTCAACGCAGAAAATTGTTGCAATACGGCGGCTTCGCTTTAGCCGCGGCAGCCACTTATCCGAACTTATTATTCGGCCAACACGTCCCTAAAAAAAGTTACGCTTCGCCCGATTTTAGCGCGGATGTAGAAATTGAACTCAGACTCGAAACCGCATGGGTATCCATTTTTGCAGGAAAAAAAACCCGCGTATGGAAAACCTACGGTCAGGTTCTGAAAGGACCGGACAACGCTGTGACCAATCTGCCGGATACCTACCTGGCTCCTACGATATCGTTACGCAAAGGACAAAAAGTCCGTATTTATCTCAAAAACAACTTACCCGCCGCATCGATTTTGCACTGGCATGGTTTGCATGTTCCGGCAGCAATGGACGGCAATCCGTTGTATGCCATCAACCGTGGAGAAACCTACGTCTACGAATTTGAAATTCTTAATCGTGCAGGTACCTACTGGTATCATTCCCATACCCATAGTGTCACGGCCAAGCAGGTATATTCGGGATTAGCCGGATTTTTCATCGTTTCCGACGCCGAAGAACAAAAACTACCATTGCCTCGCGGCGCTTATGACATTCCGCTGGTCATCCAAGACCGCAGTTTTGACAGTCAAAACCAGTTGCGATATGTCAACAATATGATGCAGCGGATGCAAGGGTTTCTGGGAGACTATATTTTCGTCAACGGACAACCGGATTACGTTCTGCCGGTCGAAAGCCGCGCCTATCGGTTCAGGATTTTGAATGGTTCCAATTCCCGTATTTATAAACTGGCTTGGGACGACGGCACGCCTCTCACTGTCATCGGTGTCGATGGCGGATTATTGGAGCGCCCGGAAAATTATTCCTTCGTGACATTAGGGCCTGCCGAACGCAGGGAAATCTGGTTTGATTTCAGTGGCCGGAAAGTGGGCACTGAACTCACTTTGCGCAGTATTCCCTTTAGCGCATCCGATGGTCACGGCATGATGGGACGTGGGATGATGGGAAGAGGCATGATGGGTGGCCGCAGAGGCGGAATGGGGGGTGGCCCGATGATGGCGGGAAGCTCCCTTCCCTTGGGTGGCGATTATCCATTATTCAAAGTTAAGGTGGTCAAACAAAGCACCGCGACTGATACGTTGCCCGAACGCTTAACGCCAATCAAGCACTTGCAATTGGCGGCGGCGGCGAATACCGGACGGCCGCGATCAATTCTATTATCAATGCGTCATATGTCGGCTTTGCTCAATGGCCGTTCCTATAAAATGAATGACATTAGGCCGGATGAAATCATTCCGCTAAATACGTTGCAGATCATCGAGTTCAACAATGGTTTTCATGGCGGCATGCACGGCATGATGGCCATGCCGCATCCTATGCATTTACATGGCGAGCAGTTCCAGGTCGTAAAGCGCGAAGTCAATACACGCTTTATGAAAAGTTACCGAAGCGTTGCGGACGGTTTTGTCGACGAGGGCTGGAAGGATACGGTTTTAGTGATGCCCGGCGAAAAAGTCACCATTTTGAAGCCATTTAACGATTTTGAAGGACTGTTCATGTATCACTGCCATAACCTTGAGCATGAGGATATGGGCATGATGCGTGATTTTCTTATTAAATAACGCCCGCTTTTAATCCTTGTCAAACCGGAGAAACATTTCTCTAAAACGATAGAAAACAGCTTGCATACATCAATTATCGGTATTTTATTCTCTTGCCCCTTCGTCACTGAAAAAAAAGTTTAAATACCGATTTTTGATGCCCCTTGGATAACACCCCCAAAAGTAATAATTTTACTTCAATACAATCAATCTTTGCTGCTCGAACAATAATTCTATATCAGCTGCGCGACGTTATCGGCTAAAATACCTACCGGCAGCCGGCAATACCCAACGGTTGCTTTATGATTTGATTTCCTTCTAATCAAAGTCAAGCCTGACCGGACGGACAAGCACAACAATGGAACTATTAAGTGCCGAAGACATTCAAAAAACCAATTTTGACAAATATTATTTATCAGTTAGTCATTAATGGGCTGAAAGCTGAGCAATCACTAATGCCCTAATCTAAAACCCCAGGCCATATAACCCGCTTCAATGGATTATGAAACATATCAATCAGAAACTGCTTTTTCCAATAATAATCATTACCATCGGCGTCGCTGTTTTTTTAATACTTAAATCGACGCGCCCCACATCCAAACCGGTCACGACAAAAGAAAGAGTCTGGCAAATCAAAACCCAACCGGCACTGCTTCAGTCCCTGGCCCCGACTTTGACGCTTTATGGACAGGTCGAAACGCCGGCACTGGTCAATGCCGCAACCCCGGGTAAGGGCCGCGTATTAACTGTTTCAGTCAGCGAAGGCGACAAAATCGAAAAGGGGCAAGCTTTACTCAGCCTTGATCCAAGAGACTATCAGGTCCGCGTGGCTCAGGCAAAGGCCAATGTTGCGGAATTGGCCGCACGGATCGAAAGCGAACGGCTCCGTTACAAAGCGGATCAAAAGGCCTATCAACACGAGCAATCCTTGTTAAAACTGGAACAAGCGGCCGTTAAAAGGGCGGAAAAACTGAAAAGTAAAAACCTGGGTTCGACTGCAGCGCTGGAACTGGCAATGGAGGAACTGGAAAGGCAGCAATTGGCATTTACCACCCGCAAAATGAATCTGGACGACCATCATGCCAGACTGCAACAATTGAATGCCCGCCTTGATTATGCCGAAGCCGAACTGGAAATGGCTTTGCTTGATTTGGAGCGCAGCAAAGTTATCGCCCCTTTTGACGGCTATGTCGAAACATTGCAAGTCGCAGCAGGCGATCAGGTCAAGGAAAATCAGGTTTTGTTAACTTTTTACCCGACCGACAAACTGGAAGTGCGCGCCAAAATTCCCGCCAAGTATCAATATGAGCTGCAAGCAGCCATTAATCGCGGTGATGTTTTACAAGCAACGGCTCCTGTCGCCGGTATGACGGTAACGCTGCAATTAAATCGCTTATCCGGTGCCGCTGATGTACGCGGTATCGATGCCTTATTCAAAATCATCGACGGCGGTGATCTAATCCGGCTGGGTAGTATGCTAACCCTGACTTTGCGCCGCCCCATCCAACAACAAGCCGTTATCGTTCCGTTCTCGGCACTATACGACAATGACAGGATTTATAAGATAAAGGATGGGCGGTTGGAAGGCGTTAAAGTACAACGCCTGGGCGAATATACCGATAGCAAGGGGCAAGTAAAACTGCTGGTTTCCGGCGCCGGACTTCAGCAAGGCGACCGAATTGTCATTACGCAACTGCCGAATGCAATCAGCGGGTTGCGTGTTGCGGATACCGCTGCCGATCAGGACGGCACCCCCTAAAAGGAATTATTCAATGAAACATCGTGGCGATTTGCTTGGTTTTTTTGCGCATCATAAGGTAGCCGCCAACCTGCTTATGTTGATTATGATCCTCGGCGGACTGTACGCACTGCATAAACTCAATATCCGCTATTTCCCAAATTTTGATCTGGACATCATCAGGATAAATATCGTCTGGAGCGGTGCCAGTGCGGAAGACGTGGAAACGGCAATTACAATTCCGCTGGAGCAATCGTTAAAATCAATCGATAATTTGAGAAATATGACGTCGACATCCAGTCAAGGGGTCTCTTCGATCACGTTGGAATTAGTCGAAGGAACCGATACCGTCATTGCCTTGAATCAAGTCAAACAAAAGGTGGATGAGTTCCGCAATTTGCCGACCGACGCCGAAGAACCCAGCGTGATCAACGTCGCCCGTTATGAACAGGTTGCAAGAATACTGCTCTATGGCCCTGAAGATATCTCGGAACTGCGCACTTTGGCCAACACCTTTGAACAGCAACTGCTGGACCGGGGCATCGATAAAATTGATATCATCGGTCTGCCTAAACAGGAAGTGGCCATTCAAATTTCCCACAGCGACTTACAGCAGTTGGGTATCAGTCTGGATGAAGTGGGCAACCGGATTAAAGCGCTCAGCCGCGATATCCCGGCCGGTACTTTTGGCGAAGGTGATGCCGCGACTGAATTGCGCAGTCTTGATCAACGCCGCGACGAACTGGGCTTCTCCGTGCTGCCGATTGTCAGCGATGAATCTAGTCGTATTAATCTCGGCACAATTGCAGAAATAAGACGCCAAAACCTGAAAGGCGGCGCGACCCTGTCAGTTGCGGGAAACCCCGCCGTAGAATTGGTACTGCGTCGTTCTCAATACGGCGATTCATTCCGTGCGGCGGAAATTTTCCGGCAGTGGCTCGCAGAAACCCGCGAAACGCTGCCCGACAGCGTTACCCTGCAAGTATATGACGAGACCTGGCAACTCATCAAAGACCGGATCAACTTATTGATTAAAAACGGCGGCGGCGGATTGATCCTGGTAATCGGCATCCTCTATTTATTTCTCAGCACCCGCGTTGCTTGGTGGGTGGCAGTCGGCATCCCGATTTCCTTTATGGCGACGCTGCTGATTCTGTATTTTGTCGGCGGCAGCATCAACATGATCAGTTTGTTTGGCTTGATTATGGCGCTAGGCATCATTGTCGACGATGCAATCGTCGTCGGGGAAGACGCACTAGCCCATTATCAGGCGGGTGAACAGCCTTTATTGGCAGCCGAAGGCGGTGCAAGACGCATGTTTGCCCCGGTCATCGCGTCTTCGCTGACCACGATTGCCGCGTTTATCCCGCTGATGCTGGTCAGCGGACCCACCGGAAAAATCATGTTTTCTATCCCCTTGGTGATCATCGCCGTTATCACAGCGTCCGTGGTGGAAAGTTTTTTTGTGCTGCCGGCCCATTTGCGGCATTCATTCCTGCACATGCAGCGGACACCGAGCAAAGGGTTACAGTTGTGGTTCAATCAGCGCTTCGAGCTTTTCAAAAACGGTCTGTTCAAACAGCTGATCACCCACGCTCTGCACTACCGCGCCATTGCGATCAGCGCAGTAATTTCGCTATTGATTATCACTATCGGTTTGCTGGTTGGCGAACGGATTAAATTCAATTTTTTTCCATCCCCAGAATCGACCATGCTGTACGCCAATGTCGGTTTTGTACCCGGCACACCGCGTACCGAAGTCACGCGTTTTCTACATCATCTACAACAGGCTTTACATGAGACCGATGCGGCGTTATCCGCTCAGCCACTGGTGAATACCGCGTTAGTGCATCACGGCACAGGCATATCCAACAAAGGCGGTAATGAACACCAGGGTGATCACCTGGGAGCGATAACCGTGGAACTGGTGGAACCCGACCAACGGAAGATCCGCAATGCCGACTTTATCAAAGCCTGGCGGAAACACATCAGCATGCCTCCCGGATTAGACACCTTCACTATCACCACCCGCACCGTAGGTCCGCCGGGACGCGATTTGACCATTCGCCTCAGCGGCAACAAGCCGGAAATATTAAAACAAGCCGCGCTGAAACTTACCGGCGCGATCGCACCGATTCCCGGCATCAGCGATTTTGAAGACGACATGCCATATGGCCGCAATCAATTGGTTTACAAATTAACACCGGCCGGGGAAGCACTCGGATTAACGGTAGCGGAGTTGGGACAAAAATTACGCACCGCCTTTGACGGCAAACTGGTGCAACTATTCCAGGACGGCCCCGATGAGATCGAAGTCAGGGTAAAACTGGCACAACAGGATCGTGACACGTTAAGCGCATTGCAAAATCTTTCAATCCGCCTGCCCAATGGAGACACAGTGCCGCTAAGTACGGTCGCAGAATGGCATGCGCAGCGCGGTTTTGAAATTTTGCGACACGCCGACGGGCAACTGGCCGTCGAAATCTCAGCCGAAGTGGATGCCCGAGTCAACAACGCTAATCTTATTATTGAATCCCTGCAACAAAATCTTTTGCCGCAGTTAGCGACGGAATACGGCATTGACTATTCCTTTGAAGGACGTTCTGCCGACCAAAGGGAAACGATGACCGACATGCGCTACGGCTTAATCATCGGACTGGTATTGATCTATCTGGTCTTGGCGTGGGTTTTTGCTTCTTACGGCTGGCCTTTGGTGGTGATGTCAGCCATTCCTTTCGGTCTGATCGGCGCAATTTTCGGCCATTTATTGCTGAATATCGACCTGACCATCTTGTCGCTGTTCGGCTTTTTCGGACTATCCGGCATCGTGGTCAATGACTCGATCATCCTGGTCAGTTTTTACCAAGAATTACGCAACCAAGGCATGCAAGTCCGGCAAGCATTAGTCGAAGCCTCGGGTCAACGGTTGCGTGCGGTTATTTTGACATCGCTCACCACGATAGCCGGTCTGGCTCCATTGCTGTTCGAGACGTCATTGCAGGCGCAGTTTTTAATTCCGATGGCGGTATCCATCGCCTTCGGTTTAATGTTTTCCACCGTATTGGTTTTGTTGATTATTCCGGTATTGCTTTCCTATCATGAAGACATCCACGCCTGGTTGCTAAAATTCATACGCAAAAATAAACACATCATAGGTACGAGATAAACATTGACATCAATAATGCACGCCGCTATCGGATATGACCGCTTTATCCGGCTACCATGCCTCTTTGTCTAATATCGGCAATTGACCGTCGACGCCAATTAAGTCAATGCCTTTGGCACGAGGATGATAAAGTTATTTCCATTTGTAGGATCATGCGCCGTATCGTATGATCACGATCAAACGATTGCGACGGATTAAACAACACTACCGGAGGATTGAATATTATGCCGCTCAATTATGATGTTGACAGCTTTGCCGCAGACTATGCGGATGCGCGTGCTAAATTTTTAGCAGCCTGCCGGGATAAACCGGGATATCTGCAATCGTTGCAACACCCTGACTGTCAGTTCGACAATCAACCGCTTTATACGGACCTGTTCCTGACCGGTGCCGAGAAAGCATCAAAAATGCTGGTGGTTATCAGCGGAACACATGGCGTGGAGGGATTTTGCGGTTCTGCCGCCCAAGTCAACTGGCTGCGCCATGAACCGCTTGCCAGCGATGACGTCGCGCTGTTGTTTATTCATGCTTTAAATCCGTTCGGATTTGCCAATTTGCGCCGGGTTAATGAAGACAATGTCGACCTCAACCGTAATTTTGTCGATTTCAACAAAGTTCCCGACAATATCGGCTACCGGCAATTCGCTACGCATTTGCTTCCCTCACGGTGGCTGCCGGACACTGCAACGGAAACCGGCCGTAGAATGGCCGATTACCGGCTTGAATATGGACAAAACAAATTGGATGAAGCGATTAGCGCCGGCCAATATCATTACCCGGACGGTTTGTTTTACGGCGGAAACAAACCCAGTTGGTCGCACCAAGCTATTCAAACCATCATTTCCGACTTTGATATTGCGGGACGTAAACGAGCCGCGGTTATTGATATCCATTCCGGTTTGGGACCCTACGGCTACGGCGAGATCATTTGTGATCATCCACCGCAGTCAGCCGGCGTCGGCTTTGCCAAACAGTGGTTTGGCGACAGCGTTACCGAACCGGCGCTCGGCACATCGACTTCGGTACCTAAATACGGTCTTATGGATTATGCATGGCACCGTGCGCTGACCGACCGCGGATGTTAT
The DNA here is from genome assembly GCA_050303615.1 of Methylococcaceae bacterium. Classification (GTDB taxonomy): domain Bacteria; phylum Pseudomonadota; class Gammaproteobacteria; order Methylococcales; family Methylomonadaceae; genus CAZDXJ01. The sequence continues at coordinate 12,813 of JBNLCC010000159.1, read as the reverse complement.
GTCACCTTGGAATTCGGCACCTATCCGTCGTGGCAAATGATCCCGGTATTACAGGAAGAAAATTACTGTTGGCAAAAACCGGTTTCGGCCGCCAGAAAGTTGTCGGTGCAGCGGCAATTGCGTGACTATTTTTTTCCGGATAAGCAGGACTGGAAACAGATGGTGCTATTTCGCAGTGTTCAGGTATTGACGCAAGCCATCAACGGCTTGTGCCGGTAAACCGCAGCAGCAATGACAAATCCGATCTGAACACAAAAACTACTATCGATGTCACCGTTAAAGGCCTCTCCGGAGGGGCTGACGCAAATCATTGCAACCGTATGACGTTTAACATGACATTATTTCAGCGATTACTCATAAATCCTGCTGCACCGCCGGCAGTGACAGTGGTAAAATTCTCGTACAGATACATTTGCCGAAAGTCGATAACGGAATTCATTATGCCGGCGGATGTTAATAAAAACCTTCTATGCCGATTTCATAGCACGTTTTAACCCGATCCGACCATAATTGCCCATGACATTTACTACCGCGGACCTTTGCGATGCCTATTCCGATCAGGAGCATTTTCAAATTGCCGAACCTGTTTTCAAATCTTTCGGTGCCGAACCCGCATTCAGCGGACAAATCACCACCTTAAAAGTCTTTGAAGACAATGTGCTGATCAGAAAAGCCCTGGAAGAAAAAGTGGAGAACCGTGTGCTGGTTGTTGACGGCGGCGGCTCACACCGTTGCGCCTTATTGGGCGGTAATCTGGCGCAAACGGCCTGCGATAATGGTTGGCGGGGTATTGTCATATACGGATGTATTCGAGATTCAGTGGAAATCAACCGGCTGCCGATCGGTATCCGCGCACTGCATACCCATCCGCTAAAAAGCCGCAAACGGGGGCTTGGCGATCGAGATAAATTAATCACCTTTGCCGGGGTCAACTTCAAAAAAGATCATTATTTATACGCTGATGAAGACGGAATGATCGTATCCGAGGCCCTATTGAGGTAAAATGGAAACATTAAAAACCAAGTAAAGTAGTCAAGTTATGCAAATCATATTAGCAAACCCCCGCGGCTTCTGCGCCGGCGTAGACCGCGCCATTGACATTGTTGAACGCGCATTGGAAACTTTTGGAGCGCCGATCTATGTGCGCCATGAGGTAGTTCACAACCGTACCGTTGTCGAAGGATTAAAAGCGAAAGGCGCCGTTTTTATCGAGGACTTATCGGACGTACCGGTCGGCTCGTACTTGATTTTCAGCGCCCACGGGGTTTCCAAAAAAGTCCAGCAGGAAGCCGAAGAGCGCAATCTGACCGTTTTCGATGCGACCTGCCCTTTAGTGACCAAGGTGCACATCCAGGTTGCTAAGCATGCGCAAACCGATAAGGAAGTCATTCTTATCGGCCATGCCGGACACCCCGAAGTTGAAGGGACCATGGGCCAATATGAAAAATGCACCGAGCACGGCGACATTTATCTGGTTGAGACGCCGGATGATGTTGCAAAGTTAAGGGTCAACAACCCGCAAAACCTGGCTTATGTAACGCAAACCACCTTATCAATGACCGATACCAAAGTAATGGTCGATGCACTGCGCAAGCATTTTCCGTCCATAAAAGGCCAAAAGAAAGATGATATCTGTTACGCCACGCAAAATCGACAGGACGCAGTCCATGACTTGGCTAAAACAGCGGATCTCATTCTTGTTGTCGGGTCGCCTAACAGTTCCAATTCCAACCGTCTACGCGAAATTGCCGAACAACTCGGTAAGCCGGCATATCTGATTGATACCGCGAAAGATATGCATAAAGAATGGTTCAACGGCATTAACGTCGTTGGCGTAACTGCCGGCGCCTCCGCTCCGGAAGTGCTGGTACAGGAAGTGATTACGCAACTTAAACAATGGGGGGGAGTATCGACGATCGAAAATCACGGTAAAGAGGAAAAAGTGGTTTTCTCCATGCCGAAAGAATTGAAACAGCATATGGCCCATTAAAAACAGCTAACCCGGCATTATCTGCAACCGGGTCCAAAGCTGCGCCATGAAAGACACTGCAAATAATGCCAAGGCCGAAAAACAGCCAAAAGCGGAGTTGTTTACCGGACATCGCCGCTTAGTCGCCAAGGCGGTCGAGCAAGGTATCGAGCGCTATATCCGTAGTAGAAAAGCTAAAATACCCGATTTCGTTAACCGGCATTTTTCGTTTAAAGGTGCACTAAGGCTGCATCAAAAAGCGCTATGGAAAGATCTTTATAAAGTTCCACTGAATATTGTATGGATCGTACCTGCACTGATTATCAGGACGTCATCCTATCTATCCTACAAATTCGGTGCCGCTAAAATAGCAAGGCTATTAAACCGGCTTCCCGCCGGATTTGAAACCGAAGTGCAAAAAGAAATCAATTGGCTGATTTATTCGGAACTGCTAGAACTGCCGTATAAACAGGCTCAGCGTGAGACAAAGAAAGACGCATTGCTGGAGGAAATTCTGAATGTTTCCGAATTATCGGCAGTCATTGCCGATTACCTGAATGAAATCGATCAGAAATCCACCGCACCGAATTTCCGCCGCGCACTGGAAAAAAATCTGCAGGAGTATGCCGGCAGCAGGATCGCCGCTTCCGATTTAGCCGGCAGCATCATATCCCTTTCATCCGGTTATGCCGCGTTCCATAAAGCAACTCCCGGCGCATTGTCCGGCGGCAGTGCCGCTGCTGCCGCAATTGCGGAAAAAATCGCCGTATCCCAATTTTGGCTGGGATCGACCATCGGCGGATGGTATTACAGCCTGTTTCCGGCAACCGCATCGACCGGTTTGGTGATTGCCGCAACCGGGTCAATTATCGCAACGCTGGCGCTGCTCAGCACCTTTACCGGGATCATCACCGACCCGTTGCAGTCGAAACTGGGACTGCATCAAAAACGCCTGCAAAAATTCTTGGATGCACTCCGGGACGAACTACTCGATAAAAACGGTTCTCCCTATAAAATCAAGGATCTTTATATGACCCGTATTTTCGATATACTCGACCTATTAATCACCGCTTTAAGATCATAGCCGGAACCGAATCGGCAGGACCTCCACCTTGCCGTTTTCCAAGATATTGCTTCCCATCCAACGAATCAGACTCCTAAACGGTTGGTTTTTTTGATGTACCACTGGGCCAAATAGCTTCTGGGGAGGAATACACCGTTCTGGATATAAAACAATTTATATTCACTGTTGATCGTTGCATTCAATAAGCGTTGCGCCAGGCCCGTGCCGCAATAGAGCATTTGGTCGCCGTCTTTGATCTTATAATTCTCGTCCGGCAAGACATACACTTGTTCGCCGGACTTAATCACAAAAACCACCATATCCAGCTTTCTATCCCGATTATCCGGATCCTTCAACAAATCCCCCAACAAAACTTGCTTGCCCTGCTCCAGCCATTTAAGAACTGCTTTACTTTTTTCTCGGGTAAATTCCACAGTAACCAAATGGGGTTTTCTATGTCCGACCGTTTCTATTAAACGCCTTATCACATCCTCCAACACATCGGTGCGTCCCGGCTTATCCTCCAGCAAATAGTGAAAAAACGGCTTTAGCAACGGCGCAATGAGTAAAAATAAAATACGTCTGGCCGTCACCAGGGTCGGCTGCATCACCATATCCACATCGGCGGCGCTAAAAGCGACCTCGTTTTGGTGGCGATTCTGCCTGACAATGGTAAACAACTCGCGGTTAAAAAAACGGGCGTTCAACAGAATGCCCAAATTATGTCCGTCATCGTCCGTTCCCGCCAAAATGCCGACGGCATGTTTAATGCCGGCTTTGGCCAGCGTTTTTGAGGTGGTACGGCCGACAATATATTTGTCGATAAACTCCTCTTCCTGGCTGTCGTGCGGATCGATCACCGCCGTTTTGACACCATGTTTGGTAAGCACGCGGTTTACTTCGTGTCCCATACGCCCGTAACCGCAAATCACCCAGAGCCCCTGCGGAGGTCTGATAAACTGGTCAAGCCTAGCGCCACGTTCCCTAACCAACCATTTGTTCATCGCATAAACACCGGGATGATGCATCGAGGATGCCAGCACTTTAGCAAAGGTTTTAAAGGGATCGACAATATGCACTTCACCGCCCAAAGTAGCCAATGTTTCCTCGAAAACCTCCACTTTGGACATGGTGATGATACGAATATCGGGGTTCAACAATCGGGCGATGGCCGAAATCTTTAAATTGGCCTCCTCATTATTGGTAATGGCGACGATTGCCCGGCAGTTCTTGCTGCGCAGACCGGCCTCCAGCAAATGTTTCGGTATGCTGGCGTCGGCGCACAAACCCGGCACCGGAACACGGTAATTGCGCAATTTTAACGCTTTGATGCGTTCTTCATTAGAATCAATGATCACCGCGGGCAATCCGGAATCACTGAGGCCACGAGTCAACACGCTGCCGGTGTCACCAAATCCGCAAATGATAAAAAAGGGGCCGGGAATGCGGTTGACGCTTCTGGAAAACTTGGCCTCCGCCAGGGCTCTGAGGAAAAAAGGGTTCTGGAACAAACGGATAATGCTGCCGATGGCATAAAACCACGCCACGACACTGATATAAAGACAGGCAATGGCCCAAAACCGCTGCGCATTGCTGAATTCGAACGGAATTTCGCCAAAGCCGGTGGTCGTAGCGGTATAGGTCATAAAATAAAACGCATGGAAAATACTCATATATTGCGTTTTACCGTCAATTTCCGGGCCGGGTATGAATACCATCCCCAATACGGAAATCGAGTAGACCACAATCAATACCATTAACGGCCAACGCATTTCGCGCAGGACAATAAAGGTAACGCGGCTTAATTCGACAGACGAATTCATTGCAGCAACTTCCCCATAACCCGTTACTGATAAGGTACTACAGTCTGGACATCAAGGTTTCCGTTACCAGCATTACCACCGAAATAACATTGGCCAACAATGCGCCGCCGGTTAAAGAAATAACACTCGCCATAACGTCGGGGGTGAGGCCTGCTTCGGTGATATGCACCGCCACCGCCCAATAAGTGGCAGCGGCAATTAATTGCAAGTTTGCAACCAGACTGGTCGCCAGCAGAACCGCGCCGATTTGAGAGCGATCCCCCAGTTTTAAGCCGGTGGCAATAAAATTAACAACGATAACCGCGAACAATTCAAATACATTGTGGTGTGCAGGATTATCCAATTCGCCGATAAAAAAACCGAAATTCAAAGTCAATGCGAGAACGATGAAAAAGCCGAAAATTACTTTCTCTAAATTCATTTAATATGCCCCGGAAAAAAACGTATTCACCAATAAAGCCAACACTGCTTCACCGCCTTACAGCTAATCACATGAAAAACCGAAACTTACAGGATGAGACAGTTTATGAAGATAGCCGGTAATTATAGCATTTTCATGGAAATTGTTGCTATTTTCGCTACTGTCGTCTGAACTGTGGCCGACAATACCGAACGAATAGTTGAACAATGTTGATTTGATGGGTAGGCAATGCATAGCCGATATGTCACTCCTCCGTGAAAGTGAATCGGCCGTTTTGTACACGAGCATGGTTAAGGGCGGCAAGGGCATTGGCGGCCCTACAACTAATGAAATTCAGTTGCAAGGCCATTGTCAGGCATGCCGTCTATTATATTGAGTGTTATTTCACTGTCCGTAAACCTTTCGCGGAGGCTGCAGCTTCGCCTGATTAATTCAACAATTCGAGAAACTGATCCCTGCTGACCACCTCTTTTTCCTGCAGTAAAGCAGCCAACTTATCCAATACGGAACGGTTTTCGGTTAAAATTACCCGTGCCCGTGATTGTGCATTTTCCACTAACTGCTTTATTTCGTTGTCGATCAAGCGGGCTGTGTCTTCACTATAGTTGCGCTGTTCCGCTACTTCCGTCGGTAAAAACTGTAGTTGCTGGCGTTTGCCGTAGGTTAACGGCCCCAGTTTGTCACTCATGCCCAAATAACAAACCATATTGCGGGCAATTTCGGTGGCTTTTTCCAGGTCATTCTGCGCTCCGGTTGAAATACTTCCCAATACGAGTTGTTCAGCCATGCGTCCGCCCAGCAGGATGGTAAGCTGATCTTTCAGTTCGTCTTCGGTCGACAGAAACCGTTCCTCGACCGGCAACTGCAGGGTAAACCCCAGCGCCGAGATGCCGCGGGGAATGATCGAAATTTTATGCACCGGCTGGCCGGTAGGCACTTTTTCGGCGACTAGCGCATGACCCGCCTCATGAAAGGCGACGCGACGCTTTTCTTCAGGATTCAAGGCACGATTTTTTTTCTCCGGCCCGGTAAGCACGCGGTCGATAGCAGCTTCGAAATCATTCATCGTGACTTCATCATGGCCGAGACGCGTTGCGATGATGGCCGCTTCATTGGCGATATTAGCAAGATCCGCTCCGACCAACCCCGGCGTGCGTTTGGCAACCACAGTCACATCGACATCACCGGCAAGCGTCAGGGCTTTGGTATGCAGTTTGAGAATTTCGATACGGTCCCTCAAGTCCGGCTTATCGACAATGATTTGCCGGTCGAAACGGCCGCCGCGCAACAACGCCTTGTCCAGAATTTCAGGCCGGTTTGTCGCCGCCATCACCACCACACCGGAAGAAGGGTCAAAACCGTCCATTTCGGTCAATAACTGATTCAAGGTCTGCTCGCGTTCGTCATGGCCGCCCACCATGGTCGGTCCGCCTCTGGAACGGCCGATCGCATCCAGTTCATCAATAAAAATGATGCAGGGCGCTTTTTGCCTGGCCTGCTCGAACAAATCACGCACCCGGGCGGCGCCGACACCGACGAACAGCTCAATAAATTCCGATCCGCTGATATGAAAAAAAGGCACCTGCGCTTCGCCCGACACTGCACGTGCCAGCAAAGTCTTACCGGTACCCGGCGGCCCGACCAGTAATACGCCTTTGGGCATATGTCCGCCCAGCCGCTGAATTTTTTCAGGCGCCTTGAGAAAATCGATCGATTCTTTCAATTCCTGTTTGGCGCTTTCGGTGCCGGCGACATCATCAAAGGTAATTTTAGCCATCGTATCGGGATGAATGCGTACCTTGTTGCCGATATTCAGAAAATCCGTCCCCCTGCCCACCGTAGTACGTCGAAAAAACCAGGACCAGATCACCACAAAAATCAAAATCGGAATAACCCAATTAAACAGGATATTGGTCAGCCAGTTTTCTCCGCTTCTGACCATATATTCAACGTGGTGTTGTTCCAGTAATTCAGCCAGCTCTTCGTCCCACAACGGCTTGGTTACAAATTGTTCGCTTTCCTGCTCCGGGGTTTCGGGTTTAATGGAGCCGATGATAAAGCGTTCGGTAACAATGACTTTTTCAATCCTGTCTTCTTTTAAGTTCTGCAAAAATTGACTGTAAGGAATTTCGTTCTCTTGCATTTCGCCAACGTTAACAAGTAGCGATAGCGTGAATACAACCAGTAATATAATTAACCAAATCGGCCATCGTCCGAAAATAGCCGGTTTTGCGGAAGATGGTTTGTTTATTTCATAATCTGGTGATTGTTTTGTCAGGTAGGCTTTAAGCAAATTAAAAAGCTTTTTTAACTGAGCATAAACAAAGCTCAGGAATTCAATAATAAATTTAATAAAACTATTTAACTTCGAGGTATCCATGGATTGACTCCCCTGATACTGTTGAAAGATTTGGCTGATTGGTTCTAATAAATTGCAGGTCGGGCGTTTTCTATTTTGTGATGGATTTGTTCAAAGTATAACTAACTTTTATCTTTAAAACCCCCTTTATCTTTTCTTAACGCAAAGATTCAAAATCAATCTGCAATTGAGCGCCGTCATGACAAATTCAACTCACCGGTTTCGCATTCTGCGGTAAGTGCCGGCAAATTCGAACGATCCGTAAAAAAAATTTTTCAGCAAAAAAACTAATGATTCACTTTTGTCACAAACCTATGATAAGTTCATCGGTGAAATGAAATATTCAGATGATCGATGCTTTGCTTAAGCATTGCTTGTTAATCGTAGATAGATGCATAAGGAGCAAACATGAAAACGCCGAATATTAAAATGGTTCTGCCACTGATGCTGGCAGTGTTGATGAGCATCGGATTCGTCCCCTTCAGCGCCAGCGCAGCATTGCCGATCTTCGATAACCCGCTACCGGCAATGTTGAAAAAAACTGTTCCGGCAGTTGTCAACATTTCCACCCGTACCCGCATTAGCTATGAAGAAAATCCGTTATACCGAGATCCTTTCTTTCGCCACTTTTTCAATATTCCCGATATGCCCAAGGAACGTGTGCAACAAAGTCTCGGTTCCGGTGTGATTGTCGATGCCGATAAAGGCTATGTTATTACCAATCATCATGTCATCCACAAAGCCGATAAAATCACCGTCAACCTGCATGACGGCCGAACCCTCGACGCCACTCTGGTCGGCAGCGATCCGGCCACTGATATTGCGCTGATTAAAATTAAAGATCCTAATCTGACGCAATTACCGTTGGGAGATTCTGACGCATTGGAAGTCGGCGATATCGTTGTGGCTATCGGCAGTCCTTTCGGCCTTGGACAGACCGTGACCTCCGGCATCGTCAGTGCCTTAGGACGCAGCAGCCTGGGCATCGAAGGCTATGAGGACTTTATTCAAACCGACGCTTCGATAAACCCCGGTAACTCCGGCGGCGCGCTGGTCAATATCAACGGTCAATTGATCGGTATCAATACCGCTATCGTAGGCCCCACTGGCGGCAATGTCGGCATCGGATTTGCAATACCGGTCAACATGGTCAAAACCGTCATCGATCAAATCGTTCAATACGGCGATATACAACGCGGCCAATTGGGTATTCAGATACAGGATCTGACCCCGGAGCTAGCCCGCGCCTTCGATATTACCTACCGTCAAGGCGCGGTAGTCGCCGGCGTCATGAAAAACTCCGCCGCTGAAAGAGCCGGCATTAAAAGAGGCGATGTCATCATTGCGGTCGATCATCGTAAGGTTACTTCGGCCAGTAAGCTGCGCAACATGGTTGCGATGTTGCGCGTCGGCGATAAAATCAACCTTGAAATTATTCGCGAAGGCCGGCAGAAAACGATCAATGCGCGCATCGCCAAACCTTATACGCGAATTCCGAAATTTTAGCTGAGACGTAAATCAATCACACATGGCATATTGATAAAATGGGATTTTATTTATGATTAAACTGATGTTTTGGATTGCACCGGCAGCAGCACTGTCCGCACTATGTTTTGCCTGGCTGTTCTTTAACAGCATGAAGAAGAAGGATGAAGGAACGACTACCATGCGTCTTATCGGCGGACATGTGCGGCGCGGCGCAATGGCCTATCTGCGTCGCCAATATACGGTGATGGCTGTCGTGTTTCTGCTGATTGCCGCTGTTTTTGCGGTGCTCGCCTATGGTTTTAAAATACAAAACGTCTGGCTTCCTTATTTGTTTGTTTGCGGCGGTTTTTTTTCGGCATTGGCCGGTTATTTCGGCATGCGGACAGCGACGCTGGCATCCACCAGGACCGCGGCTGCGGCAAGAACATCCTTGGCTGAAGCACTGCAGATATCGTTCCGTAGCGGCGCCGTCATGGGTTTGACTGTGGTCGGACTTGGTCTGGGCAGCGTGGTATTTTGGCTGGTGCTGGCCAATTGGCTGATCACCGGCGAACAGGAGGGACAACGCTTGGTTATCGTGACCACCACCGTATTGACCTTCGGCATGGGTGCCTCGCTGCAGGCATTGTTTGCGCGTGTCGGCGGCGGCATATTTACCAAAGCGGCGGATGTCGGTGCCGATTTGGTCGGCAAGATTGAGGCGGGCATTCCGGAAGATGACCCTCGCAATCCGGCGGTCATCGCTGACAACGTCGGCGATAATGTAGGCGATGTGGCAGGCATGGGTGCTGATCTGTTCGAATCCTACGTCGGCTCTCTGCTGGCAGCTTGTTCGCTCGGTGCCGCAGCTTATTGGCACAATCCCGACATGCAACTAAAAGCAGTCCTGGTCCCGTTAATGATTGCCGGACTCGGTATACTGCTGTCCATTATCGGCGTCTACTTGGTTAGAACCAAGGAAGGAGCCGGACAAAAACAACTGCTTAGAGCCCTTTCCCGCGGCATCAATACCAGCGCCGTGTTGATTATCATTGCCTCCTGGGCGGCGTTGCACTATTGCGGGATCAACAATGCCTGGGGCTTATGGGGTTCGGTAGTAGCCGGGTTGGTTACCGGCATTGTGATCGGCTGGTCCACCGAATACTACACTTCGTCATCTTACAGTCCTACCCGGCATATTGCCTTTGCCTCCGAAGGAGGACCCGCAACCACGGTTATTTCCGGAATCGGCGTCGGCATGATCTCAACCTCGATTCCGGTATTGGCGGTGGCAACCGGCACCATGTTGGCTTTTCTCTGCGCTGCTGAATTCGACTTTGCCAATATGAGCAAGGGATTGTACGGCGTAGCCGTTGCAGCTGTCGGCATGCTGTCGACACTGGGCATTACGCTTGCCAGCGACGCGTACGGCCCGATAGCCGATAATGCCGGGGGCAATGCCGAAATGAGCGGCCTGGGGCCGGAAGTGCGTAGCCGCACCGATGCACTGGATTCACTCGGCAACACCACTGCGGCGACCGGCAAGGGATTTGCCATCGGCTCGGCCGCACTCACCGCTTTAGCCCTGATAGCTTCACTGCTTGAAGTGATTCGTATTGAATTGAGCAAAGCCGGCTTTACTTCGCTTAATCTTGCCCATGGCATAAGTATACCCACTGCCGACGCCACGCTGATCGATTTCATGTTTTACTACAACGTGACCTTACTCAACCCGGTGGTATTGATTGCCCTGTTCATCGGCGCTATGGTCGCTTTCTTGTTCAGCGGCCTTACCATACAGGCGGTAGGACGCGCAGCCGGCTCCATGGTCGATGAAGTACGGCGCCAATTCCGCGAAGATGACGGCATCCTTCAAGGCACCTCCGAACCCGACTACGAGCGCTGTGTCAAAATATCGACCGCAGGCGCTCAGCGGGAAATGATCATCCCGGCAATACTCGCCGCCGTCACGCCGGTTACTGTCGGGTTGTTGCTCGGTGTGGCCGGAATTATCGGTTTGCTGGCAGGCGGCTTGTCCACCGGCTTTGTGCTGGCTGTATTTTTATCCAACACCGGCGGCGCCTGGGATAACGCCAAGAAGCATATCGAATCGGGCTATCACGGCGGAAAAGGTTCCTCCGCCCACCGCGCTTCGGTCATCGGCGATACCGTCGGCGACCCGTTCAAAGACACGTCGGGACCGAGTTTGAACATCCTGATCAAACTGATGAGCATCGTTTCCATCGTCACTGCGGGAATCTATGTTAACTACAGTATGCTGTAGTCCCGCTCCCGAATTACGCAGAATATATGTGTTTGCCCAACGTTATTCGGCCCAGTTTTTTGATCTCTGCACCGCTTTAAGCCATTGACGTTTCAGCGACTCTATCCTTTCCGGCTGCAGGGTTCCTCGAAACGAGCGTTCCCTTTGCCACTTTTCGCCGAGTTCGCCAATTGTCCAAAAATCGGCGAAAAGGCCGGCAAGGTAGGCTGCTCCCAGAGCGGTAGTCTCAAGATCTACGGGTCTCACCACATCGATGCCGGAAATATCCGCCTGAAACTGCACCAGTAAATCATTCGCCACCGCGCCGCCGTCAATTCTCAATTCAGAAATAGGATAACCGGTGTCCGTCGACATAGCATGCAACAGGTCATTCACCTGGAAACCGATACTCTCCAATGCCGCCCTGGTAATATGGGCTTGCGTCGTGCCGCGGGTAATGCCGAAAATCGCACCGCGCGCCTGCGGATCCCAATGCGGTGCGCCCAGACCGGTTAACGCCGGTACAAAAACTACGCCGCCGTTATCGGCAACATCGGCGGCCAGAGTTTCGCTATCGGCGGCCTGCCCGAAAAATTTCAAGCCGTCGCGCAGCCATTGGATCGCTGCGCCGCTGACGAACACGCTGCCTTCAAGTGCATAGACGGGTTCATCATCGATTTGCCAAGCAATGGTGGTCAACAGGCTGTTTTGCGATATAACCCGTTTGCGGCCGGTATTCATCATTAAAAACGAGCCTGTACCGTAGGTACACTTTGCCATGCCCCGCTCAGTACATTGCTGCCCGAACAGCGCGGCATGCTGATCGCCGGCAACGGCGGCAATGGGGATACCTTCCCCGAATACCTTGTTTTTTGTCTCGCCAAAGCAACTTACCGTCGGCTTAACCGTCGGCAACATTGCAGCAGGTATGTCGAACATCGACAACAATTCGTCATCCCATTGCATGCGCTCTATATTGAACAGCATGGTCCGGGAAGCATTGGTGACATCGGTGACATGCAAAACCCCGTCTGTCAGTTTCCATAACAACCAGGAGTCGATGGTGCCGAACGCCAATTCTCCCCGCTCCGCCTGCTGCCGGGCACCGTCGACATGGTCCAGAATCCAGCGGATTTTAGTCGCTGAAAAATAGGCATCAATCAATAAACCGGTTTTTGCCCTGACCGTCGCATCACATCCGGCATTGTACAGGCCGACACACTGTTCTGCGGTTCTCCTGTCGTGCCAAACAATCGCATTATGGATTGGTTTACCGGTATACCGGTTCCAAACCACCGTGGTCTCTCGTTGATTGGTAATGCCGATAGCAGCAATATCGGCAGGCTCAAGCTGCAATTGCGCCATCGCTTTTCGGCACACGCCGCATTGCGTCCGCCAAATTTCTTCGGCATCGTGCTCGGCCCAGCCGGGATGAGGAAATAATTGCG
>JBNLCC010000158.1:0-10829 GCA_050303615.1 Methylococcaceae bacterium | reverse complement strand
TGCTCAATCAGGGGAATGACTGGGACTGGAACAATTCCCCGTATCTGATGGGCTTGCTAGCCTGTACCGTGATTACCTTTGTCTATTGGGTGATATGGGAACTGGGGCTGCGCGAGCCGTTTCTGGATATTCGCTTATTTGCGCATCGCAACTTTGCTATCGGGACTATATGCCTGTTTTTTGGCTTTCTTTGCTTCCAGGGATTGCTATCGATGCTGGTGGTGCAACTGCAGTTGCTTATGGGCTATTCGTCGTTTCTGGCGGGCTTGGTGTTTCTGCCGATGGCCATTTTTGCCAAGCCGGTGGCCGGAGTATTCCACGAAATCGTCAAACGCTATGATGCCCGCTTGCTGGCATCGGTCAATCTGCTTGGCTTTGCCGGAACTTATTTTTGGTTGAGCCGCTTCGATAACCCGGACGCTTATGCACAGTTATTCTGGCCCAAGTTGCTGGAGGGTATATGCCTGGGCAGTTTTTTCACGCCTTTGACGGTACTGTTGCTACACGGGCTGCCACCGGAACGGCAATGGCGGGCGGTCGAATTGGCTAGCATGCTGCGCATTGCAGCGGGCGCCATCGGTATTTCGCTGCAAGGCATCGTGCTTTATCGGCGCACGCCGTTGCATTTGACCCGGTTTGCTGAAATCCATACACCCTGGGACCCGGGCTTCAGTCAGGCTATGGAAAACTTGAGCGCCACCGGATTGTCGGAAGCTCAATCTTTGGTGCAATATGCCGGCATGGCCCAACAGCAGTCGGCCATAAGCGGGTTAAACGACGCCTACTGGTTGGCGGGTTGTATCTTTATCGGACTGTCGATGCTGGTCTGGTTTGCCGAGCCGACCCGGCTGCCGGCCAGGCCGACATGGCGGCAGGTATTACGGCGCCGGGCATTGTCCTTGCTGGCGAGGGAAGTATGAGCGATTCAGCGCCGCGCGTCTGGTTTCCGCAATTGGCAAGCGCTGTGCTTGCACTGTTGTTGCAAGGTTGTGCTTGGTTTCCGGAATCAGGCGAACGGGCTCAAATGATGGCGGTGCCGGAAGTGGCCGAAACGGTGGCACAGGCGAGGAGTTCGCTGCCGGGTAGCAATGCATGGCCGGCAGCGGACTGGTGGACGGCGTTCGCCAATCCGCAGCTGACTGATTTAATTGAAACTGCGCTGAAAAGCAACCCCGATCTTAAAGCGGTGGCGGCCCGTTTGCAGCAATCCCAGTCGTTGGTCGACGCGCAAGCCGCCGAACTTTATCCGACGATTCACGCCAATGTCCGCTTCAGCGCGCAACGCTTTTCGGCCAACAGCACGCAAGCCAAACTGGCCGGGGAAAATTTTCGGCAACTTCTGATTAATCCGCTGGTATTGCGCTATCACTTGGATTTGTGGGGGCAGGATAAGGCGGCGCTGCAAGCCGCCGTCGGCAGGGCGCTGGCCGCCGAAACGGAACTGGCGGACGCTCGCATATTGTTGTCGGCGGCGGTGGCGCAAGCGTATTTCGATCTGGCTGCCGTTTCCGACGAGCTGGTGCTGGCGGAAAGCATCGTTGTCTGCCGGGAACGCTTGTTACAGCTCGAACAGGCGCGGCTGTCCGCCGGCCTGATTGCAAACGCCCCGCTGCTGACTGCCGAGATTGCGCTGCGCGATGCCCGGCAACAGGTATCCCTGCTGCGCGCACGAATCGCGCTGCAAAAAAATCTTTTGGCGGTATTGGCCGGTAAAGGACCTGATTGGGCTCGCGACCTGATAGCCGGCCCAAGCGATCCGCCGGTACAGCCGGGGGTGCCAGGCGACCTGCGACTGCATCTGTTGGCGCATCGGCCGGATCTTTGGGCTGCCCGGCAGCAGGTGCAGGCTGCGGCACAGGAAATCAAGGTGGCCGAAACCGCTTTTTACCCGGACGTAAATCTGTTGTCTTTTGCCGGTTTGCATAGTGTCAATATTACCGACGTGCTGCTGCAAGGGTCGAGCCTGGCTTACGCAGTGGGTCCTTCGATCGATTTTCCGATTTTCGAAGGAGGACGGTTGCGCGCCAAACTCGGTTACCGGGAAGCGGCCTATGACGAAGCGGTGCACCAATATAACAGCCGCTTGCTGCACGCCGTGCAGGAGGTGGCCGATGCGCTGGCCCGCTGGCAGGATATCGACGTCCGCCTGGACGAGCAGCAACAACAGTTGGTTGCCGATGCGGAGCGGCTAAGGCTGGCTGAAGCGCGGCAACGGCTGGGGCTGAGTGATCGCGGTGATCTGCTGCAGCTACAAGCTGTTGATTACCGACAACGCCAGCGGCTGGCGGCTTTGCATGGGGAATACTTAAAGGCTGCCGTGCAGGTCGTCAGGGCGCTGGGCGGCGGATTCAATGAAAGCCTGACAATGTGTGGCGAAGCATGCCAAAACTGATTCGCCCCAAAGCCATCATCAGGCAACGCCGGCGCCGCTTGATCGCGGTGACGGCGATTATTCTGCTGGCATGTCTGGCCTACTTCGGCAATTGGTGGTATCTCAATCGCGATTGGGTGACGACGGATGATGCTTTCGTGGCTGGCCATTTGATCAGCCTGAATGCACAGACCAGCGGCACCGTGGTTGAAATTCTTGCGGAAAATACCCAGCAGGTACAGGCGGGACAACTGTTAGTCCGCCTCGACGGCACCCGGGCGCGCATCGATCTGCAGCAGGCTGCAGCGGAGTTGGCCGAAACATTGCGCAATATAGAAACCCTGAAGGCCGGCATTGCAACCTTGCAGCAACGGGTGGAGGCGCACCAGGCGGCCTTGGACCAGGTGCGCCATGATCTGCGCCGTTTTGAGCTGGGAGCCCGCGAAGGCGCGGTGGCGGAGCAGCAGGTGCAGAACGCGCGGGACCGGATCCGCGAATTGGAAGCGACCATTGCAGCTACCAAGGCTGAAAAATCCGGGATCGAAGCCCAGATGTCGGGAACAAGCGTCGATCATCATCCGGCCGTGGAAAAGGCCAAAAGCCGACTGCGCCGGGCATTTCTGGCTTATCGGCGGCGTAACGTGGTTGCGCCGGTGTCCGGCTATATTGCCAAGCGTAAAATACAGGTCGGCGACTTGGTCGAGGCGGGCGCACAGCTTATGACGGTCGTCCCGTTGGACGACCTTTGGGTCGAGGCGAACTTTCTGGAAACGAAAATTGCAGCCGTCAGGCCGGGACAGTCTGCTGAAATTCGGGTCGATGCCTACGGCGACGAAGTCCTGTATCACGGCCGGGTGCTCGGGCTGAATCCGGGCACCGGCAGCAGTTTCGCGCTACTGCCGACCGACAACGCCAGCGGTAATTTCATCCACATTGCCGAACGGGTGCCGGTGCGTATTGCGCTCGACGCCGGCGAACTCCGGCAAAATCCGCTGCAACCCGGTCTGTCCACGTTGACCCGGGTCAACATCAGCGAATCCGGCGAACCGATGCTGGAATCCGCAGTCACGACCGCCGGCGCCGCCTATCGGACCCACGTGTTCAGCGACGAGTTGAAAGGTGTCGAACAAGTCATCGCAAAAATCATTGCGGCGAATAGGGTGAGCTTCAACAAATGATTCGGGTATTGTGGGGTATCTTATTCCGATTTATACCAAAGCGGTTTTCCCAACCCAATTATTGCGCCAACATTATTAAACCGATAATCGACCACGAAATCGGTCATCAACTGGACTTTTTGTTAGGTTTAAAGTCTAATTTAAAAATTAAAGCCTTATTCTCTGCGGTCAATGCTGATTCGATAAGCCGTTATGCGATGCTTAATATCGCTAAGTTTATTGCCGAATCATGGGCTGAAGACCGCAACAATCCGAACTCTCGGTCTGTTCAAGCAAGTTGGAGATATCATTGTCGATGAATACTCGAAATTCAAATCAGCTTGATAATGTTCATCCATCAGGCGAACTCATAGAATTAGGATCTGAACGTTTGTCCGGCAATCCAAACGATACGTATCGCCACTGGGTTGATGTCTTCGGCAAACAAAAAGCCGATAAAATAGCTGACTGTGTCGGATTAACCCAAGATGAAAGGAAACTGGATTAATGGCCGGCGCACTCCTTGATGTCAGCATTGAATACGACGACAGCGATGTCTCCAGGCTATGCTACCTTGTTTGCTCGATGTCTAGGGAGATTTGGTGCCGGCGTTTAGGGATATCGGCGAACCTCTAAAGCTCACTCACGACTCCTGCTTTAGGAATCAAGTTGATTTCGAAGGCGACCCCTGCCCGGAATTGTCCCCTAAATACCAAGCCAAAAGGGAAAAAACAGCGACAAAATTTTGGTTCCGGACGGTGAAAAAGAGGATATCTTGGATATTGTTTCGCAGCTTTACGATTCTGCGATTAATGGATAAACAATATAGAATTTCTAGTTTTTATCGTGAACGTCTGATTTTGATTTGAAATGAATTAATTCTAGGATAAATTTACACCTAGAATATTCAGAGGTTTATCGGGCTGGTTTTGACCCCAAGGCGCCGTTCAATAGAAATATTTCAACGTCCGTTTAACAACCAGAAGCAGTCAGTGTTAAGATAAATGAACTTGTTTATCTTCCGGTTTTGGATGATATACATAAACAATCTATTAAATTGTTAGCTATTCTAGAGATGGTCAATAAAAGATGAATACAAAATCCCGCATTTGGGTATGCCACAAAGATCAACTCACAGAAGGTGACTATATGCGGATTGAAGTTATGTATGCCAATGAACCAACATCCGTCATAGTTTTCCGTTACAAAGGCAATTGCTTGGCTTATCGAAATCTATGTGTTCACATGCCTCGCAGATTAGACTGTGAAAAAGATATGATTTTTGATGATACCGGTCAAAATCTACGCTGTTCGATGCATGGCATCATCTATGATCCAGTCACGGGCGAGTCGAAGAGTACGATTTGCGCGAGCAAAAAGCTAACACCCGTCAAAGTACAGGAGAACGAAGAAGGGTTTTGGATTTTTGATAAGCGAACTAGACCATTTGCAGGAACAACTCACTGATAACAATACAGCTACAATGCCATAAACTCCGACCCCATAAAGCGCCGCTCCTTCATCGCTCTGCTTTTTGGCCGTTACTGTTGCTCAGTTATTGGCGCGTGGCCGTGTAATTTAGAGGTTTTTTAATTGAGGAGGGATCATGGGGATTAGACGAGTGGTTACAGGACACGACGCTAATGGCAAAGCAGTTTTCGCCAGTGACGTGGAAGTCGAGCCGATCACGCTCGCCCTCTCGCCGGGTATGGAGTACTTTCGATTGTGGGGAGCGGATGAACCGCGCCGATTCCCCGACGAAGGCTCGGAACCAGCCAGCCACAACTATTTCCCACCGCTTGGCGGGTTCAGGTTCGGACTGTTCACACTTGCGCCCGAGTCAGTGTCAACGCTCGGAGACGTCGATATGGAATCGGCCATCGACGAACTCAATGAGAAACTCCCCGGTCTCGGCGAGTATCTAGAGTCAGATCATCGCGGAATGCATACTACCGCGACAATCGATTATGAGTTCATCGTTTCCGGGCGATGCATGCTCGAGCTTGATGAAGGCGTAAGCCGCGAGCTCGGGCCAGGCGATACAGTCATTCAGAATGGCACACGGCACGCGTGGCGAAATCCTTACGATGAACCCTGTGTCATCGTCTTTGCCCTCATTGGCGCTCATCATGACAACGTTCCGATCGGCTGACGAGAGTGGTGGTTCGCATGACGGCCACTGACCTAGATCGAAAAAAATAGGCTGCGCGCAGATGCCTCCTAATAATGACAGGAAACTGAAAGCCTTAAAGCGCCATGCCCGCCGTTGAGTGAACAATTTGTGACCTATAGCAGCCGTTCGAAAATTCACAATAACCGGCAGAAAGTGGTGAAAACCGGACATTCATAAAAGTGCCTAAGCAAATCGTTTAATCGTTGAATTTATCCCGACCTGGTGATCATGCAAAAAAATGAATGTTATCTCGCTTAGAATTAAAAGAATTTCAAGCGTAGATTGACTTAGATAGCTTGTCTAGTGTACAAGATATGCAGACCTAGATAATTACTAGATGGCTCCGCTTCGCGTAGCCATCGGGTCGGATAAGGAGCTTTACGGTGATCGAACGCAGAGAATGTATTGAAGGTTTCGCCATCAATCGGATCAAGTCAGTCGCTGAAAGCGCTCCTTATCCGACCCGTTATGCATAGGAACGAAATGGAAGGCAATAATATTGATTTGTTTAATAAGTTCTGTGGAGAACTGCTGTCAAACTTATATGAATCGTTTCCAGTGGAAAGAGACATATCGCTTACTGACTTTAGATATTTAGATGACGAGAAAAATTCGGATATATTTTTTTCAAGCCTTCAATTTTTGAATAAAGAAGGGTTTATAGACTATAGAGAAGCGGTATATGGAGCCTTTATTGGCGTATCGCTTACAACAAAATCTCTTTCGCTCTTAAATTTAGTGTTGAGCTCCTTACAAACGAACGCGACCTTTGGAAAAGAGTTAAAAACAGTTGTAAGAGAAGGCAAGTCTGAAGTAGTAAAAAAACTAATCGGTGAGCTTTTTAAATTATCATTGGAATCGTTTAGTTAACAATGCATAACCAGCGTATCAACGTGACCCCAAAAAGCTACGCGCCTATCGTCACTTCGCTTTTCGGGTCAAGTTATACTTATCGTTAGGCCTATAGGAATTAGAGCATTGTCCATAACCAAACAGAGGATATTTGCATGAAAAAAATGTTTGCGGCCGTTATGTTAAGCCTTTTTCCTCCACGTACTTCACGTCTCTATCTTCAAAGAACTTTAAGCTCGGTGATGTGCTTCGCCATTCTGGTGAGCTTTGTGACCGGGGCAACCAGTTACGCTGCACTTTATGAGCCGCCCGCTTACTGGGCTAAAACCTATGGCGGGGAGGAATCGGACGAACCATCATCCGTGCTGCAGACGGCTGATGGTGGATTCGTACTCGGCGGATGGACGTGGTCCTTCGGTGTTGGTCGCTCGGATGCGTGGATAGTAAAGCTTAATTCGAAGGGCGGCATCCAGTGGGAAAAAGCTTTCGGAGGTGATTTCGAGGATGACCTCACATCGCTTCAACAGACAACTGACGGCGGATATATCGTCTCAGGCTACACGGGGCTCTATTCTCCCGATACAAATGCTGATTTCTGGGTACTCAAACTCGACTCAGCCGGGAATATTGAATGGGAGTATGCCTATGGTGGAGACTCGGTGGACCTTGCGTTCGACGTTCAGCAGACTCTCGATGGCGGCTACATTACAGGTGGTGTCGCACGATCGTTTGGTGACCCCGTCGGAAATTTACTGGTAATAAAACTTCATTCCGATGGAAGTATTGAGTGGCAAAAAGAATATGGATTAGAAGGGAATACAGAACGAAGAGTGGAAAGTATCCACCAACTTGAGGAGGGAGGCTACATCCTCACGAGTACTATTTCGGGAGAATTATTCCCACAGGGTGCGATCTGGATATTACGTTTGGATGAGTCTGGTAGCATTGAGTGGCAGAAAGTGTATGCTGATGAAAGTGCCACGTTGGATACGGAAGGAATTGAACCGACCAACGACGGAGGTTATGTTGTGCTTGGCGAATATGGGGCGAACAACGATTTCTTGGTGTTAAAGCTTAATGAGACCGGTGACATCTCCTGGCAGTACACTTATGGCGGAGAAGGAGATACCGACCCTGAGTCGATACAACAAACTAGGGATGGCGGTTATGTGCTAGGGGGTTCGACGTCATCATTTGGCGTCGGGGACCAGGATGGGTGGGTAATTAAGCTTGACGGTGACGGGACGATAGAGTGGGAAAAGATATATGGTGGTTCGGGAGAGGATCGGATCAACGATGTAAAGCAGGTAAGCGATGGCGGTTACGTAACCGTGGGAAAAACCTTTTCGTTCGGTGCGGGAAATAAGGATTTTTGGGTTCTAAAACTTAATGAGGAGGGGAATCTTGGCTGCTGCTTAGCCGGCTTCCGCGTGACCGATAGCGAGGCGACTGTCACGCCGACAAGTGTGGGATCGGTTGATACGCTCGATGACATACCATTATCATCGTTATACCAGAGTGTTGCTGTAACTAGAACAGAGACGGATCCCACAATTACCGACACCGAAGCCGTTCAGAGAAAGCAGTGTTATTTCAGGATCTATCTCCGTGACGGCATCGCGGAGTGCCTTTCGATTGCTCCGTGGCTAAGAACGTCAGTGTACGTGTTGCTCGGGCTAGGGGTGGCCGCATTAGGATTTTTTCTTTATAAAGCAATTCGGAAGAGACCGCGCTAACGAATAGGGTACAGACCGCGTTTTTCGCAACGATGTCGCCTCACATACGCATCAGCCAACGCCATACTGCGCCGCTGAGTTCAGATCAATCTGAAGCTTCGTGGTAGGCGCAGTATGGTTCGGCTTATCCTCCCCGTTAAATGGCAGATTACAGATAAGTAGCTGCCATTCGTAGAAAATTATCGATAGACCGCTTTTGGCCCTAAGTGACCGGTCGGAACCGGCCACTTACGCAATTATGTGATTAAACTTAAATTTTTTCCGCCATTTTCAGGGCATCATCAACCTCAATACCCAAGTAACGAAGGGTACTTTCGAGTTTGGTATGACCTAAAAGCAACTGCACCGCTCTGAGATTCTTGGTGCGTCGATAGATTAATGATGCCTTGGTTCGTCGGAATGAACGGGTACCGTACTTAGCCGGATCCAGTCCAATATTGGACACCCAAGATTCAACGATTCGGGCATATTGACGAGTCGAACGGGTGGGGTAATTGTTTTATACAGAATCTTCGCATAGCGGCGCTGATAGTGTGATATTGTCATACACAAATACTCAATCCTATTGGCGAGACGATATTATGTCCATGCAACGCAAAACCATTACGATCACGGAACAAATGGAAAATTGGGTTAAGGCGCAAGTCGATTCCGGAAAATATGGTAATGACAGCGAGTACTTTCGGGATTTGATTCGTCGGGATCAAGAACGACGAGAAGCCGAAACTCGACTCCAGTCGATGCTTGATGAGGCAGAATCGAGCGGGTTGAGTAATCGAAGCCCGCAAGAAATATGGAATGACATGGAAGCCCGGATGATCTCAAAAAATGGCTGACTATCGACTTTCTAAGCATGCTGAAAAGGATCTTAACGCGATTCCCGCTTATACCATTCAAAACTTTGGTCTAGGGCAAGCTAGGCGTTATCGAGACGGATTATTCAAAACGCTTGAAATGATCACAGCTTTTCCTTTGATCGGAAGCGATCAAAGCCAAATCAACAAATCAAAAAGAATGTTCGGCGTCATGCCTACGAATTCCATGCGATCTACTGCCGGGTTGATGGGAAAGGAATCATTATTCTACGCATCTTGGGTCCCGGCGAAGGCCCTTTGCGGCATTTGATCTGATCTGAACTCAAAATATCGAGTACCGCGAACCAAGAGGTGGCGGTTAGTATGTTTACTTTTATTGAAATGGTCGTTAACCGACCTTTTGCCGTCTGTCAGCAAAATTTTCTGAATGGCGGTAGGTTGACGAAAAGGGGACATTTAAAAAATGCGTAAGTATATGTTACGGAGGTCTAATCGCTGAAGTTATCCAGGTCTGACTATCATGGCAAAATTGCGTGTTATCCCGCTTAGAACTTTAAGGGCTTAGGAAAGAAGTTGACGCAAATGATCAGTGTAGTGTACAAGATTTGCGGACTTAGATAATAACTAGTCAAGCAGTGACTGAATGTATTCATACCCGAAAGGAGATTTTCTGCATTGGATATTCCACGGATCTTCAATATCACTGAGAGTGCTCACCGCATCCACAATCCGATCACGTCCGAAAAGCTCGCCACTCTCGGTGCGGCGCTGCGTCTGGAATCGGGGGCTCGAGTGCTCGACCTCGGCAGCGGTTCGGGGGAGATGCTATGCACTTGGGCACGCGATCACGGCATCATCGGCATCGGCATCGACATGAGTCAATTGTTCACCAAGCAAGCAAAACTCCGTGCTGGAGAACTCGGCGTCGCCGATCAAGTCAAGTTCATCCATGGCGATGCTGCCGGCTATGTCGCTGACGAGAAGGTCAGTGTGGCAGCTTGTGTCGGTGCCACTTGGATAGCCGGGGGAGTGGTCGGCACTATCGAGCTTCTGGCGCGGAGCCTGGGCACCGGAGGGATCATTCTCATCGGCGAGCCCTATTGGCGGCAGTTACCGCCGACGGAAGATGTTGCCAAGGGGTGTCTTACCAACTCAATCTCCGACTTTCTCATGCTTCCAGATCTTCTCGCGTCTTTCGACCATTTTGGCTACGACGTTATTGAAATGGTTCTGGCTGACCAAGACGGCTGGGACAGATACGAGGCGGCCAAATGGCTCACCATGCGCCGATGGCTTGAAGCCAATCCCGACGACGAGTTCGCGAAAGATGTTCGAGCCAAACTGACCTCGGAACCTGTGCGCTACGCTGCTTACACGCGTGAATACCTGGGCTGGGGTGTGTTTGCGCTGATGCCGCGGTGATGAGGGGATTACCGGGCTAAACCAGTCATTTAAAAAGACGTTTCGATAGACCGCTATTGGCCGAAGACCGTTATTCATAAAATTGGAAATTACACTTTAGTGGGATAGGGGATGGATGGAACCGTGGACATAGCGATCGGATGCAAGTCTGACCTATCATTGTTTCATGGACTCCATTAGCGGCTATTGCCCGAAAATAAATGATTTACCACAACATCAATCCCCTTGCTCCTTATTCCGAGGAATCACTCTAAAACGGCAACACCGGCTGTCCTTTGCCATGCAGCAGACCTGTTCTATTTC
>JBNLCC010000157.1:0-82279 GCA_050303615.1 Methylococcaceae bacterium | reverse complement strand
GGCAATTGCCGTCGGCGGCTTAATCGAGGAAGGCAGCGGAGACCAGGAGACAAAAGTACCGATATTGGGCGATATTCCGTTGCTGGGATTCTTCTTCAAAGAAACGGCAAAAACTCGCCAGCGCAAGGAACTGGTGGTGATCATCAAACCATACATCATGAACTCGCCTGATGAAGCCGAACCGGTCAGCCGGCAGGTATTGAAAGACAACAGTATTCATCCCGACGCACTGGATTTCAGCGACCATTCGATGGATGTTTATCGAAACGATCGCAGGAACCCGAACGGTTATGAGCTGCAGCCCGACTATAAACTGTACGACAAACAAGATGCGTTTGACCGTTATCACGGCAAGGGCAGCTTGAGTGATCAAACGCAGAGTAGCCCGCAGCAGCAAACTTCCGCCGCGCAGCAGACCTATATCGAACTGACGCAATATGCGGCAACCGCGGTGCGCCTGCCCGCGGAAGAGCGGGAAGCGATACCGGGCATTCGGCAGACGCTAATGTCCGGCCAGCAGGTTCCCGACCTGCTTTATGACAGCCGCATCCGGGTCATTCCGGTTGCCGGCTGGTATAAAGGCGGGGTCAACGTCACCGCCCTGGAACTGCGCAATATTTCCGATGTACCGGTG
This sequence comes from Methylococcaceae bacterium, assembly GCA_050303615.1. Lineage (GTDB taxonomy): Bacteria > Pseudomonadota > Gammaproteobacteria > Methylococcales > Methylomonadaceae > CAZDXJ01. The sequence goes on along the minus strand of JBNLCC010000157.1, from coordinate 81,645 downwards.
CCGGTCGATTACCAGCATTTAAACGGCCCATGGCTGGCGTCCACCATCGAAGACGAAAACCTTGCCGCAAGAGGAGAGCTCGGTGACTCGACCTATTTGTATTTGATTTCGGCGGAATCGTTCGATGAAATTGCCGTGCGTTTGGCGGGAGGGAGGCATTAATGAAAACGCGGAGTTTTGGTTGCAAGACAAATAGTGTAAGGCTGCAAGCAGATCGTAAGCACACGTTGGGTTACGCTTTCGCTAACCCAACCTACATGGGAAGTGTGAATTTAAGTATGTCCGGAGCTTTCCCTGCGCGAATCGATTGGCGCCGACGAGGCATTTTACGTTTATTTTGCATAAGCCGGTCGCGTCGTCTAGGCCTGCTGGTGTGGGCAATTTTACTGGCATGCGCCGGCAACGCCGATGCTGCCGGTTCCAACCAACAGGTTAAACTGCCGGCCATGAAAATGCATGTCTTCGCCGAACAAGAGGCACCGCCTGCAGCGAGCCGTCCGCAGCAGATAGCCGGCAAAAATATGCCGCCTCTGCATATGGTGGTTTTTAATGACGGCAGTCAAAATTCCACCGCTCCGCTGTCGGCGCAGCAAGGGCAAAATCTTAGCATCAATTATGGCAACGACAACCGGATCGAAGTGCAGAGCGACATCAAAAGCACGCCGCGTTACCAATCCTCTGCGGATCAATCCATGCTGATGTACGACTTCAGCACCGGCTACCGGCGCAGCCGCATGGACTGGAATGTTGCCGCGCCCGGCGGCTCGCCCAATCCGCTGACCGAGGTCAAGTGGAGCAACCTGGATTTATGGGGTATCAGGGGATTGATCGATATCGTTGCGCCGGCCGGGATCGCACTCAAAGCCAATGCCGGTTATGCCTGGACATTCGGCGGCTCGGCAGAAGAAACCGGTTATGCATCCGACGGCCGACAAAACCCGTTTTCACGCATCACCGGCGATGCCGGCGACGGCTATGTATGGGATGCTTCGCTTGGGCTGGGTTATCAATTCAGGCTGGGTGATCCACAGCAACATCAGGTCTGGTTTGTAGCAACGCCGCTGGCCGGCTACGCCTATCGCGAGCAGAAATTGACCGCCAGCGACGGCCAGCAGCAAATCACGAGTTATGGATTGAACAGCCAAGCATTGCAAGGTAAAACCAATGACTATGTAGCATCCTGGCACGGTCCCTGGGTCGGCATGGACATGCGCTTATTGATGTTCGACCAGCATGAATTATTTACTTCCTTCGAACACCACTGGATTGATTATCACGCCGATGGCGACTGGCAGCAGTCCGACAATTTAAGCCACCCGGACAGTTTCAGCCATAATGCCGACGGCAGCGGCTATCTGGCCTCGCTGGGCTACCGCTACAGGACTGCCGACTACTGGGGGGTCAGCGTCAGCGTCGATTACCAAAACTGGACTACCGACCCCGGCACCGAAGATCTGTATTTCAGCAGCGGGGAAACCGTGCAATCAACGTTAAATGAAGTGAACAGCGAGTCCTTTGGCGTCAACCTGGGATTGAATATCGCATTTTAGCCATTATAAAAGCTTACCCAGTGACACCCAACAGATTAAATTAACATGGAGCAAAATATTATGCACAATGCCAGCCGTTTTTTTCTTTATACATACCTCATTGTTGGCGCCCAGAGCCATGCCTTTGCAGTAAATAATAATCTCAGCAGCCATTTACAGAATTTGCAGGCGGAATACTTGACGCATGTGGCCAGTCAACCGGCGGACACCTTCAAACCAAGCAACCAGGGGGTAAAGCTAATCAATCCGCAAAATGTGATGATCGAAATTACCGTGCATAATCAAGCACAGGTTCCTTCCATCATTGATCGATTAAAGCAAGCCGGTTTAACACAAATTTCCAGTTACAAAAAAAATATTTCCGTTGCCTTTCCCATCGTGTATTTAAAATTTTTACAAGATGTACCGGAAATCAGTTGGGTGACTTCCGGCATGGCAACCAGGCGGGTCGGTCCCCCCGGAGGGGCGGCTTTTAATGCCGCCGATCCGGCAATGTTTGCCGACCTGATCAAAAAACAATATGCGATCGACGGCAGCAGCACCGTCATCGGCGTGCTATCCGATAGTTATAATTGTTTAGGCGGAGCACAGCTTGACGTTGAGACCGGCGACTTGCCGGATGATGTCGAGGTACTTAAGGAATACCCGTTCTGCGATACAGACGGCACCGATGAAGGCAGAGCCATGATGCAATTAATCCATGATGTTGCGCCGGGAGCAAAATTGCTGTTTCACACCGCTTTCATCAGCGCTACCGATTTTGCCCAGGGCATCCAACGCCTGGCAGAGGCAGGTGCCGATGTTATTGTCGATGATGTCGGTTATTTCGATATGCCCATGTTCCAGGACGGGCCGATCGCGCAATCGGTCAATGAAGCAAAGGCCAAAGGTGTCAGTTATTTTTCGTCTGCCGGAAACGACGCCCGGCTATCGTATGAAAAACCGTTTACGCCGGCGCGTGAGTTTTTTTCTTATGATTATGCCCATGATTTCGGCACCGCTGCTGGTCAGTCACCCGACTTTTATCAGCCGATCACCATTCCCACGGGCACACCGGTGATGATCACCTTGCAATGGGATGATCCTGCCGAAGTCGCCGGCGGCACCGGCGCGCAAAGCGATATCGACCTGTTTTTACTCGACCATTCGCAAAGCCTCATTGTCAGCAGCAGCCAGGATAGCAATATCGGCCATAACCCGGTAGAGCGCATCGGCATTATCAATAACTCGGATATCACTGATTTCTATTTATATATAAGCCACCGCGCAGGACCGGCGCCCAGCCATATCAAATACGTACTACATGGCCCGCCGGCGCCGTGGCCGATAGCGAGCTATGAGATTATTCAACTCAACGTCAACACCAACGGCGCCTCGCCGGTAATTGTCATGCCGGACGGCAGTCCTCTCAGCGGTGGCACGGCGGTGGTAATTGTTCCTGCTGAACCACCCTTATCCCCTCGCCTTTTGACAATCGGCACGGAAAGTCAGCCCATTCAGATCAACAGCAACGGTGAACCCGTCGTCAATATCGGCTCAACTTCGTATCCGATCGGACCCGGCGGCCTGCCTATCTGGTTTGTGCCGGACGGCTATCTGGCCGTATTAAACGAAGAAGGCAATATCGAATTGCTTCTCGAAGAAGCCCAATTCGTTCCCGTTTCGATCAACCGCTATGCTACCCACAGCAGCACGATCTACGGCCATCCCAATGCGGCCGGAGCGATGGCGGTAGGGGCGATACCCTATAAGCAAACCCCTTGGTTCGGCATCCCTCTTGACAAAGGTACAATCGAGTATTTTTCCTCGGCCGGCGGCACACCGATTTTTTTTAACCCTGACGGTACACGGCTGGCAACGCAGGAAGTCCGCTTCAAACCCGAAATCATCGCCCCAGATGATATCGATACCACGTTTTTCGGCGGCGCGGATACCGATAACAACGGCTGGCCCAATTTCCAGGGCACGTCCGCCGCCGCCCCCAATGCCGCGGCACTCGCGGCATTGTTAATCGATGCGTTCCCGTTTATTACTCCCGATGAAGTTTATCACGCCATGACCAAAGGCAGCCTGGATCTCTATGATCCCGCAGCACTCAACGAGCCTACCCCGATCAACGGCGCTTGCGCTACCAATACTCAGTTTGATTGGGGAACGGGTTGCGGGTTGATACAGGCCGACTTGGTATTTAATACCATCGAGAACAGTAACGACGCGGTACAGTTAGTCGTCAGAACCTCGGCCCATGATGTCACACCCGGCAAGGACTTTACCTATCTGTTCGATATTTTAAATTTGACCGATAAAACCCTGACCAATCCGCAGCTTCACGCCCTGCAATTACCCCGCGGCGTAGTTTATAAGAAAATCGATGGATGCTTGAGTATCGATAGTCAAGAAGCCAGTTGTTTGCTGCCCGAGCTGCTTGCGGGCCAAAGATATTCCGTTACGGTGACTGTCGCCACCCAAAATAATCCCCCCGATCATTTGGTATTCGATGTCGATTTGTTGACCGACACCTTCGTTGATTTAAGCGAAGCCCATGTCATTCAGAAAAACCCTGTGATCGTACTGCCGGGCGACTTCAATACCGACGGCTGCATTGACGTCAGTGACTACGGCATCTTGTTCGGCGTCTTGCGCACCGGCAGCAGCGATCAATCATCTTATGACTTAACGGGCGACGGCCTCGTGACCCTGGATGATTTGTCCGCCTTGGAGAGTTCCTACAGTCTTCCCGGCGGTGCCTATTGTTATTAGTCAGTTCTGCCGCAAAATACCGATTATCGGTTCTTTCCCCGGCAGGGATTGCCGGTGGAAGATGGTGGATAAATGACCACGGTATGGAATTTAGAACAAAATCTAAATTCCATGAAAACACTCTATCAGACAGACAAGGCTTGGGCGGTCGCGGCTATCGTCCTCCGAGCAAGCACAGGTGGTTACCTACGCGTCCTGTAGGGAATTATTTTTAGCTCAAGTCCCGGAGGTCACAGTATAATTACCCTATTTGAGCATTGACCAAACCTGACATGACTACAGACAGCAACGAGAAACTTTCCAGTGCCCGCTTTACCCAAGCAACGGACGCCTTTGTCGAAATTTTTACCGCATCGGTTGATTTTGACCGGCGGATGGCCCGGCACGATATTCAAGGTTCGATTGCTCATGCCACTATGTTGTGCAAAATCGGGGTGCTCACCGAACAGGAAAAAGACGCAATTATCGACGGACTCGGACAAGTCAGCGAAGAAATTGCAGACGGCCGGTTTAACTGGTCGATCAAACAGGAAGACGTGCATATGAACATTGAGGCACGGCTAACCGAGCTGATCGGCATCGCCGGTAAAAAACTGCACACCGGACGCTCCCGCAATGACCAGGTGGCGACCGATATCAGGCTGTATCTGCGTGACGAAATTGACGGCATCAATGCCGAAATCATCCGCTTGCAAACCGCCCTGCTGGATTTGGCGGAACGGGAAGCGGACAGCATTATGCCGGGATTCACCCATTTACAGGTCGCCCAGCCGGTCACTTTCGGCCACCATTTGATGGCCTGGTTTGAAATGCTCGGCCGTGACCGGGAACGATTGCAGGATTGTTGCAAACGGCTCAATATCATGCCACTGGGCGCCGCCGCTCTGGCCGGTACCAGTTATCCGATAGACCGGCAACTCACCAGCGAGCTGCTTGGCTTCAGCAAGCCGTCGGCGAATTCGCTGGATTCGGTCAGCGACCGCGATTTTGCCATTGAGTTTGCTGCGGCCGGCAGCCTGATCATGATGCACCTGTCGCGCTTTTCCGAAGAACTGGTGTTATGGTCCAGCGCCCAGTTCGATTTTATCGATATCCCCGATGCGTTTTGCACCGGCTCGTCAATCATGCCGCAAAAGAAAAACCCGGACGTACCCGAATTGGTACGCGGAAAATCCGGCCGCGTCAGCGGTCATTTAGTGTCGCTGCTGATGCTGATGAAAAGCCAGCCGCTAGCTTACAACAAGGACAATCAGGAGGACAAAGAGCCGCTGTTCGATACGGCGGATACCTTACTCAATTGCCTGCGCGCGTTTGCCGATATGGTGCCGCATCTCAGCGCCAAACGGGAAAATATGTACCGGGCCGCCAAACAGGGATTTTCCACCGCAACTGATCTGGCCGATTATCTGGTACGTAAAGGCACTGCATTCCGGGATGCCCACGAAATTGTCGGCAAGGCGGTCCGCTTGGGGCTGGACAGTAAGCGCGATTTATCGGAATTATCACTGCAGGAACTGCAACAATTCTCAGCGGTCATCACCGCCGACGTATTTGAGGTTTTATCCTTGGAAGGTTCCGTAGCCGCGCGCAGTCATATCGGCGGCACCGCACCGGAAACGGTCCGTAAAGCCGTGCGGACGGCAAGAGCGCAACTGCCCGAGGCATAACATCATCACCGCGCAGAGGGGAAAACATATAACGCGTCATACCCGCCGGGAAGCGGGTATCCGGTGCCAGGGATGGCGAACTTGATACCTCCTTGCACCATTTGTGAAAAAACCTGATAGTTAATTTTAGCAGGGCCTAATAAACACCAATGTATGCGGTATGGCTTGCGTTTGCCGGAGCGGATTTAATCAGAGTTCCCGCGCACGTAAATAAGCCTGCTCGGAAATTTTTCCCCACTGGCTGACCTGGCTGCGGAATCGGTTAAAAGAAGTATAGATTTTGTCAGCCATCGGATCTTTATCGGCAAACTCGGCAACCACTGCATCGGAAAGCTGTTTTAATTTCTTCAGCACTGCATCAGGCAGGGGCAGCACGTTGACGTTATGCTCGTTGACCAAGGTATTCAGTGCCTGATTATTTCGCGCCGTGTATTCGGCAAGCATATTCAGATTAGCCGCTTTGCAGGCAGTCAGTACGATCGACTGCAAATCTGCCGGCAATTCATTAAATGCTTGTTTGTTAATCAGGCATTCAATCACCGGGCCGGGCTCATGCCAACCCGGATAATAGTAATATTTGGCAGCTTTATAAAAGCCGAACGCCAGATCGTTGTACGGCCCGACCCATTCAGTCGCATCCAACGCGCCCGACTGCAGCGAGGTGAATATCTCGCCGCCCGGCATATTGACCGGCGTCCCTCCGGCGCGGCGCAACACTTCGCCGCCCAACCCCGGTATGCGCATTTTAAGGCCTTGCAAGTCGTCTACGCTATTGATCTTACGGTTAAACCAGCCGGCCATTTGCACCCCGGTGTTGCCTGACGGCACCGGAATCAACCCGAAGGGATCATACAGTTCGCGCCACAAATCCAGGCCGCCCCCGTAATACAGCCAAGCGTTCATTTCCTGGGCCGTCAAACCGAACGGCACCGAGGAAAAAAACTGCGCCGCTTCCGATTTGCCTTTCCAATAAAACGCACCGGAGTGACCCATTTCCGCCGTACCTTTGGCTACCGTATCAAATACCTCAAAAGGCGGCACCATTTCATTGGCGCCGTACACTTTGATCTTGATCCGGCCGCCGCTCATGGCGGCAATCATTTCAGCCAGCGAATTGGCACTGCTGCCCAATCCGGGAAAATTTTTCGGCCATGCGGTTACCATTTTCCAGCGGAATGCCGGTTTTGCTCCGGCTGTGGACGGTATTGCCAGCGCCGCACCTGCTGCGACAGTCCCCCTCCCCGCTGTTGTTATAAATTCGCGTCTTTTCATTACCGCCCCTCGCTAGCATGATTTGTTATTATTCTATACAGGCATAAAACCGTACAACCGGCAATGCTAAACCGGACGCTTGGCAATATCAAGCGTTACGCCGTTTGGCCTACTAATTAATTTATTTCCGTGATAGACGAATACCCCCGATTTTTGGTATAGTCAACGGATTTATTAAGGCACAGCGGCATTCTGTGCCGCGATCTTTTTTCACATTATCATCTTTGGAGAAACTCAATGGCAATTAAAGTTGCAATTAATGGTTACGGTCGTATTGGACGGAATATTTTACGCGCTCTGTATGAATCAGGCCGCACAAATGAAGTTCAAATTGTTGCTATCAATGACCTGGGCGACTCCGAAACTAATGCCCATTTGACGCAATACGATACCGTGCACGGCAAGTTCCCCGGTGAAGTTGTCGCCGAAGGTGATTGCATCGCGGTTAACGGGGACAAAATCAAAGTTTTCGCGGAGCGCGATCCTGCCAAACTGCCTTGGGCGGAACTGGGCATCGATATCGTTCATGAATGTACCGGTTTTTTTGCCAGTAAGGCAAAAGCATCGGCCCACATCAGCGCCGGCGCCAAAAAAGTAATTATTTCCGCACCGGGCGGCAGCGATGTTGACGCCACCATAGTTTACGGCGTTAACCACGGCACCTTGAAAGCCTCGGATACCATTATTTCCAATGCCTCCTGCACCACCAACTGTTTAGCGCCGTTAGTCAAGCCGTTACATGATGCATTGGGCTTAAAACACGGTCTAATGACCACTATCCACGCATACACAAACGACCAGGTATTAACCGACGTTTATCATAGCGATTTGCGCCGTGCCCGTTCCGCCACCCAATCAATGATTCCGACCAAAACCGGTGCTGCCGCGGCCGTCGGCTTGGTATTACCGGAACTTGCCGGCAAATTGGACGGTTTCGCGATGCGCGTACCCACCATCAACGTCTCCATAGTCGACCTGACTTTCGAGGCGGCGCGCGACACCACCAAAGAAGAAATTGATGACATTCTGAAATCCGCCTCCGAAGGATCATTGAAGGGCATCCTGGAATATAATTCAAAACCGTTGGTATCGATGGATTTCAACCATAATCCTGCTTCGTCAATCTACGAATCATCTTTAACCAAAGTAATGGAAGGCAATTTCGTCAAAGTCCTTTCCTGGTATGACAACGAGTGGGGTTTTTCAAACCGTATGATTGACACCACGGCGGCATTGTATAACGCTAAATAATCAACTTAAATGAAATTACGAAGAACTAAAATCTTAGCCACTTTGGGCCCTGCGACCGATAAACCCGGCGTACTTGAAAACATGTTTGCTGCCGGACTTGACGTAGTACGCATGAATTTTTCCCATGGCGATGCGGAAACGCATATCCAGCGCGCCAACCGGGTGCGCGAACTGAACAAAAAAACCAAACGAATTGTCGGCATTCTAGCTGACCTGCAAGGTCCCAAAATCCGCATAGCCCGATTCAAGGAAGATAAAGTATTTCTCGATGAAGGCCAGGATTTTTCATTGGACATCGGGCTCGGTACCAATGACGGCGATAAAACCCAGGTTGGCATCACTTACGAACCGTTGGCTCAGGATGTCAAACCGGGCGACAGGTTGTTGCTGGATGACGGCCGGGTGGTAATGGACGTGGTTAGTGTGGAAAACAAACGCCGCGTCAACTGCAAAGTGATAGTCGGCGGCGATTTATCCAACAATAAGGGGATCAACCTGCAGGGCGGCGGTCTTTCCGCGTCCGCATTAACGGACAAAGACAAGGAGGATATTTTCACGATTGCCAGAATGGGCGCGGATTACGTTGCAGTATCTTTCCCCCGATCCGCTGATGACATTCACGAAGCGCGGCGTTTATTGCGGGAAGCGGGAAGCGAAGCCGCCATAGTCGCTAAAATCGAACGTGCCGAGGCCTTGGATGTCATTGATGACATCATCAAAGCCTCCGACGCAATCATGGTTGCCCGCGGCGACCTGGGCGTTGAAATCGGCGATGCCAATTTGCCGCCGGTACAGAAAGATTTGATCAGCCGCTGCCGGACATTGAACCGCGTGGTCATTACCGCGACTCAAATGATGGAATCAATGATTGAAAATCCGATTCCGACCCGCGCCGAAGTGTTTGACGTGGCCAATGCCGTTGTTGACGGGACCGATGCCATTATGCTTTCCGCCGAAACGGCGGCCGGCAAATATCCGGTACAGGCAATTGCAGCAATGGACCGAGTTTGCCGGGAAACCGAAAAGCAACCCAGCGTGCGCATTTCCGACCATCGGCTCGATGTACAGTTTGAACGGGTGGATGAAGCCATTGCCATGTCCACCATGTATCTGGCCAACCATACGGAAATCGCCGCGATTGCCGCATTGACCGAATCCGGTTCCACTACTTTATGGATGTCGCGCATCAGTTCGGCAATGCCGATCTTTGCTTTTACCCGGCACGAAAAAACCGCCAGCAAAGTAACGCTTTACCGCGGCGTATTCCCGATCCATTTTGAACACGATACCGACGACCATGTTGTTCTCAACCGGGAAATCGTCGCCGTTATGCGTAGACGGGAACTAGTCAAGGACGGCGGTCAAATCGTTATTACCAAAGGCGACCTGACCGGTGTACCGGGCGGCACCAATGCGCTGAAAATAATTCGTGTCGGCGAGGGACTGACGCCTTAGGGAACGCCCCCTACCCATCTGTTTTGTTCCGTGCCCACCCCCTACCCCCCCGGGCACGGAACTTTTTCCTGATAGACAATGCTCACCGTGTAACACCACCGGCATTCCGCAAAGCTTTTTCCGTATGTGTGCAAAATCACCCCGTTTATTTACCGCTTTGACCGCTAAAAAAAAAGCATAATGCGCCTCTATGTTGCCGGATATGCCGACCACGGAGACGCATCGCTCGCGAGTGACGCGCCTCGTATCTCAGCACATCCTACCGGAACTTTCGGTATGGCAGTAACCCCGACATTCCTGACGGAGTACGGTTTAAGGACAAAGCGCGTCGAATCAAGTAGTAACGGTGACTACTTCCGGCTCTGCTTCTATTTCCGGCACCTTGTTATAAAAGGGCCAGTTACTCACGTGGAGATATTTTCTGATCGGTGTTTTAATCACCGACATGCACAGCGCGATAGAGAATAGACACCAAACTGCAGCGTATTCATTCGGATCGTTAGTCAACAGATCGGACACGAACGGCCCGATCAGATAATGAAAACCCACGAATCGCCATGAACCGTATATAATCGGCAGATAAAACGCGACCAAAATATACGTGAAAGCGTGCAGTCCCCAATCGAAACCGAACAGATAGTCCTGCGGACCTGACATTAAACCGTTTAGCGGCATTTGCCAGGCAATATGCCAATCTCCGGAAACCGAACAGGTTTGCGCCCCGCAAAATCCCTCGGTACCGATAACGCATTCGCCGGCCCAACCGAAAGGAAACATTTTGACCAGCATTGCGACCGAACCAATCGCGCAAATGGTATAGACCGTAGTTCTGATTTTCAATTTGACTCTTTCCGGAATGAAATACATCGCAACCATATTCACGAAAAAAGGCTGGAATGCGATGTGCAAATACCCGAACAGCGTTAACAACTGATTGTTCGGATTATCACATAAATCGATATAGACATAAGTTGCCGCCTGCAGCAACTCCATCAATGCAAAATAGGTCAACGGAATCCATAATTCTTTGGACTCGCCTCGCTTGGCAACGTAAACAGCCGTCCCCAAACCGACTGCAGCAAGTACTCCCGACGCTTCACCACTCCAACACATCTACAATCTCCTCAGTACCGCACCGCTCCGACTTCAATCCGGAATAGCCCCTCAATAGATCATCGGCGCAGATGCTTTTGTTAATTATTTTATTGTTAAGACTAACCTGCATGAGCATGGAATACATAACAACACGGTATTACCATTTTTTAAAGCGGGTTATTATAATACATCCCAGTAAGGAGAAAAAATAACGGCAAAGCTGCTGCTCCCAATCGGCTATAATCCGCCACGTAGGACATAACAGTCCCGGATTTAAGCGCTTCGAAAAACCGCCTGCCAAGGCACAGGGAAAATTCTGAATTAGCCGGAATCAGCGCGCCGCCTTTGCTGTACATTGAATCAATTCCGCAGCGATACTGATTGCAATTTCCGCCGGGGTATGGCTGTTGATCGGCAATCCGGCCGGCGCATGCAGACCATCCAACCACGCACCGGCGACGCCGTTACTGCGTAAACTCCGCTTCATTTGCGCTATTTTATTTTTACTGCCCAGCACCCCGATATAGTTGATTTTTTTTCCGGCGAGCTTTTCAACCACCAATTCATCGGTGCGATGGGAATGCGTCATAATCAGAATGGACACCTGCTCCCCTTCCGGAATAATGTCGCCTATTCGGCAATAGTTGACAATCCTTTTTTCCGTTGCATAGGCATTGCGCTGCAAGGTCTCCAGATTTTCACGTTCATCCAGCACCACGATATCAACGTCGAGCGTAGCAAGCACCCTGGATAAGGCTAGAGCGACATGCCCCCCGCCGATAATATAGGCGGTTTTGCGGACACCGATGCTTTCCTGATAAGACCAACCCGTGGCATCGGTTTTTTCAAAACGCGTTCCAAGCAGTTTATTCTGATTCGGTATAACACTTAATCCCTGAGCCGTGGCCTGCAACAACTCTTCGCCACCCCCCCGGTCTACCACGGTTAAATGCCGTATAAGCTGTCGTTCAGAACTACCGCAACAATACACCGCAATAACCTGTTCACCACCACAAGCCATGCCGGACAGGTCTCCTTCAGCAGCATGATGATGTAATTTGGTCAGCAGGCTCGGTTTGGCCTGCTGTCCGGCCAGCAAGGCTTTAGCGTGATTGACCAGATCAAATTCAACCATCCCGCCACCTATCGTACCGCTTGTCGAGCCGTCAGCAGCAACTGCCATTTTCGCTCCTGCTTTGCCGGGAGAACTGCCCCGGCTGGACACCACAATCATCAGCACAACATTGCAATGCTGTTCTAAACACTGATGAATCCATTGCCAAATGGTTTGCTTATCAACCAAACAGCACCTCGCTTAGCGCATAATAAATCGCCATTAAACCCGAAAAAACCGCACTGGACAAAAATCGCCCGTTCAACGGAATAACATTTTGTATAAATAGATTAACAAACAACGTAATGGGAATACTGACTAAAAAGGATTCCGTCGCCACCAACAAAACGTTAAGATCGATCAATGCCCATTTTCCGGAAAAAATCAGTATTAGAATAATATGCCTGGCTATCCACAACGGATTGAAATAAGCCAAGGCCAACAAAGCACGGATGATCGTGTACTTGAATCCCAATCCCTTACAAAGGCTATCGATCCAGCGGAAATAATTAGTAATTTCCCATGCATAGATTGTTGCCCCGGCAAACATCATGCCCAGCATGCGACTTAACAGAAACTCACCGGTGATCAATGCAGCAATGCTGTCACCGGTTGCGTAGGTCAACCCTCCGCAAAGCGCCTGTTTCCGTGAACAACTCCCCATCGCTCCAGTTTTTTTGAATTAATTGATTAAGGTTGATTTACTTGTTCGGAATTGGAATATAACGCCATCAATACCCGCTCCGGCGTCATCGGCGCAGTAAAGTCCGGTTGCGCCTGCGGATTAAATGCCCGGATCGCCTTGCTCAATGCAAAAAAGGCCCCGATACCGTACATAAACGGCGGCTCACCGATCGCTTTTGAGTGATATAAACCCGGAGGATTTTCCACGTCCTGCAAAAATCGAACCTCGATATCAGGCGCAAAATAAATATCCGGTATTTTGTAGGCGGTCAGCGTATCGGTCAGCAATTTTCCTTGCAGGTCATGGATAATTTCCTCGATTGTCATCCAGCCCAAGCCCTGCACTACGCCACCTTCAATTTGTCCCCTGTCGATTGCCGGATCGAGACTTTGTCCGGCATCATGGACAATTTGCACCGCATCGATGGTATATTCGCCGCGCAGGCAATCCAGGGTCACGGCCACTGCGGCACAGCCGTACACATGATAGGCGAAAGGCGTTCCCTGTTTCGTCCGATTGTCGAAGCAAAGGCCGGGAGTGGCATAGTGCGCTTGCGCGGACAACTGCGTCCGGCAAAAATAGGCCTTGCTGACCAATTGCCGCCAATCCAGCCCGGTCGGTCTTCCCTGCATAAAAACCTGCTCATCCTGCACGGAAATTTGCTGCGGATCAGCGGCGTTTAATACTTCGGCGGCAACTTTTTGCAACTGCGCCAGTAATTGCCGGCAGGCAAGATCAGCCGCATGGCCGTTCAAATCGGCGCCGGTGCTGGCTGCGGTGGGAGACATATTGGCGATACGTGAGGTGTTGGTAGTTTCGAACTTAACCCGCCGCACATTGATCGAAAAAACCCGGGCGACAATCACAGTGATTTTATCTTTAACCCGCTGTCCCATTTCCACGGCGCCGCAACTGACACTGACGCTGCCGTCAGCATAAATATGTACTAAGGCATCGGCTTGATTAAGAAACTTGGCAGTAAACGAAATACCAAAACAAACCGGCATCAAGGCCATTGCCCGCTTTTGCAAGGCATGCTCGGCATTGAATTGCCGGATTGCCGTCTGCCGTTGTTGAATATCGAAGCCGGTCTGCAATTGCTCCAGGCAACGCTGCGCCAGACAGCGTGTTGCCGGCATGCCATAAGGAAAATGATCGCCTTCCTGCAGCAGATTCAGCTGCTGAATCGTTTCGGAGTCCATGCCCATTTGCGCAGCGGCTTGGAAAATCGCCGCCTCCAGTACAAACATCGCCTGCGGCGCGCCGAAACCGCGAAATGCGGTATTAGGCGGCAAATTGGTGCGGCAGCTGACCGCAATCGCCCTGAAATCGGCAATGAAATAACTGTTTCCGGCATGGAATAAACTGCGATCCAAAATCGCCAACGACAGATCGGCTACAGCACCGGCATTTTGCAGAAAATTAACTTCGTAAGCCAGAATTTTACCCTGCTTATTCAAACCGATCTTAAAATCGGCCGCATAAGGATGGCGTTTTCCGGTCCACAACATATCGTCCCGTCGCTGCAAAACCAGCTTGACCGGTTTTTTCAACCGGTCAGCGGCCAAAGCCGCCATAACCGCCCAGGGTGTGGCCTGTTCCTCCTTGCCTCCGAACCCTCCGCCCAGACGCGGAACGTCCACTTCGATTAAATGCATCGGAATGGCCAATACCCGGGCGATAATGCGCTGCACCATGCCGGGCGATTGGGTTGCGGAATATACTTTTAAACCGTTATTTTCCAACGGATAGGCCACTGCCACCTGCGGCTCCAGATACACGTGCTCCTGGGCGCCGCTTTCAGCCGTGCCGGTAACAACCACATCACAATGCCGCCAGGCGGCATCGACATCACCCAGCGAAAATGTTTGCGCCGCGGCGATATGACTGCCCAACCGGTCGGCTTCGCGAACATCGAATACCGCCGGCAACGGCTTATATTGAATTGCCGTGCGCTGCGCCGCTTGCCGGGCCAAATGCGCGCTTTCGGCAATCACCAGCGCCACCGGCTGCCCCTGATAGACGACTTCCCTTCCGGAGAGCAGGGTTTCATCGGCAGCCACATTGCCGATCCAATTACGTCCGGGTATTTGCTCGTGGGTGAGAAAATCGACAACTCCCGGCATTTTCAAGGTTGCTTCGACATCCATGTTTTCAATCAAACCGTGGGCAATATCCGAAACCACCGGATAGGCAAACAACATATCCTCAACCCTATCCAGGTCATCGACAAACTGTCCCTCGCCGCGGGCATGCAGCCAACTATCGTACTGTCTCATCGCAATGACTCCGTATCGATCCACTGCGGAAACAGCTTGATAAAATGCGCGATAACCAGTTGCCGCAATAATAAACGTTTATAAGCATCGGATCCGCGAATATCCGATATCGGCGTGATTTCATCTTGTATCAGCTGCAGAACGGAATGGAGCGTCTGTGCATTGATAGTTTGTCCCTGAAGAAAGGCGCCGGCGGCAGATAGATACAATGGCACCGCGGCGACGCCGCCGGCGGACAGATGCGCTTTTTCAATGCGCTGCCCATCGTGTTGAATCAACAGTGCGGAGTTAACCGCAGCGATATCAAGGTGCTTGCGTTTGCCGACTTTTTCGAAACTAAAGCGGCTCGTTGCAGCCGGTACTGTAAAACGCACCGCCACCAACCGCTCGTTTTGCCGCAAATCGATCCGCTTATAGCCTCGGTAGAAATCGCGCAATGCGACCTGTCGTTGCCGGCCTTCGCCAGCGATTGTCAAACTGCTGTCCAAAGCCAAAAAAAACAGCCCCATATCGGCTATCGGCGACGCATTGACCAGATTCCCTCCGACCGTTGCCTGTTGCCGGATCGATGCTGAACAGACCAGCTTCAAATCCTTACTGAGCGAAGCAAATAACGTTAACAGCAATGGAGAATTGCGCATTTCTTCTATTGTGGTCGCCGCGCCGATGACGCAATGCTGTTGCTCGATAGCGATACCGGAAAATTCAGGATCTTGTTTTACAAACTGCAGCGGCCGAAGCAACATTTGCTCAGGCTGCCGTACGAACAGGTCGGTTCCCCCTGCAACCGGAACACTTTGCCGATTAACCGCATTGCCCAGCTTGCCGGGAATGGCGCGCAGCCGGTTTGAAATCCGGCCAAAATAGTCCGGCAGCAGCCGCTGGTCGATTAAATGCTGAAGACGTTGCTGCCGGTCCGGTGATGCGAGTTCAATGGTCGCACATAATTCGGCAATCGCCCGTTTGATGCCGGTATAACCGGTACAGCGGCACAAGTTGCCGCCGACCGCGTCGAGTGCTGCGCCGGGATCGGCTTGCTCCGTATTGATAAAAAAGGCTGTTAGGGCAATAACCAGGCCGGGGGTGCAGAATCCGCATTGAATGGCGCCGGCATCGACCAAAGCCTGCTGTATCGGATTCAAGTCAGGTCCGTTCAGTCCTTCGATAGTGACAATATGACAACGGTCCAATGAACCCATCGGCAACAAACAGGAAGTAGCCGGCCGGTACCGTAATCCCTGCTCCGTAGTTTCCCCAAGCAAAACCATACAACTGCCGCAATCGCCTTCTCTACAGGCGGCCCTGGTACCGGTTAAGCGCTGCCGCTCCCGCAAAAAATCCACCAACACCTCTCCCTGGTTGACCTGTTCTATAATGAGTGTCTGATTCATTACTAAGCGGATCGTTACACTATTTGCTTGCATTGCTTTACTGAACCGTTGTACAAAAAACCGATAGATTTCATCCGGCATAGGCCGAGCATACCATAGCGATTGGTTAAGCGGTGATAATATTCGCCTATCGGTAGCGGTTTACAGAGTAATGGAAATCCTCCGCTACACACAATTGGATAATCGCGGCAAGATCATGGATAATAAGCAGCTAACTTTCAAACCGGTTTATATTGAAAAAACACAATGAAACAAAAACTGGAATCCCTGCTGCTGGATGCTGTAACTACTTTAAAGACACAGGGCGATCTTGCGCCTACTATCAGTTTTAATATTATTGTCGAGCGTACCCGTGATGCGCAACACGGCGATTTTGCATCGAATCTGGCGTTGATGCTGGCGAAACAGGCGGGCATCGCCCCCAGACATCTGGCGGAAAAATTACTGGCCGCCTTGCCGAATGATGATTCGGTGACAAAATGCGAAATTGCCGGACCGGGATTTATTAATTTTTTCATCACCCCCAACGCCCAATACCAGATCATCCGCCGCATCCATGAACTAGGACCGCAATTCGGCCGCAGCAATATCGGCCGGAAAAATAAAGTGCAGGTTGAATTCGTTTCGGCCAACCCGACCGGTCCGCTGCATGTCGGCCACGGCCGCGGCGCGGCATACGGCTCGGTGGTCGCCGACTTATTGGAAGCGGTCGGTTTCGACGTGCACCGGGAATATTATATCAACGATGCCGGCCGGCAGATGGACATTCTGGCAACCAGCATCTGGTTGCGCTACCTTGAAGAATGCGGTGAAGTCGTACCGTTTCCCAGTAACGGATACCACGGCGAATACATCCGGGAAATTGCCTGGAACCTGCACAAGACGGCAGAAAACGAATACCGCAGGCCGGCGGGTCTGGTGCTGGAGGACATACCTGCCGACGAACAGTTCGGAGGCGATAAGGAAACTCACATCGACGCCCTGATTGAACGCTGTAAAACGCTGTTAGGCATGTCTCAATATCGCGATGTATTTCAGGCCGGACTGAATACCATCCTCGAAGAAATCAAAGAAGACCTGGCTGATTTCGGCATCGAATTCCAGGAATGGTTTTCAGAACGCCGGCTAATGGACGACGGCTCGGTCAGTGAAGCACTGCGGCGCCTCAAAGAGGCCGGACATTTATATGAAAAAGACGGCGCGACCTGGTTCGCTTCCAGTCTGCTGGGCGATGAAAAAGACCGAGTCGTGATAAGGGACAATGGCCAAACCACCTATTTCGCCTCGGATATCGCCTATCATATGAACAAACTGAGTCGGGGTTTCGATAAGATCATCGATGTCTGGGGAGCGGATCACCACGGCTATATTCCCCGAGTAAGAGCGGCAATGCAGGCCCTGGGCGCGGATACTACGAAACTCGATGTACTGCTGGTGCAATTTGCGGTACTATATCGGGGCGAAGAAAAAATACAAATGTCCACCCGTTCCGGCCAATTTGTCACATTAAGGCAGCTTCGCGATGAAGTCGGCAAAGATGCAGCCCGGTTTTTCTATGTCATGCGCCGTTCGGAACAGCATATGGATTTTGACTTGAAACTAGCCACTTCCAGAACCAATGAAAACCCGGTATTTTATGTGCAGTATGCCCACGCCAGAGTGTGCAGTGTATTACGCCAACTGGACGAAAAAGGTTGGGAAAGAAATCTTAATTTAGGCATGGAAAACCTGCAGCGGCTGTCTGAGGATCACGAAATCAATTTGGTAGGCACATTGTCCCGCTATCCGGAGATCTTGGAAAACGCGGCGATACAGCATGAGCCGCATAAGCTGATCCAGTATTTGCGGGAATTGGCGAATGAGTTCCATACCTATTACAATGCCCATCAGTTTTTGGTTGATGATGCCGAATTACGCGATGCTCGTTTAAACCTTATCTGTGCCGTTAAACAGGTCATAGCCAACGGCATGGCACTACTGAAAATCAATACCCCAGAAACCATGTAATGGCACGAGACTATAAACACAGAGTTCGAAGCAGATATAACGTCAGGCAAAAGCAGTCCGTTTCCTGGTGGAAATGGCTGCTGGCCGCGGTGCTGATACTGTTTTTCGGCGGCTTTTTATATTTTTTGAAAAGCGGTGCTCCGACCCCCCCCGATACGGACGAACAACGCCGGAAGACGTTGCCGCTGCCGAAACCGGGAACGCTGAAACCCGTTGCAAGACCGGCTAAGGAGAAAGATAAAGCAGCGGTAGCGGCCAAGGAAACCGGTAAGAATGCCGAACAAGAGAGTCCCAAGTTTGATTTTTATACGATACTTCCGGAAAAAGAAGTGGTTGTTCCCGACCATGAAATCAAAACCCGCACGCGGGAAGAACGGGTCGGTAAAGCCAAAAACACGCAATACATCATCCAAGCCGGCTCTTTTCGTAATTACAAAGATGCGGACCGGATGAAGGCGCAACTGGCGTTAATGGGTATCGAATCCAAAATTGAAAAAGCCACGGTAGGCAACGCCATTTGGAACCGGATTAAAATCGGGCCATTTACTAAAATGTCCAGCGTCGACGACGTCCGCTCACGATTGAGACAAAACAAGATCGATGTGGTCGTTATGGAAAAGCACTAGCCCACTCGAACAGGCAAACGCTAAACCGTCGCTGATAAAATAACGCCACAAACCACAAAATGACGTTTTGCCATTGAAACACCCAATTACCTGCCCTTGCGGTTCCGGTTCCGGCTTCGAACAATGCTGCGGCATGTATATCAGCGGTGAAAAATACGCGCCGACCGCCGAAGCGCTGATGCGTTCCCGCTTTTCAGCTTTTGCGAAAAAAAATGAAGCTTATCTGCTGGCATCCTGGGACAGCACGACCCGTCCGCAAAAAATCGATCTCGCCAAAGACGTTGCCGAGTGGCAGGATCTTGAAATCGTTTCGGTCAAAAAGGGTAAAACCTCTGACAGCAAAGGCGTTGTCGAATTCAAGGCTTTTTACCTGCTGGACGGCGAACGGCATACCATGAATGAAATCAGCCGCTTTCGCAAAGTAAACGGCTTATGGTATTACCTGGACGGCAAAGTAAAATCGATTAGCAAAGCCGCGCAGCAAAGTAATCAAGGAAAAAATGCGCCTTGCCCCTGCGGCAGCGGCAAAAAATTCAAACGCTGCTGCGCAAAAGCAGGGTAATGCTTACCTCTGCACCGCGATCGGCAAGCGAAGACCGATGTTTCCGCTGTCAGACAAATGCTTCCCATCTGCTAAATAGAACGTTTTTTGCGATACAACGCGGAAATATCCTCATCCCCGTATCCCTGCCGCATTAGCTCCCGGTAATCGTTCACCGTCATGTCCAGCAGTTCTGCTGCAACACCGGTTTGTTTTGCCATTTGCTGACAAATTTGCAAGTCCTTGAGATGTAAAGCAAGTTTAAAACCGGGGGCAAATATCCCTTGCGTCATCGTCGGCCCCCGATGTTCGAGAAACCAATTCCCGGCTGCCCCGGCGGCAATGACATCGATCACCTTTTCCATCGGCAGGCCCTGTGCCTGACCAAAAGCCAAGGCCTCGGTCACCGCTTGGTTAATCCCGGCCGCCATAATCTGGTTGACTGCCTTGGTTCCCTGGCCCGAACCGGTCGACCCCATATGCATGATGCGGCTGGTCATTGCCTCCAATAACGGCCTCACTGCGTCCAGTACCTGTTCATCTCCACCCAGCATCATTGCCAGCGTGCCGTTTTTTGCGCCTTCCACGCCGCCCGATACCGGGGCATCAAGAAATGCAACTTGTTTTTCAGCCAACAAGGCAGCAGCAGACCTTGCCGTGTCGCTGCTAACCGTTGACGTATCCACCACCACCGAACCGGGCTTGATGGTTTGTGCTGCCTCGCTTACCATAGCCAGTACATCCCGGTCTGCGGACACACAAATGAATACAACGTCAACTTCGGCAGCTAATTGCGCAACCGTGGCGGCAGCGGCCACCCCCAATTCGGCAGCCAGTTGCTCCGCATTGCCTGCCGTTCTATTCCAGACGGAACTTAGATGACCGGCCTTTGCCAGGTTTCTTGCCATATGTGCGCCCATTGCGCCAAGTCCGATAAAACCCGCCTTCATTTGTTGCTGCTCTCTATCTATTTTCACCACGTATCGCTTTTTGTTGGAATTAGCCTCAATACATCGGAGTCCTCTTTTGAGAATTTACCTCATATCAAATCCGGATGCATCTCATGTTTATCCACTTGCCGCTTTTATTGTACCCCCTAAATCAGGATCAGTTTTCCAGCTGCTGTATGCCGTCTAAATACCACGTGGGCTGCAGACTGTTTTTCGGCTTAACGAAATGCCAGATTTCCCTGACTTGTTCCGCATGCCCTTGGTACTCTTCACGCATAACGGTATCGAATAAAACAACAGTTTCCAGTTGAGTGCCTATTTCCCGATAGTCCAACAATTCCGCATCGACTCGCAATACTTCGGTATGATTTATCCCCGAATCCGCTTTGATCTGCTGTTGAATTTCAGCGAACACCTTGTCTGTGGTCAAGCTGCGAATCTCCGCCAAGTCTTTATCATCCCAGGCAGCTTGTAAGTGTTTAAAAGTTGCTTTCGCACCTTTTAAAAAGGCTGCCTGATCGAAATTTTCCGGAACGGGCATGCCGTCAAATTCAGCATCCGGCATTTCATTTGTCTGGTCCGCATAGCTCTTTTTATCCTTATTGAATAACACATCGGTGTCGAACCTTGCCGTTTCACCGCTACCGTAAGAGCGGCGTTGCTCCCTGTTGTTAAAATCAAAGGGCGGTTCATCATACGCAGAGCGTTCATAACTGTCGTTACGCACCGGCTGCGACCGTGCTGCAAACAACCGAAACAGCAAGTAGGCGATACCGCCGAATACCAATATATCCATGAAATTCAATCCCTCAAACGCGCCGCCGAAAAACATGGCGCCTAATAATCCGCCCAAAGCCAAGCCGCCGAGCATCCCCAACAAGCCGCCACGCTTACTCATAGCCTGACGAGCCGCCTGATTTTGTGCATAGGCTTGTTGCTGGCCGGCAGAACGTGTTGGAGCTGCAGGCCTGCGGTAAGGATTGCTATAAGAAGGCTTGCTACCAAACGATCTCGCGCCGCCAAAGCGCTTTGCCTCAACTTCCTGAATCCCTGCCATAGTCAGGCTAACAGCAATCAATAGGGTTACAATAAATCCGCTAAATTTTTTCATAAGTATTATTGGGCTTTAATTAATATCACTATATAATACTGCGGCCTGTTTAAGAATTTTTCAAGATCATTTATTGCCTAATGCTCGTATTTAGCTTAGGATGGCCGCAATGGTAAATAAACTGCACAAATCATTCTCTGTTTTGCTGGTTTTGTTACAGCTGATTGCGCCGCTGGTTCATGCGCATTCCGAAGCAAAATACGCACCGGCCGGTATTCATTTGCCGGGGCTGGAATACGTGCAGACGGATCACCAAACATCAACCATTAAGGCGAATGCGCTATTATGTGTTTCCGAAGGCGTAATTGTCGGTATCGGTTCAGGCCTTAAGCAAAAGGCAATGCCGCCTTTTGACCTGGTTAGTCCGTATTCAGAGACCAGCATTAAATATTTCGACGCAACTCCGAACCGCTACGAGGTCGGTTTTTCGCCGCATATTGTCGCGATTTTAACTTCGCAATCCTTTGACCCTTCCCGTTCCTCACGCTCGCCTCCGATTTAGTTTTCTCCAGCGCTTTCTTGGCGCAGAAAGCGCTTTTCGATCGTTTGATCCCTGCCGTATCTTTTTACAATTTACTACGGCAACACACTAATATTTAAGTATTCTACCGATAAACCGGGTACCGGCCGCGTATTTGGGCTATCAGTTTACACTTAGCCATTAAACTTTAGATGGTGTATTGATTTCAGGAGTTCATATGTACGGCTCGCATGCTATACCCTGGCTTTTGCCGATTTTGATATTAATAACGTCACGATGTTACGCCGGTGAGCAATACGTCGTAGAACATTATGACCCGATAACTGTCGATTCAAACCTGACATTGCCAGATTTGGTTGACCTTACAATGGAAAAATACCCGGAAAGCGCCTTGATTCCGGCCCTTGTTAACGAAGCGGAGGCATTGCAACGCAGAGGTGACAGCTGGACGGCAGGCGCGCTTAACGCAGCATTTTCATACCGCAATAGTTGGGAGAAGGGTGCGGGGGATACCGGCGCGCCGGAAATGCAAGGCACTATTCAAGTACCGTTATGGAATTGGGGACAACGATCGGCCGGACAGCTATTGGCAAAAAATGCCATGGCAGCCGGCGAACAGCGCGGCGAATTCATCAAACTACAGGTCGCCGGTCTGGTGCGTACTGCTCTATGGGACATGGCGCTGCAAAAGAACCGCCATGAAACAGCCAAGCTGATTTACGATGTTTCGGAAAAGTTGGTTAACACGGTACGCCGCAGGGTAGATTTAGGCGACCTGGCGCTTTCCGACCTGCTATTGGCGGAGAGTGATCAATTAGCCAAGCGTGCCGAATTGGTCCGTGCGGAAGCGGAACAAATGCATGCCCGCAAACGCTTTGCCACGCTCACACAAACCACCAGAATTCCCGAAAATTACCGGGAAGTGCAGAGCGACTTAACGGAAATAAGTCCACAACATACTGCTTTGAAGGCATTGAATGCGGAAATTGAACGCAAAAAATCCGAACTCGATTGGGTAAAGTCAGCCGGCTCGGGACAAACCACCCTGGCAATCGGCGCAAATTCCCAAAAGGATACCGGCCTTAATACAAGTGTTGAGACCCTGATTGTCGAAATTAACGTGCCTTTTGGCGGCAGCGCGCATCAGGCCCCTCAAATAGCTGCTGTAAATGTGCAGCTTACTGAAGTGATCGCATCTCGTGACCAGCTTTACCGCGAACTGACCCAAAGTTTCCATGAGGCGGAACATGCCTTGGAAGTTGACCGGAGCGAACTGGAAATAGCCCGGAAACGCCGCAAGATTGCCGAGGCGAATTTAAAAATGACGCAGCTAAGTTTTGAGGCCGGGGAGATCAACCTGCTTGATCTGCTCAGAATCCAACATATGGCGAATACCGCCATCCGCGATGCTAAAGAACGCGAAATTATGTTGCAGCGCGACATTGCTCTCTATAATCAAGTTGTCGGTCAATTACCATGAAAAATATCAATAGACTGTTTGTGTCATGCATTATTTTGGGGTTTTCCAAGCTGTTGGCAGCAGAAAATCAAATTTCCCTTACCCAAGACCAATTAAATAATCTCGGAATAAAACTCGGTTCATTGCAACAAGTACAGCAAATCCCGCTGTTATATGCACCGGCAAAAATAGTGATCCCCCCTGACCGGGAATATGTCGTCAGTGCGTCGCAGGCAGGGCTAATCAGTACCCTAAACGCGTCTACCGGTGATAGCGTCGCAAAAGGCCAAATATTGGCAGTTATCAATAGCCCGGATCTGTTGAATCTGCAAAGGCAATTTCTTAAAGCAAAAAACGATCTCAAATTGGCTCTGACCAATTATCAGCGCGACAAGAAATTATTTAACGAAGGCGTTATTTCCGACCGACGCTGGCAGGAAACCCAGGCCCGTTATAACGGTTATGCCAACGAAACCAACGAAGCCCAACAATTGCTGGAAATTGCCGGCGTTTCGCCACAGGATATAAAAAAATTGTCCGAAACCCGGCAGTTGAGCAGCCAGTTGACGATCCATTCGCCGATTGACGGCGTGGTGCTGGATCGCTTGGTCGTCGCCGGACAACGTATCCATATTCTCGAGCCGCTGTACCGCATTGCCAACCTTGAAACACTATGGGTAGATATCAACATACCCCAGGAGAAGATCGGCAGTATTAAAATAGGTGACCTGGTATTGATCAATAACTCAA
The DNA here is from genome assembly GCA_050303615.1 of Methylococcaceae bacterium. Classification (GTDB taxonomy): domain Bacteria; phylum Pseudomonadota; class Gammaproteobacteria; order Methylococcales; family Methylomonadaceae; genus CAZDXJ01. The sequence goes on along the minus strand of JBNLCC010000157.1, from coordinate 57,201 downwards.
CCGCTAGGGCTCGCATTATCCTGATCGGACAAAACGTTAACCCGCAAAATCAGACCGTGCTTGCCAGAGCGGTCATTGAAGGACGGCATGCCACCATTAGAGCCGGGCAAACCGTCAATACCCAAATCATTCAGACCAGTTCCAAACCGGTTTTTAAAGTATCCAATACCGCCGTCGCACAAAGCGAGGGGCGTTTCTATATTTTCATCCGTACGGAAAGCGGTTTTTCAGTGCAACCCGTACAGATACTCGGAAAAGAAGGCAATAATTCTATCATCAGCGGAGAACTTGAGAAAGGCCGGCAAATTGCCGTTAAAGGAGCCGTGGCATTAAAAGCTAAATGGATGGGGCTTGGCGAAGAGGATGAAGAATGATGTCCGCATTGATACGTTTTGCCCTCACCCAACGGATATTGGTACTGCTGCTGGTTGTATTGCTGGCGGGCGGCGGTTATTATGCTTTTGACAATTTGCCGATTGACGCCTTTCCGGACGTATCGCCGACCCAGGTAAAAATTGTCGTCAAATCACCCGGCATGACTCCCGAAGAAGTCGAAGCCCGCATTACCACGCCGATTGAACTGGAACTACTCGGCATCCCGCATCAGACGATGTTGCGCTCCATTGCCAAGTATGCGTTGACCGACATTACCATTGATTTTGAGGAGGGAACCGATATCTATTGGGCTCGCCAGCAAATAGCCGAACGCCTGAACACCATTTGGGGCGATTTGCCTGATGGCGTGCAGGGCGGCATTGCCCCAATGACCACGCCGTTAGGGGAAATGTTCATGTTTACCATTGAAGGCGGCGATCTGACACTGAAAGAGCGGCGCAGCCTACTGGACTGGGTGATCCGACCCGCGCTACGAACCGTCAATGGCGTTGCCGACGTTAATGCATTAGGCGGACTGGTCAGAACCTTCGAAGTGGTTCCAGATAACGGAAAAATGGCCGCTAGGGCGATCACTATTCAACAACTGAGCGATACCCTTCAGCAAAACAACCGTAATGACGGCGCCGGCCGATTGAATGAAGGAGAAGAAGCGATGCTGGTGCGGGCGGAAGGACGCATCAAGGTATTGGACGATGTGCGCAATATTGTTGTCGAGAACGCCAACGGTATTCCGATCAAAGTAGGCGATATCGCCGACGTGCGCATCGGCTCTCTGACCCGCTACGGCGCAGTCAGCCAAAACGGCAAGGAGGAAGCCGTTGAAGGTTTGGTGTTAAGCCTGCGTGGCGCCAACGCCCGACAGACAGTGGAAGGCATTGAGAAAAAACTGGCTGAAATCAGCACCAGCTTTCCCGAAGGCGTTTCGGTAAGCGTGTTTTATAACCGCGGCCATTTGGTGTCAAAAGCAATCAAGACCGTTGCCAAAGCATTGTTAGAAGCCATCGTGCTGGTAGTGGCACTGCTGTTGTTGTTCCTCGGCAATTTTCGGGCGGCGTTGACCGTCGCGTTGGTGCTGCCGCTAGCCGCGCTGTTCACTTTCATCATGATGCGTTGGGCCAGCATGTCGGCCAACTTAATGAGCCTGGGCGGCTTGGCGATTGCGATCGGTATGCTGGTCGATGCCGCTGTAGTCGTAGTCGAAAACATCATCACCCAACTCGCCGATGTAGAGAAAAGCAAACGCTTGCCGCGTTTGCATATCATTTACCGGGCCACCCGAGAAGTTGCGGTTCCCGTTACATCCGGCATTTTTATTATCATTATTGTTTTCCTGCCGTTATTGACGCTACAGGGACTGGAAGGCAAACTGTTCACCCCGGTCGCTCAAAGCATCGTGTTTGCGCTCAGCGGTTCATTGTTGTTGTCGTTAACGGTTATCCCGGTTCTGTCCTCTTATCTGTTGCGTAAAGTATCCCATGAAGAGCCCTGGCTGCCCAGAAAGCTCCATATGCTATATGTGCCATTGTTGGATTGGTGCCTGGATAACACCAAAAAGGTGTTTATCGCCGCCGGTGCGTTGCTGGCCATTACCATGGTTACCTTCTTTCAGATCGGCAGTACCTTTATGCCGACTATGGATGAAGGCGACATCATTGTGCAGTTGGAAAAATTGCCCTCCATTTCGCTGCAGGAGTCTGTCGCGTTGGATATTCAGGTACAAAAAAATATTCTTGCAAAAGTGCCCGAGGTTACACGCATCGTTTCCCGTGTCGGGGCCGACGAAATCGGCCTTGATCCGATGGGTCCGAATGAAACCGACGTGTTCATGCAGTTAAAACCCCGAGATGAATGGCGTATGGACAACAAGGAACAATTGATCGAAAAAATCCGCAAGGCAATGGATGAAACACCCGGCATCGCCTTTGGATTCACCCAGCCGATTGAAATGCGGGTTTCCGAAATGCTCACCGGGGTGCGCGGCGACGTGGCGGTAAAACTATTCGGCACAGATCTGGCTGTGTTGAACCGCAAGGCGGAGCAAATTGCCGCCGTGCTAAACACGATCGATGGCGCCTCGGATGTTTTCACCGCGCAAAATGAAGGCATGCAGTATCTGCAATTGCAAATCGACCGGCTGGCGGCAGGCCGCCTGGGATTGGACACCGACAGCATTGAAAGCTTTCTGCGTGCCCAGATTGAAGGCTTGAGGCTGGGAATCGTGCAGGAAGGCGTTAAACGTACTCCTCTGACAATACGCGGCGAAATAGCCAATACCGAAGCCTTTGAAAACCTGCAAATCAGCTTGCCCGGCGGCGGACACGTACCGCTGACTGAAATCGCCGAATTGAAACGTGTAGAAGGTGTGGTATCGGTGGCCAGACAACGAGGTCAACGCTTTGTAGTAGTACGCAGCAACGTCCAAGGCCGCGATCTGGTCGGCTTCGTTGACGAGGCCCGCAAAGCCGTTGCCGAGCAGGTTGAATTACCGATCGGCTATTACGTCGAATGGGGCGGCCAGTTCGAAAATCAACAACGCGCCTCCGCCCGCCTGGCGTTGGTCATTCCAGTTTCGCTGGGATTGATATTTTTGTTGTTATTTACCACCTTTGCATCGGTGCGTCAGGCCGTATTGGTTCTGTCGAATATTCCGCTGGCAATGATCGGCGGTGTTTTTGCGCTGTGGATTTCCGGAGAATACCTGTCCGTACCTGCGTCCGTCGGCTTTATCGCCTTGCTGGGCATCGCAGTGCTGAACGGCGTAGTGATGCTCACCTATTTTAATCAGCTCAAAGCCAAAGGCATGGCTATCGCCGAAGTTGTGGTAGTCGGCTCCGCCCGCCGTCTGCGTCCGGTGTTAATGACCGCCGGTATCGCCGCTTTCGGATTGCTGCCGCTGCTGTTTGCTACCGGCCCCGGTTCCGAAATTCAACGGCCCTTGGCTATAGTGGTCATCGGGGGCCTGGTATCGTCAACTTTGTTGACTTTGATTTTGCTGCCCATACTTTACCGCCGCTTTGGCATACCGCGGGAGACAGTTCAATGAGAACATCCGAACTATTAGTGACTTTAAATGTACCGCCTGCACTTGAGGAGGCGATTGTCGACTGCCTGTTGACTTTTGAGGCTGAAGACGGCTTTAACAGTTTTCCGGTTTATGCGCATGACCATAAAAACACCGGGCTATCCTTGGCGGAACAGGTCAGCGGCAGACAAAAAAGAATCCGCTTCCAAATGTTTTTACCGGAACAGGATCTTGCTGCGTTATTGGATAAATTGAACAATGAATTCAAAAATTCCGGCATCCATTATCAGGTGCTGCCGGTGATAGAAAACGGCTATATTTAATTTTTTATTGTTTTATAATAAAAAAATTTATTATGCCGATAACATTATGCTTGTTTTTCTAAAAAATATTCCTGCCAGCACCAATCACCAGGAGATCATCGATTTTGTAAAACCGGCATTAAAAAAAAACCGCCTGAATTTGTTCAGCGCTGCCGGCAAATTGGAAGAAGTGAAAATTATCGGCTTGAAAGACAATGATCTTAATACCGAGGAATACCACGGTTTGCTGATCATAACGCCGGACACTGCCGCCAAAAGGGTTATCGACCGGCTGAACAGGAATCCCTTCAAAGGACAACGCATAACAATACGGGAATATATCGTCCGTTCCATCCACAATGACCCGAGAACCAAATCGCTGGTCAAGCAAATGACGCTGAAAGAACGCCGCCGAAGCAGTCGGCGGCGCCACAATTTAGTCGTCATAAAAAACAGTTCCCGCCGGCTTATCAAGAAGGGAACGGGCGCCCCCGGATAGCCCGTCCGCGCATCACCAATTATTGCAGCAGGTCGCTGAGTAATTGTTTAAGCGCCGATTTTTGCCTGATGCATCCCATGCGATTTGAAGTGACCACGCTTTTCAACTGATTCAAGGCTTCGTCGAAATCATCGTTGACAACCAGAAAATCGTACTCGTCGAAATGGCTGATTTCAGTCACTGCCTCTTGCATACGGCGAGCTATTATCGCTTCACTGTCCTGGCCTCTGCTGCGGAGCCGCAATTCCAGCTCCGCCGTTGAAGGAGGCAGGATAAAAATCGAATAACTATCCGGCAAACGTTTTTTAACCTGTTGGGCGCCTTGCCAATCGATTTCCAGTATGACATCGAGACCACTTTTTAGATTTTCCTCAACAGTCTGCAACGCGGTTCCGTAATAATTATCAAACACACGGGCATATTCAAGGAATGCGCCTCTCTCGAGCATCGCATTAAATTCATCGTCAGTGACAAAATAATAGTCGACGCCGTGCCGTTCTCCGGGGCGTTGTTTTCTTGTGGTATGCGAAACGGACACCACCAATTTATCCAAGTCAGCCGTTAATCGCCTCACCAAACTGGTTTTGCCGGCACCGGACGGAGCGGATACGATATATAATTTGCCTGTGCTCATCATTACTCGATATTTTGTACTTGCTCGCGCATTTGTTCAATTAATACTTTAAGCTCAATAGCTATTTGCGTAATTTCCTTATCGGCTGCTTTGGAACCTAATGTATTCGCCTCACGATTCATTTCCTGCATCAAAAAATCCAATCTCCGGCCTACCGGCTCACTTTGCCTAATCACCCTAAGAACTTCTTTAATATGGGTATCCAATCGATCCAGTTCTTCATCGATATCCAGTTTCTGGGCCAAAAACACCAGCTCTTGCTCTAACCGCTCAAAATCTGGCTCGGCAAGCAGTTCGTTAATTCGGGCCGTCAATTTATTGCGCAGATTTTGCAAGGCTTCCGGCATCCGTTGCCTGGCAGATGTGATATAGCCGGTCATTCTTGCACAGCGTTGTTCAATGACCTGCCCCAACTGCTCACCTTCCCGTTCCCGAACCGCCAGCAGCTTTTTCAACGTTATCTCAATCAACTGATTGATAGCCGGCATCAACTGCCGCACATCAAATTCCGGTTCTTGCTGAATACCGGGAAACAGCAGCACATCCAACGCCGAAAAGGCCCGGTGATTTTGCATTTGCCGTTCAATTTCGCCGGTTGTCTCGAGCAACGCTTTAACGGCTGGCTGATTAACCAGCAACAAATTGCTATCAACTGCCTGTTTATTATAGCTCAATGAGCACTCAACCTTACCCCGTTTTACTTGTTGGGCGATTGCAAACCGAATATCGGCTTCGGCAAATCGGAACCGCTCGGGAATTTTTAAAAAAATATCACAATAGCGATGGTTTACTGACCGTAATTCACAATTTATGGTATATATGCCGATCTTGGTTTCACCACCGGCAAATGCTGTCATACTTCTGATCATTTTTCACCTATACTAAACCAGGAATCAACCTGACAACCGATACATGGCTGAATACTACGATCCCGAAACCTATCCCAAAAAGTGGAATTACCTGCAATCCGGCACCATTATAGACCAGTATATGATTGAGCGTGAATTGGTGCACGGCGGCTTCAGTTCCGTCTACATTGCCCGTCAACTCAGCGATCAAACGCAAGTCGCCATCAAAGAGTACCTGCCGAGAAAGTTGGCGCACCGCACCTGGAACAATATTATCGTTGCCAACAGTGAAAAAACCAAACCGATGTTCCTGCGCGGCAGATCCCTGTTTTTTGAAGAAGCCAAGGTTCTTGCAAAAGTAAAGCATCCCACCATTATCGAGGTAACCAATTTTTTTAGCGCGAATTCCACCGCCTATTTGGTCATGACCTATTATTATGGCGTTACCCTGGAAAAACTGCTGTTAAATAAAAGCTGCAATATTACCGAACAGTTTCTGGTCACCATTTTCAGCGAATTGCTGAACGGTATTGAAACCGTGCATAACCACAATCTGGTGCATCTCGATATCAAACCGGGCAATATCCTGGTCCGCCCCGGCAATAACCCCCTATTATTGGATTTTGGGGCTATCCAGTCATACCCGGTACGGCAACAGGATTTAAAAAGTATTATATTAACCAAAGGTTTTTCCCCTGTTGAACAACACGCTGCTGATGGAATAATCGGCCCATGGAGCGACATCTATGCAGTAGGCGCCAGCATGCGGGCCTGCCTGGACGGAAAAAGACCGGTACCTGCTCCCGATAGAGAAAAAAATGACCCGCTGATTCCTGCTGCCAAAGCGTATAAAAGGAAATTTCCAGCCTATCTGTTGGAAGCCATCGACTGGGCAATGCAAGTTAAGCAAAAAGACCGGCCCCAAACCGTTGCCGAATTTAAAAAAGCATTACGGCATTAATTCGAGGACCGGCCGGGAAAAGCCCAGTTTGTTCCCCTATGCCGAGAATTTCAACGCACAGCACACCGAGATTTGTTCAAACCGGTTAAAATGGCTGACGGTCAGCAACCCAGCGGCGCAAATCTGATCATAAAAAAAACAGTTTCAGGTATACTGTTTGGTTTTTTATTTGGCGAGAATCATTATGAGACCCAGCGGACGCGACCCTGATCAATTGCGAGAAATCAAATTCACCTGCGGTTTTACTAAACATGCGGAAGGTTCGGTATTGGTCGAATTCGGCGATACCCGGGTTTTATGCAACGCCAGCGTTGAAAATCGGGTACCGCGCTTTTTAAAAGGCAAAGGTGAAGGCTGGGTTACCGCGGAATACGGCATGCTGCCCCGATCGACTCATGATCGTATGAGTCGGGAGGCCAGCCACGGCAGACAAGGCGGACGGACCTTAGAGATTCAACGCTTGATCGGCAGATCCTTGCGCGCCGCCGTCGACCTGAGCGCGCTGGGCGAAAGGACAATAACCGTTGACTGCGACGTTATCCAAGCGGACGGAGGAACGAGGACCGCATCGATTACCGGTGGTTTTGTCGCTTTGACGTTAGCGATAAAAAAAATGCTCGATGAGAAACTCATTAAAAAAGATCCGCTGCACGGCCAACTTGCATCGATATCGGTGGGCATCTACCAGGGCACTGCGATTTTGGATCTCGATTACGCTGAAGACAGTAATGCGGAAACCGATATGAACGTGGTCATGAACGATGCCGGTGCGTTCATTGAGTTGCAGGGAACAGCGGAGGGGCATGCCTTTCGAAAAGACGAATTGAGCGCCATGCTGGAGCTTGCCGCACGGGGTATCAATCAACTGCTTGAAAAACAGCAACAAGCCTTGGCGCTGATCAAATGACCATTGGCAAAACCCGGAAAATCGTGCTTGCCAGCGGCAATCCGGGAAAAATTAGGGAAATTCAAGCGATCCTGCAACAACACCCGATTGTTCCCCAATCTGAATACAATGTTCCCGAAGCGGCTGAAACCGGCACCAGCTTCGTGGAAAATGCCATAATTAAAGCCAGAAATGCCGCACGCTTCAGCGGCCTGCCAGCCATCGCCGACGACTCGGGCTTGGTTGTCGACGCATTAAACGGCGCCCCCGGTGTAACCTCGGCCCGTTACGCCGGACATGCCGCCACTGACAAACAGAATCTGCAAAAAGTTCTGCAGGAGCTTATCAGTGTTCCCGAACATCTGCGCACCGCCCGTTTTATCTGCATTATGGTGTTCATGGAACACGAACTGGACCCCTTTCCGTTGATTGCGCAGGGCGTGTGGGAAGGACGAATATTACACCGCCCTGCCGGAGAAAACGGCTTCGGCTACGATCCTATATTTTGGGTTCCGCTGGAAAACTGCGCTTCCGCCGAATTAACGCCGGAGCGAAAGAATGTGTTGAGCCATCGGGGCAAGGCTTTGGCCATGCTGACAGAATTAATGAAAGACAAATAATCCTTCGCTGCATCTTTAAAGCTATTTCAGCATATATCCGTAATAAAGGGATTAAATCCAACACCGAGGTACCGCTCAAATAACTTTAAACTGCATAGGACCGTTCGCAATCATAAAGGTGAAGTGGTTTAATAGAATTGACCAGACCAGTTAAGAGTTTGTCTTGGAGTGACAAGAATGCAAAGACTGACCGATGAAGAATTGATCGCGTTACTTGACGATACCGAATCAGATAGAGCCGAACGTAAAGCAACCTTTAAAGGCGATGTCCCTAAAAAAGCACGTCAGGCCGTATGCGCTTTTGCCAACGATTTGCCGGCCCACAACGAGCCAGGCGTGTTGTTTATCGGTGCAAAGGATAATGGCGAGCCCTCCGGATTGGAAGTAACTGATCAACTCTTGCTATCCCTTGCGGATATGAAAACCGATGGCAATATTTTACCGTTGCCGGTCTTGTCCGTAGAAAAAAGGCTCTTGAAAAGCGCTGAAATGGCAGTAGTGACCGTTATGCCGTCAGACATGCCACCGGTTAAATATGACGGTCGAATATGGATAAGGACCGGCCCACGCCGTTCCATCGCCAATGAGCAGGAGGAACGCATTCTCAACGAAAAAAGGAGATACAAAAATCTCCCGTTCGATATTTATCCTGTTCCAAGCGCCAAGATCACTGACCTTTCGAAAACAATATTCGAAAATGAATTTCTGCCTGCAGCCTTTGCCGTAGACGTGTTGGAGGCGAACAGCCGAACCTATGAAAAACGCTTGGCATCGTGCAAAATGATCGTTTCGCCCGACGACACAACTCCGACTTTGCTCGGATTATTGGCTGTCGGCAAAAGTCCGCAAGATTTCCTCCCTGGTGCTTATATCCAGTTTTTACGCATAGACGGTACCGAGCTGGCGGATCCGGTGATCGATGAAGAAACCATAGGCGGCGCGATAGTAGAGATGCTCCGCCGAACTGAAGAAAAACTCAAGGCTCACAACCGTGTTGGTATCGACATTACCTCTGCACCGGTTCACATCAAAGAAATGCCCTATCCATCTGCAGCCATCCAGCAAATACTGTACAACGCAGTGTTGCACCGCACCTACGAAAGCACCAATGCGCCGGTGCGGGTGTACTGGTTTAACGATCGCATCGAAATCAACAGCCCCGGCGGCCCTTACGGCAATGTGACTTCGGAAAATTTCGGCAGCCCGGGTATAACGGACTACCGAAATCCGAACATCGGCGATGTGCTGAAGACGTTCGGCTTTATCCAAGCCTTTGGTCGAGGTATCGCCACCGCCAGAAGGGAAATGGAAAAAAACGGAAATCCGCCACCCGAATTTGAAACCAACCAAAGTGCCGTATTGTGTATCTTGAGAGGCAAACGATGAGCCTCCCGGTACTGACGTTTTTTAACAACAAAGGCGGGGTCGGAAAAACCTCTCTTATTTATCATCTGGCCTGGACATACGCCGGTTTAAGAAAGCGTGTGATAATTATCGACCTTGATCCGCAGGCCAATCTGACGGCGGCTTTTCTGGATGAAGGCACTATAGAAACCATTTGGAACCAACAAAATGTGGGTTCGACCATCTATCAATGCGTCAAGCCGTTGGCAAGCGTGGGCGATATCGCCGAACCGGTGTTGCAAAATATTGCAACAGACCTCTATCTTCTACCTGGCGACGTCAGTCTATCCGGATACGAGGATACGCTGTCGGCGGAATGGCCAAATAGCATGGGCGACAACAACCTGTATCGACCGATGCGCATCCTCAGCTCTTTTTGGCAGGTTATGCAAATGGCGGCCGGAAAAGTACAGGCCGATATGGTTCTCGTCGATATCGGTCCCAATCTGGGCGCGATCAACCGTTCCGTGTTGCTGGCAACGGATTATGTAGTTATTCCGCTCGGCGCCGATTTATTTTCCCTGCAAGGTTTGAAAAATCTGGGGCCGACGCTGCGTAGCTGGAAAAACCTATGGCAGAAAAGACTGAATAACTGGAACAATAGTACGGATAAATCCGGCTTCCCCGGTTTCCAGTTGCCAAAAGGCCGTATGCAGCCCATTGGCTATCTTTGCCAGCAACATAGCGTAAGACTGGATCGCCCCGCCAAAGCCTACGACAAATGGGTGCAGCGCATTCCCGGCGTTTACCGGGAATGCGTATTAAATGAAAGTCCGTCCGATACACCCATTCGGCAGGAAAATGACCCCTATTGCCTGGCAACGATCAAACATTACCGTAGTTTGATTCCTATGGCGCAGGAACATCGCAAGCCTATATTCAATCTCACTTCGGCCGACGGCGCGATCGGCGCACATGCCAATGCCGTGCAAGACGCTAAAAAAGACTTCAGGGAACTGGCCAAGCGGATAGCATACAAAATGGGAATCGCACTATGAAGACGGTTGGTATGTTTGAAGCGTTGAATGATACCGGAAAGTCCCCCATCTTTGATGCCCGGGCCTTTTTTGACCATCCATTGGGGGAAATTGACGGTTCAGATATCCGTGTTCATACCGGAACCAGCGGTAAATTCAGAACAGGCTGCGTTTTTTTCGGATTTTTCTGATGTAATCAACGGCTGGTTTACTGAGATCGAAAACAGGATTAATGGCAGTCAATGATGTACGATAATATTTCAGACCTACTTAAACAGATCGCCTTGGGCGAAGATTCTGTACTTGAACTCAAGTCCGTGAAATTCAGCGGCAACAAGGTTATTGGTCCGTACAGGGATGGTATGGCAGACGAACTGGCAGCCATGGCGAATACGGCATCCGGTATCATTCTTCTGGGGGTTGATGACAAGAGCCGAGAGATCAGAGGGATACTGCCGGAGAACTTGGATATCGTCGAAGGGTGGATTCGTTCCATTTGCAACGACTCGATTGATCCCCCCCTGGATTGCGTGATTCGCAAACTCATTGTGCCCCACCAACAAGGGGGAGAGAGAACCATCCTGCGAATCGATGTGCCCCGGAGTCTGTTTATTCACAAGAGCCCCAATGGCTATTTTCGCCGCATCGGGAGTTCCAAGCGGGAGATGAAGCCAGATATGCTGGCGCGATTATTCCAGCAGCGCAGTCAGGCGCGGCTCATTCGCTTCGATGAGCAGGCGGTTCCCGGTACATCACTCAGTGATTTGAACCCGAAGTTGTGGAATCGATTCCGAACGGTTATCTCGCCTAAAGCAGACCAAGAATTTCTGGAAAAGATGAAACTCGTTGTCAAGGACGAAGATGGTGCCATGCGGGCAACAATCAGCGGAATTTTGATGGCATCGGATGCACCCGAATCTTTCATGTCCAGCGCTTTCATTCAGGCTGTATGTTAACGAGGCGTCGAGCGTAATGCGGCCTATCAATTGGACGCCAAGGATATCACTGGCCCGCTGGATATTCAAATTCGGGATGCTTGCAAGTTTGTGGAGCGAAACATGCGGGTCTTCGCCATCAAGGCTCCCAACCGAATTGAAACCCCGCAGTTTTCCATGAATGCGGTCTTCGAGGCGATAGTTAACGCAGTCGCCCATGGGGATTACTCCATATACGGCTCAAAAATTCGCCTGCACCTGTTTTCGGATCGGCTGGAACTCTTCTCCCCCGGTACGATCCCCAACACCATGACCATTGAGAGCATTTCGGAACGGCAATCGGCGCGGAACGAATTAATCAGTTCCTTGCTGGCCCGCTGCCCGATGAATGTGGACGCCATCGGCAGTCAACGGAACTTCATCATGGATAAGCGGGGAGAGGGGGTGCCGATCATCATCACCGAAAGCGAGAAGCTCTCAGGCAAGAAGCCGGAATACGTTTTGATCGATGATGCGGAACTCAAGCTGACGATTTTTGCAGCGAAGCCACCGCACGGAGAGGACTGAACTACAAACGGACACGAAGGTGTGCATTTGTGGCTCTATTCGAGCATTCATAACAGCGACTGCAATGCGAGACTAATATTCAGGCGGAACATATCGCAGCCAATGTTCCAAAACCGGCGAACACAACAGCTCTTCAGTAAAATCGCCGGCCTGCCGCAAATGCTCTTGAGCATCGCAGCTCAAATCCCGCCCCAGCTCGAATTGTTCCGCTTTGATGCCGAGCAAAAAAGCGGGGGGTGGTGGTTGTTTATAGACGGATTGGTAAACCGACAATACCGACGCCGGACTCATTGCGTGGCTAGTATAGGTTGGATCATAGGCGGGCTGTAGGCGGCTGAATTCAAAGGGGGCTTTGCAGCTAGCTGAGGCATCGGCGAATAATACCAGCCGCCGCTGGCGCAGATCCATCGCGTGTTCAATCTGCAGTTGAAAATCGCTTAACAATTCAACCTGTTCAAAGTCGATGAGCGTCGATTCGCCGACTTTTTGCAACAACATCGGCCCCAAGGCATCGTCGCCGCGGCTGGGATTGCCGCAAGCAAATAACAGTACCGGCTTAATCATCCGCCATCAGGCGATTAATTTCTCCGTTGCCCTGTTTACGCAACTGATCCAGCAGCCTGCCCTGCGCATCGCGCAGTTCCAATTGCAACGGCATTTTTCCCAAAGCGTGGGTGGCGCAGGACAAGCAGGGATCGTATGCGCGTATCGCCACTTCGATCTGATTGAGCAGCGGCTCAGTCAATTCTTTACCGGATAAATATTCCGCCGCCACCTGCCGGATCGACTCATTCATCGCGGTGTTATTGCTGGTGGTGGATACGATTAAATTGGCTTTCGTAACGATATCCTGTTCATTGACCTGATAATGATGAAACAACGTGCCCCGCGGCGCTTCAATAACGCCGATTCCTTCAAAGCGCCTGTCGCGCTGTGCCGACAAATCGCTGCCGGTGATCTCCGCATCGAGCAGCAATTGCCGGATCGATTCGGCACAATGCAGGGCCTCGATCATGCGCGCCCAGTGATAAGCCAGGGTGCTGTGCACCATGCCGCCGTCGCCATGCGCTTTGAAATCCCGGCGCGCCGCTTCCGCTTGCGGAGTATTGATGAAATCACAATTATTGACCCGGGCCAGCGGACCGACGCGGTACCAGCCTTGCGCGGCGCCAAGCGACACGAAGTAGGGAAACTTCATATAGGTCCAGGATTTGACCTGCTCATGGAGGTAATCAAAATAGCGGCAATAATCGACATGATCGAAAATTGTTTCCGCTTGCGCGTTTTTAGCGCGCAGGCCACCGTGATACAGTTCCAGGGCACCTTGCTGCGCCGTTAAACTCATAAAATTGCCCGGCACGGTAGCGAACTCATCAAAATAAGGCTGGTGGCTGCAATACATGGTTTTGATCAATTGCACCGCCTGCGCGGACCACGCAATGACCTGATCGATGTCCTGTAATAAATAATCCCGCTCCGCCTGGGACAGTGCCTTATTCATACCGCCGGGTATCGCGGCGGTGCCGTGCACGCGCTTGCCGGTGATCGTCCGGATCACTTCCTGACCGTACTTACGCATTTTGACGCCTTGCAGACCGATGTCCGGATAGTGCTGCAGCACCGCCAGCACATTGCGTTTGGCGACCTCGCTGTCAAAGCCGAACAATAAATCCGGACTGGCAAGATGGAAAAAATGCAGCGCATGGGACTGCAGCACCTGCCCGAAATGCAGTAATCGGCGCAGCTTATCGGCTGTCGGCGGCAAGCTGTCCGGGTCTATGCCTACCAACTGATCGATCGCTTTTGCCGCCGCCAAGTGATGGCTTACCGGGCAAATTCCACATAATCGCTGCACCAAAACCGGCAATTCCCAATAAGGCCTGCCTTGTATGAAGCGTTCAAAACCACGGAATTCCACGATATGCAGGCGTGCCTGTTTAACTTGGTTGTGCTCATCAAGCAATAGCGTTACCTTACCGTGCCCTTCCACCCGGCTGACCGGATCGATGGCGACACGTTTTAGCCGCTCTTTATTTTCCGCTGATTCAAGATGTTGGTAGGTCATAGGATTTACGCACTGGTTAATTCAGCAGCCGCACTTGGCCAACTGGACCGGCGGACAAGGTACCGAGCCGTACGAGCAAAACACGCAGCAGTCGCCAGGCAATGGTTTAAACAATTTATGGCATTTGCTGCATTCATAAAAATATTGGCAGGAATCCGTGGGCATGGTCTCTTCCTTTGCAAAACCGCATGCAGGGCAGGTAAAAACCGATTGTAAAATCGGCTGTGGCTGGTGTTGATCAGCTTTTGTTGCGGTTAATGCCGTATTCCCATGAATTGGGACCAACGAATCGATTAACGTCTCATTCAATCGATCGATTTCGTCGTGATCGACAAATCGCTGCGGTTCGGCATTGTCCGCTTCACATGTTGAACAGGAATTAGCTTGGCCGTTTTTTTTCGGCCAGGCGTTATACAGTGATACAAGAAATAACAGTACAGCCCCCGAGTAAACGGCCAAATCCGCCGCCAATACGAATTTACCTACCCCGATCAACACTGCTGCGGCAAAACCGACGAAAAAGGTTACATAAGCGCCTTGCTTTCGCGCCTGCACAAAAAGCATGATCACCGCCAACATCAACAGCGCCAGGGTTCCCGGCAACAACCACGGTGAATAATTGATAAAACCCACCCCCAGGGAACTGAGCAAAGCGGTGTAAGCGGGCCAACAGGCCGGGCAGGAAAGCTGCGGCAACAATGCAGCTCCGACACCCGGCAACGTTGCGGACAGTCCCTTCCAGTCTGTTTTGTCAGTCATAATTGCACCTCTCTACTACATAACAGCACCGGCACAATAAAATAACTCGCCGGCACACGCAACTTAATCGCAGACTATCCGGCTTTATAACATTTCCCAGGCATCGAAACCAATGCAAATCCACTCACTAATCATAATGCACCAGCCGGTAAGGCAGCGCAAATTCCCGGCCGGCCAGCAAATCAGTCAAAAATTCCCAGAACACATCGGCGGCAGGCGGACAACCGGGCAAGAAATAATCCACCTTAACCAATTCGTGGATGGGGTGCACTTTATCCAACAGCAGCGGCAGTTCCGGGTCATCGGGAATCTGCGGCTGCTCCACACCGATACCGTCGACATAGGCTTCGCGCAGACAATCCTGCAGCGGCACAAAATTGCGCATTGCCGGCAAACCGCCGTTAATGGCGCAGGCGCCAACCGCCACCAAAATCCGGCAGTTTTTGCGAAATTCCCTCAGAATATGGACATTCTCTGCATTGCAGACACCGCCTTCAATCAGCCCGATGTCGCTGGCAGTGCATTGTTTGATATCGGTAATCGGCGACCGATTAAATTCCACAGCCTCCGCTAGTTCCAGGATGCGCTCATCAATGTCGAGCAGCGACATATGACAACCGAAACAACCGGCCAGCGACGTGGTCGCTATGCGGATTTTATCTGCCACGCGGAGCACCCTCCTGCTCCAAAGTGACTTTATCAATCCCCTGGTTATCGTAAATTCGTTCACCGATCGGTACTTGATAGGCGGTATGCCTGATCAGAATGGCGCCTGTCGGACAAATATGCGCCGCTTCATCATTAACATCAATATCGCTATCCTGCAACTTGCCCGACGTTGAATTGACAATGAGCCGTTTATTTATGCCCCGCCCGGAAACCGCGAATACCTGCTTGCCGTCCAATTGTTCCGAGGCTCGTACACACAGGGTACAAAAAATACAACGGTCATGGTCGATAACGATATCCGGATGGCTGGCGTCCAATTCCCGCTGGGGAAAAAACTGCGGGAAGTGGTTATCCAGCATGTTCAGGTAATAGGCCACCGCCTGCAACCGGCAATTGCCGCTTTTCTCGCAGCAGGGGCAAAAGTGATTACCTTCCACGAACAACATGCGGGTAATCATTTTCCGTGCGTCATTCAGCTCTTCGGTGTTATTGAGCACCTGCTGGCCCTCGGCCGCGGGAAAAGTGCATGCGGAACAATTGCGGCCGTTGACGGAAACCGTGCACAGTTTACAACTGCCGTGCGGGCTTAATTGCGGATCATGGCACAAATGGGGGATGTACACACCGGCCGCGGCAGCCGCCTCGATAATGGTCTGCCCCTCGGTAAACGGAATTTCCAAGCCGTCGATGTTAATGGTTTTGCTCACGTCATTCCCCCGTCTGCGTTAAATGGGCGCCTTTATCGTCGCGTCGGGTCAATTCCCGGGCGGCCCCTAGAGCGGCATCCAGATCGAAACCGGGCTCGAAACTGATCTCCTGCAACAGCGATTGATAATATTCCGGAAAGCGTTGCAGCGTGGTCAATACCGGATTGGCGGCGGTTTGTCCCAGACCGCAATGACTGGTTGCCTTAACCAGGCGGCTTAGCTTTTCCAGTTCGACCAAGTCTCCTGCCGAGCTATGGCCGTTATAAAGCTTGTCCAGTTGTTGTTTCAGCAAAGCGGTGCCGACCCGGCACGGCGTACAAAAGCCGCAACTTTCATCGGCAAAAAAATGGGTGAAATTGCGGACGATTTCCACGATGGAGCGGCTGTTGTTGAAAATGATAAAAGAACCGCCGGTGGCCAGATCCTCAAAACCCAGCTTGCGCCCGAATTCCGGCGGCGCAATAAAACTGCCGGAAGGACCGCCAATTTGCACGCCCAACACATCGGCCGCGCCACAATCCTGCAACACGGTCCGGATTTCGGTCCCGAACGCATATTCATAGATGCCCGGTTTGGCGCAGTCGCCGCTAATGCTGAGAATTTTGCTGCCCTTTGATTGCTGCGTACCGCAGGCGGCAAACCAATCTCCGCCGGCGACAGCAATTTTGGCGGCGGCGGCAAAGGTCTCCACGTTATTGACCACTGTCGGTTTGCCCAAATAGCCTTCGCTGACCGGATAAGGGGGCCGATTGCGCGGAATGCCCGGTTTGCCTTCCAGCGATTCGATCAGCGCCGATTCTTCGCCGCAAATATAGGCACCCGCTCCCAACCGGATTTCAATGTCAAAGTCAAAATTCTGCTGCAGTATGGCCCGGCCCAACAAGCCTTGTTGCCGGCGCTGCTGCAATATATTTTGTAATTTTTCAAAGAGGTGCAAATATTCACCGCGTAAATAAATGAATCCCTGTTTTGCCCCTACGATGGCCGCACACAAGGTCATGCCTTCGATGACCTGATCGGCATAACTGTTCAACAACACCCGGTCTTTGAAGGTGCCGGGTTCACCTTCGTCGGCATTGCACACCACATAGCGTTCAGTTTGCCCTTCCTGCCGGCAAAAACGCCATTTCATCGCGGTATTGAACCCGGCCCCGCCGCGTCCGCGCAATCCGGATTGATCGATTTCGTCCAGTGTTGCAGCCAATCCCCTGGCAAAAGCAGCCTTAAGACATGCCCCCGGTTCGATTCGGCTGCTTAACAATAAGCCGGGGTTGCGTATATTATCTTCGACATGAAACAAGTGATCCGGCCACTGCACAAGCGGCAATCGTTGCTCGATCAATTGCGCTATCCGGTCAATTTTTGGTTCATTCAAGCACGTCAAGGCATAACCGTTGACCAGCCCGGCCGGCCCCTGGTCACACATGCCGGTACAGGCGGTATTATGCAGGCTGACCAGGCCATCGGCTCTAACCTGGCCAACGTTGACCTGCAGTTTTTCGCTCAGTTTGTCGATTATGCCGGACTTGCCCAGCATGTGATCGGTGACGGAATCGCTGATCAGCAGTTCATAGGCGCCCTGGGGCTGCAGATGCAGGAAACTGTAGAATTCAACCGCGCCGGTAACGCGGATACGCGGCATATTTAGCAAGCGGGCGATCAATTCAATGGCCTCGGCCGGCACATAGTGATATTCGTTCTGCACCGCCCTCAATATTTGCAGCAGCCTGGTCGCGTCGGCTTGATTCTCTTGAACCAAATTGGCAATAAAGGTTTTCATTTTTCCGGCACCCACCAATCGTCAAATGAAGTATGCTTGCTGCTTTTATACCACACAAATATGAAATAATCAGTTGCCCTACCAATAAAAACATCGCTAGACCAGCCGGCATCAAAGCAATTCTTTTTTTTGCCGCCAAATCCCGGATATACCGGGCGGTCCGTATCGCCAGCGCCCCAACGGTCAACAACGGCGCCTCGCCGCCGGCACTGCCCGGTAATACGCCGGCATCGACGATGAACTGATTTCTCCATCGATGCGAACGGCAATCAGTTTCAATCTGTGCCGCAATAATGTAATCGGAATAGTAAAACGCGTCATGGCGAGTCATCATGAAGAATCCATAAATTGCCGTTGAATCCGGCATTTTGCAAGCAAGCCGTACAATCTTCTCCCGCTGAATCCCTTCGGGTGCGCCGCTAAAGCCATTATATTCTCTGCGTTATGCCTGCCGGGTCAGCCACAAGCAGCCATCGGCCAGCTTTCGGTCATACACGGTATTGGCTGACGCTTTAGCGGCCATTTTCTTTGCCACCCCACGTTCCACTGCGGCCGGTGTTTGATCGGGCGGTATCAGAAATATCGGGATACGCTTCCAGTCCAAGCAGATCCGGCAACCCGAGTTTTGTTTAACCGCTTTAGCCATAACCCCGGTAAATAACAAGCCGGGAAAGGTCATCAATTTGAAAAACAACCGACGCGAAACGTTTGACATATATGTCATCTCAACCTTTTCAAATTTACAGAATCCTTAACCGGAATTTGGTCTGTTCCGACCATGTCTTGCAAAGGGGATTCCAAGCAAAAGCTGCAAGCTGTGGCCGTAGTTTACCGTCAATCGTAATTGCCGATAGCCTGAATATGTGAATTTACTCACAAAAACGAAAAAACCCTTTTCCATAAAATCCGTCAGGTTAAGGCGACAACCGTATACCAGCTTTTTCTCCTCCAGTAAAGCCAATTTAATCAAATGATTAACTATCAAGCAACTCGGCGTGCGGATGCGCCGGCCGGTCGCACCGCCGTATTGACAATATTCACTATTGACTTACACTCGTTTATAGTGGCTATTGCTGCAATGGCGGCGCAAGATAAATCTATCTAAGCAAAAACCTGCTGACTCTTTCTTTTCACCGGCGCTGTTGCATAGCGGTACACTTTCATCACCTATACAAGGAGAAAAGTCATGATCGAATGATTAGCAGTCCCCTGTGCTTTGCTGTTGTTATCCTCGGCGCCGGCATGGGCCGATGTGGAAACATTGACTTCCAATCCGAATAAGGCCATCCCCGTTAACGGCTATACGCCGGGAGACGGCACCACCGGCATGGCTTGCGATACCGTCACCATTGTGCAGGACGGCAGCGATACCGTCAAAGGCGCGGTGGAAGTCAAGCTCGGCATCCTCCACTTCTGGGTCGGCGGCCTGGGCCTGACCGCCAAATTGACCAGTCCTTCGGGGACAGTGCTGACCCTGTTCGCCCGTCCGGGAGTGCCGGGCTCCGTGGACGGCGACCGTAACCTCCTGGTCGATAACTTCCCTATCACGTTTATCGCTTCTTCGTTCAATGATGCCGAGCTAATGGGCAGCACGTTGGGCGACGTTGGAATTATCTGCTTTAGTGATTCAATTTGCGATTATTTGCCCAATCCGGATACCGCCAATTCCGGCGAGCCAGGCAGCGATCTCTACCAATTCGACGGCGAACCGGCCATCGGCAATTGGCAATTGTGTATCGGCGATTCCAGGATAGAATTTGAGGGCATTTTCAAATACTGGACTTTAAAAGTCGATAACACGGCCATCGTGTCCCTGGGCGAACGCAGTTCGGTATTGTCCAGTCCTTTCGAATGTAAGGACGCTTACCGCTCCACGACCAGATGGCGGTTGGTCACCACACTGGGACTGGGCAATGAAAGTCCGGACCGCAGCATGTACGCACAGTTGGTATTTCTCAACGACAACGAAGACATCATTGCCACCGGTTTGACTTACCTGTCCGAACAGGACCTGGATGAAGTCAACGTCTGCGCCACCTTGGAGCAGGCCGGCATCGTTGTTCCGCAAGCCGGCGTGGTGGAAGTGCTAGTCTCCGATTTCGAGAACGCGTTGGACGATTACGGCGTCTACAGCTATATCAAAAACGTACTGGGCGTTTTCCATCGATCGCTCAGCGAGCCGTTCGAAGGCCGCACCGTCCGGGATATCGCCAAGTCCGATTGCCGCGTCGCGCCGCCGCCGGTGACCACGCGCGCCGGAGTGTTATCCCTGGTCAATTCCGCCGATCCGCCGTGAGTACCGCTGATTTTGATTGAAGAGACCGAAGATCTCCTTTTCGAATAGCGGCTGGTAACCGGTTTCAACGCGTTGTCCCGCCCTAAATTCCCACCGCCGGCGTTAGGGGGCGGAGAGGGAAAAAGGGCAGACCAGCGTTAAGCTTTAACGATTTAATTGCGATAAGGAAAATACCATGAAAAACCAGATCATAAAAATGCTCGGCACGCTGCTTGCCGGCCTTTCGTTGGCAATAGCGGCAACTACCGCTTACGCCTTTAGCGAGGAAACGACCCCTGTGGAATCCTCCGGCGAAGCGAGTTCGGTGCTGTCCTGCCCCTTCGAGTGCAAGGACGCCTACCGTTCCACCACCCGTTGGCAGCAGGTAACCACGCTAATGTTGGTCAACCAAACCGATCAAAACATGCAAGCAGTCCTGTACTTCCTGGACGGCAACGAAAACGCCATTGCCCTTGCCCCGGGTTTACAGATGTCCCCACTAGACTTGGATGAAATCAATGTCTGCGCCACCCTGTGGCGGGGGGGATTCCCTGTGCCGCCGGCGGGCAAAGTGCAGGTGCTTATCTTTAAGGAAATTGAAACGATTTCCGTGGAACCGTCTGCGGGGATCTACAGCTGGGTAAAAAACGTGCTTGGCGTATTCCATAAAAGCACCACCGAGCCCTTTGAGCAGCGCACCGTCACCGGGCTCGCCAAATCGGAATGCCGGGTAGTGCCGCCGGGCGTCGCGACACTCCAAGGAATTGTCGATGCCTCAGGCAAACCGCCCTTTGTTGATTTGATTTTGATCGAGGATACCGAGGACCCAGTTGTCCCTCCAAAATAAATATAACGGCAGGTTTTAACGATTTAACAGCGAGGAAAACACGATGAAACACCCGATGGCAGATCTGTTCGCACGCTGATTGCCATGCTACCGTGGCGGCAACCGCCGGTTTCGCCGCCACGGCAACGCCACCGGAGCAGCCGGAATCCTCCGGCGAAACCAGTCCGTTGCTGTACCTTTGAGTGCATGGACGCCTACCGCTCCCAGGCATTCACATTGGAATCACAACTTGCTGATATGTATTGTATTGGCAAGGTTCAAGGTTCAAGGTTCAAGGTTCAAGGTTCAAGGTTCAAGGTTCAAGGTTCAAGGTTCAAGGTTCAAGGTTCAAGGTTCAAGGTTCAAGGTTCAAGGATTTGAAAATTCGGTGTTCGAAAGTTCAATTTATCGGTGGAAAAAATAGCGAGCCGGACTGATCACTTGTCCGCCAGCCGTAGAGCGGCCTGGTAAAGCGTTTTTTTCCGGCCGCCGGTGATTTCGGCTGCCAGCGAAACCGCCGTTTTCATGGAACATTGCCTGAGCAGTATGGCCAGGATGCGTTCCTGCTCGGGGTCGGCGCCGTCGGTTGTGTTGTCGGCTTGCTCCGCCGCGGCGACGATGACCACAAACTCGCCCTTTTGCATATTCGGGTCCTGCTCGATGCGCGGCAACATGTCGTGCAACGGTCCGCTGACAACGGTTTCATACAGTTTGGTCAGCTCCCTGGCAACGACGATTTGCCTTTGCGGCGGCAGAACCTGCGCCATATCCCGGACCGTTTCCAGAATGCGATGGCACGATTCATAAAACACCCAGGTTGTTTCGCACTGCAGCCGTTGCTTAAAAAACGTTTGCCGTGCCGATGAGGTTCTTGGGATAAACCCTTCGAAAGTAAAACGGCTGACCGGCAAACCCGAGACCGATAATGCGGCAATCAGCGCACAAGCCCCCGGTATCGGCGACACGTCAAGGCCGGCTTGACGTGCCGCCCTGACCAGCGGCATTCCCGGATCGCTAAGCAACGGCGTCCCGGCATCGGATACCAGCGCAATGGATTGCCCTGCCTGCATTTTCGCCAACAATTCGGGAATCATTTTGGTTTCATTGTGCTGATGCAGTGCGACTACCCGGTTGCTGATCCCGTAATGCTTCAACAGTCCCCGGATATGCCGGGTGTCCTCGGCGGCAATCCAATCGACCTGTTGCAACAGATCAATGGCTCGCATGCTGAAATCCGCTAAATTACCGATTGGCGTTGCAACAACGTATAATTTACCTTGCTTAGCGGACATTAAACTTGATACCGTAATAATCCTGCCTTGCTTGAAACGTCATCAAGGGCTTTAATTATTTTTTTTCGATTGAACCTATGCGTCATTATTTGCTACTGCCGATGTTTTTTTCAGTGCTGTTTGCCGGCGGTTGTACACCGAAACAGTATAAGGAACCACCGCCGCCGCCGAGCCGCGCCGCGCAGGCGGAAAAGCTACTGCAAACCGGAGAACCGACCCGGGCAGCACAATTATACCAACAACTTGCCGAACAAAAATCCTCCAACCAAAACCTTTATCGGCTGCTGGCGGCGGAATCCCTGTTTAAATCCGGCAACAGCGGCGATGCAAAAAAATATATTGACACCGTTGAACCGGAAAAACTCACACAAGGGCAGCGCAATCGGTTAAATTTACTTAAAGCGCAAATCGATCTAAGTTTCGGCGAAGCGGAGCGGGCCCTTTCCCATCTGGACAGGATATCGGTGCGGCAACTCAATAGAACGGATATCAAAAGCTATTATCAATCACGGGCTTTTGCTTATTCGTTGGCCGGCGAATTGCTCAAAAGCGCCCGGCAGCGAATCGCGTTGAGTCAATATATTGACGACCGGCAGCGATTGTACGACAACTACACCGCGATCCTGGAAAGTTTGACCCTGTTGTCGGATCAAACACTGCAAACCATGCAACCCCCGCCACCGGATAGTCTGGGCGGCTGGATGGCTCTCGCCAGAGTAGTCAACTCAAAAAAACAATACCCTGAATATTTCGAGAATGCCGTCAATGAATGGCGCCGCAATTTTCCGCAGCATCCGGCAAATTCCGGCTACCTGGAAACTTATTTTGCCAAAAGCCGGCGCATCTACCAACAACCGTCAGCGATAGCCGTCCTATTGCCGGAGTCCGGCCCCTACGCCTCTGCCGGCAAAGCAATACGCGCCGGCTTTGAAGCCGCTTATAACCGGGACGGGCAAAGCTTCAAGCCGCAGATTCGATACTACGACAGCGCTGCAGCCGACCCGGCCACTTTATACCGGCAGGCGCTGGCCAACGGCGCCGATTTAGTAATCGGTCCGTTAAACAAAAAAAACATCAGCCGGCTGATTGATACGACGGAATTGACCACACCGGTATTGGCGTTGAACCATGTTCCCGGCTTGGTTAAAAACAATCTTTACCAGTTCGGACTCAGCCCGATCGACGACGCGGAACAAGTGGTTAACAAAGCTTTATCGGACGGACATAAAAAAGCACTGCTACTGGTACCGAATACCGAACTCGGCAAACGCCTGACCGGTTATTACAGCGAATTCTGGCAAAATTCCGGCGGCAGTATTCTTGAGGTCCAGGTTTATAATGCGAAGGACAACGATTTTTCCACGCCAATCAGACAATTGCTCAATCTTGACGAAAGCGAAAACCGCTATAACCATATTCGCCGCCTGATCCCCGGCGTGCATTTCGCCCCCCGCAGACGTCATGACGCGGATGCGATTTTTATCAGCGGTTCTCCCAATACCGCACGACTGCTCAATCCGCAGCTGCATTTTTATCGCGCCAACGATATTCCCGTTTACGCTACGGCCCAGATATACGGCAGCAGGCCGAATCCGGCCAAAGACATCGACCTGAACGGCATCACCTTCTGCGACATGCCGTGGCTGTTCGATGATAATTATCGGGGTAATCTCGGCATCGGCGCCTTGCGGCAGTCCAGATTGCAGGTCAGCAATGCCCATTTGAAACTGGTTGCATTGGGCATCGATGCTTATCATCTTGCGAGTCATTTGAGTGATCTGAGCGGCGCACCTTATGCCGGCGCCACCGGACATTTAGTGATGACCGGCGACTACCGAATCAAACGTAAACTACTCTGTGCCAAATTTGTCCGGGGCTACCCTCAGCCGCTGGATTTCGTCAACGAACCGATCAACGAATTTAGTACCGTCGATACCGTTGACATTCCGGATGCCAACCCTTTCCATGTTCAATAGCAAAGCACCTCATTTATTGACCGGAGACAAAGCCGAGCAACAGGCATACCGCTTTCTGGTTAAGCAGGGCCTTAAAACCGTTGACCGGAATTACCGCTGCAAAGCCGGGGAAATCGATTTGATTATGCGGGACGGCAACATCCTGGTGTTCGTCGAAGTACGATATCGTAAATCAAATAAATACGGTAGCGCACTGGAAAGCATCACGACGGCCAAACAATCCCGTATAATAGCGGCTGCCAGTCTGTATTTGGCGGCAAACGGAAACAACCAGCCGGTTCGCTTCGACGTCATTGCCATCTCCGGTAACGGCACCCTCAATTGGATTGAAAACGCATTTCAGGCATAACATTACTATGAGCTTGCAAGACAGAATAATTAATCATTTCACCGACAGCATCCAGACCAAGCAGGATGCAATGGCAAATTTATGTGAACTCATTGAATTTGCCTCGCAAAAAATCGTCACTGCGCTGCTTGCCGATAAAAAGGTTTTAACCTGCGGCAACGGCGGATCAGCGGGCGAAGCACAGCATTTCTCCTCGGAAATGCTCAATCGCTTCGAACGCGAACGGCCGGCATTGCCGGCTATCGCCTTGACCACCGATACGTCCACCATTACCTCGATCGCCAATGATTATCTGTTTGATGATGTTTTTTCCAAGCAGCTGCGGGCATTGGGGCAAAAAGGCGATATCCTGCTGGTTTACACCACCAGCGGCAATTCGGCCAACATCCTCAAAGCGGTTTCCTGCGCCCATGACAAAGGTTTGTCGGTGATAGCGGTTACCGGCAAAGACGGGGGAACGCTGGCCACCTTGCTGGACGAGACCGATATTGAGATTCGGGTCCCCGCATCTTCTACCGCCCGAATCCAGGAAACGCATTTGCTCATCAGTCATTGCCTGTGTGACTTGATTGACCACCAGTTGTTCGGCGGATAAACGGCTTTAAGCCTGCAACCGGCAGTGAGTGATTTTGCCCCTCTTGCCAAGCCTTTGCTCACCTCACTGGGCATGATATTTCCCGGCAAGAGCTTGTTGACCGACCCGGCGGATTGCTGGACTTACGGTTATGATAACAGCCGCCGGCACAGTTTGCCGCAGGCGGTGGTTTTTCCCGAAAAGCACGAGCAGGTAGCCGCAACGCTGCAACTCTGCAATCAATATAAAGTCCCGCTGACCGCCCGCGGACGCGCTACCGGCACGACAGGCGCAACGGTGCCGTTGCGCGGCGGTGTTATTATGTCGACGGAACGCATGCGGCGCGTGTTGGAGTTTTCTCCGGACAACCGCTATATCACTGTTGAACCGGGACTGACCAACCAGGAACTGCAGGACGTCGTTGCGGAACGGGGCTTTTTCTGGCCTCCCGACCCGACCAGTGCCGCCTATTGCAGTATCGGCGGCAATTTGGCTTACAATTCCGCCGGACCGCGCGCTGTCAAATACGGCACACCGCGGGAAAACACCCTCGGTTTGCGCGCCGTCACCGGCGCCGGCAAGGAAATCAAAGTCGGTGTTTTTACCAGCAAAGGCGTTGTCGGTTATGACCTGACCCGTTTATTGCTGGGTTCGGAGGGCACGCTGGCCGTTATTACCGAAGCGACGCTGAAGCTGACGCCGTTGCCCGAGGCGAAAACCACCCTGCGCGCCGTTTACCTTTCGGTACACGCCGCTGCTGCAGCGGTATCCGCAATCATGGCCCGGCCGGTAACGCCCTGCGCATTGGAGTTTATCGACGGTAACGCGCTCGACCTGCTGCGCGATGCCAGTCAGGCGGATTTGCCGGAACATGCCGGCGCCCTGTTGATGATCGAAGTTGACGGTCCCGAACCAAGCCTGGCTTATGCCGCACAGCGTGTTGCCGAAGCGGCAAAAAACAGCGGTTTGCTGGAGTTGCATATCGCGCAATCCGCTGCGGAAACTGATGAATTATGGCGGATCAGGAAAGCACTGGCGCCGGCATTGCGAAAAATTGCGCCAAAAAAAATCAATGAGGATGTGGTCGTGCCCGTTACCGAAATGCCGGCATTGATAGAGGGTTTGGATCAGCTGTCGCTAAAATACCGCTTGCCGATCATCAATTTCGGTCATGCCGGCAACGGCAATATTCATGTCAATCTGCTACTCGATCCGAATCAGCCGGGTCACAGCGACAAGGCGCGGCAATGTCTGGACGAGGTGTTTTCCCTGGTGCTGCGTCTTAGAGGGTCGTTGTCCGGCGAACACGGCGTCGGCATTGAAAAACGGGATTTTGTCGACCGCGAGATTGACTGCGAAACATTGCAGCTGATGCGCGATATAAAAAACCGGTTCGATCCGAACGGCATTCTCAACCCGGATAAAATGTTCCCGCTAAGATAACCATACATCCCCGCAAGACGTGATTGTTTTTAACCAAAACATCGGCTAGACATTAGGTCAGATCCGCATACAACTTGCTGCTGCCGTCCATATCGCCCGTCTCGCTGTAAAGCAGCGGCTCGCCCTCATTTAGCAGTCCGCCCGCCACAACCTGACACACCGCCAATTGGTGATCTCCGGCGGCACAATAATGACTGACCCGGCAATCAAGATAAGCAAGAGATTCCGACAAAACCGGGGCGCCGGTTTTTGCCTTCAGCCAGCGATGACCGGACATTTTATCCCTGACGCCAGGCGTACCGAAATGTTCGGCCAAGCGATATTGATCCTTGGACAGCACGTTCACCGTGCAGATACCGCCGGCTTTCAGCAGCTTGTAGGAATAATGCTGCGGATTAATGCTCAGCGTGATTAACAACGGATCAAAAGAAACCAGCATGACACAGGCTGCAGTGAACGCATTTTGATGCTCGCCGTCGCTGACGCCGATCACATAAACGCCGTGGCTGATGTAGTTAAATAATTGTGCGGTTTGTTCGCTCATGATGATCGCTCCAGTTTGATCCGCATCGACAAATCGATAGCCGAAACATTTTTGGTCAATGCCCCGATGGAAATAAAATCCACCCCGGTTTCGGCGATTTCACGAATGTTATGCAGGCCGATATTGCCTGACGCTTCCAGTTCGATGTGCCCGGAATTGATCTCGACCGCGGCGCGCAGATCCTGCAACGCAAAATTATCCAGCATGATTCTGTCCGGCCGGGCCACGATGGCCTGCCTGAATTCGTCCAGCGTTTCGACTTCCACTTCCACCGGCACCGAACTGATCCGCCTGGCCTGTCTGACCGCAGCGCTGATCGAACCGGCGGCAATGATATGATTTTCCTTGATCAATATGGCGTCATAAAGCCCCATGCGATGGTTGTAGCAACCGCCGCACTGTACCGCATATTTCTGTGCCGCGCGCAATCCCGGAATGGTTTTGCGGGTATCCAATACCTTGCAACCGGTTCCGGCAACTGCCTCGGCATAGGACCTTGACAGCGTTGCCGTTGCCGACAAAATCTGCAACAGATTGAGTGCCGTCCGCTCACCGGTCAACAAGGCCCGCGCATGGCCGGAAACCAAGCAGAGTTTGGTATTTGCCGCGACACTCTCCCCTTCCTCGACAAACCACTGAAAACCGACGCCCTTGTCCAGTTCCTTAAAAACCGCCTCCATCCACGGACGGCCGCATAGCACCATGTTTTCACGCGTGATGATTTCCGCTTCAGCCGTTTCCGATGCAGGTATAATGGCAGCCGTTAAATCGCCGCTTCCGATATCTTCCTCCAGAAACGGTTTTATCGATTTCAGATTGGGGATGTTTGTCATAAAATTATTGGTAATCAATCTATGTTATCTTTAGCAAATGGATATTAAACAGCACCGCTTGGATTGCGCCAAGCAGCTTTCTTCGCCTAATTTCAACGAGAGGTCCGACGAAGCGGATATTTCGTTAATTGTCATCCATTGCATCAGCCTGCCGCCCGGCGAATTCAACAACAATTATATTGACCAGCTGTTTTGCAATCGGCTCAACCCTTCGGATCATCCTTACTTCAAGGAGGTTTACCAGTTAAAGGTTTCCGCGCATCTGCTGATCAGCCGCGACGGATACGTTACACAATATGTGCCATTCAATAAACGCGCCTGGCATGCCGGAGCCTCCGAATATCACGGCCGAAGCGACTGCAATGATTTTTCGATCGGCATCGAGCTGGAAGGTACGGAAACGAACGGTTTTACGAATCTACAATACCATAATCTGGCAGAGATAATAAGCGCGTTGTTGCACCACTATCCCAGCCTGGACAAGCGGCGGATTACCGGACACAGCAGCATCGCGCCCGGCAGAAAAACCGATCCCGGCGAGCATTTCGCCTGGGATAAGCTATTTGAATTATTGCATACATGATTATCAGCGGTTGGGGCCGTTACCCGAAAGTAGACACAAAGCTGGTGCCATTTAACGACATCGCAACGCTGCAGGCCATTGTAAAATCGACGGAGTCATTGATAACCCGGGGCATGGGCCGGGCATACGGCGATTCGGCGCTATCGGCTGCGGCGATCGTCTCGACCCATGCCTATAACAGAATGCTTGCTTTCGACGATAGCACCGGCACGCTCACTTGCGAATCCGGGCTGACCCTGGCCGAGTTACTGGATACGTTTGTTGTACGGGGCTGGTTCATTCCGGTCACCCCCGGAACCAAGTTTGTTTCCATCGGCGGCGCGATCGCTTCCGATGTCCACGGTAAAAACCACCATAAAAATGGTTCTTTTTCATGCTGTGTCGAAAGCTTTTCGCTGCTGCTCGCCAACGGGGAAATCGTGCAGTGCTCGCGGGACCGCCATGCGGACCTGTTTTATGCCACATTCGGCGGCATGGGGCTGACCGGCGTCATCCTGGAAGTGTCGTTGCGTCTGGTCGCCGTTGCAAGTGCCTATATCTTTCAGAAAACCATTAAATGCCGCAATCTGGACGACATTATGCGGCAATTTGAACACAATTATAATTGGACCTATAGCGTGGGCTGGATTGACTGCCTTGCAAAAGGGCGCGAACTCGGCAGGTCGCTGCTGATGCTGGGCGAACACGCCGAACAGCAGATATTGCCTCCGCAACTCGGACGTTCGCCATTGCGCGTCCCTGAAAAAACCAAGTTGACCATTCCCTTTGAATTTCCCTCCGGCACCTTAAACAGTTTCAGTGTCAAATTATTCAATAATCTGTATTTTGCAAAAAGCAAAGACATCGAACATTCTTTCATCGATTACGACAGTTACTTTTACCCGCTGGACGCCATACATCACTGGAACCGCATATATGGTAATCGCGGATTCATTCAGTATCAATGCGTGCTGCCCCTGGAAAACAGCTATGAGGGGCTAAAAACCATTCTACAGACGATTTCCGCCAGCGGGTTGGGGTCTTTTCTTGCCGTGTTAAAATTGTTTGGCGAGCAACACGGCGGCGTACTTTCCTTTCCGATGAAAGGTTATACGCTGGCACTTGACTTTCCGATGAACAGGCACCTTTTCCCGGTATTGGCAAAACTGGACGGAATCACGCAGAATTATGGCGGCAGACTTTATCTGACAAAAGACGCGAGAATGTCCGGGGAATTTTTTGAAAACACTTACCGGGATAAGTCCGCTCGTTTTAAGGCGATTCGACGGACGGTCGATCCCGCCGCTAAATTTCAATCGCTGCAATCGATTCGTTTAGGAATTTAATATGGCTCAAAAAATTCTTGTGTTGGGTGCCCGCTCGGATATCGGCATCGCCATTGCCCGCTGTTTCGCGATGCAGGGCTTTGACGTTCAGCTCGCCGCACGCAGGGCGGCGGAACTGGAGAAAACCGCAAAGGACATTGCGATCCGCTCGCAACAAGACGTGACGTTACATGAATTCGACGTTTTGGATTATGCGTCTCACGATAATTTCATAGCGGGACTTCCGGTTTTACCCAATATTGTCGTATCGGTCATCGGCTTGCTGGGCGAGCAACAGTCAGCGCAGCAAAACTGGCAGCAGGCCAAACTGATTATCGATTCCAATTATTCGGGGCCGGTTTCGATACTGAACCGGTTCGCCAACCTGTTCGAGCAACGTAACAGCGGCTGTATCATCGGGGTCAGTTCCGTCGCCGGCGACCGGGGAAGGCAAAGTAATTATATTTACGGTTCCGCAAAAGCCGGCCTTAGCGAATATCTGTCCGGTTTACGGAACCGGCTGCATAAATCCGGCGTTCAGGTCATTACGGTAAAGCCGGGGTTTGTGAAAACCGCCATGACCGCATCGATGGAGCTGCCTGATAAATTGACGGCATTACCGGAACAGGTTGCCGCGGATGTATTTGCAGCGTTCACGCATCATAAAAATATCATCTACAGCCGCTGGTTCTGGCGTTGGATCATGTTGATTATAAAAATGCTTCCTGAAAATTTATTCAAGCGGCTTAACCTTTAACACTCGCCATATCAGCCGCTAACATTTCGTCGGTTACTGCCGATCAGGCATACGTGGCGAAGCGGTTGATTAATTTTGCGGTATTTACCTACAGAATGATTGTTAGTGTCCGAACTCTGCGAGATAATAACAGCCATTATCAGCTGTCTCATTAAAGCTTTTGCAGCTGTATATCATTATCATCCCGCTACTTGCAGCGGTAGGGTGTGCCGGTTGGCCGGTGAGCAACATTTTCCCAAGGAGGCACTCAGCCAAAAAGTTATTCAAGGCGCACTAAAACCGACCGATACGCCCGCTAGCGGGTCATATCGGGGTTTTAATGTTCACCCGAATACCACGTGGGCGATAAACGGATACTATCCGGTAGTTTCCAAATTGAAGGCAACCGCACAATTACTTAAAACCAACATTATTTGGGGTTCCTGGAACGGCTCGGATTACAACGTCGGCAAATTGCGCATCGGACCGCTGCAGGCCGGTCTTTTAAACAAAATCAGTTTCCCGATTATTACCGGTCCGAATACGGTCAATCAAACAATTGACATCATTGCCGCCGACAGCAATGCAACGATTGGTTCCATCGCGATACCGGAGAACAAAACGGCTTGAATTACTTATAAAATAGAATTTTCGCCCGATTCCTTACCGGATAAAAACCAATTGCTTTTTCTCGATTTTAACGACAGCGGCAGTCAATTCGGCGGATGGTACGCTGTCGCGCTACCTAAACCGGCAGAGAAAACAAAGCAATGATTAGCCGCTGCCGC
The DNA here is from genome assembly GCA_050303615.1 of Methylococcaceae bacterium. GTDB lineage: Bacteria > Pseudomonadota > Gammaproteobacteria > Methylococcales > Methylomonadaceae > CAZDXJ01. The sequence goes on along the minus strand of JBNLCC010000157.1, from coordinate 25,647 downwards.
CCTATATCAATAATCGAAAATGCGTTATTGCTGCTATCTGTCGCAACCGCTTGATGGTTATGAAATAATGTTCACTGCCCCGAATCAGGATTTATCATGCCATTGCTATAAATGAAATTCTTACGAGAAAAAACGAATTTCCCCCTGTCCGTTTTTTTATTATGGATCGGTGCGATATCGGTTTTTTTCTCTTCCGTTTACGCAACGGCGATGCTGTATACCCCGGTGCCGTTTATGGACGAATGGGGAGGCGCTATCAATTTTTTTAGGCATTGGACTGAAGGCGACACAAATAAACTGGATCTGCTATTCGGCCAGCATAATGATCATCGCATTGCCACGTCAAAATTAACTTTTCTGGCTGACTGTTACTTTTCAAATTGCGATAACAAAATTTTAATCACGACTATTTTTTTTACGCAAATACTATCAGTTACAGTGCTCGCTTCACTTTACCTAAAAGCGGCTGATACGCAGGTAAACCGCAAGTGGTCGGTCATCCCTTTTGTACTGATGTGTGCATTTTCCTGGATACAATCGGAAAATCTCACCAGGGGATTTCAAGTCCAATTTGCTGGCGTATATTTTTTTCAGCTTCATCAATATATTTACAGGCATTGGCTAGTGATGATGCTACGAAGCAGTACGCCCGCAGCCTGTTTATTGCCAGTCTTTTTTTGGCAGTCTGTGCAGTTTTTACAATGGCTAACGGCATACTAATTTTCCTGGTACTATTCGTTTATGCCGTTCTTGTAAAAGCATCCAACGGCAGAAGAGCCTTAATCCTTTGCACATTCGCCGCTTCGGCTTGGTTTTATTTTTCCGATTATCAACGTAACCCCCAACATATCGATCCCGCGGTTTTATTGACCGAGTACCCCTTGGCGATCATTGAATATCTCCTCACTTACTTGGGTGGAATATTCAAACATGGATTAAACCTTCCTGATCGGCTGTGCCAAATTACCGGGTCGTTATTTCTGGCCCTGCTTGCTTGTTACCTGATCAAGCATTTCTTTGTTAAACCGTTGAACATTTACCAGCTCGCTTTATTGGGTATCGCCGGTTTTATTGTATTGACCGCCTTGGCCACCGCCATAGGCCGATTACATTCAGGTTACGAACAAACCTATGACAGCCGTTATGCCACACCGGTTTTGATCGGTTGGAGCAGTCTGGCCCTGATTTCTTTCGCTTTCATTGCGTCGCGGATTATCGTCATACTGCTTTTTATTTCTATAATAAATTATCAATTTGCTTACCCATATTTTGACAACGGCAATCGCATCCTTAAAAGGCAATTGGGATTGATTTCACTGATGGTGGGTAGTCGTGACAATAATGCCTTAACAAGGCTGCATCCCGATCCTAACTTTCCCGCGCATTTATCTGTCTTTCTGGAAAAAACCACTACTCTTATTATCAGTTGGGTTATCAGCAATATCCGGGGAAAAAATTGGATGAACAATTCCTGCCGGAAAACAACGGCGGCTGCCTTGGTGTTTTTGAAGCTTTGCAACTTTTACCCGACATTAGGGATGGGGCAAAAGTATCCGGCTGGAGCTGGATAAAAGAAGTTTCCAAACCGTCGCAATTGGTTGTTTTTGCTGACCTGGAAAATACAATCATTGGTTTGGCGGTGCCGTGCGACATTAGAAAAGACCTTGCCAGTCAATTTCCCATTTCACCTTATAAAACCGGATGGCAGGGTTATGTAAAAAAAGTGCCGGGGCCTATTAAAGCTTACGCCGTTCATGACGACAAGCGCCGTATCTGCGAACTGCCGAAGAAGACAACCGACCTTTCAGTACCTGGAAATTACAATTAACCGGAGAGCATTATTTTCGCACGCACCACTACGGCCTTGAAAGTAACGGAGCATGGGAGATTAACGCATTACCGCCCCGCATTTTGAACTTACCTAAGACGAAAACCGTGATGCAAAAAGCCGATATCTGGACTTCGGGGAATAGTCAGGATTATAAAACCGGCGTATTACGTGTCGGTCCCATTGACGCAATGATAATTGAATCGATTGTTTTACCAATCTTTACCGGCCCGGTAACCACGAACCAAAAGCTTACACTGGTTGCTCAAGACGGAATTCATACACTTGATATAATAGATGTCCCGGTAAGCACCGGTACTTGGAGCTACTACAAAATAAAGGTGACGCCTTTTCCGGATCTTCCTGCAGGCACCGCTATCTACCTGGATTTTCATGATAATGGTGATCAATTCGGGGAATGGTTTGCAATTGCTTTACCTAAACTGAAACAGTAACCAAAAAAAATTTATGAAAAAAATCATACTGCCCGGCGGAGCCGGACTCGTGGGTCAAAACCTGATCGTTCAATTAAAAGAAAAGGGATTTTCCGACATTACCGTAATCGATAAACATCACGCAAACATTCAGGTATTAAAACGACTGCATCCGGAAATCGACGTTATCGAAGCTGATCTGGCGGAACCCTCCGACTGGCAAAAGGCATTCGCCGGCGCCGATGTGGTGGTCATGCTGCAAGCGCAAATCGGTGCGAAACAACAGGAACCGTTTATCAGGAACAATATCGTCGCTACCCGCAATATCTTAAATGTCATCAAACAATGCGATAAAACACCTTATCTGATTCACATCAGTTCATCGGTCGTTGAATCAGCGGCCGACGATGACTATACCAATACCAAGAAACAGCAGGAACAAATCGTTTTGCAAAGCGGCGTCCCTTGCTCGGTATTGCGGCCGACGTTGATGTTCGGCTGGTTCGATAGAAAGCATTTAGGCTGGCTATCGCGCTTTATGCAGAAAGTGTCGGTATTCCCGATTCCCGGCGACGGCAAATACATGCGCCAGCCTTTGTACGTAAAGGACTTTAGCAATATCATTATTTCCTGTATTGAAAACCAGCCGGTCGGCAAGGTTTATAATATCAGCGGCCAGCAGCGAGTCGACTACATCGATATCATTCGTGAAATAAAAAAAGCCATCCGCTCGAAAACGCTTATTTTAAACATACCGTATACAATGTTTTATATACTTTTGAAAATCTGGGCGATTTTTGATAAAAACCCGCCATTCACGGCCGATCAGTTAGCGGCACTGGTTGCTAAAGACGAATTCGAAGTCATCGATTGGCCGAATATCTTTGCGGTTGCATCGACGCCGTTTGATAAGGCAATCGATGAAACCTTTAATCATCCTGTTTACAGTCAATACGAATTAAGTTTCTAGGTATATTTATGAGCCACGTCGCAGTTATCGGAGCCGGCCCCATGGGTCTTGCCGTTGCCTATCACCTGTTAAAAGCCGGACAGCAGGTCAGTATTTTCGAAGCCGACAGCAAAGTCGGCGGCATGAGTGCGACGTTCGATTTTGACGGTGTCCGCATCGAGCGTTATTATCATTTTATATGCGGGCCGGATCAGCCGTTATTCGAGCTGCTCGAGGAATTGGAAATAAAAGACAAACTGCGCTGGGCCGACACCAAAATGGGGTTTTATTTCCAGGGCGCATTGTATGAATGGGGAAATCCGGTTGCGTTATTGAAGTTTCCCAAACTCGATATCATTTCCAAATTACGTTACGGGTTGTTGGCATTTTCATCGACTAAACGCAGCAACTGGAAGAAACTGGACCAAATAGACGCCGTTACCTGGCTAAAACAGTGGCTGGGACAAAAAGCCTACGATATTTTATGGAAAAGCCTTTTTGAGCTGAAATTTTATCATTTCACCGCCAATCTTTCGGCTGCGTGGATCTGGACACGCATCCGCCGCGTCGGATCGTCAAGGAAAAGCATGATGGTCGAACAAATGGGCTATATGGAGGGCGGCTCCGAAACGATAGTCAAGCGCCTGCAGGCAGCTATCGAGGAAATGGGCGGCCGGATTCACCTTGCCTCACCGGTCGAGCAAGTGTTGATCGGCAATGACCGGGTTACCGGCATGCGGTCCGGCGGACACGACTATGTCTTCGACCGGGTTGTCAGCACCGTGCCCGTGCCCTACGTTAGCGGAATGATACCGGAACTGCCGGAAACCCTACGCCGGCAGTTTGAGGAACTGAACAACATTGCCGTCGTCTGTATTCTGGTCAAGTTGAGCAAGCCTGTAACCGAAAATTTCTGGCTGAACATTAATGATTCCCGCATGGACATTCCCGGCATTGTCGAATATACCAACTTAAATTCCCTCGGCAGCCATATCGTCTACGTACCGTACTATATGCCGGCGGACAATCCGTTGTATCAGGATGCCGATGAAATTTTCTTTGCAAAGGTGCGCTCCTATCTGAAAATGATCAATCCGCAAATTAGCGACGGCGACATCCTGGCGATGGCTGCATCGCGTTATCGCCATGCACAACCAATCTGCGAACCGGGATTTTTATCAAAACTGCCTCCGATAAAGCTTCCGGTAACGGGCCTGTATGTCGCTGATACCTCTTATTATTACCCTGAAGACCGAAGTATTTGTGAAAGCGTCAAACTCGGCAAGGAAATTGCCCGGCAACTAAACAACGCATGATTTCCTGTATAAGCAGAGTTTTTGCATCCCGGCAGTTCATTAAATTCGTGCTGGTCGGCGGTTTTGCCGCGTTGATTAATTTCACCAGCCGTATCGGGTACAGCTTATATGTCAATTTCAGCGAAGCAATCGTTGCCGCCTATATCACCGGCATGATCACCGCCTTCACGCTGAATAAATTGTTGGTCTTTACGCCAAGCCGGCATCATACCGCGAAACAAGTCGCTTATTTCACACTGGTCAATGTCGCGGCTCTGGGACAAACCTGGCTGGTCAGTATGCTGCTATATCACTATGTGCTCAACTGGCTGGATATTACCCTGTACAATAAGGAAATCTCTCATTTCGTCGGCATCGCAATACCGGTATTCACCAGCTATGTCGGCCATAAACATTTAACGTTCAAAACCTGAAAATGATCACTTCATTAATTGCATTACTACGCCTCAAACAATGGGTCAAAAACGGTTTTGTACTGGCGCCGCTGATTTTTTCCGGCAGCTTTTTGGATATGGCCGCGGTTGCAGATTCGCTGGCGGCAATGCTGCTGTTCTGCATCGCATCATCGGCAACTTATATCGTCAACGATATACACGATATGGAACATGACCGGAAACATCCGGAAAAATCCAAAAAACGTCCCCTTGCTTCGGGAGCCGTGACCCTCACCCAGGCATATATGTTACTGGGAATTTTGTATAGTTTGCTGATTATCGCTTTTTTCTATTTTCCTCTGCTTATGCTGGTCATTGCCGGTTATATCGCATTGAATCTCCTTTATTCCCTTGTGCTGAAACATCAACCGGTTATAGACATCTTTACGATTGCCGTGAGTTTTGTACTGCGCGTCTATGGCGGAACCGTCGCTTTGTCGCTCCCGCCTTCATCATGGATGCTAGTAACAACGCTCTGCCTGGCATTATATCTGGCCGCGGTAAAGCGTCGCCAGGAACTGGTGTTAAGCAGCACGGAAGGCCGCAAAGTGCTGGCACATTATACAGTCGCGTTGATCGACCGCTATGCCGAAATGGCCGCCACCGGCGCACTGGTTTTCTACAGTCTGTTTGTGATGACTGTCAGGCCGGAATTGGTGCTGACGATCCCTTTTGTTATTTTCGGATTATTCCGCTACTGGTTTGTCGTCGAATCGCTCGACGGGGGCGAGTCCCCGACCGATGCGCTGCTCAGTGACTGGCAATTAGCGTTAACGGTCATCCTGTGGATCGCTGCAATATTATGGGCCATATGGCCGGGATCCTGACAACGATGATTCTCCAAAGCGATGCAGAACAATAGATCCGACTGCAAAACAATTCCGCCACCGACGAACATCCCGGTTAGGACAATTGCAGTCTTCGGCTTGGCAGAGGTTTTAGTCTACGTGGCGATGGCGGATGTTACCGGCAGAGCGCAGGTAATCGATGCCGTGACGTCGCTGCCGTTAGGCCTTTGGCCGGTATTGATCAGCTTGACCCTGCTGAATTTCACGGCACGCTTCACGCGCTGGCAACTCCTTTTACGTTGGCTGCAAATCGATCTCCCTGTACGCCTCAATGCCGTCATTTATCTTTCCGGGTTCGCGCTGACCATGACTCCCGGCAAAGTCGGCGAAACAATTCGTTCGCTCTTGCTGAAACGTTTTAACGTCAGCTATAGCCAAAGCATCGGCTGTTTCTTCTCGGAACGCATGCTGGACGTGGTGGTGGTCAGCACGGTGGCAATTCTGGTGGTCACCGCCTTCCCCCAGTACCAATACTGGGCTTTTACCGCCTTTGCCGTTATTTTGACTATCGCACTATTGGCAAGATCCCGATTATTGGGCTGGATGTTGCTGCGTCTGCCTGTTCGAAAACTTGGCGAATCAGCAGCAAATCTGCATGCCGTAATCCGCAGTTTATTGTCGGGATCGCGGCTGCTCATACCGGTCACGCTCGGTATGATAGCCTGGGCTGCGCAAGGCATCGCATTAGCCGCCATTGTTCATGCAATGGGATCCGACATAAACCCTGCGTTGTTGCTGGGGATCTATTGTTTAAGCATCCTGGCCGGTGCGGCTTCCTTTATCCCCGGCGGAATCGGCACTACCGAGTCAGCCATGGCACTGTTGCTCAGCCTGGCTGGCATGGAACCGCCCGCGGCAGTGGCGGCGGCAATCACCTCGCATTGTAACGCTCTGGCTTGCGGTATTTATCGGATTTGTCTCGTGGCTGGCAGTTAGTTTACACCATAACAGTATACGTTAATATGTAAACAGCGTTACGCATCCTATTTGATTTATATGTAAAACTACAAATATGCTTATAAAAACTTGCGGTTGCAGGTTGCATCAGGATTTATTCTCATTTCAAAAATATATTTTACTTTGACCCCAATTATCCATTTGTCGCGTTTCCTGTAGCCGGCTCGACCGGCTCTAGTCCCCTCCTTTTGGATCCACACAAACCGGACAGTTTATTTGCTACAGAACCGGACAAAATTTTAACTCCCAACAATACGAATAATTTGTTGTCAACCAATATGTTGGTAATTCTTTTACCTTTCTCTTGACTATTTAGACCTTTTATTTACACCGCTCAAGTCTAGCAGGCTTTTGAAAAACTCGAAAAGTTAAGTATGTTGAACGAAACGGGTCAAGCCTTCTCGGCACCAACAATCTGACAGGATATTCAAAAAGGCCCGCCCAGCCAGGCCATGCATTGCGTGCTACGTCCCGCCGGGCGTCTCCTTCGTTTGGCGCGGGGAGCGTACACGGGAATACGTGAACACGACAAAGGGACTACCCGCCTTCGCGAAATCACTACAGCGGCCAGGGAACGCATGCTAGCCTACCAGCCGAACCTCAAGCGAAGCCTGGGGGACTTTTTCAACATCCTGATAGATTGCAGAAACCATATGGACAACATAACAGGGCGATTGGATATATGAATATTTCACATCTTTTTGGGAGGTCATCATGATCTGCAGGTTCGTTAAACATAGAATTAATTTCCTTGCTTTTTTCCTAACATTTTTTTTGACTCCGGCAATCTCTCTCGCCGACGACATTTGGAATTTTGGTAGGAATTCCTGCCGATTGCATTTAGCGGGAACCTATCTCACTACCATTAAGAATAGCCAGGGAGGATTTAATTCTCGTTCGGTCCTCACGATTCACCAAGACGGAACGATTTCCGCAGCTGATTCCGGACAGTTTGAATTCAAATTCGGGCAGCAAATGGGTGCCTATCGGTGCCTCGGAATATCTAAGGCCAAAGGCATTACCCTAGACTTCGGTGAAACCGAATCCATCGAGGATATTGATATTGCAAAAAGCGACTGGATTTTCAAAAAGATGAAAGATGGGAGTCTTTCCGGTGAAATTACCGTTAACCTCTATACCCCATTGGAAACTTGTGATCCGTTGGGTGATCCTGAGAATTCGTGTATCAAGGATCCGGCCGGGACTTTCACGTTTACCAGCGTAAAAGTTAGGCCTTGATTTTTATCAAGGAATGAATAACCGGGAGGAAGTAGGGGTCATATCTTACAATTCACAAATTAATTTTACGTTCCTGCAAAACGTAAGGCCTGACCCTGCTGGTCTTAGCCCAATTTTCTACGCAGCGTAAGACAGCAATAGAACGCTATAGAGAATTTGTTAGACAGGGTATTGATCAGGCCTGATTTAAACGGACAAATTTACCTTGGCGACGAGAATCATTCGTATCGCGAATGCAGGGTAAGATTTCAGGGAAAAAAGATGACATTAATTTTTTTAAAGGCCCAAAGGCGGGCACCGGCACTGTCTTTAAGCGGATACCAAAAGGCTCAAACCAGCCGTAATGACAAGCGTGTCGCTACCTCGTGAAAGATTTTGGGACATCCAAGTCACCAAAATCGACTCACCAACGCGACAACCATTGATGCCGCGGCCGTCCTGCGTCCGTGCCGCTTCGCCACACCATCGCTCACTCTGCGCTGGCTTCGCAGCACTCCCACAAATGACTGGACGCGACTTGTCGGATACCTACTTTGTTTTTCCTCTGCGCTATCGCACGCCGGAAAAACAGTGCGGCACTGGTCGCTACCGGGGACTAACCGCCTTCGCTTCGCTCTCCATGGCGGTCAGGGGGCGATTGTGTCGGCATACGCAAGTGGAGCGTATAGCTATGAAGAAATAGCAGAATTTTTTGGGCTGCATTTTACGACGGTTGGTAAAATTGTCCGGGAGGCGAAATTAAAAAGATGGTCTAAAGACTTGCCCTGACCCCGTGTTTTTTACATTGTGTTTGGACGTTGCCACCTGATGACAGCAATTTCAGTCTGCGCTGGCGTTTAATAAAAAGCGAATTCTCCCGCTCCTTACCTAAAATCGGAAATACGAAAAGCGGCAGGAGAAAGGGGCATATGGCAACGACATTATTGGGGACATGTCATCCGTGATGATCCTGATTATCAACGCCATGTAGACTATGTTCATGTGGACCCCTTGAAGCATGGCTATGTAAAACGTGTTTCAGATTGGCCATATTCTACTTTTCATCAATTTGTCAAACAGGGAATTTATCCACTGACCTGGTGCGGCGATATCACATGTTCAGTTGGTGGCGATAAATAACATGCGTCCCATTACGCTGAGCTAATCGGACCTACCGTGCTCGAATGGAAGGTTAGACGCTTAACAGCGACAACACGAGCCATGCCTGAGAGTCCGGGCTCGATGCGAACCGTAAATCCTTTGGCTTGCAGTGTCTTGGATACCCACTCCGGTGAGAGCCTGAGTTTCCGATAAGAGCTGACCCGCTGTTGCCAAGTGGAAGCATTTCGCTCATGAAGCACATCATGAACAGTAACGTAGCCCGGTGAGTACTCGAGAAAGCAAGTCAGGATGCGAGCATTGTCGCTCCTTACAGGAATAAACCGACCATCCCCAACGAGAGGTGACGTGTAGTCTCGAAAGGAAGTAATGAACGTGCCATCCGGGTGCAGCGACTCAGTGACAAGCGAAAACAGTTGCTCGACGGACTTTTGGTCTGGCAGATGTGTCAAAGTGTCGCCCATGCAAAGGATGAGATGCGGTTTCGTATTCAGGTGTTTTCGAAAGGCCAGTAAATCGTCTTCCACCGTCTGAACCGGCAGCGCCTCGACGTGCTCTCGCAATACATCAAGCAGTTTCGGAGAGCTATCAATTGCTACCACCGAATAACCGCGACGAGCCAACGGAATGGAGTGCATGCCGAAGCCTGCTCCAAGGTCAATAGCAGAGAGTCCGTTCGACGGAATCGGACAAATAGCGTTGATCTCAGCCTCGCCGCGAGTTATGGATGCGTCGAAACCGCCAGCCATCCATAGATAGACTGGGGCAAGGTGATTTTCGTAGTGATCTGCGACGGTAGTCATAGATATGAGTTCCAAGCATCTAGCGTTTTAGCTAACCGGATTTACCAAGGCGCAGCCTTGGTAAATTCCATGTTGAGCGAATGGTTATGGTAGAGGTGAATTCCATTTTTAACAGCTCTAGTCCAACTATGCAAAAAAACTCAAATACCCCAGAACTAATCCTAGAAGAGTAAAGCCTATTCCTGAAAGGCGTAACGTTTTAACCGTAGGTTTAGCTGATTTAAGTGTTGCGCCTGGAATCACAATGATTGCTATACCTTTAGCAAGGTACATAAAACCTAATAGAGTAACAAGTATCGCTAAAAGGTTATCCCATAGAAAATGATTCGTTAGAATTGCAGCTCCGATATACAAATGAATCGCTCCTTGTAATGTGACGGCCAAAGAATCACTCTTACTAGAGTTCACTAATTGATTTGCGTAAAATTCTCGTGAAATAAGAAATCCGAGTCCATAAACTAGCCAATAGATTGCAGAGATCTTGCCGATGAATAAAGTTATTGGTTCCATATGATTATTGTTAATAATTAATGCTTATAAATTATTCGTTTTCTGTCAACACCGGAATAATATTGCCGATTTTTCCCGGAAAAACACAATATTACCCCCCTCTATAAATAATGAAAAAATCAAATTTATTCCCCTTTAAAAGCCTATCCTTTTCTTATTCTCCGCTAGAAAAATATTTTTTGAATTGCGTATAACGTTTGCGTCATGCGGAAGTACCCTGACAACGTGGAGTTGAGGGGGCGCCGAGACGCTGTAGAGGAGATCCTTCTCGATCCGTTTGTTTGTCCATATCAGCAAGTGATTGGTGCTCTGGGGAGCTTTGATGATTTTCCTTCATACGGTTGTCCGTTTTCCACCAGATACTTGAACGAGGCTAAGGCGCTCTCCATCTGTTTCTGAATCAGCGGGCGCATCAGAAATACAAGAAGAAAGCCAAGGAATGTTCCGAATATCCCTCCTTTGAACACGAGCACGGTAGGTCTGATTAGCTTTGCGTAATCGGACGCATGTTTATTATGCTAATATTCTCACCTTACAGTGGGTTAAAGAATTATGTCAAACTATAGGCGAGCTTTTATTCCCGGAGGAACATATTTTTTACGGTAAACCTTCTTTAACGACATAATAACAATTTATTGATTCGAGAGATAAATTTACTACGCGATACAGTACGACAAGTGCGGACACGTCACCCTTTTCAAATCGATGCATGGGTGGTAATACCGAATCATTTACATTGTGTTTGGACGTTGCCACCTGATGACAGCAATTTTAGTCTGCGCTGGCGTTTAATAAAAAGCGGATTCTCCCGCTCCTTACCTAACGATCGGAAATACGAAAAGCGGCAGGAGAACGAGGCATATGGCAACGGCATTATTGGGAGCATGTCATCCGTGATGATTCTGATTATCAACGCCATGTAGACTATGTTCATGTGAACCCCCTGAAAACTGGCTATGTAAAACGTGTTTCAGATTGGCCATATTCTACTTTTCATCAATATGTCAAACAGGGAATTTATCCACTGACCTGGTGCGGCGATATCAAATGTTCAGTTGGTGGCGATGAATAGCATGCGTCCGATTACGCTGAGCTAATCGGACCTACCGTATTAAAAGGGAACCCCTTTGACATAAAAAAACCGGTTTGAATACCTCTTGATTAAGATTGAATTTAAAATGTCAAAAGGACATGTCAAATTTTGTCTAGAAAAAATCGGTATGGCTGATTTTGGCCGAAGCCAGTTGTTGTTCAGCACATTATACGATTTGATTGTGATCGATTTTAAAAATTGTCAGGTCAAATTTGAGCCCATACAACTTAATGTGAACAGCAAGAGACTTGGTTGTACCTTTACAACCAATAATACAATTTATTTTTACGTTGCCGGCAAGAACCGCCGCGGCTAATCAGCCGCCCTGCCGATACCGAAGGACTCCAGCAACAACAGCCCGACCCCCAGCGTAATCGCAGAATCGGCGACATTAAATGCCGGCCAATGCCAAGTCTGATAGTAGACATCCAGGAAATCGATGACATAGCCGTACAGCACACGATCGATCAGGTTGCCGATTGCGCCGCCCAAAATCATCGACAAAGCAACCGCCAGCAAAATTTCATTTTGCTTCAGGCGGGTAATCCAGATGGCGAGCGCGCAGCTCACCAGCAACGCCAAAACGGCGAAAAACCAGCGTTGCCAACCGCCGGCGTCGCTTAAAAAACTGAATGCCGCGCCGGTATTGTGCACATAGGTAAGATTGAAATACGGCAACACGGCGACCGACTCAAATAACCGCATGGAGTGGACAACCATTTGTTTGCTCGCCTGATCGAGGACGATAACCAGCGCCGACAGCCAAAACCATTTCAACATTGGCATCGGCCGTTTAAGTAAATCGCCGGACTTCGCCGCTGCCAGCGACGTTTTCCACGCATCGTCCGCATAATTCGGGGTGGTCGCTATGTTCGCCTACATCGCTACGATGGTGCCAACAACGTATGCACTTAGGGTATTGGGAGGCTGCTACTTTTATTTTCAATCCTTCCAGGGAGGTCTGTTGCTCGTCTTCGGGGCTTTGCTGTAAATCGAGCACCGCCGCGGCGGAAGTAATAAAAACAAAATGCAACTCGTCGCCCAACTGCTTCAAGACCGAGCCATATGGTTCATCGGCGTATAGCGTGATTTCGGCATTCAACGACGCGCCGATGACACCCTGATTGCGTACTTTTTCCAGTTCCTTACTGACTTCCTCGCGCACTAATATAATCTTTTCCCAAAAATCGCGATTCAAAGGGTCATCCTGCGGCAACGGGAACAAGCCCTGGTACCAAGTTTCGAGAAAAATTGATTGTCCCCGTTCACCCGGCAGATATTGCCAGATTTCATCAGCAGTATAGCTGGTGATCGGCGCCAGCCAGCGAGCCAACGCTTCCGCCACGTGAAACATTGCGGTTTGCGCTGAACGGCGCGGCAAAGCATCTTCTTTTACTGTATATTGACGATCCTTGACGATATCCAGATAGAAACCACCCAGGTCCATAGCGCAGAAATTATGCACTTTTTGGTAAACCTGGTGGAATTGGTAATTTTCATAGGCTGCAATCACTTCCTGCTGCAAACCGTAAGCGCGGTCCACCACCCAGCGGTCCAACGCCAACATATCCTCGGCGGCGACCGTATGTTGCGCAGGATCAAAACCATCCAGATTCGACAACAAAAAGCGGGCGGTATTACGCAACCGGCGATAGACGTCGGAGGCGCGTTTTAAAATCTCGTCGGAAACCGACATTTCCCCCCGGTAGTCGGTTGCCGCCACCCAGAGGCGCAATACATCGGCGCCCAGGGTCTTCATAATGGTCTGCGGCGCCACCACGTTGCCGCGCGACTTGGACATTTTTTTACCTTCCGCATCGACGGTAAAACCGTGGGTAAGCACTGCCCGGTAAGGCGCGGCATCGTTCATTGCGACAGAGGCCAGCAACGAAGATTGAAACCAGCCGCGATGCTGATCGGAGCCTTCCAGATACAGATCGGCCGGGAATCCTAGCTCGTCGATTTGCTCCAGCACGCAGGAATGGGTTACGCCGGAATCGAACCAGACATCCAGTGTGTCCTGCATTTTTTCATACATTTCCGCCTCGTCACCCAGCAGCTCTTCGGTTTGCAACTCAAACCAAGCTTCGATGCCTTTTGCCTCGACGCGCTTGGCAACCTCTTCAATTAACTCCGCGGTACGTGGATGTAATGCGCCGTTCTCCCGATGTACAAAAAAAGCAATCGGCACGCCCCAATTGCGCTGTCTGGAAATACACCAGTCCGGGCGGCCTTCAACCATGCCCTCGATACGCGCTTGGCCCCAGTCAGGAATCCAGGCAGCGCGTTTAATTTCGTGCAACGCCTGCTCCCTGAGCTTGTCTTGATCCATCGAAATAAACCATTGCGGCGTGGCGCGGAAAATAATCGGGGTTTTGTGCCGCCAGCAATGCGGGTAGCTATGCTCGATTGCCTCCATGTGCAGCAATTTTTCCCGGTCTTCCAACACCTGCAGTACGTGATCATTGGCGGAAAACACATGTTCCCCGGCAAAAAATTCGGTGCTGGGCAGAAAAACGCCGTTATCTGCGACAGGGTTGTCGACCGGCAAGCCGTAGCGCTGGCCGACCACATAATCGTCCTGGCCGTGGCCGGGGGCGGTATGCACCGCGCCGGTGCCGGCTTCGGTAGTGACGTGTTCGCCTAATATAATCGGCACCTGCCGATCATAAAAGGGATGCTGTAATAATAAATGCTCAAAGGCACTGCCTTTGCCGTAGGCAATCACGTGGTAATTTTCTATACCGTAACGCAGCATGGCATCTTTCATTAAGGATTCCGCCAGTACTAAACGTTCCTTAATTCCGTCCTTTTCACACTGGACGATGGCATATTCCAGCTCCGGATTTAATGCAACACCCTGATTGGCCGGCAATGTCCAGGGTGTCGTAGTCCAGATCACCACAGATAACGGCCCCTCGCCTTCATGCTCGGGAACATGGTGGCAGGCGTCAATAAATGCGTTTGCGTCAATTACCTGAAAGCGGACATCGATTGCCGGTGAACGTTTGTTTTCGTATTCCACTTCCGCTTCCGCCAAAGCAGATCCGCAATCGGTGCACCAATGCACCGGCTTAACGCCTTTGCTTAAATGTCCGTTAGCGTTGATTTTACCCAGGGCCCTAATCACATTGGCTTCAAACGCATAATTCATGGTCAGGTAGGGATTTAGCCAGTCGCCGAGCACACCCAGCCTGATAAATTCATCACGCTGCATATTAACCTGTTTGGCCGCATATTCCCGGCAGGCTTTGCGAAAATCCGCCACCGGCACTTTCACCCCGGCTTTACCGAGTTTTTTTTCCACCATCAATTCGATCGGCAGGCCATGACAATCCCAGCCCGGTACATAAGGCGCATTAAAGCCGTTTAATGTTTTGGATTTAACAATAAAATCCTTCAACACTTTATTTACCGCATGTCCGATATGAATGGCCCCGTTGGCATAAGGGGGGCCGTCATGTAATACGAATTTAGGCCGGCCGGCAGTATTGGCGCGGATTTTTTGATATAAATCCAACTCATTCCATTGCTTCAACATTTCCGGTTCCCGTTGGGCAAGGTTGGCCTTCATCGGGAATGCCGTCTTCGGTAAGTTCAGGGTTTTTTTATAGTCCATCGTATCAATGTATCAAATCAGCTAGTGTATGTTTCGCATAGGCAACATCTTTTTCAATTTGCCTTTTTAATTCCTGCAACGACTGAAAACACATTTCGTCTCTTATTTTGTCTTTAAAATGCACTTCCACATAACGACCGTAAATTTCCTTATTGAAATTGAATAAATGTGTTTCCAGTAGTACTGCCTCCCCGCCGGGAACCGTCGGTCTGGTACCGACATTGGCTATTCCGGGAATTTCCTGTCCATCGACCACGCCGGTCATCGTCACGGCAAACACGCCTTCTATCGGCGTGTTTTTTCGGAACAGTTGTATATTTGCGGTCGGGAACCCGATAGTCCTGCCGCGCTGTTCTCCATATACCACGCGTCCGCATACCGAATAGGACCGTCCCAGCAATAATTCAGCTTTGCATAAATCGCCTTCGCCCAAAGCATCCCTGATTAACGTGCTGCTGACCCGGTTGCCTTCCACTTGAAAAGAAAGCGTATCCTCAACCTTGAAGCCGTATGTTCTGCCCATTTCCTTAAGCATGGTAAAATTTCCTTTTCTGGATTTACCGAAATGAAAATCATCGCCGACCAGCAGATATTTCACATTTAAATTGTCCAATAAAATATGTTTTACGAACAGTTCCGGATCGTAATCTGCAAAATGCCGGTCAAATTTAAGCACCAACAATTCATCTACCGGCAGTTTTTTTAACTGGATGACCTTTTCCCGTAGGCGGGTTAACCGGGAAGGCGCATTGTCCGCCAAAAAATATTCCAACGGCTGCGGTTCAAATACCATGACCACAACAGGCAGATCCAGTGCCCGGCCTTGATATGCCAACCTCTGCAGCACCTGCTGGTGACCTAAATGTACTCCGTCAAAATTGCCAATGGTCAGCACACAACCTTTATGCGGCGATTTTATATGCGTTAATCCGCGAATCAAGCGCATGGCTTATATGTACCAATAAAAACTGTTTATTTTATCATTAGCATAGATCTAAAAACAGATACAACGACTAAATTTTACCGAACAAAACTTTCCTCAACCGTTTTCAAGTTAACCGGCAGCAAAAATTTGTTAACGTCCTGAGAGGTGCCGCGGCCTAAGTCCGGATAGCAGCAGCACAATAAAATAAACAGCCGCGGCTATTGCTATCCACATTAGCAATTGAAACGCCCTTTGCTCTGCCCCCCAATCAAACCACCAGGAAGTATTGACAAAATGGAAAAGGACGGCCGCCATCGCCGAATTTGCCAGCACCACTCTCAGGAAGAACAGCCGCCATCCCGGTGCCGGTTTATAGACTTTTTCTTTCAATAACCGACGGAATAGCAGGCTGGCGTTAAAAAACGCGCCCAGCGATGTTGCCAATGCCAACCCTGCATGCGCCAATGGGAACACCAACGCCAGATTGAGCAACATGTTTGCGCACATTGCATATATTCCGAAACGTACCGGCGTCTTCATATCTTTTCGCGATGAAAAGCCGGGCACCAGTATTTTTACCAATATAAAACCTAATAATCCCAAAGCATAGGCCATTAAACTTTTTCCGGCCATAACCACATCCGTGCGTGAAAACTGGTCATATTGAAACAATGTCGAAAGCATCGGCTCGGCGAGCATCAACAAACCCAAAGACGCCGGCATTCCGATCATAAATACCAATTTCAAACCCCAATCCAATGAACGGGAAAAAGCTTCCGTATCTTCCGCCGCGTGATTTTTCGACAAATTGGGGAGAATAACAGTTGCCAACGCGATGCCGAACACACCCAAAGGAAACTCTACCAAACGATCGGAATAATATAACCAGGAAACGCTGCCCACAGCTAAAAATGACGCAATCAAGGTATCCAGCAATAAATTGATTTGCGTCACTGACACCCCGAAAATTGCCGGCAACATGAGCTTCATAATCCTTTTTACACCGGAATCTTTAAAGCCGAATCGTAAGCGCGGCATCAATCCCAGGCGCAGCAAAGCCGGAAACTGAAACAACAATTGCACGGCACCCGCCGCAAAGACTCCCCAGGCCAATGCGACTATCGGTTTTGGCATTAACGGTGCCAGCCAAATGGCAGCAGCAATCAGACAAACGTTTAAAAAAACCGGGGTAAATGCCGGCACTGCAAATTTTCCATACGTATTTAAAATACCGCCGGCAAAAGCCACCGACGAAATAAAAAACAAATACGGAAAGGTGATTTTCAGCATTTGTACCGCAAGATCGTACTGGTCTCCTTCCCAAAGGAAACCCGGAGCAAACAACATGATCAATACCGGCGCTGCAATAATTCCGGTGATCGTTACCAGCATTAAAACCAAGGCTAAAGTCCCGGCCGTTCTATCGATAAACAAACGCAACGCAGCCTTACTGCCCTGTTGCTTGTAATCCGAAAGAACCGGGACGAAGGCTTGAGCAAAAGCTCCTTCGGCAAACAAGCGCCGTAAAAAATTGGGTATTTTAAAAGCGACAAAAAAAGCATCGGTTCCTGAATCAGCGCCAAAAATACGCGCAAATAACATATCCCGGACAAACCCCAATATACGTGAAATCATCGTCATGCTGCTGACTACAACTGTGGATTTGAAAAGCTGTCTACTCACGGTATTGTTTGCCCATTAATGCTTTGCTTTGGATGATTTTCGCTTACTTAAAATTTGACAATGATAGCATTTAATCAGATAATGGCCGATTCTTATTAACACTTAGTAGCAATAAACGAGGAACTATGGCTAATTCAGCACAAGCTAGTAAGCGAGCTCGCCAAGCGGAAGTCCGCCGTATTCGCAATGCAAGTCAGCGCAGCAACTTACGCACCTTTATCAAAAAAGTTATTGCCGCTGTTGACGCCGGAGACTTAGAAAAAGCCCAAGCCGCTTATAAAACTGCCGTTCCGGTCTTGGACTCAGCAGTCAGCAAAGGCCTTATCCACAAAAACAAGGCGGCTCGCAATAAAAGCAGACTCAATGCTAAAATTCGATCTTTAGCATAAATAACGCACGACCCCAAAAAAGGCCGCCCACCCTATACAGGTAGGCAGCCTTTTTATTGACCTGTTTACAGGCCAGCATCACCTCCGACGCCAACTTCGACAAAAAAACTACAGCAGCACCAGGTTATCCCTATGCACCAATTCCGGATGATCCGAATAACCCAGGATAGCCTCAAAATCCGAACTTGACCTACCCATAATCATCCTGGCTTCCTTACTCCCGTAATTTACCAACCCCCGGGCAATTTCCGTACCCTGCTCATCCATACAGGAAACCAGCTCTCCGCGATTAAATTCCCCCTCAACAGTCTTAACCCCCACCGCCAGAAGACTCTTGCCGGATTTTTTTAATACGTTTACAGCGCCTGCATCCAAGCCAAGATAACCCCTAACCTGCAGATGGCCGGCCAACCACCGCTTTCTTGCAGCCAACGGCGCAATATCGGGACGCAGCCAGGTACCGATATCCGCCCCTGAAATCACGTCGGCAATCACGCCATCTTCCCCACCGCACGCAATAACTGTTGCAGCGCCTGACCGGGCCGCCAATCTTGCCGCCCGGACTTTGGTATACATTCCACCCCGCCCCAATCCGCTTCGACTCCCCCCGGCAACCTTATCCAGCAAGGCGTCATTGACACTGACCTCTGAAATTAACTCAGCATGCGGATTAACACTCGGATCACCGGTGAACAACCCTTGCTGATCTGTCAGAATAAGCAACACATCAGCCTCAACCAGATTTGCAACCAAAGCAGCAAGTGTATCGTTATCGCCAAACCGGATTTCATCAGTCGCCACGGCGTCATTTTCATTGATCACCGGGACAACACCGAACTCAAGCAAAGTCAGCAGAGTATTCCGGGCATTCAGATAGCGCTCCCGGTCCGACAAGTCATCGTGGGTCAACAAAACCTGAGCCGTATGTAAACCGCGCCCCTGAAAATTATTTTCAAAAACCTGCACGAGTCCCATTTGCCCGACAGAGGCAGCAGCCTGCAATTCATGCAGCGTTTTCGGTCTCTGCTTGAGCCCCAAACGAACCATGCCTTCGGCAACCGAGCCGGATGAAACCAACAATACATCCATTCCTTGCTGCTTTAGATCGCTCATCTGCTCGACCCAGGAAGCGATAGCCCGCTTATTTAGGCCACGCCCACCTTCAGTAAGCAAAGAACTGCCAATTTTAACCACCACTCTCGCCGAACGAGAAAAGTTATTCCTGCTCATTTTCCAGACGCCGCTGCTGATCCAAAAATTCCATCACGGCAAACATCAGTTCGCGCGTGCCCTTGCCTTGCAATGCAGAAATTTTGAATACCGGCCCATCCCACGCCAGCTCCTCTATGATTGCCTGACAATGCTGCTCAACATCATCCCCGCTTAACCTGTCAATTTTATTCAATACCAGCCAGCGCGTTTTAGCGGCCAACCCATGATTCCATTTTTCAATTTCGCCAATAATCTTTTTGGCCGCCTGCACCGGCGTTAGTAAAGATTCGTACGGCTTGACATCAATCACATGTAGCAACAAACCGGTTCTGGACAGATGCGTTAAAAATTGCAACCCCAAGCCGGCACCTTCCGCCGCACCCTCTATTACCCCGGGGATATCAGCCAACACAAAACTGCGTAAATCATCGACTTTAACGACCCCTAGATTAGGGTGCAGTGTTGTAAAAGGATAATCGGCCACCTTGGGCTTTGCGGAAGACACAGAGCGGATTAAACTGGATTTTCCGGCATTAGGCATACCCAACAAACCGACATCAGCTATCAGTTTCAACTCAAGTCGAAGCAGACGACGCTCTCCCGGCGTACCCTTGGTGGCTTTCTGCGGTGCACGATTCACACTGCTTTTAAAGCGAGTGTTTCCCAGACCATGAAATCCACCCCTAGCTACCAGCAACGTTTCCCCAACCCGCGTTAAATCACCAATAATTTCATCGGTATCGGCATCAAAAACCAGCGTTCCGGGAGGGACAGCCACGTAGCAATCACTTCCCTTTTTACCGGTGCAATTGCGGCTCATACCATTCTGCCCTCGTTCCGCCCGGTGTACTGAATGATAACGAAAATCCACCAGCGTATTGACGTTTTCAGTAGCAACCAAGTAGACGCTGCCTCCGTCTCCGCCGTCTCCGCCGTCAGGACCGCCCATAGGGATATATTTTTCGCGGCGGAACCCTACCATCCCGTTACCGCCGTCCCCACCCTCTACACGTATTTCCGCTTCGTCTACAAATCTCATAACCCAAAAATAAAAAAGCCCCGTCGTTGAACGGGGCTTTCTTTAACTCGCCACACCAACATACCACAACATGACTGCATGGTACCTAATATTCATAAATCGCAGATTCTTTACATAGACAGATACTATATGAACCAGCGATTCACCCGACAAAAGCTGCTGTTGCTTCCCGGTGCATAGTGCTATTTAATAGTTTGTTAAGCAGGTACAATACTGACAAATTTACGTTTTCTAGGGCCTTTTTCTTCAAAAAGAACCTTCCCGTCAGCTGTTGCAAAAAGAGTGTGATCTTTCCCGCAACCGACGTTGACACCTGCATGAAAACGCGTACCGCGTTGACGCACGATAATATTGCCCGCCTTGACTGACTGCCCCCCAAAACGCTTTACCCCTAAACGCTGGGCATTTGAATCACGCCCGTTACGGGTACTGCCGCCTGCTTTTTTATGAGCCATTGTTCAACTCCCAATCTTGTTATACAGAAATTCCGGTAATGCGGACTTCTGTGTAATACTGACGATGCCCCATTTGTTTCATGTGGTGCTTACGTCTTCTAAATTTAATAATTTTGACTTTTTTATGCCTGCCTTGAGACTCCACTGTGGCAGTGACTTTACCGCCATCAATGAAAGGCTGGCCGATTGTCACCGACTCGCCGGATTGCACCATCAGCACTTTATCGAACTCGACATTTTCGTCTACCCCAGCCTCTAATTTTTCTATTTTCAGGGTCGCACCTTCCTCAACCCGGTATTGTTTACCACCAGTTTGAATTACCGCATACATCCGCGTAAACTCCATAAAGTGTTGATAACTGTTAAAAGTGAACAGCGGATTATATTTTTAAAATTTGATTTAGTCAAATCTTAATTCACTAAAATGATAATAAATCTATAAAAATTTATTGACATTACACCCCTAATTTCAATACGATGGTATGATTTATTTTAATATTACCCATACTTTTTCGGACTATTTAACCGAAAATATGTAGTTGACTAGACATATCATAACCGAGCAATGGCAGCGCAATCAAAACAACCAAATATCAGCCAGACCTTAATTGATTTTGAAACTATTAAAGCATTGACAAGCAGCGAAGCCAAGGCTATTGATCAACTTATTCTTGACGCATTGACTTCCGACGTTGTACTGATAAACCAGATAGGGCACTATATTGTCGGCAGCGGCGGTAAAAGAATACGCCCCATGCTCTTACTACTTGCAGCAAAAGCCCTAAACTATACCGGCAACAGCCATTTAACGCTTGCGGCGGTAATCGAGTTCATCCACACCGCGACCTTATTACATGATGACGTTGTCGACGAATCACAACTCAGACGGGGTAAAGAATCCGCCAATGCGGTTTGGGGTAATGCCGCCAGCGTGTTGGTTGGGGATTATCTGTACTCCACCGCCTTTGAGATGATGGTTCGCACTAACAATATGCGCGTCATGGAGATCATGTCCAAAACGACTACCGCCATTGCTGAAGGAGAAGTTCTACAACTGTTAAACTGCAACAACCCTGCTACTACTGAGGAAAAATACCTGCAGGTAATATCCAGAAAGACTGCTATTTTATTCAGCGCGGCAACCCGATTAGGCGCCGTACTGGCCGGCACAAACCCCGAAATCGAAGAAAAGCTCGCCGTTTACGGACAACACCTGGGCATCGCTTTTCAGTTAATCGATGACGCCCTTGACTATAAAGCCAGTGAAAAAGAACTGGGTAAAAATCTTGGTGATGACTTGGCAGAAGGGAAACCCACTTTGCCGTTGATATACGCCATTGAAAATGGCAATGAAAGTGAAGCTGAAATCATTAAACAAGCCATTAAGTCCGGCAATCGCAACGCCTTCAACGATGTCTACAGCATTGTTCAATCCACTAACGCCATCTCTTATACCGAACAAAGAGCCAACCAGGAAGCCGCACAAGCAATTAATGCACTGAGTCCTTTGCCTGAATCAACCTACAAACAAGCCTTGGTACAGCTAGCTAAATTTTCAGTGCAACGAAACCACTAACCCTGAAAAAATGTCATATAGCTTCCCAGTCTCTCAACTTTGCCTATTTAATCAACAAGGAACTTGAATCCATTGCCCGCTATCTGGCAGACTATTCATTGCACTACACCCCTTTTTTTGTTGTTTTTTCTTGGCCCGCCTTGCTTTTTTGGTTTTGATTGCTTAACAGGATGCTCGTTAGCAAGCATACGCGAAATTCGCAAACGTTGACCGGATACCCAAATATTTTTTAACTCATTAAAAACGTCCTTCGGCATACCCACCGGCAACGACACCAAACTAAAATTATCATGAATGTCGATTTGCCCAATCAATTTACTATCGAGCCCCGCTTCATTAGCAATAGCGCCAACGATATTTCCCGGTTTCACACCATGTGACCGGCCCACCTCAATTCTAAAACGCTCCATTGCCACCATCCTATCGGGCTTGCTTTTACGTGACTTTGGCTTTGCGGATTTACCCCCTTGCGACTCGCGCTCATCATTGGCGCTTTTCTTTTCGGATTTATGTTTCAGTAAAAACGGCGTTTCTCCCTGCACCAGCTTAGCCAGCGCCGCAGCAATCTCTATAACGGGAACATCATGCTCTCTTTCGTATTGCTCAACGAGTTGCTGAAAAAACGCGAGATCTTCCACCGCCAAAGTATCGGTAATCTTCTGTTTAAATCTGCCAATTCGTTTATCGTTAATGATCTCGGTGGAGGGCATCTCCATTTTTTCAATCTGTTTCTTGGTAGCTCTTTCAATAGCTCGCAGCAACCTTTGTTCCCGGGGGGAAACAAACAGTATCGCATCTCCGGTCCGCCCAGCCCTACCGGTACGGCCAATTCGATGTATATAGGCCTCAGTATCATAGGGAATATCATAATTTACCACATGACTGATTCGATCCACATCCAGCCCCCGGGCGGCAACATCGGTGGCGACCAAAATATCCAATGACCCTTTTTTTAATCTATCGATAGTACGCTCTCGCAGATTTTGGGCAATATCGCCGTTTATCGCTGCCGTTGCATAACCCCGCGCCTCCAATTTTTCCGCCAGTTCGACCGTTGCCGTTTTAGTGCGTACAAAAACGATCATCGCTTCAAAATGCTCAGCTTCCAATATGCGCGTCAACGCATCAAGCTTGTGCAGTCCGCTAACCACCCAATAACGTTGGCGAATAGTATCGGCCGTTGCGGTACGAACTTTAATGGTGATGTGTTCCGGTTCGTGTAAATATTTGTTTGCTATTTTGCGTATTGCATCCGGCATAGTCGCGGAAAACAAAGCGGTCTGCCGTGCTTCAGGTATTTGCTCCAGTATCCACTCCACGTCATCTATAAACCCCATACGCAACATTTCATCAGCCTCGTCAAGCACCAGCGTCTTAAGTGCTGCCAATTTCAACGTGCCTTTACGCATGTGGTCCATAATCCTGCCCGGGGTTCCTACGACAACATGCACGCCACGCTTTAATTGCCGGATCTGCGCGCCATATTCCTGTCCACCGTATATCGGCAAGACATGAAAACCTTTTATATGCGAAGCATAACGCTGAAATGCCTCCGATACCTGAATCGCCAATTCCCTGGTAGGCGCCAACACTAAAACCTGCGGCTCCAGTCGCTTGACCTGAATAGTTGATAACAAAGGCAATGCAAAAGCCGCGGTTTTACCCGTCCCGGTCTGCGCCTGTCCCAACACATCCTTACCTGCTAAAATAAACGGTATGGTTTTCGCCTGAATTGGCGACGGTGCTTCGTAACCGACATCCTCCAGGGCCTTTAACACCGGACCGGTTAGATTCAAATCACGAAATAGTGGTAATATAGGGGAGTCAGATGACATATAGAATACCTGGTTGATGACAGGGCTTTAACCCCCGCCACATTTGTGGAAATACATTGGGAAACCGTTCATTATAGACCATATCTCCATTATTTGATAGATAAACAGTTAAATCAGTGCCGCAAAATTTCGCGTTAAATGCCGTGCTATATAACATTGCGGAAAAATTCCTATTATCCGGCAGTATCGCTGCCATTTGTCCTTATGGCAACGGCTTAATAAATGATACCTATCGAATAGAAACGGACTCGGCAATGTTCATCATGCAAAAAATCAATCCGGTGGTTTTTCCCCGGCCGGATCAGATTATGGACAACCTGCTGACAGTTACTGAGCACATTCAACAAAAAAATTCATCGCAGGTTAAATTGCGATTTCCCGAGGTGATACTAACGACCGAGCAACGGACATCCTATGTTGACAATGACTGCCAACATTGGCGTATCATCAGCTTTATTGAAAATACAGTAAGTATCGATATCATTGAAAATGAAAACGATGCAATACAGACCGGAGCAGCTCTTGGGCATTTTCATCGGCTTCTGGACGACCTGCTCCCCGAGCGTCTAAACGACACTCTACCCGACTTTCACATTACCCCTCGCTATGTGGCTCATTACCAAGACTTATCCAGTTCTGCAAATATTACCGGAATAGCTCGCGAATGCGCTGCCTTTATTAATGAACATAGGCAACTGGCATTTGTACTGGAAAATGCAAAACAACAAAGACTACTAAAAATACGGACCGTTCATGGCGACCCGAAGATAAACAACATATTGTTTGATCGTACCTCCCGGAAAGCGGTCAGCTTAATTGACCTGGACACTGTAAAGCCGGGGCTAATTCATTACGATATCGGCGATTGCCTCCGCTCGTGCTGTAATACTGCAGCAAACGATTCCCTTGCGGCAAGTTTCGATATCGGAATCTGTGAAACTATTTTGACAAACTATCTGGCTGAAACGCGCGAATTCTTTTCAGAGAATGACCATAAATTTTTATATGACGCGATTATACTCATTCCTTTCGAACTCGGTTTGCGATTTTTTATCGATTATTTAGAAAATAACTATTATTTTAAGGTTTCCTTTCCTGAGCAAAACCTGATAAGAGCCCGGCATCAATTCCAACTGGTTCAAAGCATTGAAAAACAGCAACAATCAATACGGAAACTGTTGCGGAAACTGGCAATTACTAATTGACGATTCTTTCCTATGTTAAAGGACTCCACGCTGGTCTCATCGTCCTATCCTAAATACAAGGCATAAAAAAACCCAACCGGCTATTAACTAACCGATTGGGTTTGGTATAAAAAGCCTGGCGATTCCCTACTTTCGCATGGCAACCTGCCACACTATCATCGGCGCTAAGCGGTTTCACTTCCGAGTTCGGGATGGGATCG
>JBNLCC010000156.1:0-38326 GCA_050303615.1 Methylococcaceae bacterium | reverse complement strand
AAGTGATCGAACCGGCCCGATAAAAAAGCCTCGCAATCATCCAGTGTTTGCTGCAACGGTACTGACACGCCGGTCTGCTTGGTATGTTCCGCCAAAACCCAAAACGGCTGGGTCAGATAACGCTGCAACTTTCTGGCACGCATAACGATTTTACGGTCTTTTTCGGATAACTCGTCAATGCCCAGCATGGCAATGATATCCTCGAGTTCATGATAATGCGCCAAATGTTCGCGAACGCCTTCGGCTATAGCGTAATGGCGGTTACCCAGCGTATGCCTGTCCATCATTTTACTACCGGAACGCAACGGATCAACTGCCGGATATATGCCCTTGCTGGCCTGCGTGCGGGATAGAATGACCGTGGTATCCAGATGGCTTAAAATGGCGCTGACCGCCGGATCGGTCATGTCGTCGGCCGGCACGTAGACCGCCTGCACCGAGGTGATGGCGCCGTTTTCTGTGGATAGAATACGATCCTGCAATTCGGCAACTTCGGTGGTCAATGTCGGCTGATAGCCGACCGTGGCGGGCATGCGTCCCAACAGACTGGAAATTTCGCTGCCAGCCTGCACAAAGCGGAACACATTGTCCATCACAAATAAAACCTCTTTTTGCAGGGTATCGCGCAGAAATTCGGCATAGGTCAGCGCCGACAAGCCAACCCGAAACCGCACGCCGGGAGACTCGTCCATTTGTCCGAACACCATTAAAGTCTGCGGCATGACACCGGCTTTTTGCATTTCCCGCCACAATTCATGCGCTTCCCGGATTCGCTCTCCGACCCCGGCAAATACCGAT
This sequence comes from Methylococcaceae bacterium, assembly GCA_050303615.1. GTDB lineage: Bacteria > Pseudomonadota > Gammaproteobacteria > Methylococcales > Methylomonadaceae > CAZDXJ01. Next base: position 37,528 of record JBNLCC010000156.1, on the reverse strand, counting down.
ACGCCTTTATGTATAGCGGCAATGGCATGGATAAATTCCATTACCAGCACCGTCTTGCCGACACCGGCGCCGCCAAATAACCCGGTTTTTCCCCCTTTTACAAAAGGACATAGCAGGTCGATGACCTTGATACCGGTCTGCAGCACCCCGCTGACGCCGGTCGCCTCGTAAAGCGCCACCGGTTTGCCGTGGATGTTTCTGTAGGTCCGGGTCGGCAGGGCCGGCAAGTCATCGAGCGGTTCGCCGAAAATATTCAGCAGCCGCCCCAAGCATTGTTCACTTACCGGCACGTGCAAAGGTGCGCCGGTATCGTACACTGTCATGCCCCGGCTTAATCCGGCAGTACTGTGTAGGGTAATTGCCCTTACATGCCGCTCATCAAGATGTTGATGGACTTCGAAAAGGTAGGACTTGTGATCGAAAAACGTGGACAGCGCCTGGCGCAATGGCGGTAGTTGCGTGCAGTCAATGATGACGATCGGACCATGGACTTCGGTTATGCAGCCGACAGGTTGTAGGGATGTTGAAGTTTTTTTAACATGGGATGAACTGCTCAAATCGGGCTCACACGGCTATTAAAAATGTTTTACCGGAAAAATTACGATACAACTCAACACGTCGCTATTAATATCACTATATATCCGAGAAAACAAGCGCTTATTCCGCTATACCCAATGCAGTTTTTTCCGGAAAAACAGGACAAATAAAACCAATGAAGAATACCAGCAAACCGCCAATGAAAATAGGTCGTGGCTTAAAAATTGCGCGCCGCGCATCTGTTGTGCAAAACCGTAGATTAAACCGAGCAAAATTCCGGCGGCCAGCCCGTAGTACTTATAGCGCGGCTTGATGATTAAAAAGAAAAAATAAAGACTAACCAAGGTATAACCGTCTGCCGCGAGACCGGCGGGGAAACAATGGCCGTTGTCCATGTCCGGTGTAACATAATCAAATAAACGAATATATGGCCGGGAACCGCTAAATATTTTTAAATCCCACGGGCAATAAATATGGGAATAACTTTTCATTATCGCGATAATGACCGGTCCGGTAATTCCGGCGATAAGCAGATAGGTCAGTACCCGCCTATATCCATGCAGAGCCGACTTTGGCGACTGCGAGATCAGCAAGCAAATTAAAATCCCCAAGCCGATCACTTCGGACAAATATTTGCCCCCATGATAAATAAGCTGCTCGGTTATCCATGCATGCCGGTAAGGCCAACTATGTAAAGTCGCATCATAAAAATTTCTGCTGAGCCGGTAATCGAGATCGGTCAATTCCAATCCTAAAATCACACACGTAAACAATACCAACGGTATTATAAAAAAATAATTTATGAAGCTCTCAAGGTCTATTTGCAATTCATCTTTCGCCAAATTAATTTTCCACGGATTAATATGAAATCGAGTGTATAAAAACTGCAATTAAGCGGAAGTTAATTCAACGTTAATTTTCCGTTAACGGAATGGGAAAACTGAATATCCCTTGATGGAAGTGGAATGAGAAAGATTATTCAGCGGCGCTAAACACCCAATTTATGCAGGTTCCGATATTGATCCGGCTGGTGATTTCCAACTGCCAGTCATAATATTCACAAATCCGTTTTGATATTTCCAGGCCGAAACCGCTGCCTCTGCTGGATTCACCGCGGTAACCCCGTTCAAAGATCCGGTCAAGATCTTTGGCAGGTATTCCTTTACCGGTATCTTCGATTGCCAAACTACAGTCGCTCAGCACAAATTTGATCGATCCGGAAGTCGTATTGGCAAAAGCATTTTTTATTAAATTGCCGATCAGCATGGCGACCATGGCATAAGGGGCATTGACTTCGGGAGTGGCATCAATAGAGTAACTGACCTCGACGCCCGGCAACAACAAATCATGGTGATCTTCAACCAATTGTTCGATAACCGTCAGGACATTGGTGTTTTCAGCTGATTTTTGCCCCGCCTGCTGTTCGCGGGCGAGCGTTAATAATACATCCAGGCGGGCCGCCATCTCATCGGCCGAACGGCGAATACGATGAACCTTCTGTTTCAGATTTTCCGGCAGAGCGGCATTCAGATAGAGGCTTTCACTACACACCGTGATAACGGCCAGCGGCGTTCTCAGTTCATGGCTGGCATTGCCGGTAAATTCACGTTCGCGGCGCACCAGGCTTTGCAGGCGTTCCCGATAGGCGTCGAACTCCAATGCCAACACGCCGACTTCATCGTAGGCGTAATCCTTGGCCAAATAAGGGGTGCTGGTCGCCTCATCAAGTGTTTTAATTCGGGTAGACAGTGATGTAATGGGTTCTATGACTTTTTTGGATAGGGAAAGGCCATACCAGGTCGCGAGTAATACGATAGTGAATGAGCAGACAACCAGAAAAGTCATCAGATTGAATTCCCGCTTTTCGAGCATGGTTTCATCATAAAGGATATAGTATCTCGCATCGCCGCTGCGCTTAACCCCTAAATGATAAAATTTGTCGCCGTGTTTAATTTCCCGGATACCCTCCGGATAATCCAATAAATAAGTCAAATGCTTCGGTGTGGCATTTTTCCTGATCTTGTAAACAACCCAATTTTTTGATTTCTGTTGCTCTAGCGTCGGAATTTCTTCAGTGAGCTTAATGAAATGTTCCAATTCCTCGTTCAAATAGTTATCCAGAAACTGTTGTTCGAGCGTTTTAAAGGCGAACATCAGGAACAACATCGTAAACAGGCTAATCAACAAGCCTAAAACGGAATAGGAAAGAAAAATACGAAACCGAAGCTTGTGGCGATAGCGCATGAACTGGTTATTTTATCTGATATCCCACGCCGCGGATGGTGTGCAGCATCGGCGAACCGGGAAAAGGCCGATCAATGGTATTGCGTAGATGGTGGATGTGGACCCGCAGCACATCACCTTCGGGCGGTGAATCGCCCCATATTTTATGCTCAAGGTCCTGTTTGGTGACCACTTTGGGCGTCTGCAGCATGAGATATTCAAGAATTTGAAATTCAATGCCGGTTAATTGAATAGGCCTCCCCGCCCGTTTCACTTCATGCGTGTCGGAATTTAATTCAAGGTCGCCTAAAATCAACAATCTCTGTTGCCGGCTGATGGATTGGCGCCGCATTAAAGCGTCAAGACGCAATTTCAATTCTCTGAGTGAGAATGGCTTAACCAAATAGTCATCGGCACCATGTTCGAATCCGTTGATTCGGTCTTCGACGGTATCTCTGGCGGTTAACATCAACACCGGCAACCATTTTTTTGCATCTTCGCGCAGCCGGCGGCATAACTGCAAACCGTTCATGCCGGGCAAACCCAGATCCAAAATTATTGCGTCGTACTCATTAACTACCGCTAAATGCAAACCGGTAATACCGTCCGCGGCTGCATCGATAATATCACCCTGTGATTCGAAAAAGTCGGCTAATTCAACCGCAAGATCCCGGTTATCTTCAATCAATAGTAATCTCATCCGTTTATCGTATTAACTTGGATATCGTGAAATTTTCAGCTTATCACGTTTCCCGGATCAAATTCCAAACTTGATCGCGTAGTCTTTTAAACCTCCTACCGAATATGCCCAATTTCGACCGTTTAGCGCATTTCGTTCAAGGAATAGCGCCGATGCAAAGCAGAAATATTGTTGTGTTAACGGAAAATTAACGTTTTATTAACTTGGGGTTAATCCCGATTTTTTTACACTGTGACCAATAAAAAAATACGGTAAATGAATGTGCTGCCTTCCTTACCGGACTTTGATTTTAAATATTTTACAGCTGCTTATTTATTAATTTTAATTTTATCGTTGGTAAAACATTTATGACTGATTTATCTCAGCAGGCATTGCCGAAAACAGGAATAGCCGGACTGGTACAAAATTGGCGCAGTGATCTGCTTTCCGGCTTTTTGGTATTTTTAATTGCACTTCCATTATGCCTGGGTATCGCCCTGGCATCGGGCTTTCCGCCAATGGCCGGAATCATTTCCGCCGTAATCGGCGGCATTGTGGTTTCACGTATCAACGGGTCCCACGTGACGATCAACGGGCCGGCGGCCGGGCTGATCGTGGTTATCTTCGGCGCCGTGCAGACCTTAGGTGAAGGCGACATGCTCGCCGGCTACCGTTATACCCTCGCAGCCATCGTGATAGCCAGCCTGCTGCAGGTTTTAATGGGCGTGTTGAAAGCCGGAAAGTTGAGTGCTTTTTTTCCGTCATCGGTAGTACACGGCATGCTGGCGGCGATCGGCATCATTATTATGGCGAAACAGATCCATACCATGTTCGGTATTAAACCGGAAGCGGAGTCATTGTTCGGCACAATCGCTGAAATTCCCCGGACTATCTGGAACATGAATCCCGAGGTTGCGCTGATCGGCTTCAGCGGGCTAGCGTTGATGATAATCTGGGCGGTAATTAAGAATCGAGCCTTGAAAATGATTCCGGCACCGATTTTAGTGGTTATGATCGGTTATGCATTAGGCCAGTATTTTGACCTGGATCATCAACATAATTACCTGATCCTGCCCGATGCCGAATTTTTACCGCATCACGAATTCACCGTGGGCCCCCGCTTTCTGGTAGCCGTGCCGGAAAACTTCATGGACGGCTTTTATTTTCCCGATTTCGCCAAAATTGCCAGTTATGAATTCTGGATTGCCGTCGTCAGTATTTGCCTGGTCGGCAGTTTGGAGAGCCTATTAAGTGCCGCAGCAGTTGACAAGCTTGATCCTTTCAAGCGTTATTCCAATTTAAACCGCGATTTAACCGCGGTCGGCATCGGCAATACTATTTCCGGGTCGGTCGGTGGGTTACCGATGATTGCCGAAATTGTCCGTAGTTCGGCGAATGTCAATAACGGTGCCAAAACCGGCTGGGCCAATTTTTTCCACGGTTCGTTTCTGCTGTTGTTTGTTGCGTTGTTCCCCAAGTTAATCCATGAAATACCGTTAGCCTCATTGGCCTCATTATTGGTTTACACCGGCTACCGGTTGGCCGCTCCGAAAGAGTTTATAAAGACGCTGAAGGTCGGAATGGACAATTTTTCGGTTTTCGTGATTACCATTCTCGGCGTGCTGGCAACGGATTTACTGATCGGGGTCGCCATCGGTATCCTGGCCAAGTCGATCATTCATCTATTCCGCGGCGTCAAATTAAAAAATTTCCTGTCTATGGCTTATAAAATTCACCAGACAGATGAAAATACTTACCACATTCAAGTCAGCGGTGCGGCGATTTTCTCCAATCTGATCGGCTTGAAAAGTGAACTGTCCAGCCTGCCGGCGCAAAAAACCATATATTTCGATCTATCGGAAGCGGATTTGATCGACCATACGGTGATGGAGTTTATGGCTGATTTTGCAGAGGATTATCGCCGTTCCGGCGGCCAATGCAATATTGTCGGCCTGGATAATCACCGCAGTTACTCAGACCATCCGCATGCAGTCCATAGAAAGAGTAAAATAGCTGACTAGCAATCAGATATACCCTGACTGACATCTTACACCTAATGATAGTTTGGTATATCGGTGATTGTTCGCTTATTATGCATGCTCTTATTTTACGACCAATCATACGTCAATTGTTAATTATGCGCATTCACAAAACAACATGACTCTATATCTCGCTTCCTTTGCAATCGTAATGTCGTTGCTCTCAGCCCTTACCGCACTGTTCACCAGGCAACAGCTTTGCTTATTTAAATGCGTAGTTTGGCTATTGAATAAAAACCTGCCCGGAATCCGTTCTCGGTCAACCCAATTGACCGAATTGGCCGAATACTATTTCGAGCCGTCCCGCTACAGTACCGCGCTGCGTATTTTGCCATTTTTGCTGCTGGGACTTTCCGGTTTTCTGGCGACGTCGGCCGGAATGATACAAATGCTTTCCACAGGCAGTAGCACGGCAGTATTGCCCTTAGGTCTTCCCGGTTTAAACTGGCATCTCAAAATTGACGCTTTATCCGGTTTTTTCTTTTGTGTGCTGGGTATGCCGCTAATTGCCGTCAGTTTTTTCGGGCCCGGTTATGTAAGAGAATTTGAAAACGCTAAGCGCCCACTGGAAGTACTTGGCTTTTTCACCGGCATATTCATTACCGGTATGCAAATGCTGTTGCTTGCCGACGATGCGTTCTTTTTTATGATTGCCTGGGAAATGATGTCGGCCGGCAGTTATTTCCTGGTCGCATTTCAACATGAGATTTCCGCCAACCGCCGGGCCGCCTTTTTATATTTGATCATGGCGGAAGTCGGTGCAATTTCGATCATTCTCGGTTTTGGCGTACTGGCCGGTTTTGCCGATAATTTAACCTTTGACGCATTGCGCAATGCAGATCTACCCACCAATTGGGCCACTATTGCTTTTGTCTTGGCATTACTTGGTTTCGGTATGAAAGCCGGCTTAGTGCCGATACACGTCTGGCTGCCGGAGGCGCATCCGGTCGCACCATCTCATATCTCGGCATTGATGAGCGGCGTGATGTTAAAAATCGCCGTTTATGGCTTTATTCGTTTTACCTATGATTTGCTGGGTGACGTTCAGTGGCAATGGGGCTTAATCGTGTTGATTGCCGGTGCCGCCTCGTCAGTATTCGGAGTGCTCTATGCACTGATGCAACATAATCTGAAACGCTTGTTGGCATATCACTCCGTTGAAAATATCGGCATTATTTTCCTCGGATTGGGTCTGTCGTTGATTTTTCTCAGTTACGGCCATCCCCGGCTTGCGGTTGTCGGATTGATCGCCGCCCTGTTGCATACCTTAAATCACGCCTTGTTCAAAAGTCTATTGTTTCTCGGTGCAGGCAACATTTTGCATCAGACTCATGAAGACGATATTGAACGTATGGGGGGCCTAATCCACGGCATGCCAAAAACAGCGGCTTTGTTTTTAATTGGCTGTATGGCAATTTCAGCACTGCCACCATTGAACGGTTTTATCTCGGAATGGCTGACGTTCCAGGCGGCACTCCAAGGCGTCGTAGTCGAAAGCGGCGTATTGCGCAGCTTGATTCCGGTCGCGGCCGCCGCCTTAGCGTTAGCCGCAGCGCTGGCCGCCGCCTGTTTTGTCAAAGTATATGGCACAATTTTTCTCGGCCAACCGCGTTCGCCTCACTGCGCTAAAGCGCAGGAAAGCGAAGATAAAGGCATGTTAATTAGTCAAGGTTTACTGGCGGGGTTGTGTTTTTTAGTCGGAATATTTCCGGGCGTTGCCATTCATTTACTCAATAATGTGGCCGGACAACTTACAGGGCATACCCTGCCCGACAGCGCCGTCGCCGATTGGCTGTGGGTGGCGCCGGTTTCCCCGGAACAAGCTTCTTATGCTGCACCTTTAGTGCTGCTGGGAATGTTTATTGCCGGCGCAATCTGGTTTAGATATCTACGCAGCGATCCGGCCACAGTGATGCGCCGGTCAGACCCTTGGGATTGCGGTTTCGGCGGTTTGACGCCGCGAATGCAGTATACCAGCACATCGTTCAGCATGCCGATACGCCGTATTTTCGCCAAAGCCTGGCAAATAGAAGAACACATTGTTATCCGGCGCGAGGGTGCAAAGGCGCAACAAGTCGCTGACATCCATTATCAACTGCATGTGCAAGACCATAGCTGGGTGAGGATCTATCTGCCGATAGCGCGGAGCGTCAACCGGCTGGCCCGGCTGGTCGGCCGAATTCAAACAGGAAATATCCGGGTTTACCTGGGTTATTCCTTTGCCACATTGATTCTTCTGCTTTGGGTGATCAGCTAATGAACTGGTTAATGGCTATCTTGCAAACCACGCTGTTTATTATCCTGGCACCATTATTGGCGGGGTGGATAAAATACTGCAAATGTTTTTTACAAAACCGTAAAGCGCCCTCACTGTTACAGCCCTATCGCGACTTATGGAAGTTGAAGCACAAACAACCGGTGGTTGCCAAACAAGCTTCGTGGCTGTTTATTGTTACACCGTATGTTATTTTTTCGGCAACCATATTAGCCGCTAGTGTAGTCCCTTTGATTGCCGTGGACTTACCGACGGCGGTCAGCGCTGACGTCATTGTGCTGGTCGGTTTTTTTGCCTTGGCCCGCTTCTTTCAAGCACTGGCCGGTATGGATGTCGGAACGGCCTTCGGCGGGATGGGCTCTTCCCGTGAGATGACTATTTCTTCTTTAGCTGAACCGGCCATGCTGATGGCGATCTTCACGTTATCAATGAGCGCCTCCAGCACCAACCTGTCCTTCGCTATTGTCCATGTATTGGAACAGGGCATGGTACTCCGGCCGTCCTTTGTGTTCGCTTTGTTTGCACTGATATTGGTTGCCATCGCCGAAACCGGTCGTATTCCGGTGGATAACCCGGCAACGCATCTGGAACTGACCATGATTCATGAAGCGATGATCCTGGAATACAGCGGCCGGCATTTAGCGCTGATTGAATGGTCCAGCCAATTGAAACTGATGCTGTATGGCGTATTGATTGCCAATATCTTTTTTCCTTGGGGCATTGCCGAACAATTTACCTTGCCGGCTTTGGGGTTCGGATTGCTGCTGATTGTTGCAAAACTGGCTGTTTTGGCTTTGTTTCTGGCATTATCGGAAACCTTGTTTGCCAAAATGCGTTTGTTCAGAGTGGAGGAGTATCTCAGTTTTGCCTACCTTTTAGGTTTATTGGGCCTGTTAAGTCATATTATTTTGGAGGCATCCCGTTGATGGATATTATAGAACCGGATATTTACAATCAGGCCATTTTATTGGTGGCCGCCTTGATCGGGCTAACTTCTTTTTTAATGCTGATACAGAGCCGGTTGTTGCGCCTGGTATTTGTCTTTGCCTTACAAGGTTTGTTATTGATGCTAGCCACCATTTTCGCCGCAGACAGCCTCGACTCCCCCCATCTGTATATTTCAGCAGTCATTACGCTGGCATTGAAAGTGCTTTTCATCCCCTGGATGCTCAGGCGCCATGTTTTGCGTATGAATATTCACCGCGATGTGGAAGCGTTAAGCAATAAAACGGCGGTGATGCTGGGCGGTGCCAGTCTGATGGTATTCAGTTATTATGTGTTACACCCGGTCATACAAACCACTTCGCCAATCATGTTAAATGCCCTAGCCGTCAGCCTGGCCGTGGTGCTGCTGGGGATGCTGCTGATGATCTCGCACCGCCAGGCGATTGCCCATGTGGTCGGATTTATGTCGATAGAAAACGGATTGTTTTTTGCCGCCATCGTCTCGACCAGCGGTATGCCGATGGTAGTTGAATTGGGCATCGCCTTCGATGTATTGGTGGCGGCGGTGGTATTCGGTATCTTTTTTCTGCATATTCGCACCAGTATCGACTCGCTGGATGTGGATATGCTTAACCGTTTGAATGAGGTTGACCGATGATTCCCGCCTATTTGTTATTGTTGGTGCCATTTGTCGGAATTGTTTATTTCGCACTAGCGGGACACCAGCCTCGCATTGGCCGTATCAATATTTGGTTTAACGCGATCACCTTATTCATGTCATTATGGCTGGCGGTTAATGTACTGAATTCAGGCACGATTTTGTCCGAAGATCACTACTTTATTATCGACTCGTTCAACGTTTATCTGATCGTGTTGACCGCCTTTGTCGGTTTGACCACCGCTATTTTTTCAGATCCTTATTTGGCCCATGAAAAGGAACTGGGCAAACTCAACGACGCCCGCCTGAAATTATATTACTCCATGTACCAGGGCTTTATGCTGACCATGTATCTGGTTTTGGCCACCAACAATATGGGCGTTATGTGGGTGGCAATGGAAGGCGCAACACTGGCCACGGTGTTATTGGTCAGCTTGTACCGTACTCCGGAGTCCATCGAAGCGGCATGGAAATACTTTATCCTCTGCGGTGTCGGCATCGCCCAAGCGCTGTTCGGGACGATTTTACTGTATTATGCCGCGATACAATTCAGTGATGCGGAAAATGCCATGTTATGGTCTTCGCTGTATCAGAATGCCGAACAACTCAACCCTGAAATTCTGGAAATCGCTTTTGTTTTTATGTTGATCGGCTACGGCACTAAGATCGGTTTGGTGCCATTGCATAATTGGTTACCGGATGCCCATTCCGAAGGACCGACTCCGATGTCGGCGGTGCTGTCCGGCCTATTGCTGAACGATGCCTTATATGCTGTGGTGCGCAGTAAAATGCTGGTTGACGGCGCCACCCAATCCAATATTGCCGGAATGCTGATGATGGGATTTGGTTTGTTGTCTTTCCTTGTAGCTGCAGTGTTTTTACACCGCCAGAAAGATATTAAACGCTTGTTCAGTTATTCATCGATTGAACACATGGGCATGATGACCTTTGCCTTCGGCATAGGCACACCGTTTGCGACCTTTGCCGCGTTGCTGCATATGACGATGCATTCCTTGACTAAATCAGCCATTTTTGTCACCGTCGGACATGCCGCGCAAATCGCCGGCACCCAAAGTATTGAGAAAATACGCGGCTTAATCAATACCCAGCCCACGGTTGGTTGGGGATTATTGATCGGCACCCTTGCTATCGCCGGATTTCCACCGTTTGGAATATTTGCCAGTGAATTTCTGGTACTGATCGCCACCATGCGCAGTTATCCCTGGCTGACTCCGTTTTTATTGATTGGTATCGGCCTGGCCTGCGCCGGACTGTTCAGAAATGTTCAACCGATGGTTTACGGCAAACAACCGAAAGGTCAGTTGCCGGTCCAGGCGAATTTGTGGCCGGTGATGATTCATCTGGCACTGGTTTTATGGATGGGTCTGGCAATTCCCGGCTTTCTGTCCAACTGGTTTTCACAGGCCACCATTTTGATTTCAGGGAGCGCTCCGTTATGAGTGAAATGACATCAGATTGGCAAGCGGACCTACTGGCACAACTGCAACAGCAGAACATGCCGATTGATATCTCCGCCATTGCTTCGCTACCGCTCTGGCTGATTCCCGCAGACCAATGGCTGGCTGTTGCCGAATTGGCCGAGCAGTCATCTTTACGATGGGTTTCGGGCTGGGGTGAACATCAGCCGCCACAATTTTACGTGAATGCGGTATTTGAAAAACAAGGACGATATCTGGTATTACGCACAGGCATCCCTGAAGACAAAGCTGAATTACCGTCCCACGCCACTGTCTATCCGGCAGCCAATCGCAGTGAGCGTTATACACGGGACATGTTCGGGATTCATTTTACCGGTCACCCCGATAGTCGTCCCTGGGTGCGTCATAAAGCCTGGCAAAAACACCAGTACCCTTTGCGCAAAGATTTTCCGGTATCCGGCGAGCCCGATCCGGTGACAGCGCCGGATATGGATTATCAATTCGTTAAGGCCAGAGGCGCCGGTGTTTATGAAATTCCGGTCGGCCCGGTGCATGCAGGTATCATTGAACCAGGGCATTTTCGTTTTCAGGCAGTCGGCGAGATCATCTTGAATCTGGAAGAACGGTTGGGTTATGTGCATAAAGGGATCGAAAAAATTGCCGAGGGAAAAACCCCGCAACAACTGGTGCGCCTGGCCGGTCGTGTTTCCGGCGACAGTACCGTGGCACATGCCTGGGCAGCGAGCCAGGCGATGGAACAGGCGGCCGGCATAACCATTCCGCCGCGTGCGGTATTTTTACGCGGCATGTTGGCCGAACGGGAACGGATTGCCAATCATATGGGTGATATCGGCGCAATTTGCAACGATGTCGGCTTCGCTTTTGTGCAAATGCAATTTACCCGCTTGCGCGAACTGTGGTTGCGCACCAATGCTAACTGCTTCGGTCATCGTCTGTTAATGGATTGTATCGTTCCGGGCGGCGTCAATACCACCTTTTCTGCATCGGAGTCCGACTGTCAGAATATGTTGCAAGAAATAACCCAGCTACAAAAAGAGTTGGGTGAAATTTTGCCAACGCTCGATTTAAACTCGTCCCTGGAAGACCGCTTATATACCACGGGCTTTTTATCTGTCGAAACCGCCACTGCGTTCGGTACGGTAGGTTATGTCGGTCGAGCCAGCGGTCAGAATTTTGACGTCCGCCGGGATGCGCCTTATCCCCCTTATGATACGCTGACCTTCAAAGCCGCCGTGGAAAATCAGGGAGACGTGGCTTCCAGACTCTGGGTAAGAGTCAAGGAAATATTTGCGTCTTTGAAATTACTGAAACAAATGCTGGAGCAATTGCCTGACGGTGAAACGGCAACGGCTTGGCAGGTCCCGCCCGAACACAGTGAAGGTGTCGGCGTCGTCGAAGGTTGGCGGGGTGAAATTGTCACTTACGTGCGTTTTTCCAAAGACAATCAGATAGCGCGTTTTTTTCCCAGAGACCCGAGTGCCGTTAATTGGCCGGCTCTGGAAAAAATCGTGTTGGAAAATATCGTGCCGGATTTCCCCGTGTGCAATAAATCAGTAAATGGTTCATATTCCGGGCATGATTTATAGGACAATACCATGTTGAATCTTTTTGTTAAAATCCTGAAAACCGGCGTCGTGACCGAACGGTTTAAAAAACCGGCTCCTTCCGAATTGGATGAATTGGGGTTTCAGGTAAAACGCCATATTGATAAACAATTTTCCGGCAGTCTGGCGATCCGTGAAGTGGATGCGGGTTCCTGCAACGGTTGTGAACTGGAAATTCATGCACTGAACAATCCGTTTTACGACGTGGAACGTTTCGGCATACATTTTGTCGCATCGCCGCGCCATGCCGATGTATTGCTGGTGACCGGACCGGTTTCGCGACATATGCAAACGGCGTTATTACGCACTTACGAGGCTACGCCCGACCCGAAATGGGTAATCGCTACCGGAGATTGCGCCGTTTGCGGCGGCGAATTCGGCATTTCATATGCCAGTTGCGGCGCTGTCAGCAATGTCATCCCGGTTGACGCAAATATTCCCGGCTGCCCGCCCACGCCAACACAATTAATGCAAGGATTGCTGCTGTTGTTTAACAATCCGAAGACATAGTTATCAACAAAAATTTTTTATTCATTAATGCCTAACCAATCACAATTACCAGCCTTCCTATAATTCCGGACCTGCCGGTAGCACCGATTATTTTCCCTTGATCCGGTTAAACCATAGCGAGCTGAAAAGACTGCAAGAGAAAGCAAAAACTCTGTATCGCCGGCTAAACGGAAGTTGTTTATTGATTCCCGAAACTTAAAATTTGCTGTATATTCAAAACAACCAACAGCAAAGCTTGTAAGGATCCGGGGATGAACGACAGTGCTTTCATCGATCAATGGCAAGATATTGATCTCGATACCTACCAGTGGTCGGTGAAAATTTTCCGCTCTTTGAAAAAGCTGTTGCGGGTGCACATGAAACTCCATACAGAGGGGCAGGAAGAGCAAGGCGATATTTTTCTGTTCAATCATTTCTCCCGCTTCGAGACATTTATCCCCCAATATTTAATCTACGAAAAATCGGGGGCTTACAGTTGCGCGATCGCTTCCAGAGAGTTTTTTAAAGAAAATACACTGCTGGCAAAATATTTAGCCAGTGTCGGAGTTTTACCGCACGACCACGCGCGCCTGTTCCCGCTGTTGGCTGAGCAGATACTGCGCGGCCGTAAAGTGGTTATTTTTCCCGAAGGCGGCATGGTAAAAGATCGGCGTGTCCTGGATAAACACGGACATTACAGCATTTTTTCCCGAATCAGCGGCGAGCGGCGCAAACACCATACCGGTGCGGCGGTCTTGGCTCAGGGTGTCGAAGTATTCAAAGCCTCCGTCCGCAAAGCCTTTAACGACAAGAATATTGACCAATTGGCCCAATGGCAACAGCAATTGGGCTTTGAAACGATCGATCAATTACTCAAAGCCGTGCTCGAACCGACGCTGATCATTCCGGCTAATATCACCTTTTATCCAATTCGTTCCTCGGAAAATATATTACATAAAGTAGTGGAATTGTTCGCCAACGATTTGACCCTTCGGCAAACCGAAGAACTGCTGATCGAAGGCAATATCATGTTGAAGAATACCGATATGGATGTCCGGCTGGGCATACCAATCGAGGCATTTAATTTCCGGCCGCGGTTAAACCGCTATATGCTGGACTGTACTGCATCGGAATTCAAATCCCTGGATGAAATTTTTACACTGCAGTCATCACCCAAAAACTGCAGACAAAGACTGCTGGGCATCTATTTCAAAATCAATGCCAAAGCAACACGCAATGAATACATGGAAAAAATCTATGCCAATGTCACGATCAATTTAAGCCACCTGGCGTCGACATTGATTATGTACTGCATCGGCAAGGGCTTGCTGCAAATCGATAAGTGCCGTTTTTACAGCACACTGTACATTGCAATAAAACTGCTGCAAAAAAACAGCTCGATAAATTTGCACAGAAGTTTGCTCAATCCCGAACAGTATGATGACTTAATGATTTGTGAAAACAAACGTTTTGAACAATTTATCTGCCTTTCAAAAAACTCCGGCTTGATCGATGTTTCGGAACAAAGCATTCATTTTTTACCCAAACTATGTGAAGAGCATGATTTTGATACGATCAGGATGGAAAACCTGATTGCCGTCTATGAAAACGAAGCGGAACCGGTAAAAGCCGTTTTATCTACCGTCATCAAGGCTTATCGTCAAACAGCAAAAAACTATCAGCCTTTGCTGGTAGATTGGTTCCTCGATGATCAGAGCAGGCTGCTGCAGTGGAGCAGAAAAATGTATTCACAACCGCGGTTTGACGATGTTAACGCACTTGAAACAGTGACTGAAAACGCCGAACCGTTTTTATTCAGACCCACGAAAAGCAATGGCCGGGGCATCCTGTTGATTCATGGTTTATTAGCTTCGCCTGCCGAAATGATCGGGTTCGGCAAACATGTCTGCGAACTGGGATTTACTGTGCTGGGGGTGCGCATCAAAGGACACGGGACCTCTCCCTATGAATTAAAACAATGTTCCTGGGAAGACTGGTATGCCTCCATCGAAAAACAATTTCAAATTCTGACCATGCTCTGCGAACGCTCGTTTGTTTGCGGTTTTTCCACGGGCGGCGCTTTGGCGCTTAAATTGGCTGAACAGCAACGGGAAAAAATAATCGGTGTAATCGCGGTAACAGTGCCGTTAAAATTAGTCGACTCGGCATTGATGCTGGAACCGTTGACCAAAAGGCTGGTGCGTTGGGTTGCCTCGTTCGAGGGTGTAAAACCGTTTATCGAGCACAGCCCGGAACACCCGGCCATCAATTATCGCCATATTCCGGTTAGAAGCTTATACGAACTGCGAATGCTGAGCCGGGAAATTGAAAAAATACTGCCGGACATTGACGTAGCCACGCTATTTATTTTTGCCGATCATGACCCAATCGTGTCGATGGAAAGTGAGGATCTCATTCTCCGTAAAACCGCCGAGTTAAAAAATATGGAAATAAAAGTCGTGCATGCCGACCGACACGGCATTTTAGCTGAAAACCTGGGAGGTACCTGGGAATTGATCAATCTGTTCCTAAACAAAAATCTCCCATCCTCCGACAAAGAAGCATAAGATCGGTACGACATTGACAAAGGTGGGAAGCAAAACGGGTTCTTAACATCGCATAAGCGCCCCGCTGCAAAGCTTGAAAGAATGATTAACCAACCGTAACCAAACAATTTTTTCAATTGAACTTGATAAACGATAAAACGCCTAATACTGTAACTCCCATAACAGGAGACGCTGATCATGAAAAATGTCGTATTGGCCGGCTATTGCCGCTCTCCTTTCACTCCGGCCCATAAAGGAAAACTGACTCGAGTACGCGCGGACGACCTGGTTGCGCAGGTAGTTAAAGGTCTGATCAAAAAAACTGCGATCAATGCCGATGACGTAGAAGACCTGATTTTGGGATGTGCTTTCCCGGAAGCGGAGCAAGGCCTCAATCTGGCCAGGCTGACGGTGCATTTAGCCGGTCTTCCGATTGGCGTTGCCGGAATGACGGTTAACCGCTTCTGCGGTTCTTCGATGCAGGCCATCCATATTGCGGCAGGCGCAATTCAGATGCAGGCCGGCGAACTATTCATTTGTGCCGGCGTTGAATCGATGACCCGCATTCCGATGGGCGGCTATAATTACATGCCAAATCCGGTACTTTACGAGTCCTTTCCCCAGGCGTATATCAGCATGGGCGAAACCGCGGAAAACCTGGCTGAGTTGTACCACATTGAACGCAGCGAACAGGAGGACTTTGCTTTGCGCAGCCATATTAAGGCTGCGGCAGCCTGGCAAAGCGGTAAATTTTCCGATGAAATTATTCCGATCCTTACCCCCGATCAACAGCTCATTGCACAAGACGGCTGCGTAAGACCGGATACCAGCGCTGCATCACTTGCCTCGTTGAAGCCGGCATTCCACGAGCACGGAAGCGTTACCGCCGGAACATCGTCGCCGTTAACGGATGGTGCGGCAGCGGTGATAGTTTGCAGCGAAGATTACGCCGACCGCAACGAACTGCCGAAACTGGCCCGGATTAAAGCGATCGCCGTTTCCGCCTGCGCCCCGGAAGTCATGGGTATCGGCCCGGTACAAGCGACTGCCAAGGCGTTAAGGCGTGCCGGACTGCAGTTAAAGGACATCGACATCATTGAATTGAACGAAGCTTTTGCAGCCCAATCGCTGGCGGTATTGAGAGATATGCCGGTCGCCGCGGAAAAATTGAATTTGGACGGCGGAGCCATTGCCCTAGGTCACCCGCTTGGTGCAACCGGTGCCAGAATTACCGGTAAGGCAGCCAATTTGTTGCACCGGGAACATAAAAGCTATGCACTGGCCACGCAATGCATCGGCGGCGGCCAAGGCATCGCCACCGTTCTGGAGGCGACAACATGAGCATCAACAAAGTCGCAGTCATCGGCGCCGGCGTGATGGGAGCCGGCATTGCCGCCCAGATGAGCAATGCCGGAATACCGGTCGATTTACTGGATATCGTCCCCGACCACGCAGAAAACCGCAACCGCATCGCCGAGCAGGCTATTGAAAAATTATTAACGGCGAAACCGCCGCCGTTGATGCATCATAAAAACGCACGCCTCATTACACCGGGCAACATCGAAGATCACCTGCCGAGACTGGCCGATGCTGACTGGGTGATCGAAGCGGTGGTGGAAAATCTGCAGATCAAACAAGCGCTCTACCAACGACTGGACGCGGTTTGCCGCGCTGATACGCTGATTTCATCCAACACCTCGACTCTGCCGTTACATTTATTGACGCAAGGCATGTCGAAGCAGTGCCGAGCCCGCTTCATGATCACCCATTTCTTCAATCCGCCGCGTTATATGCGTTTGCTGGAACTGGTTGCCGGACCGGAAATCCGGCCGGAACTGCTTGAAGCGGTGCGCGATTTTGCCGATCTGCGCTTAGGCAAGGGCTGTGTCATGTGTAAAGATACGCCGGGGTTCATCGCCAACCGCATTGGCATTTACTGGCTACAAACCGGCGTGTTGCTGGCGATTAAGCTTGGATTGACGGTCGAAGAAGCCGATGCGGTGCTGAGTGCACCGCTGGGAATTCCCAAAACAGGAATCTTCGGTTTACTGGATTTGGTGGGGCTGGATTTATTGCCGCCGATCCTGGCGAGCATGGATCGGTCTTTGCCGGCCGGTGACGCTTTCCGGGAAATCAGTACCGTTCCGCCACCGGTATTGCAAATGATCGTAGATGGTTACACCGGCAGGAAAGGCAAAGGCGGTTTTTACCGGTTAAGTGAAATTGACGGCAAACGCGTTAAACAGTCCAGAGACCTGCAAACCGGCACTTATCAACCCAGTGAAAAACCGCAATTGCCGGGCATTAAGCAAGCAATGCAAAACGGCCCCGCGGCACTACTGGCCTCTGATGACAAGACCGGCCGTTATGCCTGGCAGGTGATTTCCAACACGTTGGTCTATGCAGCCGGACTGATTCCCGAGATCGCCGATGATATCGCCGCCATCGATCAGGCGATGCGCCTGGGTTTTAACTGGAAATACGGCCCCTTTGAGTTGCTTGATCGAATCGGCGGTAGTTGGTTTATAGACCGACTGGTTCACGAAGGCCGTGACATTCCGGCGCTGATCGCGCCGGGATTACCCTGTTATAAAATGGCGGCCGGCAAACCGCATTTTCTCGATCTGTCAGGTAACTATCGGCCCTTGCCCGAAAAACAAGACATCGTGGTGTTATCCGACATCAAGGCAAGACATGCGCCTGTACTTGACAACACATCAGCCAGTTTATGGGATGTGGGCAATGATGTGGCCTGTCTGGAGTTTCACAGCAAAATGAACACACTGGACTTGTTGACCATGGACTGCATCCGGCAAAGCATAGAGCGCGTTACCCAAGAATTTGCCGCACTGGTTATTTATAATGACGCTGACAATTTTTCCGCCGGCGCTAATCTCAGGCTGCTAACCGCCGCGCTCGGCGACAGCAACTGGTCCGAAGTCGAAAAGCTGGTGACTGAGGGCCAGCTGACTTTTCAGGCATTAAAATATGCGCCTTTCCCGGTTGTCGGCGCGCCATCCGGACTGGCATTGGGCGGCGGCTGTGAAATATTGTTGCACTGTGACGCCATTCAGGCCCATGCCGAACTTTATATCGGGCTGGTTGAAGTGGGCGTCGGTCTAATTCCCGGTTGGGGCGGTTGCAAAGAATATTTACGCCGTTGCTTAAATCAACCGCACCGCCCCGGCGGCCCGATTCCACCGGTGATCAAAGCATTTGAAACGATCGGCCGGGCTAAAGTCTCCCAATCGGCTTATGAAGCGAAGGATTTGCTGTTTCTGTCCGCATCGGATCAAATAACGATGAATAAAGACCGCCTGTTGGCCGACGCAAAACACAAAGCTTTGGCGCTAAGCAAAAATTACCAGGCACCGGAACCGGCCGTCTACACCATGCCGGGTAAAACCGCCCGCATTTTATTGAACATGGCTGCCGGAGCTTTTCGCCTGTTGGGCAAAGCGAGCGCCTATGATGTTGAAGTCGCCCAGCAGCTGGCCTACGTGCTCAGTGGTGGTCATTGCGATATAACCGAAGCGCTGACTGAAAACGACATTTTAGCTTTAGAACGCGAAGCGTTTTTGCATTTGGTTAAACAAGCCGGTACCGTCGACCGCCTGCAACATATGCTGAAAACCGGCAAGCCGCTACGCAACTGATAGGTAATTCGCCGGGCAGCCGTAAAGGGAAACAATGCGTGCCCTACCGCCAAAATAATTCAAGGCTGCGGCCCCCCGCCATTACCTTATCATTATTTTGCAGGAGATCACTATGCTATGGCTCATTGCGCTGATTGTTATTTGCTGGGTTCTGGCCTATCGTCGGATACCGCTGCCTTGGTCGACCCTGGTATTGACGATTTTATTAGCCGCCAATATTCTGCTGCAGGGCTTAACACCCTTCAATTCCGTTATTGGCAGTATTCTGGCAATTATTTTAATACCGCTCAATCTACCCCGGTTGCGCCGCCGTTTAATCAGCCGCCCTGTTCATCGACTGATGCAAAACGCCCTGCCGGTCATGTCCCGGACCGAACGGGAAGCGCTGGAAGCCGGCAATACCTGGTGGGATGCGCAATTATTTTCCGGCAGCCCGGACTGGCATATCCTGCAGGATATGTCCCCTGCCCGCTTATCCGACCGGGAACGGGCCTTTCTCGATGGGCCGGTGGAGATGCTGTGCGATATGCTCGACGACTGGGACATCACCCATAAACGTTGCGATTTGCCGGAACAGGTGTGGGACTTTATCAAAAGCAATAAATTTTGCGGAATGATCATCCCCGAACAATACGGTGGCCTCGAATTTTCACATTTCGCCCATTCTGAAGTGGTGATGAAACTGTCGAGCCGCAGCATAACGGCAGCAGTCACGGTGATGGTGCCTAATTCACTGGGTCCGGCAACATTACTGCTTGCCTACGGTACCGAGCGGCAAAAAGATCATTATCTGCCCCGTCTGGCCGACGGCAGGGAAATTCCGTGCTTTGCGCTGACGGGACCGCAAGCCGGCAGCGATGCCGGCGCGATGCCCGATACCGGCATCGTTTGCTACGACAGTTTCGACGGAAATGAACATGTCCTGGGAATTCGCCTGAACTGGGAAAAACGTTATATCACCTTAGGCCCGGTGGCCACCGTACTGGGCCTGGCATTCAAACTCTATGACCCGGATCACATCCTCGGCGAGCAGGAGGATATCGGCATCACCGTTGCCCTGATTCCCGCCAACACCCCGGGAATTTCAATCGGCAGACGCCACTTTCCCTTGAACTCAGCTTTTCAAAACGGCCCCAACTGGGGCAAAGATGTATTCATTCCGATGGATTGGGTGATTGGCGGCCAGGCTCAGATCGGCAATGGCTGGAAAATGCTGATGCAGTGTCTCGCTACCGGCCGCGGCATTTCGTTACCCGCACTCAGTGTCGGCGGCGCAAAATTCACCTGCCGCAATACCGGCGCCTACGCCCGTATCCGTAAACAATTCAACCGCGCCATAAGCGAATTTGAAGGGATTGAGGAGGTTTTGGCGCATATCGCCGGTGAAACCTATATCGTGGATGCTGCACGAAAAATTACCGCTGCCGCATTGGACGACGGCCAACAACCGGCGGTTATTTCCGCCATCATCAAATACGAATTGACGGAAAGAATGCGCCGCATTATTAATAACGGCATGGACATCCAAGGCGGATCGGGAATCTGCCTGGGCCCGAATAACTTTTTAGGTCGATTGTATCAGGTTATTCCGGTCAGCATCACCGTAGAAGGAGCCAATATTCTGACGCGCACTATGATGATTTTCGGTCAGGGCGCAATACGTTGCCATCCTTTCTTGCAAAAGGAAATGGCGGCATTGCACGACAGCGATCGACCACAGGCACTCCGGCAGTTCGACCGGTTGTTGCTTGAGCATATCGGTTGCGTGATACATCATATCGCCGCCGCGGCGTGGTTCGGCATTAGCGGCGCCCGTTTTGTTCGGGTGCCGGGCGACCGGCACAGCAAGGCCTATTACCGGAAAATAGCGCGTCTCAGCACCGCCTTCGCGCTGAGCGCCGATTTCGCCTTATTGACATTAGGCGGCTCGTTAAAGAAAAAAGAGCGCATTTCCGGGCGTTTTGCCGATGTGTTGAGCAATCTCTACCTGTGTTCCTGCGTACTCAAGCATTACCAGGATCAGGGCTGTCTTGAAAGTGACCTGCCACTAATGCATTGGGCCTGCCGGCATACCATTTACCGTGCACAGCAAGCGTTGCTGGCCGTATTTTGGAAATTGCCGTTTTATCCCTTGGTGTGGTTGCTAAGAAGCTGTATTTTTCCTACCGGAAAACCATATTCGCCGCCCGATGACAAGCTTATCCAACGCACTGCTTCGATACTGTTGACCGATACACCGACACGGGACCGGTTGACCGAAGGCATCTATGTTAATCACGACACTAACGACGCCACCGGCAGAATTGAAGCCGCTTTTAAAGCGGTGCTTGCAGCGGCTCCGGCTGAAAACAAACTGCGCCAGGCACAAAAAACACAGCAGCTTCCCAAAGGTGACGGTATCGAACTGATTGAATTGGCATTAAGCAAGGCAATTATCGACGCCGAACAAGCCGAATTATTAATACAGGCGGAACAATTGCGTTCGGCCGTCATCCAAGTCGATGACTTTGATCCGCAGCAGTTGACTTAAAAATCTGTTACCGGACTATTATCTTATGTCGCTGAACATGAAATAATAGCTCCCCTTGATTATTCAAAATTTAAGAACAAATGGCCCAATATATTTATTCAATGAACCGGGTAGGGAAAGTCGTACCACCCAAAAAATTTATACTCAAAGATATCTCACTCTCCTTTTTTCCCGGTGCAAAAATCGGCGTATTAGGTTTGAACGGCTCGGGAAAATCGACACTGTTGCGCATTATGGCCGGCATCGACACTGAAATCGAAGGCGAGGCGATTCCGCAAAAAGGCATTAAAATCGGCTATTTACCGCAGGAGCCGCAACTGGACCCCAATAAAGACGTGCGCGGCAATGTCGAGGAAGGGGTTGCGGAGATAAAAGCGATCCTGGACCGTTTTAATGAAGTCAGCAACAGTTTTGGCGATCCGGATGCGGACTTTGATCAACTGTTGGCGGAACAGGCTGAATTGCAGGATAAGATCGATGCCGCCGGCGCCTGGGAACTGGACCGGAAACTAGAAATCGCCGCCGATGCGTTGCGCCTGCCGGATTGGGATGCCGATGTCAGCAAATTGTCCGGCGGGGAAAAGCGCCGGGTCGCTTTATGCCGGTTACTGCTTTCCAATCCCGACATGCTGCTGCTGGACGAGCCTACCAACCATCTCGATGCCGAGTCGGTCGCCTGGCTGGAAAGGTTTTTACACGATTATCCCGGTACCGTGGTGGCCGTCACCCATGACCGTTACTTTTTAGACAACGTGGCTGGCTGGATTCTGGAACTTGACCGCGGCCAGGGCATTCCTTGGGAAGGCAACTATTCATCCTGGCTGGAGCAGAAGGAACAACGTCTGGAAATGGAGGAAAAACAGGAAAGCTCACGCCAAAAAGCGATGAAAGCGGAGTTGGAATGGGTACGCAGCAATCCCAAGGGTCGCCATGCAAAAAGCAAAGCGCGCCTGGCACGCTTTGAAGAATTATCCTCCCAGGAAGTGCAAAAACGCAATGAAACCCAGGAGATCTACATTCCGCCAGGTCCGCGGCTGGGTGATGTGGTCGTTGAAGCCAATGAAGTCAGTAAAGGCTTCGGCGACCGGCTACTGATCGACAATCTGAATTTCAGACTGCCGCCGGGCGGCATCGTCGGCATTATCGGCCCGAACGGTGCCGGTAAGACCACATTGTTCCGCATGATAGCCGGGACGGAACAACCCGATTCAGGCGGCTTCACGTTGGGCAAAACGGTGAAACTGGCCTATGTGGATCAGCTGCGGGATAACCTGGATGGGCAAAAAACCGTCTGGGAGGAAATTTCCGACGGCCTCGACCTCATCACCGTCGGCAAATATGAAACGCCGTCCCGCGCTTACGTCGGCCGCTTTAATTTTAAAGGACCTGATCAGCAAAAACATATCTCCCACCTGTCCGGCGGGGAACGTAACCGCGTGCATTTGGCCAAGCTGCTGAAAAGCGGCGGTAACTTATTGCTGCTCGACGAACCGACCAATGACTTGGACGTGGAGACGTTGCGCGCCCTGGAAGAAGCCTTATTGAGCTTTCCGGGCTGTGCGGTGGTCATTTCCCATGACCGCTGGTTTCTTGACCGCATTGCCACGCATATCTTGGCATTTGAAGGCGACAGCAAAGTGGTCTGGTTTGAGGGAAATTACGCGGATTATGAAGCGGACCGGCATCGCCGGTTGGGTACCGATGCCGATAATCCGCACCGGATCAAGTATAAGAAACTGACTTAAAACAGCAATTGACGACGTTGCTTGAGCCTCAACCGGCTCAAGCAACACGCCGTCGTGAACATCAAATATCGATCGGCATTTTCAAGGTTGGGAAGGGATAATGGAAACCAAGCTACCGGTTACCGCCCCCAATAGTGTGCGGGAAGGCTTGATCGGTTTCCAGCCTGCTTCCCTTGTTTAGGCAACCTCAACCTTAATGCCTATCAATGCTCCGTCGGGGTTCTCCCAAGCTTTAAAGTCCAATGTTTGGCCCACTTCAAAGCCTGACGCATCATTGAATTTTATAATCGTATCCGCATTGAACCATAAAATGTTACCCGATGCGAGCAATACGCTATTTTCCCTGACCTCTGCGATAACACCGGATAACTCAACGCTTTCGGCATTGAAATCAATTGCCGGAACATCGCCGTTAATCACCGGATCAGGATTAGTCACCGGATTCGGATCGACTATCGGATCTGAGCCGGATGCCGACTGTGCACTTTGATAAACGATTGAAGCAAAACTTCCGCTAAAACTCACATAATCAACTAATCCGTCGCCATTCAAATCCCCGAATTTCAAATTTCCGGAGGGTAGCTGCTGGGGAACGTAGTGGTAATTACCGTCATTATTCGTCAGATATAACCAATTTTCATTGCCGTCGCGCTCCACTTTGTCGACCAGACCGTCATTGTTGAAGTCCCATTCAGTTTCAAATTCGATGCCCTCAGCGAGGGTATTGAATTCGTCACCGTAATACTTGATTTTTTGATCAAATTCTTCTTCTCCCAGGTAAAGAATCGTTTTTCCGGGCTCATGGTAAATCAATAAATCATTCACTCCCCTGCCGTCAAAATCGGCAATCTTAACGCCCAGTGCATTATCCCCACTTAATTCAAAGCTGAGCCCGCCATTAAACACAACCGGTTCGGCGACATCATCTCTCGGTACCAACAAACAGGAAGGAAAATCGTTAAAATCAGGCCGGGCGATGAAGTAAGCGGCGTCCGCTATGCCGCTCACCGCACCATAGATATTACCTTCATCATCGATTTTCTTAGGCACCGTCCATGAAGAACCGGGAACATCAATCGTCGTAAATTGATTTGCACAGTCATAGACAAACCCTTTACGGGTAGCGCCATCATTATTAATACTGGTCCCTAAAATCTGACCAATATTGTTTATATCACTTAAGTTAGTCCATTCGGTATTGGGTGCGACAAACTGAGTATACTGGTTGAACTCGGCATCATAGATAAACCCTTTTCCTGACGCATGACCACCCAGCACATAATAATTCCCGATTGCCAAACGATCGTCATTGATTGCCAGGAGTTCGGTATGTAAAATCTGTACGGCGGGATAGATTATGGTTTTCTTCGGTCCGTCATAAGGATCGATATAAGCTGTCGTACCGCTCCCATAGATTGTGTATACGGAGCCCACAATATCTCCCAACGCATTCGATTCGCTCGCATAGGTCGGCACATAAATCGGAACGGATTTATAAGTCACTGTATTGCTTCCGGGTACATAAGCTCTTACCGTCACATAATTTGTTGTGGTATTCGTCGTACCGTTTTCCGCCCAAGTCTGTTCTGCGCTCAATTCATAAGAGTAGTTGGCGGCATTAGCAAAATTGCTAAATACTAATACTAATACCATTGCCATTAGTAAATACGCCAATGTTGTCTTTTTCATACACTTCATTATTAACCTCTCATCACCGGTCGTAAGTGATACGCTCTCTTTGTCATATACAATTTAGTAAATGATAATTTCCTTATTATTTTGAAAGTCTAGCACCAAATAATTTCTGTGAATGTGAAGTGGATTCCAGTAACTGACAATTTAAAAACATGGTCCTGATGCCACAAAAAAGGATACTATTCCTGTATTTCTTACAAGATTTGCTGAAAATCAATCTTAGCTGGTCCGGGTAGCTTCAATACCGGCTTCAACATCAACTTAGAATGTATTGCAAGGGGACATTTATGATCGTTACCAATAGTGATTCGGGAACCAATATATTTGAAATTTCCGACGGGATCTTTCGTATCAATACGCCGGTGGCAATCGGGAATGGAAGCGGTTTTTCGTTTAACCAGTATCTCATTGCCGACGATGACCCTTTGTTGTTCCATACCGGCCTTCGCAAGATGTTTCCGCTGATACAACAAGCCGTTGCTAAAATCATACCGGTGGAAAAGCTTCGTTACATTGCCTTTTCACATGTGGAAGCGGATGAGTGCGGCTCACTTAACGAATGGCTCACGGCAGCTCCGCACTCGCTGCCGGTGTGCGGTATGATCGCAGCGATGGTGTCAATCCAGGATCTTGCCGATCGAAGTCCGCTTGTCCTCGCGGACGATGAGACGCTGTCTTTAGGAACACACTGCATGCGTTGGCTCGATGCCCCACACTTGCCGCATGCCTGGGAGTGCGGCTTTATGTCGGAGCAACTGACCAGCACGCTGTTATGCGGCGATCTGTTCACGCAGGGCGGCGATAGGCTTCCGCCCGTTACCGAATCGGACATTCTCGGACCCAGTGAGGCCTTCCGGCACGAAATGGACTACTTCTCACATACCAAAAACGCCCGCTCACTGCTTGAGCGATTGGCCGGCACCGCGCCCACAACCCTTGCTTGTATGCACGGCAGCGCATGGCGCGGTGACGGCGCTAAACTGCTGCGCGCTCTTGCGGAAGCGCTTTCAGCATAAGGCTCGCGCCATATATAAAAAAATGCCGAAGTGTGTCCCTCTATCAACCATTTTTGAGTTATCATGGTATACGTTCTGTTGTCAAACAGGTACAGTCTAATGGTTATCTTTCTGGTGCAACATGGTCTATGTTTTGATAAAGCAACCGACCCAACCCGCAGCCTTTCGCCTGAAGGAAGGCTGGAAATAACAAAAATCGCCCGGCAAGCGGCTGATTGCGGAATAACTGTTAACGTGATTTATCACAGCGGAAAACTTCGGGCGCAACAGACGGCCGAACTGTTTGCCGGACCTCTGCAAGCCGGCCGCATCGAAAGTATTAACGGCCTGAACCCTTCAGACGATGTCGGAGCATTTGTCGACAATCATCCTTTACCTGACCGCACAATGCTGGTCGGGCATTTACCTTTTATGGAACGGCTGGCCTCTCTTCTAATCGCCGGCCGGCCTGAACCGAATGTCGTAAAATTCCAAAATGCAGGTATTGTGTGTCTTGAGCAAAATGAAACTCACGATTGGCATGTAAAATGGACGATCATGCCGGTTATAGAATAATGTTTCCCACGATACTAATCCGTATTTCTCAATTGACCAAAACACTTATTCGTTCATGTACAGTATTGAAATTACAACCAACAAACGCGAGCAACTCATTGATATTACCGAACAGGTCAAACAGTGTTTGCATACCAGTGGCGTTCAGAACGGAATTTTAAGCGTCTATGCACAGGGAGCGACGGGCGCCATTATGATTCAGGAAAATTGGGACGATAGTGTGCAGACCGATGTCGTTAACCTGTTACAGCAGTTGATTCCTAAAGGGGTGTGGTTACATGACCGGCAAGACGGTAACGGCGACGCACATCTAAAAGCGGGATTGGTCGGTCCATCGGAAACCGTCCCCGTTATTGACGGGGAACTTGGGTTATCAACCTGGCAGAATATTTTCTTCTGTGAGTTTGACGGCCCCCGCAACAAGCGCAGCATTATTTGCATGGTTATTTCCGGATAATCCCGGCATAACCATTTATCAATCCGATTGAATCATCAGCCGGATTGATAAAATTCATTATTGCCATAGCCAGGCAGCACCGTGCTGCCTGCGTGAGAATTATCCGATCAGCCCGCTTTTTTGACGAACTTCGTCAGAATGACAATTTGTTGGCCGTTTACCCTGCCCTCAATTTGCTCTGGGTTATCTGCGACCAGCGAAATACCGCGTACAGCAGTGCCGCGCTTGGCGGTAAAATTCGCGCCTTTTACATTCAAATCCTTGATTAGCGTTACCGTATCTCCCGCTTCAAGCAATGCGCCGTTGCTGTCGACATGCTGGACCGCATTTTCATCGTTAGCTGCTTCACCGCCTGCCTGCGCCCACGCCAGGGTATCGTCATCCAAATACAACATGTCAAGCAAATCCTGCGGCCAACCCTGATCGCTCAGCCGGGAAAGCATCCGCCATACCATCACTTGTACTGCGGGCACTTGGCTCCACATACTGTCATTCAGGCAATGCCAGTGATGCACATCGACTGTTTCGGGACTTTCAATTTGCCCGCGGCAAGTGTCGCAGATCAGCACGCACTTATCCGCGCCTCCGTCTGAGCCGGGAGGAACTTGATAAACGCCGAGATTTTCCGTTGCCCCGCATAACTCGCATTTAGACCCGCTGCGTGCATGCAATGTTTTTTCGATAGTCATAAATTTTCTGTCACTCTAAAAATTCGAGTGTGGGATTATACCGAATTTTCAGCACGCCATTGGTATTAGCATGAATCCACGTAAAATCAAAGCGGAATGATCAACGGCAAAATACCGATGCTTGCCCTATTTACCGAACTATTACGGCATGCCGGGGAAAAGTCCCTCTATGGCGCCGTCCTTCACCAATTCGCGCTTCAATCCGTTCCAGAACACCGGCCATAACGGCTCTCCGTTAGGCGTGCCGATCATATCGCTTTCCTGCCGGGCCGACGCCGCCAGATCATGCAACGGTATCCAGCCAACGGCGCTGGTTTCCGTATACCCGGATCCAGACAAAACCGGCGTCGAATAATAAGGAGTAAGATCGATGGCTTCGATCAACACAACGAATGTTATGAACTCGTCAAGTCGCGCCGTTTCAGGGAAAGAACGGGCGTTTTTTATTTTTTCCCTGAGTTCGCCGCGCGAAATAAGAAATCGTAATTCCTCAACGCCTTCCCGAAGCGCTGTTTCTTGTCTAGTCTCACACCGGGGGACCGGTTCGATCAGGGATTCCACCTGCTTTGGCCCACCACCAAAACTGCTCCACCCCCGGCCCTGTTCGTAACCTAACAACAGTTGAATTTGACCGTTTTGATTTATCGAATACGGCAGCACACCCGCTCCTTTGTGGTGCGGTTTACCGCACTCCTGAGCGAAACCTGCTATCGGCTGCAGCCAGATCAGCACAGCTATCGAAAGCACTTCGAAACGCATCTTCTGTTACTTCTTCCTTTAAGTCCGCCCTTTCCACCTGAAGCTCGGCAGAAGCGTTGTCAGCATTAAAGGTTGCGGCATCGAACTAATGCAGCTTTATGAAACAGCGACCGTGTTAAATTATTGGTCATGACTAAAAAAACCGTGTCTGGCGCCGCTTTGCAGACGCTTGAAATGCTCGCCGCTGACATGCACCAGATTTTCATGATCGCCGGCCTCGAAATACACATTCGCCAAACTGTTCAACTGTTCATCGACTAAAACTTCTTGCAAGTCATAGGCAAAACCGACCGGGGGTATTGCGCCGATGCTGCAATCGGTAAAGATTTCGCCGCTGACCGCTTCAGGTGCTAGTTCCAGGTTTCGGTTTAACTCGCTGTTGACAGCGTGGAATTTGACCCAACTGTTGCCCGGAATCACAACCATAACTATACCCCGATCGTCTTCCAGGATCACTCCTTTGGCGATATGATCCTCGCGGACATGGGTTGCCAGCGCCGACTCCTTGCTCGAATAAGTTTTAGGATGAGGAACCAACTGATAGTCTATTTTATTTCTGTCAAGAAATGATTTTACTTTCGCGGCAATGGCCATACCTACCTCGCTGTTATTATCAAACGGTTTCCGACAAATAAGATTTTGAATTAACTCATAGATTAACCCGTGCCGGAAAATTATTATGCAGGTTTGGGTATGCGTACGCCAACCTGCCTTGAACATCCGTCACAGTCTCATAACTTGAGAACCTCAACCTTGACAGCTATACTGAAGCAGCCGGATTAAAGTAACATTATGCTTAAATTTGGTAAAGAAAAAGCGGATTGCCGATTTAAAGCGGATATGCGATTACAAAAAATAATTTCGGGCGCCCAGACAGGCGTAGACCGCGGCGCTTTGGATGCGGCTTTGTCGACTGGCTTCGCTTGCGGCGGATGGTGCCCGGAAAATCGGGCTGCCGAAGACGGCATGATTCCTGCCCATTATCCGGTCATGGTATTGCCCGGCGCCGATTACCGGCAACGCACCTTGAAAAATGTTTTAGACAGCGACGGTACGGTAATCATTTACTTCAGCTGTATTTTCGGCGGAACCGAACAGACGCTTGATTTTTGCATTGCCAATGAAAAACCCTATTTACTCATTGCTGGCGACAAAGTGTCCATCGGGAACGCCGCTGAATATATTGCCGAATTTATCCGGGATAACGCTATAGCGATTTTGAATATTGCCGGCCCAAGAGCCGCCGACGCGCCGCAGGCCTACGTTTATAGCCATGCAACGATAACGACTTTTTTAAATGACGCCACATCATAAAGCTATTAAAATTGCGGTTAATTTTATATCACAAGGTTAAGAAAGTATGTCGAAAGATTCCTTAACGATAAAGGACAACAGATCCGGCCGGGAAGTTGAATATCCCCTGCTTCACGGGAGCATGGGCAACCCGACTGTCGATATAAGGAATTTAAACAGAGATCTTGGCTATTTTACCTACGATAACGGTTTTGTTGCGACAGCCAGTTGTAAAAGCCGCATCACCTATATCGACGGCGAACGCGGCATTTTACTGTATCGCGGCTATCCAATCGAGCAATTGGCGGAAAATTGCAATTTCCTGGAAGTGGCATATCTGTTAATGACTGGAGAGTTGCCGACCAGTGATCAATTGGCGCTTTTTAGTAAAGAGGTGATGCGCCGTTCCATGCTGCATGAATCATTAAAACGGTTTTTTGACGGTTTCCATTATGACGCCCACCCCATGGCAATGATGATTGGCGTGGTGGGTTCATTATCGGCGTTCTACCACAGCGAATTGAAAGTCAATAACCCTGAAAACCGGCGTATTTTCGCAACACGCATGATCGGCAAGATGCCGACCATCGCAGCCGCCAGTTACCGCCACTCAGTGGGCAAGCCCTTCGTCTATCCGCGGATGGATTTAGGGTATTGTGAAAATTTTCTGAA
Source organism: Methylococcaceae bacterium (assembly GCA_050303615.1). Taxonomy (GTDB): domain Bacteria; phylum Pseudomonadota; class Gammaproteobacteria; order Methylococcales; family Methylomonadaceae; genus CAZDXJ01. The sequence goes on along the minus strand of JBNLCC010000156.1, from coordinate 7,006 downwards.
CATGATGTTTTCCCGTGTGGCGCAAAATCTCATTGTGCACGACGACTACATCGACCCGGTCGCGGTAAAAGCGCTGAATTTATTATTTATTCTGCATGCCGACCATGAACAGAATGCCAGCACCTCAACGGTGCGATTGGCTGGCAGTACCGGAGCGAATCCCTATGCATGTATTGCGGCAGGAACCGCGGCTCTCTGGGGACCTGCCCACGGCGGAGCCAATGAAGCCGTTCTCAACATGCTCAACCAAATAGGCAAGAAGGAAAATATTCCTCAATTTATTGACAAAGCAAAAGACAGCGAAGATCCTTTCAGATTGATGGGGTTTGGTCACCGAGTCTATAAGAACTTTGACCCGAGGGCGACAATCATTCGCCAAACATGCCATGAAATTCTCAGCAAATCGGCAAAGGTCGACCCATTATTTGAGTTGGCGCTGGAATTGGAGGAATACGCTGCTAAAGATGAATATTTTCTCGAGAAAAAACTCTACCCCAACGTTGATTTTTACTCGGGAATTATCTATAAGGCATTGAATATACCGCTCGATATGTTTACCGTCATGTTCACCATTGCACGTACCGCCGGCTGGGTCTCGCATTGGCTGGAAATGACCGCAACGCCGGCACATCGGATAGGCAGGCCCAGGCAGTTATATCTCGGCCCGACACAAAGGGATTTCATACCTTTTACCGAACGCTGATTTACTCTGCCGGTAGTCTCATGAACGTTTTCCTTAATGCGGCTATCCTCAAATCTCTGAATTCCCCCGCCGCACCATTTTGCCAGGGAAAAAAGTATGTTTAATCAACCGTTTTGAACTGCATTTCGGCAGCCGGCACACGACCGCCCTTTCCCCTCGGTTTCCGGCGTATAACTGTTCTCTTTTCTTTTAACGGGCGGAGGAACCCGTATGGCGGGGCTATTGCGAAATTTCTGCATGAACCCGGTGCAATGAGCTAACAATATCAGTTTATAACTCTGGCCGGAATACACAACATGTGGTACAACATGTTTCAACCGGCGCGGCGACGCGTTCAAGGCGAAGGTGTGCGGCTACTGCGTTGAATTGGAACAAGGCGCGGAATTTGCCGCCGCCGTTGACGGCTATACCTTCGCCGCTCACCAGCAGGACGCGGGTAAAAGTCATTTCGATGACGTGCCGACGGTGATGCTCGGCGGTAAATCTCCGATAACCGCACTGACAGGACCTGCGGCAGCAAATCAGTTCCAAATTTAATGAAATGTATTATTAATTAACTTAATGACCGGATACCAGCATGGCAAACAACAGCAGACCTCTATCCCCCCATCTTCAGGTCTATAGACTGCCTTTGACGGGCGTCATATCGATTACTCACCGGATGACCGGCGTATTGTTGTCCGTCGGTTTGATCTTTTTTGTTTATGTCGTTTCCGCCGTATCGGCGGGGCAGCTAGCCTATGCGGCTATGCAGCAAATAATGAATTTCTGGCCTGCAAAATTAATTTATTGGGGCTTCATCTATGCCCTTTTTTTTCATTTCTGCCACGGAATACGCCACTTAATCTGGGATGCCGGCCAAAGTTTCGAGAGAGACACCATGAATCGCTACGCGATTTACGAACTGATTGCTTCGTTAATACTTACCGCCATCGCATTTATAATTTTCTGAAAAAGGAACCGTTATGGATTACAGATCCCCGTTAGCCAAGGCCCGCGGCTTAGGTTCAGCAAAAGCCGGGACCGCTCACTGGTGGATGCAGCGCATCACTGCCGTCATGTTGATTCCGCTGACATTCTGGCTGCTGGCATTTTTTCAGTCCAGCTTCAACGCCCCTTATCAACAAACGGTGCAATGGCTGGCCTCACCGCTCAATACCCTCTGTATCGTCGCCTGGGTGTTAGCCGTGTTTTATCATGCGGCCTTAGGTTTACAGGTGGTCATTGAAGACTATGTTTCGAGCGAATGGCTGAAAATCGTCTCGGTGTGGATTGCCAACCTGGTTTTTATTTTCCTCGGACTTGCGGCTTTGATCGCTATATTTCGAACTATTTTAATAGGATAAGCCATGTCGACAGCTTATAAAATTATTGAACATAAATACGATGTCGTCGTTGTCGGAGCCGGCGGTGCGGGCTTACGCGCGACTTTCGGTATGGTGGAAAAAGGCTTAAAAACGGCATGCATTAGTAAAGTGTTCCCGACCCGCAGTCACACGGTTGCGGCACAAGGCGGCATCAGCGCCGCGTTGGGCAATATGGGCGAAGATGACTGGCGCTTTCATATGTACGACACCGTCAAAGGTTCTGACTGGCTGGGAGACCAGGATGCCATAGAATACATGTGCCGCGAAGCGATACCGGCGATCATCGAACTGGAACATTACGGCGTCCCGTTTTCCCGAACCCCCGAAGGCAAAATATATCAGCGCGCGTTCGGCGGCATGACCACCCATTTCGGCAAGGGCCTGGCACAACGCACCTGTGCCGCAGCCGACGTCACCGGCCATGCGATATTACATACCCTGTACCAGCAGGCGCTCAAGCACGATGCCGAATTTTTCGTCGAGTACATCGTATTGGACCTGATCATGGAGAACGGACAATGCCGCGGCGTATTGGCCTGGTGCCTGGACGACGGCTCGCTGCATTTGTTTCGGGCTCATCAAACGGTGCTGGCGACCGGCGGCTACGGGCGCAGCTATTTCTCCTGCACTTCGGCGCATACCGTTACCGGTGACGGCAATGCGATGGTGCTGCGCGCCGGCTTGCCTTTGCAGGATATGGAATTCGTCCAGTTTCACCCTACCGGTATTTACGGTTCCGGCTGTTTAATCACCGAGGGGGTTCGCGGCGAAGGCGGTTATCTGACCAATTCCGAAGGGGAACGCTTCATGGAGCGCTATGCTCCGTCAGCCAAAGACCTAGCTTCCCGGGATGTGGTCAGCCGTGCGATTACCATCGAGATCAACGAAGGCCGCGGTGTCGGTGCGGAAAAAGACCATGCCTACTTGCATCTCGAACACCTTGACCCGGCAATCATCCATGAACGATTACCGGGCATTGCCGAAACAGCAAGAATTTTTGCCGGTGTCGATGTCACCAAGCAACCGATACCGATCCTACCCACCGCCCACTACAATATGGGGGGTATCCCGACCAACTATAAAGCGGAAGTAGTGACACTAAAGGATGGCAATCCGGACCAAATCGTCCCCGGTCTGATGGCTATCGGCGAAACAGCCTGCGTATCGGTGCATGGCGCCAACAGACTGGGTTCCAATTCCTTATTGGATTTGGTGGTATTTGGCCGTTCCGCAGCGATTCGCTGTGCGGAAATCATCAAACCGGACATGGCGCATAAACCGTTAGCTAGCGATGCCTGTGACAAAGCCGTTGCCCGCTTCGATAAAATCCGCCATGCAAGCGGCGGCAGAAAAACCGCCGACATCCGGCTGGACATGCAAAAGGTGATGCAAAGCAAGGCTGCAGTATTCAGAACCGGTCCCAGTCTCGATGAAGGCATTCGTGCCATGGCCAGCATTGCGCAATCTTTTGGCGAGGTCAACGTGGCCGATAAATCATTGATTTGGAACACCGATTTGGTGGAAACTTTGGAACTGGACAATCTGTTAAGCCAAGCCACTGTGGCCATCAATGCCGCCGGCAATCGCCAGGAAAGCCGCGGCGCCCATGCCCGTGAAGACTTCCCGAAACGGGATGACGAGCATTGGCTGAAACATACCTTGACCTGGTTGGATAACGATCAGGTCAAAATCGACTATCGCCCCGTGCATTTGTACACGTTAACCGACGAAGTTGAAGTCATTCCGCCTAAAGAGAGGGTCTACTAATGGTCGAATTCACACTGCCCAAAAATTCAGTTGTCAAACCGGGAAAGATGTTCAAAGCCCCGGCAGGAACTCAAAATATCCGCCGTTTCGAAATTTACCGATGGGATCCCGAATCGGGAGAGAATCCGCGTATCGATGCTTACGAGTTGAATGAGGACGAATGCGGCCCGATGGTACTGGACGCGATACTGAAAATAAAAAACGAAATTGACACCACGGTCGCGTTCAGGCGCTCCTGCCGTGAAGGCGTATGCGGTTCCTGTGCAATGAATATCAACGGCAAAAACACCCTTGCCTGCATCAAAGCGATCGATGATTATCGTGGAACGATCAAAATTTTTCCGTTGCCGCATTTACCGGTCGTCAAAGATCTGGTCCCTGACATGACGCATTTCTATGCCCAATATGCCTCGATCAAGCCCTGGATAGAAACACAAACACCGGCTCCGGCGGATGCGGAACGCCTGCAAAGCAAGGAAGACCGGACGAAACTGGACGGTTTATATGAATGCGTGCTTTGTGCCTGTTGTTCCACCAGTTGTCCGAGTTACTGGTGGAACAGCGACCGTTATCTGGGCCCGGCCATTTTACTGCAAGCGTATCGCTGGCTGGCTGACAGCCGCGACGAAAATACCGGGGCAAGACTGGATGAGTTGGAAGATCCGTTTAAACTGTATCGCTGCCACACGATTATGAACTGCACCGACACCTGTCCGAAGAACCTCAATCCGGCTAAAGCGATTGCCGAAATAAAAAAACTGCTGGTGCAGCGGCAACAGGGTTAATGGGCGAACTGAACAAACTACAATGGCGTTGCAGGCGAGGAACCTTGGAACTGGATATCATGCTGCGCAGGTACCTTGACAGCGGTTATCCGGCAGCGGACGATCCGGAAAAAAACACGTTCATGCGGTTATTGAACTTGGAGGACAGTGAACTGTTATCCTATCTGATGGGCGGACAGATACCGGATTCACCGCCTTTGGCATTACTTGTCAACAAAATACGCCATCTTTCCGTTGCGGAAATTTAACAACGAAATAAATTGTTCCGAGGAAACATCGTTTTCCGCCACATAACGCCAATGAGTAATGCCTTCAACTCACCGCTTACGCTATAAATGGCTGATCAACACATCGGCAAATGCACTGCACTTGACCTCGGTGGCATTATCCATCAACCGGGCAAAATCGTAAGTCACTTTTTTACCGGCAATCGCCGCATCCATCGCGTTAACAACCGCATCGGCCGCTTCCGTCCACCCCAGATAGCGCAGCATCATTTCCCCTGAAAGTATCAGCGAGCCGGGATTGACTTTATCCAGCCCGGCATATTTCGGCGCCGTTCCGTGGGTGGCTTCAAACACTGCGGCGCCGGTCCGATAGTTGATATTGCCGCCGGGAGCAATGCCGATACCGCCGACCTGCGCGGCCAAGGCGTCGGATAAATAGTCACCGTTCAAATTCATTGTTGCTATCACGTCAAACTCTGCAGGGCGGGTTAGTACCTGCTGTAACGTGATATCGGCGATCGCATCTTTAATTAAAATACGGCCGTTTTGCAACGCTTCGGCCTGTTCGCGGTCGGCAGCCTCATCGCCGAATTCGGCGCGGGTTCTTTCCCACTGCCCCCAGCTATAGGTTTGTTCCGGAAATTCGCGCTCCGCCAGTGCGTAAGCCCAATTCCGGAACGCACCTTCGGTGAATTTCATAATGTTGCCCTTATGCACGATGGTCACGCTTTTCCGCTTGTTGGCAAGCGCATACTCTATCGCAGCCGACACCAATCTTTCCGTGCCTTCCCGGGAAACCGGCTTTATGCCAATACCGGAACTGCCCGGAAAACGGATTTTATTGAACTGCGCAGGAAAATGCTCTTTCAACAACTGCAGGAAGCGTTCATTATCCGCACTGCCCTGCTCAAACTCGATACCCGCATAAATGTCCTCGGTATTTTCCCGGAAAATGACCATATCGACCGCCGCCGGATTTTTAACCGGGGACGGGACGCCTTGATACCACCTGACCGGCCGCAAACACACATACAAATCCAGTAATTGCCGCAAAGCGACATTCAATGACCGGATGCCGCCGCCAATCGGCGTGGTCAGCGGCCCCTTAATCGAGACCAAGTATTGCCTGCAGGCATCGACCGTTGCATCGGGCAACCAGCTATTAAACAGGGTGTTGGCCTTTTGTCCCGCATAAATTTCCAGCCAATGAATTTTCCTTTGTCCGTGATAAGCGCTTGCAACGGCGGCATCCAGCACCCGTACCGTGGCGCGCCAAATATCGGGACCGGTACCGTCACCCTCGATAAAGGGGATAATCGGGTTATCGGGCACGGCGATTTTACCGTGACGCAGAGTAATCGGACTGCCTTCCGGCGGAGGGATTAATTCGAGGCTGGCCATACACATCTCCTGAATAGATGATTTCGGAACTGCTCGCCCCTAAACAATGTTTTTTAATCGGCTCCGTTGTGAACTTGACAGCGGCGAGAAAGCGCGGGCAGTTGTTAGGTATCATAACAAAAGTATTTTTATTTGTCTTAGCGGCATCGGCCGATGACCCTGAGCGACGAAACGATGCGTAAAATGTATTACTAATGCGCAATAAAACTGTGTATGATTAGACTATTTTTTTAATTTTCGGAGTTATTAATGCACAACGTTACGTTGATCAAGGGGGATGGTATCGGGCCGTCAATTATGGATGTGGCTGTCAAAATCATCGATGCGTCCGGCGCTGGAATTCAATGGGAACCGGCTTATGCCGGGATGGCGGCATTCGAAAAATTCGGCACGCCGCTTCCCGAAGAAACCATGGAATCGATTGAAAAAACCCGTTTGGCTTTCAAAGGTCCCTTAACAACCTCGGTCGGTGGCGAAGGATTCAGAAGCATCAACGTCGAGCTGCGCCAAAAATATGAACTATATGCCAACATCCGTCCGGCAAAAAGCTGGAACGGTGTGAAGACCCGTTACGATAATGTCGACATCGTTATTGTCCGTGAAAATACCGAGGGCTTATATGCAGGTCTGGAGCACTATCTGACCAAGAAAAAAGATATCGCCGAAAGCCTCGCGGTAGTCACCCGGGAAGGTTCGGAGCGTATCATTGAATACGCCTTTAAATACGCCCGGCAGAATAACCGTAAAAAAGTCACC
>JBNLCC010000155.1:0-6675 GCA_050303615.1 Methylococcaceae bacterium | reverse complement strand
GAATGCTTTGCTTGATGTCTTGACTTTCGGTCATTGGCAGCCGCGCGATTTTCTGCGCGATCCCGATCTGGCCCTGCCTGCGATCATGTTGCTTTCCATTTGGCAGGGCGTGGGCTTTCAGATGGTCATCCTGCTTGCCGGCCTGCAGCAAATTCCGGGCGAGCTATATGAAGCGGCATCGCTGGACGGCGCTCGGCCGTGGCAGCGCTTTTGTTATGTAACATTACCGCAATTGCGCAACCCGCTGGTCCTGGTGATGCTGATTACCACGATTCTGGCGCTACGGCTGTTTGACCAGGTGCAGATTATGACCCGCGGCGGACCGGATAACGCAACCGCTACAGTGATGTTCGAAATCATGCGCGCGGTGTTTACGCTAGGCCAGGTGGCGCGCGCCAGCGCCATGACCGTGGTGTTTTTTCTGGCGGTACTGGCAGTGACCTGGCTGCAGCGCCGCGTTGCCCGTCAGGAACGGGAAACAGCATGAAGGTGATACGCCGCCACCTGTCAATGGCGCTCGGTTATCTGGGGCTGGTAATGTCGGCAATGGTGTTTTTGGCGCCGGTGATCATGATGCTGGTCGGCAGTCTCAAGCCTGACCGGCGGGTACTGACGGAAAGCGGTTCCCTCGCAGCTTTTGTTCCTGCCGGAGCCTCTTTGCAGAATTATGCCGATGTGTTCGGCCGCACCGATTTTCTGCATTTCCTTGGCAATTCGATCATCATTACCGGGAGCATCGTTATTGGCGGCCTGTTGGTCAACTCGCTGGCCGCCTACGCGTTTGCCCGCCTGCAATGGCGCGGACGCGGTTTGCTGTTCAACCTAGTGTTGGCGCTGATGATTTTGCCGTTCGAGTCGGTTGCGGTGCCGCTGTTCTACGCAGTATCAATACTTGGCTTGCGCGATACCTATTGGGCATTGATCGTACCGTTTATTGCCGATGCCTTTTCAATCTTTCTGTTCTATACTTTTTTCATCGGATTGCCCAAGGAACTGGAGGAAGCGGCGCGGCTAGATGGCGCCTCGGTGCTGCGTACCTTTTTCAGTATCATTGTTCCCAATGCCAAGCCGGTGTTCGCCAGTGTGGCGATCCTGTCCTTTCTTACCTGGTGGGGCTCCTATCTGTGGCCTTTGTTGGTTACCATCGGGCCCGAAGTGCGTCCGCTACCGGTGGCGATAGCGGCATTCTACACGCTGCCGCCGCTGCAATGGGGCGATATACTGGCTTTCGGCGCGATGATGGTGGCGCCGGTGTTGCTGGTATTTTTGGTTTTCCAACGCTGGTTCGTGCGCGGTGTCGCCGCCTCGGCAATCAAAGGATAGCCTATGGCGGAGATCATTTTTGAGGAGGTAAGCAAAACTTACGTTGGTGGAGCCCGTGCCGTTGATGATATCAATCTGCATATCAAGAACGGAGAATTGATGGTCTTGGTTGGTCCCTCCGGCTGCGGCAAGTCGACGCTGATGCGCATGGTGGCCGGGCTGGAGGAAATCAGCGAAGGCCGGATTATCATCGGCGGCAAAGTGGTCAACCGGATACCGCCGCAACAACGCAACGTGGCGATGGTGTTTCAAAACTACGCGTTGTATCCGCACATGACGGTACGTGGTAACCTGGAGTTTCCGCTGCGCATGCAAAAACTGACGCGCGCCGAAATTAACCGGCGGGTGCAGCGCACCGCGGAAACGCTCGATCTCACCGCCTTGCTCGATCGCCGCCCCAAGGCATTGTCGGGTGGCCAACGCCAGCGTGTGGCCATGGGGCGTGCAATTATCCGAGATGCCGAAGTGTTCCTGATGGACGAGCCACTTTCCAATCTGGATGCGAAACTGCGGCTGCGGATTCGTACCGAGATCGCCGTATTGCAGGCGCGTCTGGGAATTACCACGCTTTATGTCACGCACGACCAGGTGGAGGCGATGACTTTGGGACAGCGGGTCGCGGTCATGCGTGGCGGGCGGCTGCAGCAAGTGGCTTCGCCGCGGGAACTTTACGAGCGGCCGGCCAATATTTTCGTTGCCGGCTTTTTCGGCAGTCCGGGCATGAACGTGTTGCGCGTTACGCTGCAGTCAACGGAAAACGGATTGGCGATACGCCTGGGAAAACACAGCCTATTTTTGCCGGTTCAGTTCGGCGCCGACTATGCCAAACTCGGTGCCTGGGTAGGGCGGGAAGTGTTGGTTGGCATCCGTCCGGCGGCTATCACGTTGGCCGAACCGGGAACGCCGGGAAGTTTGCCGGTCACGGTTCGCGCCGCCGAATACTTGGGACATGAAACGATACTGCACGGTGATGCCGACGTCGTCACCGTTACCGCCGATAGCGGCCAGCCCGATGCAATGACCGAAAAAGCCGCTGTCCTGACTGCCGTATTGTCTGGCTATCATCCGTTGCAGTCCGGCGAGTTGCTGCGAGTACAATTCGATACTGAAAACCTGCGTTTTTTTGATTTAAACGGTAAGGCTATCGATTTGACGACGGGATGAAGCGATATAAAAACATGGAAATTTGATTTGCGAACACGCTAACCGGCATTTAAAACGAAACCGGTCACATCCTGTGCTGATTTAATGGTTCTCTGCTATATAATTTTTATTGCGTTCCTCCATCGCCAGGCTGCGCAGCTTGTCGAGCAATTGCTGCAAAACCATGCAATCGCGGTCCCGGGGGAAGACCATGTAAGCCGGCAACCTGAATTGCGGGCTGTCGGGGACAAGAAACAGTGTTTTAGACCGGACAAATGGTTCGGCCATGCGCATCGGCAGAAAACAGGAGCCGCCGTTACTCATGATCAATTGTATGCCGAGCCAACCGATATTGACCACCTGTGCGGGACGTTCAAAATCCGGGTAACTGCCGCTGTGCTGCGCATAAAATGCCGGTCCCCAGTCTATATAGATATAATTATCGTCCGGCCACGGGTTGTCCGGCGCCGTGGTAACCAGTACCAGTGTTTCATCGAACAGATGTTCGATCTGCAGTCCGGGACTGTGGTGCGGCGTATACATCAGTCCGATATCGATATTGCCTTCGATCAGCCGGCGCATTAAATCTTCCTCGAAGCCGATATCGCAACGAATGGAAACATCAGGCGATTGACGTCTGATTTCACCGATCCAGTGCGGTAGCATCTCCTCCCACAAAGCAATTCGCGCACCCACGGTAATGCTGGCCCGGAAGCGGCTGGGCAGGCCGATATCGTGGCGCGCCTGTTCCAGGGTTAACAGCAGCGACTTTGCATGGCGCATAAACCGTTGTCCCTGCTGAGTTAAATGGGCTCCGGAACGGTTGCGTACAAACAGCGTTACCCTCAAATAAGCTTCCAGACGCTGGATGCGGGTGCTTACCGTCGACTGAGTCACATACATTCTGTTGGCGGCTTCCTGAAAACTACCGTTTGCTGCGACGCTTAAAAAAGTTCTGATCTGCTCGATATCCATTACAAAGTTAGTATCGGCTTTTTCAATATTAAAGTCTAATAAAAATCGTTTGTCTTATATAACTAACGGGATTTATAGTAACGTTAAGTCGTTTGGCCGATTAAGTTGTGCCATTAGTCAGCACACTCGCCACACCGTATTGGTGGATTCTATTAAAGTGGCTGTGCATGGAAAACGCTGGTTTAGCCGCTGTTTCCGTAACTCAATGGAGGGCATCAAAGATGTTCAGAAAAATTGTAGTTCGAGATCGGTACGCAATGAAAATTAGTCTGTTGTGGTTGGTTATGCTACATCTGCTCACAGCCTGTATGGCGGCAGACCCGACTCATCGATTGCCGGATTCCGCCGCACCGCAGTTAAAGTCGATATTAATCGTTGCCATGGAAGCCCCACCTCTGGAAGTGATACCGGACCTACTGGAGAGCCGGATGCCGGTGTACCAGCAATACGATAATATGGCGTTGCCGATTTATGTGGATCAGAAGATCTACCGGAATCCCGGCGGCATCGTGATTTTCGGTCGGGTTGGACAGGATGATAGCGTTGCAAGGGGTACATACGGCTGCCTGCAATCCTTCAGTTGCGCAAACGGCGATTGGATACCAACCTTGGCATTATCCGACCAGGCGGCTTCGCAATTAGACTCGATGCTGATTAAAGCTGCAACGTACCGTTCCGCTTTTCCGCTACCGATTGTCGACAATGCCTTTGGAACGGAACTCGATGGAAGGCGCAAAGCGGTGGAGTTATGGTATGCGGGAAGCAGTTCCGTCGTTGATTTCAACCGACTGCAAGGCGATTCGGTCGATGCGGTACTGGAAATAGGTATCGGTCGATATAAAATTTTTGCAGGCCAGCTAACATTGCAGCTGCTAATCAAATTAATTGATGCCGATACAGGCCGAGTCATAGCGCGTTCCAGTACTTCAGACATGACCTTTGAAGCCTCAACGGAGGCCTTGTTGGCATATGAAGGGGCAAAATTCAAGGCAATGATAAACGAAATGGGAATGCGATTGCTAGTTCGTGGGTTTCTAGCGATGGGATTGCGGCCGAAGCTTAAGTTAATGCCGTCTTGACGATACTGGACAGAAAGCTTCTTTAAGGACATAGTGTCACTATTTGTCTTATTTTGAGGTTTTCAGGGAAATGCAATGAAATTTTATGTCAGTCCTAAAATCGTCTTTTGGGGCGGCTTGGCGTTTGTTGTCTATTTTCTGTTTGATACGTTGTTGGAATTGTCGTTGGCATTGCTGCATGTATTATTCGAGATGGTTGAGTTCACTTTCGATAGTTTAGTCGAGCATTTGTTTCATACCGATCTCCATACTTCGCAGACCGTCGCTTTTTATCTGATGCTGTTGTGCGCATTGGGCGTGATGTTTTGGCTGATATGCCGGTTACCTGAGTGGTACGGTGCGGTTCGAAGGTATCTGGCAGCTAAAATCAATCAAATGAACGAGGAGATAGCGGCAAATTGGCGGGCTGGTGGCAAACTGAAATGGTGGACGGTTTTGACCTTCGGAAGCTGTATTTTGTTACTGGGTTTATTGATTTGAACCCGCAGATAACTGGGGCAGGCAGCCGGAACAACTAGCGTGTTGCCGTTAAACCAAAAACTTTGAAGATTCGGGATATCAATGGCAATCATCTACAGTAAAAGACTGCGCGGCTGGCGTTTTATACTGTTCAATGTTTGCCTGGGACTTGGGCATGCCGTGGTGTTATTCAATGCGGGCGCCTATATCGCGATGTTGCCGCGCGTCGCCGGGGGGCTCCGGATCCCGCCCAGTTTTGCGGCCTGGACGCAAACCGACTACATGATCGGTTTGGCTCTGGCTTTTCCGGTGGGTATCTGGTTTTCGCGGCGCATCGGTGAATACCGACCTTTTGTCGGATCGTTTGTTGTGTTCGCACTGGCTTCGACAGCCTGCGCCTACTGCACTTCATTGTACGGCTTTTTGGCGGCGCGTATTGTGCTGGGTTTCTCCGGCGGCATGTCGCTGCCTTTGGGGCAATCGCTGCTTTTGAAAGAATATCCTGAGCGGCGCAAATCACTGGGTATCGGTGTTTGGAGCCTGTTTACCCTGACCCCCTTCACTTTCGGACCGCCGGTCGGCGGTTGGATTGCGGATAATTTGGGCTGGCGCTGGCTGTTTCTGTTCAATATCCCCGTGGCGCTGGCTATCGCCGGTATAGTCGGCGCTTTGCTATATCGGCGCGGCGCCCGCAAAATACGCCGCCGCTTCGATACTGTCGGTTGTGTGCTCATAGTGTTGATGCTGGGTAGCCTGCAGACCTTGCTCAATCAGGGGAATGACTGGGACTGGAACAATTCCCCGTATCTAATGGGCTTGCTGGCTTGTACCGTGATTACCTTTGTCTATTGGGTGATATGGGAACTGGGGCTGCGCGAGCCGTTTCTGGATATTCGCTTGTTTGCGCATCGCAACTTTGCCATCGGAACTCTATGCCTGTTTTTCGGCTTTCTTTGCTTTCAGGGATTGCTATCGATGCTGGTGGTGCAACTGCAGTTGCTTATGGGCTATTCGTCGTTTCTGGCGGGCTTGGTGTTTCTGCCGATGGCTATTTTTGCCAAGCCGGTGGCCGGAGTATTCCACGAAATCGTCAAACGCTATGATGCCCGCTTGCTGGCATCGGTCAATCTGCTTGGCTTTGCCGGAATTTATTTTTGGTTGAGCCGTTTCGATGACCCGGACGCTTATGCGCAGTTATTCTGGCCCAAGTTGCTTGAGGGTATCTGTCTGGGCAGTTTTTTCACGCCGTTGACGGTACTGTTGCTGCACGGGCTGCCGCCGGAACGGCAATGGCGGGCGGTCGAACTGGCTAGCATGCTGCGTATCGCGGCGGGCGCCATCGGCATCTCGCTGCAAGGCATCGTGCTTTATCGGCGCACGCCGTTGCATTTGACCCGGTTTGCTGAAATCCATACACACCAGGACCCGGGGTTCAGTCAGGCTATGGAAAACTTGAGCGTCGCCGGATTGTCGGAAGCTCAATCCCTGGTGCAATTTGCCGGCATCGCCCAACAGCAGTCGGCAATAAGAGGGTTAAACGACGCCTACTGGTTGGCGGGTTGTATCTTTATCGGACTGTCGATGCTGGTCTGGTTTGCCGATCCGACCCGGCTGCCGGCCAGGCCGACATGGCGGCAGGTATTACGGCGCCGGGCATTGTCCTGGCTGGCGAGGGAAGTATGAGCGATTCAGCGCC
>JBNLCC010000154.1:0-23458 GCA_050303615.1 Methylococcaceae bacterium | reverse complement strand
CGAAGCTGTGCAAGTGGGTGAACAGCAGGAACAAGCCGAGCGCCATCGCGGTATCGCCGATGCGGGTCATCACAAATGCCTTGCGTGCGGCATAGCCGTTGTCAGGGTCGGTGTACCAAAAACCGATCAGCAAGTAACTGCCCAGCCCGACTCCTTCCCAACCCAGGTACAATAACACCAGGTTGTCCGCCAGCACCAGAGTCAACATTGCCCCAACAAACAGGTTCATGTAGGCGAAGAATCGTGCATAGCCGGGGTCGTCGGCCATAAATCCGGCGGAATAGATATGGATAAGCAAACCGACTCCGGTAACCACGCACAACATGGTCATCGATAACGCATCGAGATACAAGCCGAACGGCACCGACAGGCCGTCAAGCGCCAGCCACGTTCCCGGCTCCAGCCGCCAGGGCTGCATCGCACCGTTGAGGAATTGATAGCCGATCAAAGTCACCAACAACGCCGAGCTTGCCACGCTGCCGACGCCTGTCAGCGCAACCAGCGGTTTGGAAAATTGTTGCCCGGCTAAAACCAGCGTGATAAATCCCAGCAGCGGTAGCAACGGTACCCAACCCAGCAGTTCAAGCACGCTCATCTCCTAGCCTTGCATTTCGTTCACTGAATCGGCGTCCAGCGTTCGGAAACGGTGAAAAATCTGCAGCGTCAGGCCCAGGCCGACGCCAACCTCGGCGGCGGCAAGCGTCAAAATCAGCAAAAACATGATTTGACCGTCCGCCTGTCCCCAGCGTGACCCTGCCACAATAAAAGCCAGTCCGGTGGCATTCAGCATCACTTCCAACGACATCAGCATCAGGATCAGGTTGCGCCGCACCAATACGCCGACCAGCCCGATGACAAACAGCACGGCGGACAGCAGCAGCCCGTAATGCAGCGGAATGCCGTTCATCGGCCGGCTCCCGAATCTGCGGATTTCGCCATCGGTTTGCGCAGGTGGTAGGCGCCGACCAGGCCGGCAAGCAATAGCATCGAAGCGAGTTCCACGGTCAGCAGATAGGGGCCGTACAGCGCGATACCCACCTGTTTGGAGTCCACTACCTGACCGGTTTCGGCATGGCCGCCCGAAGCCACGATCAGCAACAGTTCAACGAACAGCACCATGGCCAGCAACGACGGGCCGATCCAGATGCCGGGCTGTAGCCAGGTACGTTCTTGCCCGACTGTTTTGGGGCCCTGGTTGAGCATCATGATCACGAACACGAACAACACCATAATGGCGCCGGCGTAGATGATTACTTCCAGGACCGCGGCGAAATGGGCGCCCAGCAGGAACAGGATGACGCCGACGGCCAGCAGCGATAAGATCAGGTACAGCAACGCATGCACTGCATTGAGCCGGGTGATCATCATTACCGTGGCAAAAACGGCTACGGCGGACGTGATATAAAACAAAGTCAGTTCCATCGCACTTTCTCCGTCAGGGTAATAAGGTTTTCACATCAATCGGCGGCGCTTCGTTTTCAGCCTGCCCTTTGCCTTTACCGCCGATCGACATGCCGGCGACGCGGTAAAAATTGTAATCGTGATACTTGCCGGTCCCGTCAATCAACAGATGCTGTTTTTCATAAACCATATTCTGCCGGTCGTATTCGCACATTTCGAAATCCGGAGTCAGCTGAATAGCATAGGTCGGGCAGGCCTCCTCGCAAAATCCGCAGAGGATGCAGCGGGAAAAGTTGATGCGGAAGAAGGCGGGATACCAGCGCCCGTTTTCGTCCTCGGCTTTTTGAAGTGCGATACAGTCGACGGGGCAGGCGACGGCGCACAGGTTACAGGCCACGCAGCGTTCTTCTCCATCCGGATCGCGGGTCAACACGATGCGCCCGCGATAGCGGGGATACAATTCGCGCCGCTGTTCCGGATAGGCCACGGTGTCCGCTTTAACGAAACTGTGCTTTAACACTTCCCACAAGGATCGCAATTGACTTAACATCGCTTATCTTCCTGTTTCCGATTGGTTAACTTTGCCATGCCAGCACCACCGCTCCGGTTATCAGCAGGTTCAACAGTCCTGCCGGCAACAGCAGTTTCCAGCCGAAAGTCATCAGCTGATCGTAGCGCGGGCGGGGCAGTGCGCCTCGCAACAAAATAAAAAATGCCACGCCGACCGCGGTTTTCAGGCAAAACCACAGTAGCGGCGGCAACCAAGGGCCCAGCCAGCCGCCGAAAAACAGCGTCACGATAACCGCCGAACTGAGCACAATGCCGAGGTATTCGCCGACGAAAAACATGCCGAATTTCATGCCGGAATACTCAGTATGGAAGCCGCCTACCAGTTCCTGCTCGGCTTCCGGCAGATCGAGCGGCGCCCGGCGGCTCTCGGCGACCGCTGCAATCAAAAAAATAACGAAACCGAAAAACTGCGGCAGGATGAACCAGCCGCCGCGCTGGGCTTCGACAATCTCGCGCAGGTTGAATGTACCGGCCAGCATCACCACGCCCATGATTGAAATGCCCATAAACACTTCATAACTGACCGTCTGTGCCGCTGCCCGGAGCCCTCCCAGCAGCGAGTATTTATTATTGGAAGCATAGCCCGCCAACACGATGCTGTACACCGACAACGAGGTCATCGCCAGGAAGTACAGCAGGCCGAAATTAAAGTCGATGATGCCGACGCCGGGTGCAAACGGGATGACCGCGAAACCGGTGAGCATCGTGATGAACACGATGGTGGGCGCCAGCACAAATACCAGTTTGTCGGCAAAGGGCGGAATCCAGTCCTCCTTGAAGAACATTTTGATCATATCCGCCGCCACCTGCATCAAGCCCAACGGACCGACCCGATTGGGTCCCAGTCGATCCTGCCAGACCGCCAGCAGCCGGCGTTCCACCCAGATCAGCATCGCCGCCACGACGATTACCGAAAACAGAATGCCGACAATGTCGGCCGCTTCACCGAGTCCGGTATTCATAAGCGCACCTCTGAAGCGGACTGTTGGTCCGCGTCGATTTTCTTTATTGTGACCCGGCTCAGATTCGCATGCGGCGGACATTCCGGCAATCCGGCCGGTACGGCGAGCAAGCCGGGGAGCAAGTCAGGCTCGATGCACACCGGAATATTCAGCAAAGGCATGCCGGCAAGGTCACAGATTGCCACGCAATCACCGGCGCCGACCTCCAACGCAAGCGCATCCCGGTCATTGAGCAAGGCGCAGGCGGCCGGTTGCCTTGCTGCAATCGGCGGTGAATGCATACTGAGTTCTTCGCCGCCGAAAATTCTGGGTAGCAGCAGCATCAGCCACTGCTCGGGCACCGGGCGGAACGCCGGGGGAATATCAGTGAACCAGGGCAGCGTGCCTGCCGCTTCGAATAGGCGGATGCCGGGGTCTCCGCAACGCAAGTGGCCGCCTACTTCATCCTGGAATTTGTTGATCGCTTGGTCCGAGTTCCAGCCCGGCGCCCAGGTGACCGGTAATAAAGCCGGCTGTAGATGCGCCGTGGCGCCTTCCATCGAAAAGGCGAACGGCGTTTCCGGATCCTGCGGCTGTCCGGGTTCGCTGACCTTGATATCGGCGTGCATTGCCGTCCGGCCGCTGTAGCGGTGGGGTTGTCGGGGGATTTTGCCTTGTTCCGGTCGACGGCCATGCGGTTGTATACCAGTGATGGCGGCAAATGCGGGTAATTCCTCTGCTAGCGCCGTACTTAATGCGTCGAAATGACGCCATTGATTATGTTGGTCAGCGCCGGTGAGCCATTGCCAACTGCCGAGAACCGGTTGCGAGATCGGGTAAACCGGGAAATAGCGCTGCGCGCGGCCTTCGTTATTGACCAACGTGCCTTCCGCTTCGGAGAAGGCTGCGGCCGGCAGCAGTAGCTCGGCATTTGCCGCGGTAGGGTTATGCAGACTATCGATCACCACGACTTGCGCTGCTGTTTGCAGAAATTGGTCGACGTCCTGAGGCGCAGCACGCCGGTAGAGATCGTTTTCAAGAATGACCACGGTGTCGGCCGAGCCGGTGTTTATGCAAGCGAACGCCTGCTGTAAGGTTCCGCCGTCGAAGCCCGCCAGGCCCAGGCTGTTACATTCGGGCAGGGTAAAGGTCAATTGCCTGCCCGCCGCCGGTAGCGCCTTGGCGACATTGTACGCCGCCTGAATGACGGCCAGGCTGGCACAGCTGGTGCCGGATACCACCAGCGGGCGTTTCGCCTGCTTTAAATGGTTGGCGACGGCGGCGGCCTGCAATGTTTCGGTGCTGCTCAAATCGGCAGGAGCAGGGCAGCCGGAATCCAGGCAATGCGCGACAGCATAACCGAAACGGGCAATATCCGCCGGACTGCCGTGACAGGTACCGGTCGCCACGTCATCGAGACTTGTCGGGCATAGAGCGGCGATAAACAACGAGGTTTGCACTTGGTTTTGCAAATCCCGGACGGCATCGTCCTGCCAGTGCGGTATATGCAGCTTGCCGGCTAGCTCAAAGGCTGCGTTGCGTACAGCCTGGCGCAGCGAAAGCGCCAGCCGCGGCGCGCTGTGGGTGACGTCTTCGCCCAGAATCAATACGGCGTCGGCCTGTTCGATGTCACGCAACGCGGGTGAATGAATGCCGCCGTCGCGTATAATCTGCCGGATCGCGTCGAGTAGGCTGTGTTCATGGTGTTCCAGACCCGCATAAAAATTTGCTTCGCCCACCAACGAACGCAACGCGAAATTAGCTTCCAGCGAGGCGCGCGGCGAGCCGATGCCGATCACTCCCTTGGCGGTTTTCAGCAGTCTGCTGAAATGATCTTGCGCCGCCTGGCCGGTATCGGCGGTTATGCCGTTGATGCGCGGCGCGCGAATGCGCTCGGGGCTGTTGACGAATGCATAACCGAAGCGTCCCCGGTCACACAGGAAATAGCCGTTCACCTCCCCGTTATAGCGGTTGATGATGCGCCTGAGTTCGCCGTAGCGTTCCCCGGGTGAGATGTTGCAGCCCAGACTGCAATGTACGCAAATCGACGGGACGGTTTGCAGGTCCCATTTCCGCGAGTAGTGGGCGCTGAAGGTTTTGTCGGTGAATACGCCGGTAGGACAGACTTCCACCAGGTTGCCGCTGAATTCGTTTTCCAGCGTGCCGTTCTCAAAACGGCCGAAATACACATTGTTATGGATTCCCAGGGCCTGCAGGTCATTGCCGCCGGCATAGCCGTCATAGAAGCGAACGCAGCGGTAACAGGTAATGCAGCGGTTCATTTCGTGATTGATGAACGGGCCGAGATCCTGGTTGTTATGAGTCTGTTTCCGGCCCCGGTAACGGCGCACGGTGTGGCCGGTCATCAACGTCATGTCCTGCAGATGGCATTCGCCGCCTTCCTCGCATACCGGGCAATCGTGGGGATGGTTGGTCATCAGCAGTTCGATATTGCCGCTACGAAACTGCCGTGCCTGCGGGGCATTCAGCGAAATGCGCATGGTATCCTTGATCGGGGTCATGCAGGCCATGACCAGATGTCCCTGCCGATCTTCGGCATCCCGGTACTGAATGACCGCGCACTGCCGGCAGGACCCCACGGAACCCAGCGCCGGGTGCCAGCAAAAATAGGGCAGATCCAGCCCCAGCGACAGGCAGGCATCCAGTACATTACCACCGTCGTGTACGTTATAAAATTCACCGTCTATTTCGATGCGGGCCATCAGCCGGACTCCGTAACTGTGGGGGCGGCTGCAATATAGCGTTCGAAATCGCCGCGGAAATATTTCAGTGCGCTCTGCAACGGCTCCATGGCTCCCGGAGCCAGTGCGCAAAAGGTATTGCCAGGCCCCAGCATACGCGTCAAGCCGGCCAATGTGTCGAGATCCTCGCTGCGGCCCCTTCCGGCGATGATGTCCTGCAGCAGGGTGACTGTCCAGGGCAGACCGTCCCGGCAAGGCGTACACCAGCCGCAGGATTCCCGGGCAAAGAACTGCTCCAGATTGAGCACCATCCGGACCGGGCAGGTTTTGTCATCGAGCACGATCATCGTGCCGGTACCCATGCGGCTGCCGGCTTTGGCGACGGCATCATAATCCATCGCCACATCCAAGTGTTCGGGCAACAGGAAATCGGTTGATGCGCCGCCGGGCAGCAGGCCGCGCAGTCGGTAACCGTCTTGCATGCCGCCGGCATGCTGTTCGAGAATTTCGCGAATCGGGGTGCCCATCGGCAGTTCCCATAGACCGGGATGTTTGACCCGGCCGCTGACGCCGAACAGCTTGGTGCCGGTGTCTGTGCCGCGGCCCAAGCTCCGGTACCATTCAACCCCATGCAGCAAGATGTGCGGTACGTTGCATAGGGTTTCCACGTTATTGACCACGGTCGGCCGGCCCCATAGTCCGCTGACCACGGCAAAGGGCGGTTTGGCTCGTGGCGTGGCCCGCTTGCCCTCCAGGGCATTGAGCAATGCCGTCTCTTCGCCGCAGATATAACGTCCGGCGCTGGTGTGCAGATAAATTTCCAGGCTGAAATCCGAATCGAACAGGTTTTCGCCGAGATAGCCTTGCGCGCGCGCTTCCTGCAAGGCATGGGCCAGTCTTTCCGCAGCCAGGTGGTATTCGCCGCGCAGGAAGATGTAGGCAATGCCGGCTTGAATGGCGTAAGCGGCGATGGCGATGCC
Organism: Methylococcaceae bacterium; assembly: GCA_050303615.1. Classification (GTDB taxonomy): domain Bacteria; phylum Pseudomonadota; class Gammaproteobacteria; order Methylococcales; family Methylomonadaceae; genus CAZDXJ01. The sequence continues at coordinate 16,864 of JBNLCC010000154.1, read as the reverse complement.
TTCCAGCAGTTGATGCGGGTCGCGTTCCAGGAGCAGTCGGTCCTTGAATGTCCCCGGTTCCATTTCATCGGCATTGACCACCAGGTAATGTGGCTGCGCATCGTTTTCCCGCTTCGGAACCAAGCTCCATTTGAGGCCGGTGCTGAATCCCCCCCCACCGCGGCCCCGTAGTCCCGCGTCCTTGACCCATTGCTGCACCTGCTGCGGCTGCAGCTCGGTAACCGCTTTGTGCAGCCCCTGGTAGCCGCCGTTGCCGAGGTAATCGGTGAGCGGTGCGTAGGCGCGGTCCGGGCGGATATTTTTGGTTAGGGGGCGTTGCATTGCAGCCATCACGTTCACCTGTCCAAGAGCTTATCAACGGCGTCTTCGCCGAGGTCGGTGCGCAGCTCATCGCCTACCATCGCCACCGGAGCGTGATCGCAGGCGCCCAGGCAAACCGCGGGTAATACGGTGTATTCGCCGTCCGCGGACATTTCGCCTAACTCGACGTTCAGACGCCGGCACAATTCTTCCTTTATCCGGTCGCTGCCCAGCATCCAACAAGAGACACTATCGCAATAATGAATCACTGTCTTGCCGACCGGCCGGCGGTAGATCATATTATAGAAGGTCGCCACCGCTTCCAATTGCGCCGGCGCGAGTTGCAGATGCCCGGCCACGGCGATAAGGCAAGCGTCGGAAACCCAGCCGTGGTGTTTTTGTACGATTTTCAGCGCTTCGATGGACACTGCCGTTTTATCCGGGTAATGGCGCATCTCGGCGTTAATCTCACTGATTTCGGCGGCGGTTAAGCACTCAATGGCGGGTTGTTGTTTTTGCTCTTTCATTTCAACGGTCCACGTCGGCCATGACAAAATCGATACTGGCTAAGATCGCGATCAGGTCGGCGACCATCATGCCCCGGCTCATCATCGGGATCATTTGCAGATGGGCAAATGACGGCGTGCGGATCCGGGTGCGGTAGGACATGGTGCCGCCGTCGCTGGTTATATAATACGCATTCAGTCCCTTGGTCGCCTCGACCGTGACGCAGCACTCCCCGGCGGGAATCGCCGGCCCCCAACTGGCATTGAGAAAGTGCTGGATCAGCGTTTCGATGTCGTGCATCGTGCGTGCTTTAGGCGGCGGCGTGGTTAGCGGGTGGCTGGCTTTATACGGGCCGTCCGGCATGTTTTCCAGGCATTGTCCGATGATGCGCAGGCTTTGGCGCATCTCCTCGACCCGCACCGCGCACCGATCGTAACAATCGCCGTAGCTGCCGACGGGAATTTCGAAATCGTAATTCTCATAGCCGGAGTAAGGCCGGGCTTTGCGGTAGTCCCAGGCCAGGCCGGTAGCGCGCAGACCCGCCCCGGTAATGCTCCAATCCGCGGCTTCCGCGGTATTGTAAGCGCCAATGCCTTGGGTGCGGCGTTTGATAGTACTGTTTTGCATCACCAGTTTGTCATAATGATCCAGCCGGGCCGGCAAATAGTCGATGAATTCGCGCACCAGGCGATGCCAACCTTTCGGCAAGTCCAATGCGACGCCGCCGATGCGAAAGAAACTGGAATGCATGCGTGCGCCGGAAATCGATTCCATGATGTCGAATATTTTTTCGCGATCGATAAACATATAGAAGATCGGCGACATTTGCCCTATGTCTTGGGCGAAGGTGCCGTAAAACAATAAGTGGCTGGCAAGGCGGTAAAACTCGCTGATCATCACCCGGATTACCTGAGCGCGGGGCGGCACCTCAATACCGGCCAGCCGCTCCACGGCCAACACATAAGGCAGATTGTTCAACGAGCCGCCCAGATAATCGACCCGGTCCGTATAGGGGATGTAACTGTGCCAGGATTGGCGTTCCGCCATTTTTTCTGCGCCGCGATGGTGATAGCCGATATCGGGCAGCGCATCGATGATCTCTTCGCCGTCCAACTGCAAGGCAATGCGGAACACGCCGTGCGCACTGGGATGATTGGGGCCCAGATTGAGGAACATGAAGTCGGTGTCTTCGCCACGCCGGCGCATGCCCCAATCCTCAGGCACGAAACGCAGCGCCTCCTGTTCGATTTCCTCGCGCTCGTCGGGGAGGCTAAAGGGTTCCATTTCCGTCGCGCGGGCAAAATGGTCTTTGCGCAAGGGGTGGCCCTGCCAAGTCGGCGGCATGATGATGCGTTTGAGATGCGGATGGCCTTCAAATACAATGCCGAACATATCCCATACTTCACGTTCGTACCAATTGGCTGCCGGCCAGATATCGCTAATCGTAGGCAGTGTTAGGCCGGTTTCGGGCAAGGCGACTTTGATGCGTATATCCCGGTTGCGCTCAAAAGATAACAGCTGGTAGATGACAGTGAAAGCACTGTCCGGCAGGCCGCGGCGCCGGGTGCGCTGGCGCTCGTCGATCGCGGTCAAGTCAAATAGCAGGGTGAAGGGGGGATGTGTGCGCAGTTTGAAATAGCCGAGCACACTGCGCAGATCTTCCCGAGAAACCCATAGCGTGGGAATGGCATCGGTAGTGTTTTGTGCGGTAATGTCATCGATACCCAACTGTACCGACAGTTCCCGCACAATAGCCGCTGAATCGGCAGGGATATTGAGTTCGTCTGTGTGACCGTTCAATCCAAGTTCCCCCCGATGCATCGCAATTATCCGGCTAGCCTCAGATCTCGTCCGGAGCCCTCAGCTGACGCGTGCGCATCCGCTGTTCCGTGAGTAAATCGCGATAATTCGGCTTATCGGTTGCGTCGACCACCGTTTGATCCCCGACAATCCAGCTGAGCGGACGCCTTTCCTTGCCGATCGCCTGCTGTAGCAGCATCAGTCCCTGCAGCAGCGCTTCAGGACGGGGCGGACAGCCCGGCACGTAAACGTCCACCGGCAAGAATTTGTCGACCCCCTGCACGACGCTGTAAATATCGTACATGCCTCCGGAATTGGCGCAGGAACCCATCGAGATGACCCAACGCGGTTCCAGCAGCTGGTCATAAAGCCGCTTGACCACCGGCGCCATTTTGCGGAATACGGTTCCGGAAATCACAATCAGGTCCGCCTGCCGCGGTGATCCGCGGATCACTTCGGAACCGAAACGGGCAATGTCGTGGCGGCTGGTGAAGGCGGTCGCCATTTCCACATAGCAACAGGAAAGACCGAAGTTAAAGGGCCACACCGAATTGGCCTGTCCCCAGGCGACCATGTCTTCAAGCTTGGCGAATAGGAAATTGCGCCGCAGTGCCTGCTCATAGGTCTGCTGTCCCGGTTTCGGGGCGGAGTCGCGTTCGGCCGGAGTCAGGTTCCAATTCATAGATGTTCCTGCTGCCTGCGCACCGCTGCGGCGGTGCGTTGTCTGTTGGTGCGCCAGTCAAGCGCCCCAATCGCGCTCAAATAAATCAGCGTGGCTATCAGCACACTGATAAAGATCAGCGCTTCGATGTAACCGGACCAGCCGGCTTCCTCTAATGCCACCGCCCAGGCGAACAGGAAAACGCTCTCCATGTCGAAAATAACAAAAAAAATCGCGAGCAGGTAAAAATTGACGGAAAAGCGGATCTGCACGTCGCCAGCCGGGACGATACCCGATTCAAACGGTTCGTCGGCCGCCTTTTTGGCACGGTGCCGTTGGCCTAACAAAAAGCCACCGGCGAGCATTACTGCGGCAATTAACAGGATCGCTCCGAAATAAATGATCAATGGGAGCAAATTGGCGGCTAGAATTGCTTCGGTATTCATCTTGCGGTTCTTTTTGTTGTTGTTAATGAATAAGAATGACGTTACATTAACTGCACCGACCATGAATCGGAAATCCGCGTCCATACTGGCATAAAACACCCCGCTTTGGCAAGCCAAAGCCCTGCTGAGGCAAGGAAAAATCAACCGGTTAATGGCTGACCATACAGAACCGGTTAGGTGAAACCTGCATTGATATATTGCAGTTACACCAATGCAGGTCGTGAAAGTTATCCATGCGGATGCACGATTTTATTGTGAAAGGCGGACGCCGGTCTTTTCATTTTCGACCATACGTCTTTAAATCCGCCCGTGCCGATCGATTTTTTTAATTCATCGATACTGTCGTAATATCCTTCATAATCATCTTCGGTACCGTAACCTAGGGCTTCCGCTACTTTGATCTGTCGCTCGGCGTCATCGATCAATTTATGGATTTTAGCTTTTGTCTCCTGTTTAGACAGATCTCCTGTGTGCTCTATTTTGAATGCCTCGCGTAATTTTTTGTCCGCGCGTATGACGCCCAGCGGTGTCACTTCCTGTTCGGATACAAACGTATCCAGGGTGTCGTAAAGCAGTTGCTTGGCCTCGTCGATTTTTCCGGCATCGATCAACGGTGCCACCCGGTCGATGGCTGCGGGATAAGTGGCCAGCGGCAGATAAACCGTGGTGACCCTGACTTCATCGATCAGACTGTCGACTATGGGGCGGGCAGCCTGAAATTTATTGTCGTCGATTAAATCGTCCAGTTCATCTTCCAAACGGTCGATCGTTTTTAAATCGGTTATGCCTTCCGCTACCTGGACTTGAAAATCGATCGGAATCAAACCTAATGCCGGATCACGGGAAAGCAAGATATGCAGATTTCCTGAAACCTTTTCCAGCGCCGTCAGTGCTTTCTGCGGTTGATTGTTTTCCAATGCCGTTAACGCCTGTCGCGTGGCTTTGGCGGCATCGGCGGCTTCCTTGACAATTTGCTTCTCGGCATCGAACTTTACTGTGCCGGCAGGGGAATTTTTGTTGCCGGTGACTGTCTTTCCGGAGCTTTTTGCCGTTGAACTCTTAGCTGCAGTAGCGGCATGTACCGCCAACGGCAGCGATAAGACAATCGGAATTGCTGATGCAGCGATCGCTGCTTTTATATTGGTTTTTTGCGTTTTCATTGTTGTCTCCTTGTGCAATTTAATATCAGTTAGTGGTGGGTTTATATAAATCGCTTAGCTGCCCGTCGCTGAATCGATGGCGTATGCTAAACAAATAAATCTGTCCCGGTATCCGGAAATCCAATTGCGTTCGGTAGCTTCCTGCTTGTGTGTTCTGAAAGACCGCGAGACTTTTCGTTAAAGGAATTAATATCGTGTCGCCGGGGTCCACTACCAACGGCTTGTCGCCGTATTCATTGACATAGGAATCGGCGTCGGTGTCGGCGATTTCGTTGCCCGTCACACGCATCAGTTCAGTTCTGCTGACTTCCAGAGGGGCCTTTCCCGGATTAAACAGTCCGATAATTAGCGTATTGCGCACCTTATCAAACCTTATAAAACGAATGACGGGAATGGCTTGAGCAATGCCGCTAACTTCATTTTTTTTATCGGAAAGCATTGCGGCTTCCCAACCGAGCACAAATGTTGTCAACATCGAGCCTGCAAAGATAAAAAAAAGTTTTCTGCTCATAACCTTTCCGAATCACTCTAACGGAAAACAAGCGATATTGATGCCAACTTTTAAATTATTGATTTATATTGTTTTATTTGATTATAAAACGTTTTGGCGGCCATTGTGGCCGACCCCTGCCGAAATAGAACGGCCAAAGTGACCACTGGCGTTAATAATGTTGTGCGGATGCTCAGCTGAATTCCAGCGGGATGGGGCTTGTTGCCCTGTTCACAAGGTTTCCGGCTGATAACGGGCGTAAAATACTGTAGCGTTGGAAGGATATTCATTAAAAATTAAACCGCATCCTTAACCCGACAAGTTGCCGAAACCACGTGAAATGTTGGGTTAGCTATCGCCAACCGCAACCTACATCTTCATAGGTCCCTCTGTGTGGGAATCCATCGGACAGTGTGGATTTAAGCGTGAAAAAATCAGCGGGCGTTAAGTTTGCGGCGTAAGGTTCTTTCGCCGATGCCCAATCGTTTTGCTGCTTCAATGCGGTTGCCCTGAGTGTTTTTAAGCGCTGCCGCGATCAATAACTGTTCCGCTTCCGCCAATGTTGCGTCGACGGGGATGAAAATACCGTTGCCGGCGGCATCGGTGCCGGCCTTGCCGGTTTGCGGCAATAAATCGGCTATCCATCGCGTTTCGATTGTTTTGACTTCAAGCGGCAGACATACTGCAAGGCGGGTAATCATGTTGCGTAATTCCCGGACATTACCGGGCCATGGGTAATCGGCGAGCATTTCCAGACTGCTTTTTTCCAATGTCGGCCAGGGCGGGTGGCGCTGCATATCCTGCAAGGCGCGTTGTAGAAAATGTTTGGCCAATAAATGAACGTCATCGGGCCGCATGCGTAAGGGCGGCAGGCTGATTGGCAGTATATTCAGCCGATAAAGCAGATCCCGGCGGAATAAACCAGAAGCGGCATCGTCTTCCAAATTGCGATGGGTGGCGGCAATAACGCGCACATCAACATTTATTGGGCGTTCACTCCCGACCCTTTGAATCAGCCCGTCTTCCAATATCCGCAGCAGGCGAACCTGGAAAGGCAGCGGCATTTCACCGATTTCATCGAGAAACAGCGTGCCTCCGTGGGCCTGCTCGAAACGGCCCTGGCGCCGCTGTTGAGCACCGGTAAAAGCGCCTTTTTCATGGCCGAATAATTCGTCCTCCAATAGGGATTCCGGTATGGCGCCGCAGTTGATGGCGACGAAGGGGCCTTCCGCGACGGGGCTGAGCCCGTGTACGGCCCTGGCCACCATTTCCTTGCCGGTGCCGGTTTCACCTTGAATCAATACCGGTTGCAGGCTGGCGGCCACGCGCGGCAGACCGGCTAGCGCTCTGGCCATCACAGGGTCTTTAAACAGCAGGAACGGTTTCAGCTGGTCCTGCAATGTCCCTTTCAATTCGTGGTGTGGTAGATCCTTAACCAATTGCTGTGCCAGAACGATGGGATCCACCGGTTTTTGAAAATACTCCCGCACTCCCTGCTTGATTGAAGCCACCGCACTTTCGACCGTGCCGTAACCGGTGATCAGGTAAAATGCACCGCCGGGACACCGGCTATGAAAAATCGGGATTAATTCCAATCCTTGTCCGTCCTTCAGTTGCAGATCCGCCAAGACGGCATCGGGATGAAAAGACACCAGGGACAATCGAGCTTCGGCAACGCTGCCGGCACTGCGGACATTAGCCCCCAATCCGCGCAGCGCCCGTCCCAGACTGCGGATAATGGCCGGATCGTCATCCACCAACAACAGTGATAGCCCTGCCAGATCGGGAAATTCGGCGTTACGGTTAGTCATAATATTGTTTTACCGGCAAAAGTATCATAAAACACGCACCGCCTTGCGGGCGGTTTAGCGCGGTAACGGTTCCGTCATGCGCCCGGATGATGCGTCTCACAATGGCAAGCCCCAAACCGTGTCCATCGGGGCGGGTGGTGAAAAACGGATCGAAAATACGGGGCAGAATTTCCGGGTCGATACCCGGTCCGTCATCTTCGATCACAAACTTTACCTTTGTTCCCACGTTGCGTACGAGTAATTTGACATGTCCCTGTTCAGGCGTGTGTTGCCGGGCGTTGACCAGCAGGTTGACCAATGCATCGGCAAAGGATTCCGCCATCAACGGCAAGGTAGTGATTCCCGGAGCGATATCCACCTGCAATGACTGGCGTTTTTCATCGAATAACGGTTTGCAGCGCCTGACGATATCCTGCAATAAGCGGGCGATGTCGACCGCCGTCACTTGGTCGTTGCAGGGTTTGGTCAGTTTCAGAAAGTCGGACAGTTTGTGTTCCAGGCGCATCAAATCCTGATCCATTTCGGCGGTAACCTGATCGGTTTGTTCCGGGGTGATCAGCAGATTCTTTATATTGGCCCGAATACTGGCTAAGGGATTTCTCAAATCGTGCACCAGGTCGGCCGACAGTTTACCCATTGCTGCCTGCTGGTAGACGGTTTGCAAGCGCTCGCCCATTTTCTGCGAAACCCGGCCGATATAAACGGAGAGCCCTACTGCAAACAGCAGACTCACCAGTCCCAGGACACTGAATATAGCGATACTTTGCATCAAGGAGCGCATCGACGTTTCAATATCTTCAGTGAGGCCGGCCCGGTCGAACGCAATATCCACTTGGACGGGATCGTGATTGGCAGCGGTTAAATCAAAATAAACATGGAACAGCGGCCCCGTTTTGAGATGTAGCTGATGGGCCAGGGTTCGATGGTTGGGCTGAGTCACCGTGTCCGGTGAAAGCGGTTCTAATTCGACATCGACCAATTGCCGCTCGGAAGTTAAGCGGACGCCGTAGCCTTTGCGGCGGTCTCGCACGGAAATCTGCCGAAGATGCGGAAGTGTACTGAACAGATTGACCACTTTGTCGCTTAATTTGGACAAGTCGTATTTTTTGATATTCCTTTTTTGTTCCGCTTCGAGTTGCAGGATGGTCGGACGGATGACATCCAGAAGATGTTTGGTAACCAGTTCCGTTTGGGCATGGCGGGCGGACAGGTAAAGCCAGCTGCCGCCCCCGCCGATGACTAAAAGATACAGAGCCAGCAACAGCAGATAAGGAAAAAGATAAATTTTCAGTATATCGGTGTTGTTTTTAGCGGTATCGTGCATGATGCAAAGCAGGTTTCCCGAGATAGGCAACGGGAGCAAACGATGGTTTACAGACGGCCAGTTGCCGGGGAGTTTGATGACATTGAATTGATGACGTCATTTGCAGTAAATAGGGAGATTCAATTCGCGGCCGGAAACCCGGCTAAATTTATCGAACAATGGTGATTAAGGCTACTGCAAACAAGCGGCTGCGTCAAAGCAAAAGGCAGTTGTAGCCGCCAAATCGTTCAAATTCGGGGCGGCGCCGTAATTGCCGCTAAGTATTTAATGCGGATAATATCGGCAGGTTCCGATAGTGGTTGCAAAGCTACGTTGAATTTTCTATTATCGATTGTAATTGTTTAATTTAGGGAGTTTTGCTGATGCCTATTATCAACCAGACACATCGGACATGGGTTCTTTTGGGGCTTGTTTTATTGATGTCCGCTACCCGTTTTCATCATTTCGGTTCAGTCAATTTTTTACCGGATGCCTCGCTGGCGGTATTTTTTCTTGCCGGTTTTTATTTAATTAAAAGCTCAGCTCCCGCAGCAAAAGCAGCGAAACGGTTTCTATCCGGCAATGCAGCCGTATTTGCGGTGTTATTTGTTGCTGCGGTCGCTATTGATTATGTCGCTGTAAATTTCGGCAGTGTCAGTGACTGGTGTATCACTCCGGCTTATCTGTTTCTGCTGCCGACCTATGCGGTCATGTACCTCGCCGGCGGCTGGTGCCGCCGCTTTAAAGAGCAGCAATTCACCGGCGCACTGCAGACGGCGGTTGTGTTGGTGGGTAGCGCGTCGCTGGCATTTCTGGTTTCGAACGTCAGTTTTTACTTGTTCTCCGGACGTTTTACCGATATGAGCTGGCTGACTTTCGGTAACGGGGTTTTCCAATATTACCTGTCCTATGTCGGCTACGCGCTGCTATATAGCGCGGCAGTTCTCGGAGCGCATGCGGCGATTGTTAAAATAATGCAGAGCGGCGGCATCAAACAGGCTCAGCTACATTGACGCATTCCCTCGATGCCGGGGTGGTAAACTGAATCACCGGGGGCAGTCCGGCTTGTTTGGCCCTGTTACCTCTTGAGGTTGACTGCGGTTCCGTAAACCAATATTTCCGATGCATTGTTCATGATTGCACTGGTGGTAAAGCGAATATTGACGATGGCATCGGCACCGCGTTGTTCCGCCTCCTTGACCATACGGTTGACGGCTTGGTCGCGCGCTTCGATGAGCATTTCCGTATAACCTCTAATTTCTCCCCCGACCAGGCTTTTTAACCCGGCCATCAGGTCCCGGCCGACATGTTTGGATTGCACGACATTGCCGGTGACGACACCCAAGCATTTGGTAATTTCTTTGCCCGGTATGTCCGGCGTATTGCTGAAAATCATTTGTTTCTCCCTGTGTTTCGCATAATATGCATTAATTAACTAATCATTTTAGGAAAAGAGCGATGAGGCCTGTCAGAAAATCCGCCGCTTTGTCGGTTTTATTATTCTTAGTTTTGTTTTCATTCAGTTCCTTCGGTTTTGCCATTGAATTTCCGGAAAAGCCCACCGATGAAAATTTCTTCGTTGATAAGGCCGGATTATTAGATCATGATTCCGCACAAAAAGTGAATCAAATTGCCGGGAAATTACTGCAGGAGGAAAAGGTTCCTTTATTTGTCGTGACCATACCGTCGTTGGCTGAATACGATGCGGCCGGTTATTCAATCGAGGGTTACGCAGCGGACTTGTTCGATGAATGGGGTATCGGTTTCGAGGATAGAAATTACGGCATGCTGCTGTTGATTGCGCGGGATGACCGGAAAGCGCGGATCGAACTCGGTGCCGGTTGGGACCGTTCCTATGACAGGCAAGCCAAACAGATAATGGATACCTTAATCATACCGGCTTTTAAACGGGGTGAGTTTGCGCTCGGCATAACCCAGGGCGTGCAGGGCATGGATGCGATGGCGCGCGGATTGGCATTGCCCAAACCGGAAGCGCCCTGGTGGTTTTTGCCGGCGCTGGGGATTGCCGCAATATTTTTTATAGCGTTAATTTATAACCTGTTCAAGTCGGGCAGGAGCGGCTGGGCGTGGGGCTTGATTATCTTGCTGGGCGTGATTATTTTTGCGGTGTTGCGGGCGGCGGCAAAGGGCGGCGGTAGTTCGGGCGGTTTTGGTGGCGGTTATTCCGGAGGCGGCGGCGCCACCGGTTCTTGGTAATCTTGCAGCAGGAGATGGTTATGAAGCGGGCGAGTCAATATTTTTCCGGGCAACAGCGGCGCATGATAGAAGAAGCGATTGCTCAGGCTGAAAAAAACACTTCGGGGGAAATTGTAACTGTCGTGGCCACGGCTTCGGGAAGATATGACCGGGCCGAGGATCTGTTTGGCCTGCTGTTTGCGATGATTTCACTTGCGTTGTGCTGGTTGCTATTTCAGCAGGAGTTCCCGAACGCGGGGCAATGGGACAACGGAATGACGAGCTGCTTGCCGTTGCCGGCTGTCATCGGGATTACGGTGATTGGTTTTTTTTCGGGAACGGTATTGGCGGCGTTATTCCCTGCGTTACGGCTGATTTTTATTCCCAAAGCGGAAATGTGCGAGGAGGTCGAGCGCAGCGCCTCAGAAGCTTTCCATAATTTTCGGCTGCGGGGCACCCAAGGTGCGACGGGTGTTTTGCTTTATGTCTCGCTTTATGAGCGAATGATCACCGTGAAAGGCGATGATGCGATCAACACCAAACTGGATAGCGCCGCCTGGAAAGAGATATGCCGGATCGCAGTACAAGGTATCAAGAAGCGCAAACCGGCAGAAGGCTTGAAAGCAGCGATCGAGCAATGCGGGGTGCTATTAACCACGCATTTCCCCGTTGAAGTCGATGACCGCAATGAATTACACAATGAATTAAATTTTATTGATTGACCCGTTTTATTTATGAACGAACCAACCAAGATCAGCCTACCTTATTTTGATTTTTTGCTGGCATCGCTGGCGGAACATGACGCCGAACTGGAAAAAAGTTTCGGGCGCCATGTACACTGGGGCTATTGGCAACAACCGGCACAAGCGCAATTGACGCCGGACGATTTCGCAGAGGCCGCGGAAAATTTGAGTCAACAAATCTGCGCGGCAGCCAAGGTCAAGGACCATCAGCGAATCTTGGATGCCGGCTGCGGTTTTGGCGGCACCATTGCTTTGCTGAACGAGCATTACACCGGTCTGCAACTGTTCGGTCTTAATATCGACGAACGCCAATTGCAAAGGGCGCAGCAGCAAATCAAGGCAACCGCTAACAACAAGATCCGTTTGCAGCAGGGGAACGCCTGTGCGTTACCCTTTGCCGATCATAGTTTCAATACGGTTTTAGCCGTTGAATGCATCTTTCATTTTCCGGACAGGAAAGCCTTTTTTCAGGAGGTTTTCCGGGTCTTGAAGCCCGGCGGCTATCTGGCGTTATCGGATTTCGTGCCGGTCAGGATGCTGGTGCCGCTGCTGAAATTGAACTTTCCGGAACCCTACGATATCGGCTTTTACGGCAACTGTAATCTCCAATATACCGCCGAAAGGTATCGAAAGCTTGCTATCGAGACAGGATTTGAAGTTGACGTTGAAGAGGATATTACCGCAAAGACGCTGCCTACTTATTCCTATTTGCGGTCGATGGCGGTCAAATCGGGGGTTAGCAATGTTGCAGCGGCTTTTGAAACGCTGACACTGGAACTATTAAGCCGCCTTAGAATGATAAAATATTACGTTTATTCATTCAGAAAACCGGCTTAGAGAACATGGCAAAAAAACAAACCAAACAGCGCAGCAGTGCCCAAGGGAAACAAGAGATTGAGCAATCCGTTTATGAAGTGAGCTATCAACCGAAAATCGATCAGGCGGTGCGCAATTTACCGCAAGATATTCAACAGGAATTGGATTGCTTATATGGACAAATTGCCAAAGCGCCCACTCAAGCGATATCCCGCTTGCTGGAATTGAAGCAATTGTATCCGAAGGTGATGTTGCTGAATAACTATCTGGCTGTTGCCTATGGCTATGTTGATAAAGAAAAGCAAATCCAATGTATTCGCGAAAATTATCAGCAGCACCCGAACTACCTGTTTGCCCGTTGCCATTACGCGCAACTATGTCTTGAACAGGGAGAACTCGAGCTGATACCGCCGATATTCGGCCACAAATTTGATTTGAAAGCGCTATATCCCAGGCGCAGTCGTTTCCATATCACCGAATACCTGGCTTTTATGCTGGTGCTGTGTTTGTATTTCAATGCCCGAGGGGAACGGGAAAAGGCGGAAAAAATCTACCAGGGAATGCGGGAGGCAGCGCCCGATGCCCAGGAAGTAAAGCAGGCCAAACGAGCGTTGCATCCGGGGCTTTTGTGTCGTTTGGGTAACAAGATAAAAGCAAGTTTGGCGGCCTGATTTCTCCTTTGGCTAACTCGCCCCGCGCCGGTAATGCCGCGTAATTTTTACATTCTCTACCCCTATAGATCATGACTCAAATTCGTCATACCCGGCGGGAGCCGGTAGCCAGCGCCAGGGACGGCAAACTTAAACACATTTAAAACCCGAACCGGACCGCGGCATAGATGTTGTTGTTTTTCTTGAACTGGCCGAAGAAGGTGTCATTATCCGCCCCGATAAAAAAGTTACCGCCGAGTTCGGCCGACCAGGCATCGGTGATTTTATAATGAATATTGGGGCGCAAATAGGCATCCATATCGGAAGGAGAAAAAAAACTGAATAATGACCAGGTCAGATTCTGGTTCAGGGTCAGCCAGGTCAAGCGTTGGGTAATCACGTGCCGCGCTTCATCGCGTTGCGGCATGCCGGCCGGCAGCGTGCGCAGATAGTTGTCATAATCCTGCATCCATTCCACATAATACTGTAAGCCGAGCGTTAAATTTTTTACCAGTTCCTGTTCGTAACCAAGCAGAAAACGCACTTCGCTGTTCTGCACATAGGGGTTGTTGCCGCTTTCGGCATCCGGCGACAGATAGTATCCCATTTCGAAATTGGCAATTCCCGCCAGTAACGGGCGCCGGATACTGCTGCCGATGACGCTGAGATCGGGGTAGGTCGCCTGACCGGTATAGGGGTCCACGCCGCCAGGGCTTTTCCAGAATCCGTTATAACCATACAACGCCAGTTCATTGACGCCGATGGTTTTATAGAGCCGCAACTGCCACTCGGGCGAATCCGGCCGCGTCGCATCGATAATGGCGTTGTGGCCTGCGAGATCTCCCAGCGTAGGGTTGTAATAGGAAACCCGTTCGCCGGTTATGGAACGGTCGGCGTCGAACTGCGGCGTAAAAATCACGTCCAGGTTAACGACATCGGTGAACCACGAGGTTTTCACCGCATCCGACGGCGCTTTCAGATATTCCACATCACGGCCGATAAAAAAGGACTGCCAGTCTTTGGGAAACAGGTCATTGATGAAAATCAGATCGCCGGTACCCCAGGTTAAAATCTGCCGGCCGATTTTAATATCGGAAAAGGCAAAAGGGCTGAAGGCGATGTTGGCTTCACGCAGATCGATCCAGCCCTGGCCGGTGTTGAGGTTGATGTCTTGTGACGGGGCCTGCGAATCGTAAAGAAAGTCGCTGACCAGATTCGCGGTGACCGCACCGATTTCCTTTTGCAAGCCGATATGCAAGCGGGTTTCGCCGATGGAAACCCGGTCCTCGTTCGGGTCGTTCTGGGTGCGTATGCCGCCGCGGTTGTCCCAGAAACCCGTCACCGACATGAACGGCGGCTCCTCCCCGGCAAGTTCGCCGAACGGTTCGGGTGGTTGCGTTTCTTCGGCGGCGCCGGTCAGGCCACCGGGCAATGCGGGCGGTGCAGTACCGGCGGGTAATTTCGGTTTATCCGGCTGCAGCCCGGCAGGCAGACCTGGCGTTTGCAGACCCGGCGGCAGTTTGGGCTTTTCCGTTTCCAATCCGCTGGGCAACGGCGGCGCACTAAATACTGACGGGCTGCCAATCAGCAGCAGACAAACCGAAATCAGCTTGGTTACGCGCATGTATTATTTAACGTAAATACTTTTTCGGCGCCCTGCGTAAATAACGTTCGCTGAAAATATCCTCGGGTAAGTCGACGTTATAAGTGACATCGCTGTATTCCATGACGGTGTTGCCGCCGGTTTTCAGGTTTTTTGCTTCCGATTTGGTAATAGTGGGGAAACCCTGAATGGTGTCCACCTTCAAGGCGGTATAGACCTTGTATTTTTCCCCGTTTTTATCGAAGTATTCGGTTTGGATGGGCAAAAAGGTTCCTTTATGGATATACATGATGTAATGCGAGAATTCCACGGCGTTCGGATCGAGCGGGGTATTTTTGATAATGTAATAATTTTCGTCGGTGCCGAGCAATTCATGTTTGTCTTCGTCCAGATTGCGTCCGGATACGTCTTCGTATAAAAAATCCGAGCCGACGAAGCTGGTGCGCTTGTCCGTCGCGGCAATGCGCTTGACCAGATCCAGTGCGGGCAGGTACAGCCAGCGGTCATCGTCTTTGCCGGTATGTTTCCATACCATAAACACCATTTTGTTGACGTCGGAGGGGCGCTGGAAGTAAACATAGAATTTCTGGTCCCCCAAATAGGCATTGTTTTCCATGCTGTCCGTTTCCGGGATGTCCCTGCGCAATATGGTGAACTCGCGGTTACGTACCCGGTTTTGGGCGTCGGTAATGGTCATTTTTACTTTCGCACGTCCGTCCTGTCCCAGATAGTAGGAAACCAGGTTGGTTTTATTGACGATCTCATCTATCGTCGGCTCGGCAAAGGCTGCCGGGCTCAAGAAACTTAATAGGAATAGCGCTAGAATGGAATGTAATTTCATGTCAATCTCCGTTTAGGCGGATTTGTAAAGTTTTCTAAACAGCCATTTATCCAGCAAGGTAATCATTGCCGGCAGAATCAGCAACGAACTTAAGCCGGCGGTGAACAGGATAGCGGCGATGAATATCCCGACTGTCTGGTAAGGGACCAGCGGCGCGGCCAGCAATGGCAGGAAACCGACGCCGACGACGATGGCGTTGCGCGCGATGGCGCGCGCCGGTTCGCTGAATACCGGCTTGACCGCTTGCCGCCAGGAACCCGTGCGATGTGTATATTCCCTGGCCCGCGATAAAAAATGGATTGCATAATCGATTGCCAGGCCGATACTTAAAGAGCTCAATACCGCCACCGGCATGTCGTAGTCTTTGCCGATCAAACCGATAATACCGTAAATCAAACCGACAGTGACCGTCAACGGTATCATCGACAGTATCCCCCAGGTGATCGAACGGAACAAGACGATCATCATCACCAGCACGACGATAAAACTGCCGCTGAACGCTTCCAGCATGCCGGTCACCATTTTTTGCTGCCAGGCCACATTAATATGCGTCAGTCCGAACCAGGCCGTGTTAATATTGAAAGGTGGCGGATTGGCCTTTACATAATCCTGCACCGCCTTTTCCACGGCCGCCATGTCCTGATTGTCGCCGCTTTTCAATTGCAGCCAAAGACTGGTTTTGCGGTAATCGGGGGTTACAAAATGCCATAAATCATGCGGCCGGTGGCTGTTCTGATAGGTGATCAGAGTTTGCGCTACTGCTTGGGAACTGTCCGGAATGCGGAATTCCTGCGCGTTGCCCAGCAATAATTCGCGGTGTACGGTTTTAATGACGTCTGCCAATGAGTTGGATTTGCCGACATTGGCGAGGTGATTGATGTAGTCCTGCAGTTTTGCCAGGTAATGCAGTGCTGCCGGCTGCTTAAAAATTTCACCCCGCTGTCTTTCGCTGTCGACAAATAACTGGGCTTCGTCCCACGCGTCGAATTGTTCGTCAGAGGCATTGTCGATGCCGTCGGCCACCAGGTCGGACAGTTTGCGAAGCAGTTCGGTTTTACTGCCTTGATGTTGCTCGATTGCCGCTCTGAGTTTGTCGAATACCTCGGTGGTGGCCGGAATTTCATCATCCAGCATTTGCTGTTGTTTTTGGTTCAGCCTGTGCAGCAGGGCGGGTTTGAAGTCGGCGTCGTTTATTTCCTGGCTGGCATCCAGCACCAGGTAGGCCATGTAGGTGCCGCCGAAATGCGCGTTCATCACTCGGTCGGAAACGCGGATCGGATGTGATTCCGCAAACCATTTGATGGGGTTGTCATTGACATTGATTTGTTTAATCCCGTAAACGGCAACCCCCGATGCCGCCAGGGTCAGCAGCATGATCAACCAGGCATGATTAAACGTGAAGCCGCCCAGCCGGTCAAGGAAACGCGCCATCAGGGTTTGATTGTCGCTATCGGAAGACGCTGTGCAGAAACCGGCCAGTTTATGTTCCGGAATGAACATAATAAATGCCGGAATAAAGGTAATGGTCCAGATCCAG
>JBNLCC010000153.1:0-41464 GCA_050303615.1 Methylococcaceae bacterium | reverse complement strand
GCAGAGCCTGCAATCGCTATTGCTGCTTTTATGCGTAATTCCTGAAAACAGCTATTGAAAGGAAAATAACAGCCAATACTATAGGCAACGATGCAATTATTGCCATTTAGGAGCAACTCTTAATTAGACAAGCAGTGGGAGAGTAGTTCATTTCGTACAGTTTATTTGGATTGCGTTAATTTATTGGCATTGCGCACAAGGGGCGGTTAAACGTTTAAAGTTAAGGCGGAATTCACCGGTTACGGTATCGAAGCAGCCGGTGTTTTGGTAATTTTATGTTTGCCAGCTGTCGCTTTGTCTGGCAAATCAAATCAGCTGCGGTTGATTCCGTCTATGTCAGATATCGTATTATTCTGGTACGTGTGTTTTATTGGGTTTGGAATTTGCTGGAGTTAAAGAATTAATGCATTCGATCATTAAGTAAGCCGTGTGCCATGGGATTTCTTGTCCGGGCTATTTGTTTATTCCGTTTTCGTATAAAATTTCATGTAAGTCTTCCCCGCTGAAGGTTAAAACGACATACTTTTTTTGGGATAACCTTGTAGGGGGGCAACAAATATCAACGCCATTACTTGGATGCATTGTCGCTCACTGAGCTTGCTACAAATTTGCCGGTTAGGATCGACGTTAACTTTTCCAGACAACCCCAGGAGGAAATTATGAAAATGTCTGCAGCTGATCTTACGAAAATGAAGGGAACAAAACCTATTCCGATGCTAACAGCGTACACCTGCCCGGTCGCCAGAGGGATTGAGCAAGCGGGAATTCCGGTGATACTGGTTGGTGATACTGTCGGCATGGTAGAGATGGGGTTCGAAAGTACCAGAGACGTAACAATGGAGCACATGGAATATCATATAGGTGCGGTTCGCCGTGGGGCTCCGCAAACACATATTATCGGTGATCTTCCCTACCTGGCCGATAAAGATCCGGAAACGGCGTTAGCTAATGCCAAACGGTTGATGGAAGCTGGCGCGGATAGTATAAAACTGGAAGGGCCGAAGCTTGATGTCATTACCTTCTTGGTGAAAAACGGCGTACCAGTTGTTGGCCATACAGGCCTGACTCCGCAGACTGCGAAAAACTTTGAAAAAGTAGGAAACACCCGCGTTGAAGCCAAGAGGATCGCTGATGAGGCACGGTCAATTCAAAATGCAGGCGCCTTTATGGTCGTTCTTGAACATATTCCGTACTCCCTTGCCCGGAAGATCACAAATGACTTAAATGTTCCCACAATAGGCATTGGCGCCGGCTCGGATTGCGATGGGCAGGTTCTGGTAATAAATGATGCGTTGGGACTCGGTGATTATTGGCCACCTTTCTCAAAGCAGTATGCCCATATGAGTAAAACAATTTTAAAGGTTGCAAATGAGTTTTCCTCGGAAGTAGAGTCGATGGATTTTCCAAATAACATCATGCAGTTCACCGGAACAGGAAAGAGTTAACAAAAGGAGTCCGAATTCCGCAAGCACCATCCGGGTGTGCTGTCAGACTGTATTTGAGTTGCCGGCAAAATTAAGTTCCGAGGTATTCGCAAAAAAAATCTCAGAGTGAACACAATTTTATCGGTTGGGAAGTTCATTCAAACCATAGTGGCTCACTAACTCGGACAAATCGATGAATAAATATACTTGGGATGCGATAGATTATGAAAAACACTCTCAAGCCCAGCAAAAGTGGGGGAGAGAGCTCATTGAGAAATTAAACCTGAAAGGAACGGAAGATGTTTTGGACCTGGGCTGTGGAGACGGAAAAGTAACTGCTGAAATCACGGGTTATGTCAGAAACGGCTCGGTTGTCGGTATTGATAACTCAATTGACATGGTCGATCTTGCAGCAGAACGATATCCGAGAAGCGCATATCCCAATCTTACCTTTCGACTTATGGACGCCGGAGAACTGGAATTTGGCGAGTGCTTTGATGTGGTGTTTTCAAATGCTGTATTACATTGGGTGAAAGATCATAATCCCGTTGTAAAAGGTCTGTTCAACAGCCTTAAACCGGGAGGAAAGATACTTTTGCAAATGGGCGGAAAAGGCAATGCCCGCCCTATATTGTCCGTTCTGGAAGAGACCCTTGCGATGCCGGAATGGAAACCGTATTTTGATAATTTCAGCTTTCCTTATGGTTTCTATGGAACGGAGGAATACAAAGCAATGTTGCTGGAGAACGGGTTCAAAATAAATCGTTTAGAGCTTATCCCGAAGGATATGGAGCATGACGGAAAAGACGGTTTGAAGGGATGGATCAGGACTACTTGGCTGCCTTATACGGAGCAGGTGCCGGAAGAGAAAAGGGATGAATTTATCGAAGCGATCTCTACAAGATATATTGAAAGCGTAGCTGCGGATTCGAAAGATAAGATTCATGTGGCAATGGAAAGAATTGAAGTTGAGGCGGAGAAAATCGTATATAAATCCTTTATTCCCGTCATTTCGAATACGTCCGTTACAATCCGGCTAAACTCGGTCAGGTTCACAAAGTTTGCGATTAACCCTATTCGAGGTTCCATCGTTTTGTAGGAAAGACATATATTCGTTGGATTGGGGCAATGTGGGAAATGCTGTGGGTGGGCAGCAGAATGCGTAGGGAAGTGATTACGTGGCTGTAGCTTCGTTTATCCCGAATTCCGCAAGCGCCATCCGGGCTTGTTGATCATAGTCGATTTCAAATCAACCCATCATGAATCCCTTGTCTTGTAGACAGGGTTGTTTAGTTCAAATCCTGCCGTATAGTAATGCACAAGAGGGAGTTATGGAAACGTTTAAAGACTGGGTGGAAATTGCAGGTTACAGTATAGAAGCGACCGGTGTTTTGGTGATTGTCATCGGCTTTGTGTTTGCCAGTTTCTGGTTTGTCCGGCAAATTAAATCAGCTGCGGTTGATTCCGTATATAATCGCTATCGTATTGTGCTGGCGCGGGCCATTTTGTTGGGTCTGGAATTTCTTTTGGCCGGCGATATTATCCGTACCGTAGTGATTGAACCGACGCTGGAACAGGTTGGCGTATTGGTCATTATTGTCTTGATCCGTACTTTCCTGAGCTTTACCCTGGAATTAGAAATCGAGGGCAAATGGCCGTGGCAGAAGTGAGCGCTTGCGGAAAACGCGAAATTTCATCCTGTTCCCGGGTTGCCGACATGAAGTTAATGGCTTGGTAGGCTTTCAATATTATTAAAATTTATACTCATCACACATCGAAATCCGGCACAGTATTTTTTTCAACCGGATGAAATATTATCCAGAAAACAAAGCTATGTAGCGATCGTATCAACTCGCAACTTTCCAATTTGATATAATTTCAATCAGTGTTTCAATGCTGCGGAAATATTGATCAGTTTTAGAGGTAACTATTTGAAAGGCAATAATAAAATTAATGTTCTCTTCATTTGTATGGGCAATATCTGTCGCTCTCCCACCGCGGAAGGGGTATTTACTAAGTTAATTCGGGAACAGGGACTTGAGAAGCAGATTAACGTGGAATCGGCCGGCACCCATGCCTATCACATCGGTGAGTCGCCGGACCGCCGTGCGCAGCAGGCGGCGTTAAAGCGAAATGTTGAATTAGCCCATTTGCGGGCCAGGCAAATCAATGTTGCCGATTTTGAAAAATTCGATTATTTGTTGGTGATGGATGCTGAAAATTATGCCAATGTTATGTCGGTCTGTCCGGCACAACACGCCGACAAGGTAAAGCATTTTCTTGACTATGCGCCTCATGTGGGCAAACGGGATGTCCCCGATCCCTACTATGGTGGCGTGTACGGCTTTGAGGAGGTATTGGATCTGGTCGAAGCGGCTTCCAGCGGGTTTATTGATAATTTAAAACTATCAGGAGTGATACGATGAATAAAATTTCCACACTAAGCGCTTTCTGCATGGCCATGCTGATGTTGGTTTCGGCCCATGTGGCCGAGGCAGGGGATCAGGCTAAAGGGACCGTCAGCCATGTCATCATGGTGTGGCTGAAAGAGCCGGGTAGTGCAAAAATGCGTGAACAATTCGTTAACGCCAGCCGTGAACTGAATACGTTGCCCGGTATTATCAGCCGGCACGTCGGCGTCGTGTTGCCGAGCGACAGGCCGATTGTCGATGATTCTTTCGATGTCGCGGTAACCGTGACATTGAAGGATAAAGCCGCTTTTGAGGCTTATATGGACAATCCCAAGCACAAGCAAATTGTTGATGCAAAGCTGAAGCCATTGGTCAATAAAATTGTTGCTTACGATTTCATCAGTGAGTGAACAACCATGAGTATTGTCACGACAACGGTCAATTACCTGGACGGTGATACACTGCTAGAAGGCTTTATCGCTTACGATGATGCCATCACCGGCAGGCGTCCGGCTGTGCTGGTCAATCATGCCTGGGGCGGGCGCGATCGGTTTGTTGAGGAAAAGGCCAAAAAACTGGCCGAGCTGGGCTATGTCGGCTTCGCGCTGGATATGTATGGCAAAGGGGTGTTGGGATCGGGGCCTGAAGAAAACGCCAAATTGATGCAGCCGTTTATCGATGACCGGGAGATGCTGCAAAACCGGATTCGGGCGGCAGTTGCCAATGTGAGATTATTGCCTTGGGTGGAAGACCGGCAAATTGCCGCCATCGGGTTCTGTTTCGGCGGGCTGTGCGTGCTTGATCTGGCTCGTACCGGTATCGATATTAAAGGCGTGGTTAGTTTCCACGGCCTGCTGGGCGCCCCAGGCAATACCGCAGGCAATAAGATCAAGGCGAAAGTGTTGGTTTTGCATGGCCATGACGATCCACTGGCACCAATCGAGCAAGTGGTGGCCCTGCAAAAAGAACTCACCGAAGCGGGCGCGGACTGGCAATTGCACAGTTACGGCAACACCATGCATGCCTTCACTAATCCGCTCGCCAATGACCCCGATTTCGGAACGGTCTATCAAGCGGATGCTGACCGCCGGTCTTGGATCAGCATGAAAAGTTTTCTGGCTGAGATTTTTTCAGCTTAATCCTCCTTTGTCGGATTACTTTTGCCAATGTTCCAAGACAGCCCGGATGAAGCTTGCGTAATCCGGGCAAGATAGTTACTTGCCTAATCCGGATTTTGCTGCGCTGCATCCGGGCTACATGTTAAGCCAAGCAAACGAGGGGTTAGCGCCACAGCCTTTTTTGACGGAATGTGGCGCGTGGGCACATTGAGCCTAATCGTTACGAGTGAATAATACGCTGGTCTTTCAATGCCGCAAAGATATCATCCGCTGAACCGGTTGCCGATTCGAACTGCAGATCGAATTGATCCGCCTTGACTTCGGGACAAAGACAGATTAACCCGGCGTTTTTGACAACATTGATATAGGTATCCATATTGCCGTCCTGCTGCTCCATAATGGTGGCTGCATGGCCGGTATCAAACAATTTTCTTTCCAACTGTAGGGCCAGTGATTGAGCATTGGTGCCGCTCAATAATATGGAGACCGCCTGCTGGCCGAACCGGACTGCGCGCTCCTCCGGGCTGACTTGGCTTTGTTCATGCTCACCGGCTTTGCCGGTAATCATGCCGGCGCCCACCGTGACATTGGTCAGGCGGTCGATGATGATAAAGGCGCCGGTGCCCTTGTGATTCTTGTAAGGGTCGAACACGACCGGGGCGTTGACAGAAACGGTGCAAACGCCGATTTCATTGAGTTTCAGTTCCTCGGCATCATAATGGTCCATGGTATTAACGTCGATACGGTAATTGATGCCGGAGATTGAACCGGAAACCGTACGGGTGGCCAGCTTGATATAATATTGGCGTCCCGGTGTCATTGGTTTGTCGGTCATCCATACGATCGACGCATCGAACCGGTCGGTGACGATGGGCAGATTATCGCTGCTGACAATCAGATCACCGCGGCTGATATCGATTTCGTCGGCCATTGTTAGCGTCACGGCCATTGGCGGATAGGCTTCGGTGATATCGCCGTCATAGGTTACAATGGATTTGACGGTACTGGTTTTGCCGGAAGGCAAGACGGTTATTTGGTCGCCCTTGTGGAATACACCGGATGCCACAGTACCGCAAAAACCGCGAAAATTAAGGTTGGGGCGGTTAACATACTGCACTGGTAAGCGGGCATCGGTAAAATTCTGGTCGCTGGCAATTTCGATGGTTTCCAGGGTCTCCATCATCGGTGCTTCAGTAAACCACGGCATGTTTTCGCTGCGGTTGACCACGTTGTCACCGGCCAGCGCCGAAATGGGAATGAAGCGGATGTCATGCAAATCCAATTTTTCTACGAAAGCCCGATAGTCGCTTTTGATCCGCTCGTACACGGTTTCACTATAATCGACCAGATCCATTTTGTTGATGGCAACAATGATATGCTTGATTCCCAGCAGCGAAGCGATAAAACTGTGGCGTTTGGTTTGGGTCTGCACGCCGTGTCTGGCATCTATCAGAATAACCGCCAAATCACAGGTGGAAGCGCCGGTTGCCATGTTGCGCGTATATTGCTCATGGCCCGGAGTATCGGCAATAATGAATTTGCGTGTCGCGGTCGAAAAATAACGGTAGGCGACGTCGATGGTAATTCCCTGTTCGCGCTCCGCCTGCAAGCCGTCGACCAGCAACGCCAAATCAATGCCACCGCCAGTGGTGCCGGATTTGACGCTGTCCGCTTTTACCGCGGCCAGTTGATCTTCATAGATCATTTTCGAATCATGCAACAGCCGGCCGATCAACGTGCTTTTCCCGTCGTCGACATTGCCGCAGGTGAGGAAACGTAATAACTCTTTGCGTTCATGCTGCGCCAAGTAGGCGTTAATGTCGGTGCTGATTAAATCTGATTGATGGGACATTGGTAATAAGGTTCAAGGTTCAAGGTTAAAAATATCCTTCGCGTTTTTTCTGCTCCATGGATCCGGCCTGGTCATGGTCGATCAAACGGCCTTGCCGTTCAGAGCTGGTGGTCAGCAGCATTTCCTGGATAATTTCCGGTAAGGTGGTAGCGGTCGATTCCACCGCACCGGTTAAGGGATAGCAGCCTAGAGTGCGGAAACGCACCATTTTCATTTCGACTTTATCTTCGGGGTTAAGCGGCATGCGTTCATCGTCCACCATAATCAGCATACCGTCTTTATTAACCACCGGGCGTTCCTTGGCAAAATAAAGCGGCACAATCGGTATTTCCTCGAGATGGATGTACTGCCAGATATCCAACTCGGTCCAGTTGGATAATGGGAACACACGAATACTTTCGCCTTTATCGATTTTGCCGTTATAAATATTCCATAATTCCGGACGCTGGTTTTTGGGGTCCCAACGGTGGTTTTTATCGCGGAAGGAATAAACACGCTCTTTAGCGCGGGATTTTTCCTCATCGCGTCGTGCTCCGCCGAACGCCGCATCGAAACGGTATTTGTCCAGCGCCTGTTTCAATGCGTCGGTTTTCATCACGTCAGTGTGTTTTTTACTGCCGTGGGTAAAGGGTCCTATACCCTGGTCGACGCCGTCCTGGTTGATATAGACGATCAATTCCAGACCTAACTCTTTGACATGCTTGTCGCGAAACTCGATCATTTCCTTAAATTTCCAGGTGGTGTCGACGTGCATCAGCGGGAAGGGCGGTTTGCCGGGAGCAAATGCTTTCATGGCCAGATGCAGCATCACTGCTGAATCTTTGCCGATCGAATAAAGCATGACCGGACGTTCAAATTCCGCCGCCACTTCGCGGATAATATGGATGCTTTCCGCTTCCAGTTGTTTGAGGTGGGTTAGTTTGTAATCAGTCATTAATTAAAATTTCCGTTGGCATGCCAGGTGTCGATCACGGAGGCAAAATGTATGTGGTTTTGGATTAGCCATCCATTTTAATTTGTAAAAAGAATAATTGCCAGAAATAGAATTACAAGCTGCTGGAGGGCGAGATTAAAAGTGATGAAACGGTATTTTATCATGCAATCTACCGCTTAATCCGTCTTAGGAAGGAATCGTCAAACATTTGCTGAATTTTAAGTGGCATTGGAGGTTGGGACGCATCCTCGGCGGAACAACTTATGAACATACTTACCAATTCTGAGTTGCATATAGCAGGGAGTAAAGGAACATGACTAAATAAACAACGCAACGTCCATGTAAAACCTTTTAGGGGTTATCCGTTTTGCAAGGGTCTAAACCAACTTGTTTTTTTGAATTTTTGAAAACAACAGATTAATGAACAAGGCCGTTATTTATTTGCCCTGTGTGCTGTAATTTCATCCACTACCGCCGGATCCGCCAACGTGGAGGTATCACCGATACTGTCGATTTCGTTCGCTGCTACTTTGCGCAGGATGCGGCGCATGATTTTACCGGAACGGGTTTTTGGCAAACCGGGTGCCCACTGGATGACATCCGGGGTGGCTATCGGGCCGATTTCGGTTCTGACCAGGTCAATCAGTTCCTGGCGAAGTTGTTCCGATGCTTCCGCGCCGACGTTCAAGGTGACATAGGCGTAGATGCCTTGTCCTTTAATGTGATGCGGGTAGCCGACGACGGCCGCTTCGGCCACGTCGTGATGCAGCACCAGCGCGCTCTCGATTTCCGCCGTGCCCAATCGGTGGCCGGAGACATTGATCACATCGTCGATGCGTCCGGTGATCCAATAGTAACCGTCTTTGTCGCGGCGGGCGCCGTCACCGGAGAAGTAGTAGCCGGGGTAGTTTTTAAAATAGGTGTCGACGAAACGGCTGTGATCGCCGTATACGGTGCGTGATTGCGAGGGCCAGGGTTTGGAAATCACCAATATGCCTTCGGCTTCGCCTTCCAGGACGTTGCCCTGGTTATCCAGTATTGCGGGGATGACGCCGAAAAACGGCAAGGTGGCGGAACCGGGTTTTAAGTCGGTGGCGCCGGGCAGCGGCGTGATCAGGATACCGCCGGTTTCCGTTTGCCACCAGGTATCGACAATCGGGCAACGGCTTTCGCCGACCACTTGATAGTACCATTCCCAGGCTTCCGGGTTGATCGGCTCACCGACCGTGCCCAGGATACGCAGGCTGCTGCGGTCGGTGCGCCTGACGAAAGCGTCGCCCTGCGCCATTAGGGCGCGCAGGGCGGTCGGTGCGGTATAAAAGATATTGACCTGGTGTTTGTCCACGATTCGCCAGAAGCGGTCCGCAGCCGGATAGGTCGGAACGCCTTCGAACATTAACGTGGTGGCGCCGTTGCATAAAGGGCCGTAAATAATGTAAGAGTGACCGGTCACCCAGCCGATATCGGCGGTGCACCAGTAAATGTCGCCGTCATGGTAGTCGAATACATACTTGTGGGTCATTGCTGTGAACAGCAGATAGCCGCCGGTGGTATGCAGCACGCCTTTGGGTTTGCCGGTGGAACCGGATGTGTAAAGAATAAACAACGGGTCTTCGGCATCCATTGGTTCCGGCGGACAGTCGGAGGATGCGGTTTCCATAGCCTGGTGATACCAAATGTCACGGTCTTCGTTCCAGGCGACAGGGTTGCCGGTGTTTTTGATAACCACCACGTGTTTGACATTCGGACAAGCGGCAACAGCCAGATCGGCATTGGCTTTGCTCGGCAGCTTTTTGCCGCTGCGCAGACTTTCATCGGCACAGATCAGTAACCGGCAGTCGGCATCGTTAATTCTGTCGCGCAGGGAATCCGCTGAAAATCCGCCGAATACGATTGAATGAATCGCGCCGATTCGTGCACAGGCCAATGTGACGGTTGCGGCCTCGGCAATCATCGGTAAATAAATGCATACCCGGTCGCCTTTTTGTACGCCCAGCGATTTTAAGACATTGGCAAACTTGCAGACTTGTTCGTGCAGTTCCGCATAAGTGATGTGTCTATCCGTGTCCGGGTCGTCGCCTTCCCAAATGATAGCCGTCTGATTGCCCCGTCCTTCAAGATGCCGGTCCAGGCAGTTATAACTGACATTCAATTTTCCCCCTTCAAACCAGCGTATATGGCCTTTCGGATAGTCGTATTCCATGACTTTGTCCCAAGGCTTGCTCCAGTCGAGAAATTGCCGAGCCTGTTCGGACCAGAAAGCTTCCGGTTCCTTAATGGAACGTTGATACATGGACTGGTAAATTTCGGGAGTGATATGGGCTTTAGCGGTAATTTCCGGTTTAACGGGATATATTTTTTGTTCAGACATGATTTTTCCTTGAGCTCAAGTGCTATCGGCGATTTAATTTAGCTGGTGGATTATACCGTGTTCAAGGTAAATTATTCAGCATCTTGCTTAGACGGGCAATATTCAAACCGGCGAAATAAGGCATTATCCGGGATACGAATTTCCTGTTTCAATATACATTCAGCGGGAAAAATACTTTAATCAATTTATCGCCCGAGTGCTTGTGTTTTTTTCAATGGCAACGGGTTCCAATGCGTTATGGCCCAGGACAAAATGTCATTAACCGAGGCTCGGCGAAGTTCGTCGGGCGGATTTTGTCGCAATAAATGTAGCAACTCATTTAATATCTCACCGGGATTTTTATCGTCAACCGCCTCGGCGAAGGTTTGTTTGCTCAGCTTGTTTCCCTGAGTATCGATGATGATCGGAACATGCATATAATCCGGGGTAGGCAGCCCCAACTGTTGTTGCAGGTAAATTTGTTTCGCCGTTGAGTCCAGTAGATCGTATCCGCGTACCACTTCAGTAATATTTTGCCGGAAGTCGTCAATCACCACGGCCAATTGATAGGCAATAACCCGGTCGCGTCTTTGAATAATAAAATGATCCCGGGCTTCGTCCGGATGCGGTGTTATTTCACCTTGCAAAGCATCGTTAAAAGTAACGCTTGTCGTATTTGCCTTAATGCGCAGTGCGTGGGCAACGTGGGGCGAATGGTTTGATTCCCTGCAAAAGCCGGGATAAATTGCGGTTTCCGGATATTTGTTCCGGTATTGAGCCAGTTTTTTTCGGGTACAGATACAGCGGAAAAGCTGTCCGTTACTTGTCAGGTCGTTGACGGCGGCGAGATAGGCTTCGGTGTTTTGGCTTTGGAAAAAAACACTGTCATCCCAATGTAGGGCAAAATTCTCCAATGTCTTTAGGATATCATCCGCGGCACCGGGAATATTTCGGGGCACATCAAGGTCGTCGATTCTGAGCAGCCATTTGCCGTTTTGCGAACGTGCTTGAAGAAAACCGGCAAGTGCGGTATACAAAGAACCAAAATGCAGCGGGCCGGTCGGCGACGGGGCAAACCGGCCAATATAGAGATGGGAATGGGATCGTTCTATCCCATTTGCTTTTCGCGAATTTCGTCGAGGGTTTTGCAATCGATGCAGAGCGTAGCGGTTGGTCTCGCTTCGAGGCGGCGAATACCGATTTCCACGCCGCAGGATTCACAATAACCGTAATCTCCGGTTTCTATATCTTTTAAAGCCTCTTCAATTTTTCTGATGAGTTTTCTTTCACGGTCGCGAGTCCGCAGTTCCAGACTGAATTCCGATTCCTGCGTGGCTCTATCATTTGGGTCTGGAAAATTGGCGGCATCGTCCTGCATATGATGCACGGTGCGGTCAACTTCCTCCATCAACTCGTCTTTCCAGTTGTTGAGAATTTGCTGGAAATGTTTAAGTTGTGACTCGTTCATATATTCTTCGCCCGGTTCTTCTTTATAGGGCTTAAAACTGAAAGGGGTTTCAGTTTTAGAAATGTCGGTCATCCGCTAACTCCTAAACACAGATCAGTAAAAAAAACGCATTCTTTCAGAATCTTGTAATCTACGCAAGGTTTATTATTGTTTTTAGCAAATTTTTGACATTATACTTTAAGGTGAACTAAAAACCGGAATATTAAGATGATTGGACAGATGGCAAAGCGAATGCAGGAGATAAAGCCGTTTTACGTAATGGCGTTATTGCAAAGGGCTAAAGAACTTGAACAACAAGGAAGGGATATTGTTCATATGGAAATTGGCGAGCCGGATTTTCCCACTCCTGAAGCGGTGCTCAAAGCGGGCACCAGCAATATCGGGGAAGGAATGGTTAAATATACACCGGCTGCCGGGTTGCCGGAACTGCGAGAAAAAATAGCCGAATTTTATCAGCAGCGTTATTCCGTTTTCATCGAACAACAGCGGATTTTTATAACGCCCGGCGCGTCCGGCGCTTTTTTACTCGCCCTGGGGACTACGTTGGATGCCGGTGATAAAGTGATGCTGGCCGATCCCTATTACCCCTGCAATAGCAATTTCATTCATTTGTTTGGCGGCAAACCGCAGCTGGTGGCTGTGGATGAACGGACCGATTTTCAACTCAATGCAAAACTGATTGAACGCAATTGGTCTAAAAAAACCAAAGCGGTATTGATTACATCTCCGTCAAATCCCACGGGCACCATTATAACCGCCAATGATTTGCATCAATCGATTGAGCTGGTCGACAGGTTGGGCGGATGTTTCTTTTCAGATGAAATTTATCATGGTCTGGTTTACCAGCGGCAGGCGGAAACGGCGTTGCGTTTCAGTGACGAGGTATTTGTCATCAACAGTTTTTCCAAATTTTTTGGTATGACCGGCTGGCGTATCGGCTGGCTGGTCGTGCCGGACGCCTTTTGCGGCACCGTGGAGAAACTGGCGCAAAACCTTTTTATTTCCACATCGGGCCTGGCCCAGCATGCGGCATTGGCATCCTTTGAGGAGGACAATCTGGATGAACTTGAATACAGACGTCAGGAATTTGAGCGTAGGGGTGAATTTTTGTATCGGCAATTGCAGCAAATCGGATTTGAAATTGCCGTTAAGCCGGAAGGCGCTTTTTATATCTATGCCGATTGCAGCAAATTTACTGATAACAGTTTTCAATTTACGCAGGATTTGCTCGAACAGGCCGGGGTAGCGGTCACTCCCGGTAAGGATTTTGGCTTAAATAAGCCGGAGCGGTTTGTCCGTTTTGCCTATACAACCGGTTTGGAACGGCTTCGGGAAGGCGTGGCAAGAATTGCCGAGTTTGTAGGGCGGGGCTAATCCGGACGCTATTGCCTTTAGGCGATAAAATTGTTCATAATCAACATTTTTTAAAGCAATTTTCCATGAGTGTACAACAAATTAGTGCAATAGAATTACAAGCTAAGCTGCAGCAAGATGACGACAAATTTTTTCTGCTTGATGTCAGAGAACCGCTTGAATATGCCATCGCGCAAATTAAAGGCAGCAATTTGATACCGCTTGGCCAGATTCAGCAAAGAATTAATGAGTTGGATCCGCAACGACGCATTGTAGTCATCTGCCATCATGGCATCCGCAGTCAACAAGCGGCTGATTTTCTGGTATACAGCGGGTTTGCAAACGTGTTTAATCTGGTCGGAGGAATCGATGCCTGGTCTTGCCTATGTGATCCGGAAGTTCCGAGATACTAACTGTGATTGGCCTTTTGTTTATTAGTGCATGCCCAAGTGCCAATCGAAACAGCAATAATGCAATACGCGAAAGCGCCGTCAACGAAATGAGTCGAATGGCTCCACTTCGACCCAATCTCTGGCTGGAATTCCTTCACACGTTGCGGGAAGTATGATATAGCAATTGGCTTGGCTGATTGAACTAAGTATGCCGGACTCCTGTTTGCCGACCGATTCGACCTGCAGTTCGCCGTTCTCCTGTTGCGTCAGAATGCCGCGCTGAAATTCCATTCTGCCGGCTGTTTTTCGTAAATTCCCGATGCAACGCGCTTTTAAACGTAATGGTTTTGCCGGCACAGTTCCTGATAATAGCTGCAGGGCCGGCAGTACCAAATGATGATAGGCGGCAAAAACCGAAACCGGATTTCCCGGTAAGCCGAAAAAATAGCTGTGTCCGATCTTACCATACGCGAACGGCTTGCCGGGTTTAACCGCGAGTTTCCAATAATTGATACTGCCGATTTCAGCGGCTACTTGTCTGATATAGTCTGCTTCGCCCACGGATGCACCACCGGTACTGATGATTACATCATATGTTTGCGAGGTTTCCAGTAATAGGTTTTTAATTTGTTGTTTATCATCTGGTAAAACACCAAGGTCGACAATGTCATGGCAGTTATCCTGCAACAATCCGTATAGGCTGAAACGATTGCTGTCATAGATTTGTCCCGGTTGCAACGCGTTGCCTATGGTGGTTAGCTCGTCACCGGTGGAAAAAAAACTGATACGTAATTTGCGTTTCACGTTAATGTGGTATTGTCCCGCTGCAGCGAGTAAACCCAAATCCATTGCAGTCAGTTTTTTGGCTGCCGGAATTAATTGATGGCCTTGCTGAATGTCGTCTCCGATGTTTCTGATGAACTGGCCCGGTGCAACGGTGGGCGGAAAGGTAACGGCACTACCGTTCGGCGTAACCTGTTCCTGCATGACCACGCTGTCTGCTCCGTCAGGAATTAGAGCGCCGGTAAACACGCGTATGCAATGGCCGGGTAGGCATTTGTCCTGCGCCGGTTTGCCGGCCCAAGAGGTGCCCGACAATTGCAGGATAAAGGGTTTGTCGAAATCAATATCGGCGCTGTTGAATGCATATCCATCCATCGCGGAATTCCTGTAAGCCGGAATGTCGATTGCAGAGACAATCGGCTCGGCGGAAATACGGCCCAAGGCCTGTTTCAACGACACATATTGGGAACCGGTGACCGGATCAACCGAAGCTGTAATTTCGGACAAAGCTTCATTGAGCGAAAGCATGGCTGTGGTATCGGAACTGCATAGATCAATCATGTCGAACACCGGGTATATAGTGCAAAATAAATTCGGCGATCATCTGCGGGTCGTTTAAATCCAATAAGGCAAGGTGCTCAGGAACAGTCATCGGGCGATCGGAAGCCACTGCGATAATCGAAGGGTCTGCCGGAAATAACAACGGTTTATTCAGCGCCGCGCGATGTAATTCGATTTTGGGGAATCGTTCCGCCTTGAAACCTTCTACCAGGATTAAATCAAGCTGGGCAAGGTCTAAATGTTGTAATTGGTCAGCTAACCGGGGAATGTGTGGGGTGCGGAGTTCGGAAATCATTGCCCATCTGTGGCGGGATACCAGCATGACTTGGTCTGCACCGGCTTTTCTCAAACGATAGCTGTCTTTTCCCGGATGGTCAATTTCAAAATCATGATGGCTGTGTTTGACCAGGCCGATTTGCAGGCCGGTTTGTTTGAGCAGTGGAATCAATTGGGTCAGCAACGTGGTTTTTCCGGTTCCGCTGAAAGCCGCAAAACCTAAAACAGGGATAGGGGTGAGGAGCATTGCTTAAAGTTTCTGTCATCTGTCATGGATAAGCGATATTCTAAGCGATTTTGGCAATATAATGTTAAGCGAAACAACTACACAATTGCTATCGACAACAAGCTGTGGAGAATGTATTGATCCGAATTTATTTTCTTTTGTTATTGATTATATTGGCATTTTTAGCGATGCGTTGGTTTTTAAAAACACCGGCGCCAATTTTGTCCCGCTATTTTCGCTGGGCGGCTATTAGTATAGCCGGGTTAGTATTGCTATATCTGGCCGTAACCGGACGCTTAAACTGGCTTTTTGCATTACTCGGCGTTGCTGTCGCTATGATGATCCGTTTTTTGCCGGTGCTGCTCCGTTATCTACCGCACCTGCAAAGATTATGGTTTATTTTTCAAACGCATAAACAGAAGGGATCAGATGGTTCCCGGCGACCTGGTGGGGCGGGCGGTATTAAAGGTAAGATGACGGTGGAAGAGGCGTACCAGATCCTGGGATTGCAGCCGGGGGCGTCGAAACAGGAAATTATTATCGCTCACCGGCGTTTGATGCAAAAAAACCATCCTGACCGGGGTGGATCGGATTATTTGGCGGCGAGAATCAATCAGGCAAAAGAAGTCTTGCTAAAATTATTGGGAAAAAAGTTTACTTCATGATTTCTGCGGGGTACGTGTCGAGAGCTGTTTTTTCAGTCCGGTTGTTACTGCCGGGCATCATGTTGTTTTTCTCATTTTTCATAGGTCCGGTTTTAGCGGGTTTTTTGATTGTTGGTTGTGCACAACAATATCATAGTGTAGCGAAAACTTCCGCCAACCCCTATCCGCGCGATTTAACCCATGGACCAAAATATTATCATGTAAAAAAAGGCGACACATTATATGCAATAGGTTTGCGTTCCGGCCAGGGCTATCAACGCTTGGCGGAGTGGAACGGGATTCAGCCGCCATACCATATTCGGGTGGGACAGACTATTAAATTGTTTAAGCCCGTTAACGTTTCCATGCCAACAAAGCCGGTTAGCAAGCAACCTCAACCGGTTCAAAAAAAGAGAAATAGTGCACATAAAAAATCAAGTATTTCAAATAATAATAAAAAGATGTTAAAGTTATACTGGCAATGGCCTATTAGAGGTCGTATTTTAACCACATTTTCTCAATCCGGTAATAAAGGGATTGATATACAAGGCGTCACAGGTCAGTCAGTGAAAGCAGCGGCCAAGGGGAAAGTCGTGTACAGCGGAAACGGCCTGATCGGTTACGGCAATTTGTTAATTATAAAGCATAGTGAGCAGTATCTCAGCGCTTATGCATATAACAGACGTTTGTTGGTTAAAGAAGGACAGTGGGTAAAAAGCGGACAAATCATTGCCGAAGTGGGTAAAGGTTCGGGAAACAGGAACTCATTACACTTTGAAATTAGAAAAAATGGAAAGCCGGTAAATCCAGTTAATTATTTGCCGAAATAATAATAAATATATAGCCATATCTTTTAGCTGTTTATAGGAGGTTACCATGAAGGTAGATTCACTTGATACTGTGAATAACGAAAGCTGTTGTATTGCGATTGCAGATGATGTGTTATTGGATGGAAGTGACGACGACGTTGAATGCGTACTGTTGGAAGAAGACAAAGATGTCGAATTAAAAGTCGATCAGCCGCATTATGACAACACTTTTGATGCAACGCGGGTTTATCTTAATGAATTAGGCAAGTCCAAATTATTGACAGCGGAAGAAGAAAAAAACTACGGAAAAAGAGCCTTGAGTGGCGATGAAGAAGCACGCAAAGTGATGATTGAGAGTAATTTGCGGTTGGTGGTGAAAATATCCCGCCGTTATCTTAATCGCGGTTTACCCCTGCTGGATTTAATCGAAGAGGGGAATCTCGGTTTGATTCGGGCCGTGGAAAAGTTCGATCCGGACAAAGGTTTCCGTTTTTCCACTTACGCAACCTGGTGGATCAGGCAAACCATCGAGCGTGCCATAATGAATCAAACCAGAACGATCCGCTTGCCGATTCACATTGTCAAGGAAATGAATGTTTATCTCAAGGCGCAGCGGCATTTGGCGCAGACCCTGGATAATGATCCCACGGCGGAGGATATCGCCCTGCACCTTGGGAAACCGGTAAAAACCGTTGAAAAAATGCTTAAATTGAATCAGCGGGTTACCTCTGTCGATATTCCTCAAGGTAAGGAATATGAAAAACCTTTGGTTGAATCCATAACCGATACTTCCACGCTGTCTCCAACTGAAGCACTTCAGGAAAAAGGCATTAAAGATAATATTTCCGGATGGTTGCTGCAGTTATCCGAAAAACAGCGGGAAGTGATATGCCGGCGTTACGGATTATGCGGATATGAAAATTCCACACTGGAACAAGTCGCGCAGGAGTTGGGGGTTACTCGCGAAAGAGTCAGGCAGATTCAGATGGATGCCTTAAAAAGATTGAAAGAAATTTTGGAATTTGGCGGCTTTTCATTTGAAGCGGTTTTCCATTAGGCTAAAGAAATTGGCCTGACCAGTCCCGGTAATTGAATACTTGGCCGGTTTCGCGTACTGTCGCGATCTCGTCCAATTTCAGTTGGGCCATTACCCATTGAGCGTTATTCAATTCGCCAATCGCCAGGATACCGTTATCGGGGAAACCCTTGTCGACCGGCGTGTAAATTGCCGCCGCACCGATATTGATGTCAATTGCTTCGGACCACTGTGCTTCACCGACCGTTGGAGACTGGATGACATAACATTGATTCTCCAGAGCTCGGGCTTGACAACCGATACGTACCCTGTGATATCCTGCCAGCGTATCGGTACAACTGGGAACCAGTATCAACGTAGCTCCCGCCTCTGCCTGGTTTCTAGCAAATAACGGAAATTCGCTGTCGTAACAGACGTTAATGCCGATTTTTCCGAATTCCGTGTTAAACACTTTTATTTCGTCGCCTTTTTCGATCAGCCAGTGTTCCTTTTCAAAGCGGGTCATTTGCAGTTTTTCCTGAAAGTCGTACCGCCCGTCGGGAAAAAAGAGATAGGCGCGGTTGCGATAGACGCCTGATTCGGTTTGAACCGGAAATGTACCGGGTTGGATATAACACTGATTTTGAGAGGCTAAACGTTGAAATAATCGTAAGTAGTCATCCAGTAATGTCTGCAGCGAAGAGAGTTGTTTACTTAACGATGAATAAACGGCTTTTGGAAAAAGCGAGGCGAGTTCCATACTGGCATATTCGGGGAACAGCAGGATTCGTGCTTTTTCCGCTACAGCTTCCTGCACCCAGCGATCGATTTTATGCTCATACTGCCTCCAGCCGGATAAAAAATCGATCTTGTATTGTGCGGCAGCGACTTTAACTTTCATGTTTGAGCCAGAAAGTCATCAGTTTAGGTGTTGCTGTTTTTTCGTCCAGGTCTTTCCAGGTATAGGTGGTTTGCAGTTCGGGATGCTTGAAATAGCCGCGTTTATTCCAGAATTTGTCTAATGGTACATAATTAGCCGGACGGCGCGGGTGGTCTGCCGGTCTTTCCACACAGCAGAAACAAATATGTTTAAATCCCCCTAATTGTTCGGCATGCGCTTCTCGCTGTTCAAAGAATTTAACGCCGATGCCGAGGCCGCGGTAATTCTTATTCAATACCGATTCGCCGCAATAAAATACCTCATCCGGGTCGTAACCATGTTCTACGAAGGGCCGTTTCACTTCATCGGTTTCATAACGCAGCGGAATGGCTGTGGATGCGCCGATAACTTGCTCACCGTCAAAAGCCAGTACGATGACACTATCCGGTGAATTGATGTAGGTCCTCAGATAGTTTTGCTCATAATCATAGTCGCCGTCATATAAATAAGGGAAATCGCGGAATACCTCGATGCGCAGTTTGGCCAGATCGGGAATATACTTTTCCAGTTGCTTGCCGGTAAAGCGTTCGATTCGTATATTTTTTGGCATGTTTATCCGGGAGTTATCAATAAGTGCCGCGTATTTTAGCCGAACTGTATATTTTATGCAGTCTAAATAACAGTAAAATGCTTGCTGTTGCGCCGCTCGTATCGGCAAACCAGTCGGCTAAATTGGCTTGGCGACCAGGAACAAAGGATTGGTGCCATTCGTCGAAAAGTCCGTACATACTGCACAATAGTAGACCGAAAATTGCAATGCCGGAGGGATTGTTCAGAAAATTTTTAAGGCAGCGCCATATTAAGACGCCCAAAACAAAATAGGCGCCGAAATGCAGCAGTTTATCCTGATGATCAAACCAAATGGGTACCGGTTGCTGTTTTTGCTCCGAAAGCCAGTAGAGCAAGGCACAGTAACTAAATAGCAAACCGGCATCGGCAATTAGGAGAAATAGTTTAGAATGGTTCACTATCGCTTGCTTTGCTTTCCTGTTTAATTGAATGAAAAATATTTTTGATCTGGCAGCCCGTTGTTTGCATCAAAAGAGCGTTGATGAAAAATTGCAGGTAACTCGTGAGGCTTGGCAATTGCTGCAACAAGGATATCTGGATATGAGTTCGCGTTTCCCCCCATTACCCATTGCCATTACCGTGTTTCCTGAACGGCCGGTGCTGTTGGATCCGAGAAATATGCCGCGGCGCAAGTTGACCACTAAACAAGGCATTATTG
This sequence comes from Methylococcaceae bacterium, assembly GCA_050303615.1. Lineage (GTDB taxonomy): Bacteria > Pseudomonadota > Gammaproteobacteria > Methylococcales > Methylomonadaceae > CAZDXJ01. The sequence goes on along the minus strand of JBNLCC010000153.1, from coordinate 21,680 downwards.
CTTTTTTCCATGCAATAGCGCACATTGAATTTATGGCGATTTACTTGGCCTGGGACATTATATATCGTTTCCGAGCCATGCCGGATCAATTTTACCGTGATTGGTTGCGGGTTGCGGAGGAAGAAGCGTTGCATTTTTCATTGATTCAGACCCGTTTGCGCCAATTCGGCGTGAATTACGGCGATTTGCCGGCACATAGCGGGTTGTGGGATGTCGCAGTGGATACGGCGGATGATCTGACGGCCAGGCTTGCATTGGTGCCGCGTTACATGGAAGCGCACGGCCTGGACGTTACGCCGCCGATGATCGAAAAATTAAAGGATCTTGGCGATTTGCAAGGTGTTGAGTTGTTATCTCGTATTTTGCATGATGAAATAGGACATGTAGAATTAGGCAGTTATTGGTTTATATTTGTCTGTAAACAGCGATGCATTGATCCTGAAGTGCACTATAAAGACTTGATTTTATCCCGGTTAAAAGGCAAGCCGCGAGGAAAATTAAACCGATCTTTAAGAAAACAGGCAGGATTTAGCGATGCCGAACTGGACTGGCTGGAAACTTATCTTCAACTTTAAAATATGAAAAAACAGGAAATTTTTGACCAACCTTTGTTTGCTTTGGGTTTTAGGGCTTTTTTTTATTTAGCCGGCCTCTCTGCGTTGGCGTTGATCGCATTATGGCGAACTATTTATAACGGGGCCTTTCCTATTGATAATTATTATCCGGCAAATTATTGGCACGCCCATGAAATGCTGCTCGGATATACTGCAGCCGTGATCGCAGGATTTTTACTCACTGCGGTAAAAAACTGGACCGGGCAGGCAACAGTCAGCGGCGACGGATTGGCCGGTTTATGCCTATTGTGGCTGTACGGACGAATTGTTCCTTTTTATTCGGGTTTGATTCCTGACAGTGTGATCGCTTTGCTTGATTTTGCCTTTTTGCCGGCATTGGCTTATCAGGTTTTTAAGCCTGTGATGCGCGCAGGGCATTATCAAAGCTTTATGTTCGTCGCCTTCATTTTGTTGATGGCTTTCGGTAACGCTTTGATACATCTGCAAATATTAGGAATGGCAGAGAACAGTGCCCGGTGGGGAATCCAGTTAACGCTTGCCGTTATTGTTTTGTTAATACTGGTTATTGCCGGAAGGGTTTTTCCTTTTTTTACCGAGCGTGCGTTATCAGGGACGTTAGCTTTACGTAGTCCGCTGCTGGATGGTTTATCGATACTATCCGCCACGGTTGTCTTTATCCTGGATTTGCTGTCTGTTTCACCGCTCTGGTTGGCAATGGCGGCTATATTGGCAGTGATATGCAATAGTTTGCGAGTAGTTAATTGGCTCGACCAGCGAGTCTGGTATGTTCCCTTATTGTGGATACTATATACCGGTTACGGCTGGATCATCCTGGGTTTTGCACTGCTGGCCCTGTCGTCCTATAACGTGGTCCTGCCGTCCTTGGCTTTGCATGCGTTTACGATAGGCGGTATTGGCGTATTAACATTAGGGATGATGGCCCGGGTCTCGTTGGGCCATACCGGCAGAGCATTAAGAGTGTCGGGATTTATCGCGTTGGCGTTTGTATTGATTAATCTCGCGGTATTTTTCAGGATATTTCTACCCGTCGCTTATCCGGGTTGGTATTCGAATGCGGTTTATATTTCGACCGGTTTGTGGTTGGCGGCATTTTCGTTGTTTGTATTTATCTATGCACCGATTTTGATGCAGCCGCGTGCCGACGGTAAGCCTGGCTGATAGTAGGATAGCGCGGCATTTTGCGGATTCCGGAACAGTTGCCTACAAGCAACGGAAGACTGATATAATCTGATGGTAACAAATCAAATAGAAGCGACCAATGAAGTGGCAAGATGTACTGGCTGACAAGTCTTTGCAAGACCTGCCTTATAAAATAGAACTTAACGAGTTTGGAAAAATAGAAATGTCTCCGGCATCGTTTCTGTATAGCTTGTTGCAAGGCGAGATAGCTAAACGGATAGGCAGTCAATTGAGGGGACATGTGTTCACTGAACTGGAGATACAAACCGATGAGGGTATTCGGGTGCCTGATGTTGCTTGGGGATCGAATGACTATGTCAAACAGCATATTGAGGAAGTTTTTGCTTCCAGGGCTCCTGAAATATGTGTGGAAATTGTATCTCCCTCGAATAATAAAACCGAGTTGCAGCAAAAAATTGAGCTTTTTTTGTCTGCAGGCGCGATTGAGGTATGGATTGTTGATGAATCCGGAGCCGTTACTTACTACGATAGCGGCGGCCAAATTGTTTTGTGCGTTACACCGTTGATTTGGAAAAGTTAATCTAGCCGCTTTAGGGTTGTACGGGTTACTGGCGGGTGTCTGCGGGTTTTCACAGGCAAACCACCTTCGTAGTCCAATGTTGTTGCGCGCTAGGCATGCAAGGGGTTCGCGAGATTAGAGGCAATTAAATAGGCTGAGCGTTATAGTTGCGATAAATGGCTAATCAATTTGGTGACCTTAGCCATTCCCGCATGAAGATTTTTTTCAATTTCGTGCATGGTAATCTCGCCGTCAGTTTTGCCCGCCGCCCAGTTTGCGACCACCGCACAGGCCGCATAATCCAGCTCCAGTTCCCGCGCCAAGGCGGCTTCGGGCATGCCGGTCATGCCGACCAGATCGCAACCGTCCCGTTGCATTCTGATTATTTCCGCGACACTTTCCAATCGCGGCCCCTGGGTGCAGCCGTAAACCCCCCCGTTGCTGAAGGGTAAGGCAGCTCCGGTGGCGGCTTCAATTAATTTGGAACGCAGCTTGTGGCTATAGGGATTCGTAAAATCAATATGGGTAATCTGTTGTAAGTCGTGTTCGAAAAAAGTGTTTTCCCTTCCGTAAGTGTAATCGATGATTTGTGATGGGATGACAATATGCCCCGGCGCCATTTCTTCCGTGATACCACCAACTGCCGCGACTGCGATGATCTGTTCCGCTCCCAATTCTTTCAAGCCCCACATATTTGCCCGGTAGTTAATCCGGTGAGGAGGAATGGTAGGTGGATTGCCGTGCCGCGGCAGAAACAGTATTTCAAGCTCGTTAAACCTGCCAACGCTATAGCTGGCGGAAGGTGTTCCGAAGGGCGTTTCAATGTCCTTTTGTGCAATGATTTCCAGCCCCTGCATGCGGGTTAGTCCGGTCCCGCCGATGATTGCCAGTTTGGTCATGGTTGTATTCAATCGCTATCGGTTGTTATGAATGTTTGAGGTGCAAGACGTTAGCCGGGGTGAATGGTGTCGTGCTATTCTTTGCAGGCAAAAATGCCCGGTGCATTGCGCAAATAACCTTTATAATCCATTCCATAGCCGTACAGATAGCGGTCTTCAGCTTGCAGGGCGACAAAATCCGCCTTTGCCGGTTTGGTTTTTTGTATCACTTTATCGATTAACACCGCACTATACACCGACGCAGCACCCTGTTTATGACAATAATCGATGATGGCTTGCATGGTAATGCCTTCGTCCAGAATATCATCAACGATTAATATGGTTCTGCCGGCGATTTCGGTTGCCGGTTTATGTTTCCATTCAATGGTAGTGCCCGATGTGGTGTTTCGATAACGACTGGCATTGATGGCGTCGATCGTAAGTGGAAATTGCAGGCGGGTCATCAACCTGGCGGTGGTTACGATTCCGCCGTTCATGACGCACAGCAGCAGCGGATTGCGGTCATACAGCATGAGGTTGATTTTGTCGGCCATCGCATCAAGTGCTTTTTCAATCTGCTGCTCGGAATAAAGCCGCTGTGCATGGGCTTGTACGTGTCTGATTTCTTCTAGAATTGTCATTTTTACCTTTCCGTCATACTACTGATCAGCGTGGATAGCCGCTGCCATTGGGCCGTTTCCATTAATTCGTTACGCATCATCTGTGGGTTTCCCCGCATGTTCAATAATCGCCGGGTTCTTTGCGGATCGCTTGCAATTGGCGTCGCATCAAGTACCTGTTCGGCTGCCCGCGGCTCGTTGCAGACCAGTATCATATCGCAGCCTGCAAGTAGTGCAAGCCGGGCGCGCTCGATATAACCGCCGGCGATAGCGGCGCCTTGCATGCTGAGGTCGTCACTGAATACCGCACCGTTGAAACCGAGTTCGTTGCGTAAGATTTGTTTAATCCAGACCGATGAAAACCCGGCCGGCTTTTCATCGACTTTAGGATATACGACGTGGGCGGGCATGACGCCTTCGAGGCCTTGCTCGATCAGAACCTGAAAAGGGTGCAGATCTTTTTCGCGAATTACCGATAACTCCCTGTCGTCTACCGGGAGCCCATGGTGTGAATCAACGGCTACGGCGCCATGCCCGGGAAAATGTTTGCCGACTGCCGGCATGCCGGCGTTATTCATTCCCGCTCTAAAGCCGGTTGCAATTTGAGTGGCCGTCTCGGGATCCTGAGAAAACGAACGATCGCCGATGATTTCACTAATGCCGCAGTCGATATCCAGAACCGGCGCAAAACTGAAATCAATGCCGACGGCGAGTAGCTCTGCCGCCATCAGCCACCCTGCTGATTTTGCCAGGTCAACGCAGTGTTGCTGGTTTTGTGCATAACTGGCGGCCGGCGGCAGACGGGTAAACCCCCGGTGAAATCGCTGGACTCGTCCGCCTTCCTGGTCAACGGCAACCAGTATGTAGCCGTTTCGTGCATTTCTAATGCTGTTGATCAGTTCTGTGACTTGTTCGGGGGTATCATAATTACGCGCAAAAAGAATAACTGCTCCGGTATTGGGATGTTTGATTTTTTCGATTTCAGTATCGGTTAACGTCAAGCCTTCAACATCGATCATTACCGGGCCCGGGCTTAGTTGATTGATATTGGCGTTTGTTTTATTCATAGGCTGGTAGCGTGGCGTGTTTGGTTTTGTGTCACTTGATTGGCTATGCCGGCGATGCGGGTTTTCGGTTTCCACTCATTTGCCGAACTGCTTCATGGAACTCTGTTGCTGCGTTAATTTTCCAATATTTCCAGTATTTCGTTGCGTAATTGTTCCTGTTTTTGGTGGTCAAGGATTTTTTCCGATTGGGCGTCCGTGATATAAAACATGTCTTCAACGCGACTGCCGATGGTCGTGATTTTTGCGTTATACAGTGTGATGTCTTGGCGGCGAAATGCTTTCCCCACCTTGGATAATAACCCGGCACGGTCGGTAGCAATCAGTTCCAATATGGTTTGCCGGTTATGCGGGTCATTGTGAAAATTGATGTGAGTGGAAATCGGGAAATGCTTCGCTTGCCTGGAAAGGTGGTGCAGATTGCGTTGTGTTTTGACTGTTCGCTGGATCAGGTTTTTTCGCAGCGCCGAACAAATATGAATTTCCCTAAATAAATCGTTAATCGGGCCACCGGATTGTTCCAATACTTGGAAGCTATTTAAAATGTAGTCGTCACTGGTTGTAATAATTCTTGCGTCAAGGATGGTTAACCCTAGCTGATCCAAAGTGGCAGTGCTGAGAGAGAAAATATGATTTTCGTTTTTGGCATATATAAATACCTCCGCGCTGCCGCGTTGCGTCTGGGGCCTCAACAAGACCAGCGGTAATTCGTTTTGTTCGGAGGAAGCGATGGCAATCGTGTGCCAGACAATTTCGTCGGCGGAATATCTGAGGAAGTAATCATCGTTCAGGAATTGCCAGGCCCGTTTAATCGTAGCCGGCTGGATGCCTAGCGAGATCAGTTCGTGAGTCGCCTCTTTTTTCGTTTCACTGAGTTTGTCCTGTATTGCTACGGGATTTTGCAGGCCGCGATGCAATGCTTGATGGGTTGCAATATAGAGCTCTTTCAATAAGGTATCTTTCCAGGAATTCCATAAATCAGGATTGGTGGCGCGAATGTCTGCAACGGTCAGCAAGTAGAGATAATTGAGATATTCAATGCTGCCGATTCGCCGGGCAAAGTCATGTATGACCTCAAGGTCGCTGATATCCTTGCGCTGAGCGGTCATCGACATAATCAAATGATGCCGTACCAACCAAGTCACCAGTTTGGTGTCGTGGTCCGACAACCGGTGCTGATTGCAGAACTCAAGTGCTATCTGTGCCCCTAATTTTGAGTGATCGCCTTTTTTTCCCTTGGCAATATCATGGAATAAACCGGCAATATAGAGCACATCCGGTTTGGTTATCAGGCGAAAAATATCATTGCAGAAAGGTAGTTCGTGGTAATGTTTCTGCAGCGAAAAGCGCCGTAAATTCCTGACGACAAACAAGGTATGTTCATCAACGGTATAAATATGGAATAAGTCATACTGCATGCGTGCAACAATATGCGCGAAACTCGGCAGGTAAGCAGCTAAAACGCCATATCGGTTCATGGACCTTAATGCGCCGGTAATACCGCGCGGCTGGCGGAGTATGTCGATGAAAATCCGGCGGGCATTGGTATTTTGGCGAAAATTATTGTCGATTAGAAACAGGTTCTTACGTATCAGGCGAATGGTTGTGGCGCGGATGCCTTTGATCGAGGAAATCTGCTGCTGTAATAAAAAAATTTCCAGCATAGCCAAGGGATTTTGCCGAAAAACATTTTCATTGGCTGCTTCCAAATAACCGCCGATCGAATTAAAGTTGAAATTGATCGGGCTGATTTCGTTTGATTTTCCGCCGTTGATAAACCTTTCGTTAAACAGTTGCAGCAGCATTTCGTTAAGGCGCTCCAGGCCCACGACGGTTTTGTAATAATACTGCATGAACTGTTCAATGCCCTGGCTGTAGGGATCGTCGGTAAAGCCGAACCATTCAGCTAACTCCCGCTGATAATCAAATAACAATCTGTCTTCGCCGCGTCCGGTTAAGACATGTAGCGCGTATCGGATTTTCCAGAGCGTTTGTAACGCCGAAACCAGTTCATTGTATTCGGATTCGGGCAGAAACCCGAACTTGATCAATTCCTTGAGCGTTGATGAATTGTAATGATGTTTGAAAACCCAGGCTATGATCTGCATATCCCGAAGTCCGCCGGGACCTTCTTTGATATTGGGTTCGAGATTATAAGCAGTTTCATGGAATTTAAGGTAACGTTGTTTTTGTTCGGCCATCTTTGCCTTAAAAAAAAGGTCGGACGGCCAAATTTTGTCCGAAGTCGTTTGTTTTTTTAGTGTTTCAAAAAGTGCCGCATTGCCTTCAATTAAACGCGATTCCAGTAAGCCGGTCATGATGGTTTGATCCTCGCCTGCTGCCTGGACACATTGTTCAATGGTACGGACACTTTGGCCGAGCTTTAGACCGATATCCCAGAGAAATGTGAAAAAATTTGCCAGTAATTCGGCATATTGCTCGTGTTCCGTACTGTTTAACAGGATCAGGATGTCGATATCCGAATGCGGAAACAGTTCTCTTCTTCCGTAACCGCCGACAGCAATGAGGCAGAGCCGGTCAGCCTGCTCCCCGAGGAAGTGTTTCCAGCCTATGATCAAAATTTCATCGATAAAATCCGCTTTTTCACGAATAAGATGCGATACCGGCTGTTGCGGGTCGAAACGTTGATTTAATTCCTGATTTTTTTGTTTAATAAGCTGCTTGAACTTTATGTGCTTATCCGAGCAGTTAATTAAATCCAATTGTTTTGCGTTGTCGACGGTTTTGATCACATTTCCTCTTTGCGTAAAGTCAATATTTCGTGTCCGTTCTCGGTAACCAGAATGGTATGTTCCCATTGGGCTGAGAGGCTGCGGTCTTTGGTGACTGCTGTCCAACCATCGGAGAGGACTTTAACGTAGCGCTTGCCGATGTTGATCATCGGCTCAATAGTGAAAGTCATGCCTGCTTGTAAAATTGCGCCTTGACCCGCTTTCCCGTAATGTAAAACTTGCGGTTCCTCATGAAAGTTTTTACCGATACCATGTCCGCAAAATTCACGTACGACCGAATACCGATTCGATTCAGCGTGTTTTTGAATGGCTCTGCCGATGTCGCCCAATGTGGCCCCCGGCTTGACTTGTTCGATGCCGAGATACATCGCTTCCCGGGTTATTATAGCGAGCCTTTTGGCATACGGAGCCACATCGCCGACAAAAAACATTTTGCTGGTGTCGCCGTGATAGCCGTCCTTGATAATTGTAATATCAATATTTACAATGTCGCCGTTTTTTAATTTTTTGGCACTGGGAATGCCGTGGCAGACCTGGTGGTTGACTGAAGTGCAAATCGATTTTGGAAAACCACGGTAATTCAAGGGCGCCGGAATCGCTTGTTGTTCGTTGACAATATAATCGTGGCAAATTTGATTGAGTTCATCGGTGCTGACGTCGGGAACAACGTAGGGGGCTATCATTTCCAGGACTTCCGCGGCAAGTTTGCCGGCGATGCGCATTTTTTGGATTTCGGCGTTTGTTTTAATCAAGATACTCATGAAGATTGAATGCAATTTAGTGTATATGCTTTGGGAAACCGTTTTGTTCAGTAGGCTTTAACCACAGAAGACTTTTACTCTCGGATAGGTTGTAAAATTAAGGACTGGATATCTTATTGAATAGTGAGAGTTTAACAGAGTTTTGATTGTTGTAAAAAGTAAATTGTGGTATAAAGACAAGTTCATTTTTGTATAAATACTCACACCTAACCGGAACGTTTGGTAGGGTGCCGTTTTTTGAAATTCGGTTGCCAAACGGGGTGGGTGGAGGCGTAACCCAAATCGCAACTGTGAAGTTTAAGGCAGTCGGCGATTATTATTTAGGAGAAAACAATGTCAGCAGTATCAATGCGCCAAATGTTGGAATCGGGCGTTCATTTTGGCCATCAGACGCGTTACTGGAATCCGAAAATGGCTCCATACATTTTCGGTGCGCGCAGTAAAATTCATATCGTAAACCTGGAGAAAACATTGCCGTTATTTAATGACGCAATGAATTATCTGGGACAGATGACGGCAAACAAAGGTAATATTTTGTTTGTGGGCACAAAAAAAGCGGCACGCAAGACAGTTGCCGAAGAGGCAAAGCGTTGCGGTATGCCCTATGTGAACCATCGCTGGCTAGGCGGTATGTTGACCAATTTCAAAACTATCAAAAAATCGATTAATCGCCTGAAGGAGCTTGAGGCGATGAAAGCGGACGGCAGTTTATACCAGCGCTTCAATAAAAAAGAAGCACTAGGCATGGAGCGTGAGTTGGAAAAACTCGAACGCAGCCTGGGCGGCATTAAAGATATGAAAGGTATTCCCGATGTGCTTTTCGTGTTGGATGTCGGTTACGAAAAGAATGCCGTTTCCGAAGCCAAGAAACTGGGTATACCGGTCGTCGGTGTGGTAGATACCAATAATTCGCCGGACAATATCGACTACATCATTCCAGGGAATGATGATTCGATCAGAGCGGTGAAATTATATTGCCAGGCCGCTTCCGCTTCCGTATTGGAAGCTAAAACCGCGGGATTGGATATTGCTGCCGCAGCAGCGGACGATTTTGTCGAGGAAGAAGCTGAGCCAGTAGGTAGCGAAGAGTAATTGACTTTGTGCCGACGGTTTCGGGCATAGTGATTATTTAATCAGGACATGCAAACGCCTCCTTCTTGGGGGCGTTTTTATAGATAAGAAGTTGAGGTAAAAAGTAAATGAGTATTACGGCAGCGATGGTTAAGGAATTGCGTGAGAGAACGGGTTCCGGCATGATGGAATGTAAAAAAGCATTAGTTGAGGCCGGCGGCGATCTGGAACTGGCCATTGAGCAGATGCGTAAATCAGGTTTGGCAAAAGCGGATAAAAAATCAGGACGCACTGCCGCTGATGGGCGTATAGGCGTGAAGGTCAGCGATGACGGCAAATCGGCGGCCATGGTTGAAGTGAACAGCGAAACGGATTTTGTATCCAAAGGCGATGATTTTTCGGCGTTTGTGGATGAAATTGCGGATATTGTGCTGCAATCCGATGTCGCTTCCGTTGAGCAATTGATGGGCATGACTCTGGCAAGCGGCAATACCGTCGATGAATCGCGTCGTGGATTGATCGCTAAATTGGGTGAAAATATCTCTGTGCGCCGTTTTGAGAGATTCTCATCGCCGGACGGCGGTACAGGCTGTTATCTGCATGGTAGTCGCATCGGTGTTATTGTTGCATTGTCGCAACGTAACGATGAATTGGGTAAAGATGTTGCAATGCATATTGCGGCAAGTAATCCAATTTGTGTCAGTGAAGCGGATGTTCCTGCTGAATTGATCGCAAAAGAAAGAGAAATTTTTACCGTTCAGGCTAAAGAGAGTGGAAAACCGGAAGCGATTATTGAAAAAATGATCGAAGGCCGCATCAAAAAATATTTGTCTGAAGTGACTTTATTGGGCCAACCGTTTATTAAAGATCCCGATGTTACAGTGGGAAAACTGCTTGAGAACGACGGTGTTTCGGTACTCAAGTTTTCCCGCTATGAAGTCGGCGAAGGCATTGAGAAAAAAGAGGAAAATTTTGCCGAAGAGGTTATGGCGCAAGTTAGAGGTGGATGACGTAAGTTAACTGATAGTGGGTGGCTTTGCCGGATATATCGATTTGATGATAAACCGGTTAATTCGGTTGAGCCCCCATTGTCCCTTTTACCAAAATGCATGCAGGCTAAAATGACGGAACTGATTTGTCGAAGAATTTTACTTAAGCTCAGCGGAGAAGCTCTGATGAGCGATAGCGGCGGAAGCATTGATGCCGCTATCCTTAAGCGTTTGGCGATGGAGATTAAGGAACTGTGCGATGCCGGGATTCAAGTGGGCCTGGTTATAGGGGGCGGTAATATCCTGAGGGGAGCGGAAAAAGCCTCGGAAGGACTGGACAGAGTAACCAGCGACCAAATGGGGATGCTTGCCACCGTTATCAATGCGCTTGCCTTGCAGGACGCACTTGAGTATATGGGGCAGCAAGTGCGGGTGATGTCCGCGCTTAAAATTAACCAGGTTTGCGAGGACTATATCCGACGTCGGGCAGTGAGGCACTTGGAGAAAGGCCGAGTGGTTATTTTTGCTGCCGGAACAGGCAATCCTTTTTTTACTACCGATTCCGCGGCAAGCCTTAGAGCTATCGAGATTGAAGCGGAATTGATGATCAAAGCAACAAAAGTAAAAGGTATTTATTCGGCTGATCCGGAGAAAGTGCCGGATGCCGTATTTTATCCTCGGTTAACTTATGATCAGGCGCTGGATCAGCGTTTGAATGTGATGGATGCCACGGCACTGGTTTTATGTCGTGATAACAAGGTGCCGATGCGGGTAATGAATATTTTTGAACAGGGAGCGATTATGCGTTTGATGCGGGGCGCGGATATCGGTTCTCTGGTTGAAACTTAAAAGAGGAATGGTAATGATCAGCGATATTCAACAGAATGCTTCGACCCGGATGAGTAAAAGCATTGAGGCGCTTAAAAGCGAATTTGCCAAAATTCGAACCGGAAGAGCACATCCCAGTCTTTTGGATCAGATAATTGTTTCCTATTATGGTTCTGATACGCCGTTGTCTCAGGTTGCCAATGTTGCAGTGGAAGATTCTCGGACATTGACTGTTACGCCGTGGGAAAAAAGTATGGTGCCGACAATAGAAAAAGCTATACTGACCTCGGATTTGGGATTAAATCCGGCTACCAGCGGTAGCGTAATACGTATTCCTTTGCCGCCGTTGACCGAAGAACGCCGCCGGGATCTGGTTAAACTGGTTAAGCACGAAGCGGAAAACAGTAGAGTGGCTATTCGTAACATCCGCCGGGATGCAAATTCGGAAATAAAGGAAGCATTGAAAGAAAAAATGATCGGTGAAGATGAAGCCCATGCCGGGGAAGAAAAAATTCAAAAGTTAACGGACCAATATATAAAAGATGTGGAAAGGCTTTTGGAGGAGAAGGAAGCTGATTTGCTGTCACTATAAATTTATTGCCGATAAATTAGCCTTGCAGGTACGGACATGGATTCGGATGACACTTTGTTTGTTATGAATGATACCCCCCGGCATATTGCCATAATTATGGATGGGAACGGTCGCTGGGCGGAAAAAAAATTTTTGCCGCGCGCTGCCGGACATCAGGCCGGAGTGAAGGCGGTCAGACAAATCGTCGAATATTGTGCGGAACAGGACGTCGAGGTCTTGACTTTATTTGCGTTTAGCAGTGAAAACTGGCGTCGACCGAAACAGGAGGTTTCACTATTGATGGATTTATTTATGACTACCCTGCAACGAGAAGTCGATAAACTGGATAAAAACGGGATTCGAATCCGTTTTATCGGTGATCGCACAGCATTTTCAACCAAACTGCAGCAAAAAATAAATCAAGCTGAGCAGCAGACCCGGAAAAACAATGGCCTGAGTTTGGTTATTGCAGCTAATTACGGCGGGCGCTGGGATATGTGTCAGGCAATGCGGCAACTGTTGAATGATCCGGAGCAGGATACACAAAACGTTAAGGAGACCGATATCGAGAGATATTTGTCCACGGCGGGTCTGCCGGAACCTGATCTGTTTATTAGAACCGGCGGTGAAAAAAGAATCAGCAACTTTTTGTTGTGGCAACTGGCCTATACGGAATTATATTTTACACCTACGCTTTGGCCCGATTTTGACAAGCGTGCCTTGCAGGAAGCAATAAACGACTTTAAGTCCAGAGAGAGGCGATTCGGCCATACCGGCGAACAGATCCATAATAAGAAAGTTTCTTTGTTAACTCAATAAACACTAAGCATAATGTTACTTCAGCGCATAATAACGGCTTCGATAATAGCCCCACTTGTCATCCTGGCAGTTTTTAAATTAGAACCGGAATATTTCTCTTTGCTTTGGGGGGCTATTCTCCTGGTTGCGGCCTGGGAATGGTCGAATCTTGCGGGAGTTAACAAATTACTACCGCGCATACTATTCCTGGCTTCCTTGATTATATTTATGTTGTTCATTTTTTTGTGGACGGATTTTCTGGAATTATTAGCGCAATTATTTAATTATCCGGAGATCAGAAAACAGTCGGGTATTATTGAATGGACGGTGGTTCCTCCCGTTCTTTGGTGGTTACTGGTTATGATATTAATCCGTAATTCTTCCGACGCCTTGCTAAAGTTGGAGATAAAAAAACGTTATAAAATTTTTGCCGGATGGTTCATTCTGGGGGCGGCATGGATGTTCTTATCCCGATTGCGTATGCTGTACGGCGCCGAAATGACGATGTATTTTTTATTGTTGATTTGGGCGGCCGATATAGCGGCCTATTTTGCCGGGAAAAAATTTGGTAAAACCCAGCTATCACCCCAAATCAGCCCGGCAAAAACCATTGCCGGCCTGTATGGGGCTGTCCTCTCATCCTTAGTATGTGTCGTCGCTATGGGACTGTATTTGAAATTTGCTTACGGCAGTGCGCCATTGATGGTGATGGCGGACTTTGCGTTATTGTCCGGCCTGACCGTTTTGGTCTCAATTTATGGCGATTTGTATATCAGTCTATTAAAAAGACAACGCGGCATTAAAGATACCGGTTCCATTTTGCCGGGACATGGGGGAATCTTAGATAGAATGGATAGTGTTATTGCCGCCATTCCGCTGTTTTATGGCGGTGTTTATCTGATATACGGGGCTATCTCATGAAGGGGGTTTGCGTACTGGGAGCCACAGGCTCAATCGGCGTAAGTACTTTGGATGTTGTTGCCCGGCATCCTGATAAATACAGGGTTATTGCATTAACCGCGAATTCCAACATCGACCTGTTATATCAGCAGTGCCTGGTGCATCGACCGCAGTATGCAGTCGTTGCCGATGAAGATCAGGCACAGCGCTTTCAGCAAAAAATTGCCGCTTCCGATCTGGACGGCATTCAGGTGCTTGGTGGCAGCGGCGCTTTGGAGCAGGTTGCAACGCTCGATAATGTCGATTCAGTGATGGCTGCAATAGTCGGGGGCGCCGGGCTTTTGCCCAGTCTGGCCGCCGCTAAGGCCGGAAAAACCGTATTACTGGCTAATAAGGAAGCGTTGGTGATGTCCGGTGATATATTCATGCAGGCTGTCGCGCAATCGGGTGCCGAATTATTGCCGATAGACAGCGAACATAACGCTATTTTCCAGTGCATGCCGCCCGCTTATCAAGCCGGGATTCAGGCCAAGGAAGTAAGGCGTATCTTGTTGACCGCCTCGGGCGGACCGTTTCGTAAGACGCCGATCGAGCAATTGCCTTATGTGACGCCGGCGCAGGCAGTGGCGCATCCCAATTGGGATATGGGCAAAAAGATTTCAGTTGATTCGGCAACCATGATGAATAAAGGACTGGAATTGATTGAAGCCAGCTTATTATTCAATGTGCCATCCGCTAAAATTCAGGTAGTCATCCATCCGCAAAGCGTGATTCATTCGATGGTGGATTACGTTGACGGAACGGTGTTGGCGCAAATGGGTAATCCCGATATGCGCATTCCCATTGCCCATGCCATGGCTTGGCCGGACAGATTTGTATCCGGAGCGGAACCTTTAAATATTTTCGACGTCCAACGCTTGGATTTTGAACAACCCGATCTGCAACGTTTTCCATGCTTGCGATTGGCCTACGAAGCAATCGATGCCGGCGGTATCATGCCGGCCATTTTAAACGCGGCGAATGAAATTGCAGTGGCTGCCTTTTTAAACGAGCAAATAAAATTTACCGATATTCCGGTCATTATCGAATCCTGTATGCGACAATTTACCGTCCGAAAAGCCGAAAACCTGGAAAGTGTACTCGATGCCGATCGCCAGGCTAGAGAATGTTCCGGACAAATCATTAAACAACTCGCTAGCTGATGGATTCTATTCTGCATACGCTGTTTTACTTTATCGTTGCGATCGGACTTCTGGTTGCTTTCCATGAGTACGGCCATTTCTGGGTCGCCAGAAAATTGGGCGTCAAAATTCTACGCTTTTCAGTCGGGTTTGGCAGAGTAATCTGGTCTTTCCAAAAAAACGCACAAGCGACTGAATATGTGATATCGGCAGTCCCCTTAGGGGGTTACGTGAAAATGCTTGATGAACGTGAAGGACCGGTTGAAAAGCAGGATTTGCCTTTTGCGTTTAATCAGCAGCCGTTATTGAGCAGGGTGCTGATCGTATTGGCTGGCCCGGTATTCAATTTGCTGCTGGCGGTTATTCTGTTTTGGTGGGTTTTTGTCATTGGGGAGATTGGTATCCGGCCGGTACTCGGTCCGGTTGAACCGGATACTTTGGCGGCGCAGGCCGGCTTTGAAGAGGGTGAGGAAATTGTTGCCGTTAATGGCAAAAAAACGCCGACCTGGACCGAAGTCTTATCAGTGATATTGTCTTCAGCTGTGACCGGTAATGAGGGAATAGACGTTGAAGTTCTGAATACGGATGGTTTTAATAAGCATAAACAATTATCTATTTCGGAGGATGATGCCCGGGATCCGGATAAGTTGATTGAGAAATTAGGTTTGGTTCCCTGGGTTCCTCCTTTAAAACCACGCATTGGGAACGTATTGCCAAATGAATCGGCTGCTAAAGCGGGCTTGCAGAAGGGCGATGTTATTATCAGTGCAGATGGGCAGCACATAGAAACCTGGTCGCAATGGGTGGAATTTGTACAAATCAGGCCGAACAAAACAATTGATTTGATTGTCGAACGGAATGACCGGCAGTTAAATTTACAGATCACTCCGGCCGCTTTCGACAGTGCAAAGGGGATTATCGGCAGAATCGGGGCCGGCGTAGAGATTCCGGAAGGTATGATGGACTCTATGCGCGTTGAATATTCTTTAGCGCCTGTAGAAGCTTTAGGCGCGGCATTTAAACGCACCTACATGTATTCCTTAGCGACATTGAAAGTAATCGGTTCGATGCTTATAGGAAAAGCGTCGGTGGAGAATTTAAGCGGGCCTATCAGCATCGCCCAATTCGCCGGCCAGTCAGCCAGTATGGGCTTCGTGTATTTCCTGAAATTCCTGGGTTCGGTCAGTGTCGGACTGGCAGTGGTCAATTTGCTGCCTATCCCGGTTTTGGATGGAGGGCATCTGTTGTTTTATGCCATTGAGGCGGTAAAAGGCAGCCCGCTTTCCGAACAGGCTCAGATATTGTTCCAGAATATCGGACTGTTGATTTTGATTTTGCTAATGAGTTTTGCTGTGATTTTGGACTTAGGGCGAATACTTGGCTAATTGGAAAAGAATGAAAATGAAAAAATTAATTAACTACGGCTTAGTAGCGGCCGGTTGCTTATTCCTTAACAACCTTCATGCAGACGAACAGCAAATCCAGCAGGCGTTGTCCCGCGCCATGCCGACTGTTAAACCGGACAGAATTTCTCCATCCGAAATTGATGGTTTGTATGAAGTTTTGGTTGATACGCAAATTTTTTATATTACCGACGACGGAAAATACATCATTCAAGGGTCGTTATATGATGTTGAAGCGCGGAAAGATTTAACTGAAGAAAAAATTGCGGAGACTCGCATCAAAGCAATCAACGAAATCGGTCAGGATCAAATGATACTTTTCAAACCGGAGGAAAGTAAATTTACATTGACTGTTTTTACCGATATTGACTGCGGTTATTGCCGTAAATTGCATTCGGAAATTGATCAATATCTTGACCAGGGTATTACTATACAATATATGTTTTTCCCGCGTGCCGGAAAAGGATCTGAATCGTATAAAAAAGCGGTTTCCGTGTGGTGTTCGGAAGACCGTAATGCGGCATTAACCGACGCTAAAAAAGGTAATACGCCGGAGTCGAAAGAGTGTGACAATCCGGTAGATGCGCACATGGATCTTGGACAAAAGCTGGGTACCAGGGGTACCCCCATGTTAGTAACGGAAAAGGGTACGATACTTCCGGGTTATGTCCCGGCCGATAAACTGGCAAAAGCACTGGGGGCCGAAAAAGCCGGACAGAAAATCAAATAGTTATTAGATTGCCAGATCGCTCTTGTTTACCGAATTTCGGTTGGGAAGGCGCAGAACAGCAGCATATGCTTGTATTCCACAGTAATCGAAATTCTGCAGCCGGCCATCTCTTCGCCTCACTTCAAGTCAACTGCTTGAGGCGGTATAATAAATCCAGCGCCTGACGCGGCGTAACATCATCGGGGTTTATTTCGTCAAGTAGGCAGACTGCGGGATGACATTCCGCAGTCGAAAACAAATCCAATTGTGTATTGGCTGTAACGACCTGTTGTTCCGCATAGGCATTGTTTTCCAGGTGCAGCAGCTTATTTCGGGCCTTATCGATTACCGTTCGCGGCACTCCGGCCAGGGATGCGACTTGCAGGCCGTAGCTCTGACTCGCCGGGCCCTCCTTAACCGCGTGTAAAAACACGATTTTGTCACCATGCTCCTTTGCATCCAGGTGCACGTTTTGAATCTCCTGCTGTTCTTCCGCCAAGGTAGTCAATTCAAAATAGTGGGTGGCAAACAATGTGAAAGCCTTGGTTTGTTTTGCCAGATAGTCAGCGCATGCCCAAGCAAGTGATAAACCGTCAAAAGTACTGGTGCCGCGGCCGATTTCGTCCATTAAAATCAGACTCTGTTGCGTTGCATTATGCAGGATATTTGCAGTTTCGGACATTTCCACCATAAAAGTGGAACGGCCGCCGGCCAAGTCGTCGGATGCGCCGATACGGGTAAAGATGCGGTCTATCGGTCCGATACGGGCGGTTTTTGCAGGCACGAAACAACCGAATTGCGCCATTATAACAATCAACGCCGACTGGCGCATATAGGTCGATTTACCGCCCATGTTGGGGCCGGTAATAATCAGCATTTTGCGTAGCGCGCTGAACTCAAGATCATTGGCGACAAAAGGCAGTTCCGATACTTGTTCAACCACCGGATGTCGACCCTCTTTAATGTAAAGACCGGGAGTTTGAGCTAATTCAGGACGGCTCAGGTCGAGCGTGTAGGCCCGTTCTGCAAAATTGACCAGAACGTCCAGCTCCGCCATTGCCGTTGCGCATTGCTGCAGTAAGGTCAATGAGCCGGACAGGATTTCCAATAACTCGTCATATAACAACTTTTCGCAGCTTAGCGCTTTTTCCCGGGCGCTGAGCACCTTATCTTCAAATGTCTTTAATTCAGCGGTGATGTAGCGCTCGACATTTTTTAGCGTCTGTCTTCGGGTGTAAGCAACAGGCACTTTATCCGCTTGTGCACGCGACACTTCAATATAATAACCATGCACCCGGTTATAATTGATTTTCAGATTATTAATACCGGTATTTTGTTTTTCGCGCTCTTCCATTGCAAGTAGGAATTGATCGGCATTTTGACTCAGGTTTCTTAATTCATCGAGTGCGCTGTCGTAGCCGGGAGCGATGACTCCGCCGTCCCGGATCAGCACGGGGGGGGTGTCAATGATTGCCTTGCACAATAAGATATGTATTTCCGGATGGACGCCTATGGCTTTGGATAAGCCGTCAAGTGTGGGATTACCGATAGTTTGCAGGTGCTGTTGTAGTTCGGGTAATACCGCCAGCGTGTCGCGCAGTACTATAAGATCTCTTGGACGGGCTGATTTTAACGCAATTCGCGAGCAGATCCGCTCAATATCACCAACTTGCCGCAGTGTTTCATGGACGACGTGAAAAAATTGGTTTTCCAGAAAAATGTCGATGCGATCAAAGCGTTCGTTCAACAGCGTTTGATCACGCAGCGGTCGGTTGATCCATCGTCTTAAACAACGGCTGCCCATTGCCGTCGCAGTTTTATCCAATACCCCCGCAAGCGTATATTTTTGTTCGCCGGAAGGGTGATAATCCAGTTCCAGATTTCTGCGGCTGGCCGCATCCAAGATAATCCCTTCTTCACAATTTTCAACGCTTATACCCACTATATGCGGTAAAGCGTTGCGCTGCGTATCCTGAACATATTGAAGTAAACAGCCCGCCGCGGCTACGGCAGAGGATAAATGTTCGCAGCCGAAGCCTTTCAAGTCATGGCAGTTGAACTGTTTCAATAGAATTTGCCGGGCACTGTCCGGGTCAAAATGCCATGGAGGACGGCCGGTTACTCCTTTGCGTCCCTGTATCGAATCGGGAATGGCGTCGTTTTCATTGATTAGTATTTCCGCGGGGTTAAGTCGTTCGATTTCACTGCACAATTGTGTTTCCGAATCGACCTGCAGTAAAACAAATCGGCCGCTGGTGAGTTCAAGGCTAGCGATACCGTAATTGCTCTCCGGAAAAGCGACTGCAATAAGCAAATTGTCGCGATGCTCTTCCAGCAACGCTTCGTCAGTAACGGTACCGGGAGTAACGATGCGCACAACTTTCCTTGCAACCGGGCCTTTGGATAGCGCCGGGTCGCCGATTTGTTCGCAAATGGCGATGGATTCGCCCAGGCGGATTAATTTACCGATGTATCCCTCCGCAGAATGAAACGGTATACCCGCCATGGGTATAGGTTGTCCGGCTGATTCGCCGCGTTTTGTCAAGGTGATGCCGAGCAGTTGGGCAGCTTTTTTTGCATCGTCGAAGAATAATTCGTAAAAGTCTCCCATCCGATAAAAGACTAAAATATCCGGATGCTGCGCTTTGATACGCAAATATTGCTGCATCATTGGAGTATGCGATTTGACGGAGGCTGGCTCCTGTTTAACAGTCATGCTGGTGCAGCACCTGTGTTTGTTTTGACGGATAACATTAATAATTAAAAATTCTTTTTAAAATACTGCCAAAGTGTTTGTTCTAAGGACGAAAAAGGTACCTCAATCAGTGGTGTTACGGTTTTCGGCCAGTTGAATTTAATGTTATAAATAGAAACTGGATAATAGAATTGACAAAATGATT
The DNA here is from genome assembly GCA_050303615.1 of Methylococcaceae bacterium. GTDB lineage: Bacteria > Pseudomonadota > Gammaproteobacteria > Methylococcales > Methylomonadaceae > CAZDXJ01. Next base: position 1,959 of record JBNLCC010000153.1, on the reverse strand, counting down.
TCCGTGTTTACTTTATGGATAACGTTAAACGAAACTACAAATCGGTTACAGTCGTTTATTTTATCTGAACTGAGGCTATCATACATCATGGACAAAGAATTAATTGCCTTGGCCGAGCAATTGGGACGTCTGCTGGTAACAGAAGGTAAAAAAATAGCTACCGCTGAATCCTGCACAGGCGGATGGATCGCTCAGGCAATAACTGCCATTTCAGGCAGTTCGGCATGGTTTGACCGGGGCTTTGTAACATATAGCAATGAAGCAAAAATACAAATGCTGGACGTAAAGCACACGACGCTCGAACAACACGGCGCAGTCAGCGCCGAAACGGTCAAGGAAATGGTAACGGGAGCGTTGCGTCATAGTTTGGCGGATTGCACCATTGCAGTGAGCGGAATTGCCGGCCCGGAAGGGGGCAGTGAGCATAAGCCTGTCGGTACGGTTTTTTTAGCTTGGTGCCGGAAAGGTAAACAGCCGGTTGTCGGCAAATATTTGTTTTCCGGAGACAGGCATTCGATCAGAAGTCAGGCCGTAAAATGCGCTTTGGAAAGGGCTTGTGAGGAATTTGTATTAAAGTGAGTATTGACTCAACTTTATTAAGATTGGGATGAGTTAAATTTTAAGTTGAAGCTGTTTGTGTTTCTGCAGGCGATAACGGGCAATCACGGTAATTTGCTAGATCTTCGTCGTGATCATATCGGATATTTCTTGCACTGGCCCTGTGAGGTATAAAATCCACCGGCCAGACGAAGTATCTCTTTTTGCTGATTCGGCTTATAATGAAAAGCTATTTATTTTCCAACTCCCAAGACGAATTACTAATGGAAGATCTCATCATTTATATCCAGTCAAATATTCACTATGCGCCTTTGATAATATTCGGGTTATTATTATTGGCAGGATTTAATATTCCGGTCTCCGAAGATGCGATGCTGTTTATTTCGGCAATTCTGGCGAGCAGTAATCCTGATTACCTCCCGTATTTATTTGCCGGGGTATATATGGGTGCTTATCTGTCGGATTTAATTTGCTACAGTCTGGGCCGGTTTCTGGGGCCGAAACTATTTGAAATCAGATTCTTTGCCAACATGGTTCCTCCCGAAAGGATCCAAAAAATACATAACTATTACGAAAATTACGGAGTAATCACCTTAATAGTAGGCCGGTTTATCCCTTTTGGCGTCCGGAACGGCTTATTTTTAACTGCCGGATTAGGCAGCATGGATTTTATAAAGTTCGCGCTTGCCGATTTATTGGCCTGTACCATTTCCACAATTACGTTTTTTTCGCTTTATTATCATTATGGTAATGCGGTTGTCGACTATGTTAGGGACGCCGATATTGTTGTTTTCTCACTAGCCGCAATTTTTGTTGCAGCCTATTTCTATAGGAAAAAGTACAAGAGTCCCTTACAATAAGAATTCTAAGTTTTTTTGCGAAGCTAAAACTTAGCGGACAATTTAACGCCCAGGGAGCGAAATTGAATGCGTAGGCAGCGCGCACAGCTGTCTGGAAACAAACGAGTCTTCCTGTGTGCTTTTGGCTCGGTTGGGTTGTTCCCCAGTTTTTTCGGCTTTTTTTAGCTGTTCCCGCGAACAAAAGTGTCACACAAAATATACTTGGGCAATCTTGAATGCGTCGGAGGTTTTTAACCCAGCCTTAACAAATGTAGTGCCATAATATTAAAATATTGATAATCATCAGTGCCTTACAATTACGAAATGTTAAAGCTGGGTTAACAATTTTTCAAAGGGTGACGAAATATCCGGGTTAGTTATTCATTCGACACCTGTTCCGCCCCGTACTGATGCTTTAACGGGGCGGAAACAAGTCGACTGCATGACTTCATCCGCCGTGAATCACCGACATGATGTCGAAGACTACCGCCTGTGTAGCAAGCCCGTCATTATAATATCCGGTTGTGTCCATTTCATTTGGCCCGATACCATAATTAGCATA
>JBNLCC010000152.1:0-17440 GCA_050303615.1 Methylococcaceae bacterium | reverse complement strand
AGCGTAGATGATAAAGTAAAATGGCAAATAAAACCGTAGAAATTGAAGGGAAGGGGCTGGATTATGAACGTTTTGCATTAGATAAGTTGTTTAAACGCTTATTAAGGCAATATCCGATTGGAAACATACTGGAGATTCCCGCCAAGGGGGAAAAAGCCATGCCTTCTCTCTATTCGCTGGCATTTGCCGCCTGCGGAGCGGAAGTGACTCTGGTTAATGCGGAACCAAAGTCAAAACCGGTTTGGCGGGAACTGAATTTGCCGGTGTCCTATCATGAATGCGGCGATCTGCATCAATCCGCTTTACCGGCGCATCACTACGATTTGGTATGGAACTTTATGCAGCTTGCCAAGGATGACAAGCCGGCGTCGCTGTTGGCTGAGATGAGCCGGCTAAGTAAACAATATGTCCTGTATATCGGCGTCAATCGGTTTAATCCCGGTTTTTTCAGTCACCGCCTGGTGCACCGTTATTTCAAAGAACCCTGGACACACGGTGACGTTTTTTTTATGAATCCTTTTCACGTGCGCCGGTATTTTCAGCAGAATGGCCTGCAAGTGGTGGAGATGGGCTTGGTGGATACGCCGCCTTTCCCGGATTCGATGGGTATCCGCGACATGAAACTGCATCGTAAGAAAACCGATTTGAATACCATAGATTGGCAAAGCCGGACCGTTGAGTGGATGAAAACCGACCAATACCCGTTGAAGCTGAAATTTTACTATTGTTTCGAATGGCTGCCGTTACCGTTTGTTATAAAAATGTTTTACGCACATTTATTCTTTGTCTTGGCTGAAAAAACGCCCGGCTGACGTTGGTAACGGCGTAACACCGCAGTAGCCGGTTTGCCGGAATTATTGAGTGAGTTTTTTTATACGCCTTTCGGCTTTTAAGTAGGCTTTACGATAATCGGAACGCGAGGGATTGAGTCGCACCGCCTTTTTGTATTGCAAATAGGCTTTTTGATACATGCCCAGGGATTCCAGGCTCTGGCCTAGCCAGTAAGCCCGGTACGGGCTGTCGGGATGCTTTTTGGCGTCGACTGAAGCCCTCAGATATGCGTTTTTGACGTAGCGTTGCGCTTCGCTAAAGTCGCCGCGCTGCCGGTAACTTTTCGCCAACGATAAATTTGCGGCAATATTTTGCGGGTTTTGCCGATACCGTTTTAAGCCGGCCTTGATGGCCATGCCGTTATATTCGGCAAAGGCCTCCTTGTCATCCATACGCCGGTAATTGCTTGCGATGGCGCGCAAATTTGCCGTGTCTTCGGGGTTTTTGCGGTAGACTTTCAATAACAGATCATTGGCTATATCCCACTGTTTATAAGATTGATAGCGCAGTGCGAATTTTTTGTAACCGTTATAAATTCTGTTATCAATCCTGCGTTGCATATCGGGTGATTGGTAAAGCAGCGTCGTTATCAAAAATGCGCTTACCAGCACTAGCAGCAATACTGTCCATAATGCACCCATGTATCGGGCCGCGTAGTTTTGCGGCCATTTGGCGTCGGCATGGGGCAGCAGCGAGAATCGCTGCGCGTACCAGTAGTGCACGGTCAATAGTGTCAGCGCCACGGCGGTCAATAATTCGGCGATTTCCGCTTCGTTGAAGCGAAACGGTTCCGGTTCGAGAACGGCGGCGGCTAAAAAATAAGGGGCTAAATAAAGCGGTGGAGCGGGGATTTTCAGGGTTTCGACAAATCGGGCAATGCCGCAACGGAATTTTAACAATATCGGATAGACAACGCCGTATCCTATCAAGCCCGCGGTAATTAAGTATTCGAGAAACGCCTTAATATCGCTGGCATAAGGGCCGGTCAACATATTGTGCAGGTTAATTTCCCGCTGCAGGTTATGCTGTTTGAAGAATTCCGGCGTTGCTATGCCGAACAGGCGCTGGCCCCAGGATATTTCCTCCATGAACACATACAAGCAGCTTATCGCCAGAGCAAGAAAAAACCAGCGGTAGGACGATCGGGCAAGAAACAGACGAGCGGCAAATGCGAAAGCAACGCCAAAAAATAAGGTCTGCGACCATTCGCCGTAAAGATCTTCGTAAGTGAGCAAAATATACCAGGTCGGGAGGTAAAGTGCCGCAACAAGGTATAAGCCGATGATGAACAGCAGAAAACTATAACGTGAAAAAAAGTAATACATCTTGTATGCTCCTAATTTTCTTGGCACGATTTACCGGTTTTTGCTGGTTATTGGAGCTGCGGCCACGGCTGCAGTTTTTCGGACAGGCATCACTAGCGGAAACCAATGCTTGCCGGCCCGTATGATTATAAATCGGCATAGCTAGAAAATAGCGTAAAAAATACATCACATCCTGCCGATGTCTGATAACTTTATTGCACAGTCGCCGATTCAGTCTTATTGGGCAATTTGTTAAGGAATTCGTGCAGATTGTTTTTGTCGAACGGCCAGCCCAGTTCGGAACCTGTCTCGGGATGGTAGACGAGTGGAATGCGGATTGCGTATTTTTCCTGCCACTGCTGCTGTTCAGCAATATCGATAATTTTAACGTTGATCCTTTCGTTTCTTTCGGCGAGAGACGCTGCCAGAATCGCCTCAGCCTGCTCACATAAATGGCAACCTTCAGTTCCTAGTAGTATCAGCATGGAATTGATGTTTGCTTATTTTATCCAGGTAACCCATTAACAGCGCGGAAACGACCAGGGTCAGGTGAAAGATGACATACCAGACCAATTTTTCATTGTCGGTGTGTTGTATATTCATGAAAATTTTCAATAGATGTATCGATGAAATAGCAACGATCGAGGTGGCGACTTTCATTTTCAACGAGCCGTAATCATGGGTACCCAGCCAATCGAGCTTTTCAGTGGTTTCATGGATATCCAGCTGCGATACAAAATTCTCGTAACCGCTGAACATGACAATAATGATCAGGCTGCCGACCAGGGTGATGTCGATTAAGGTCAAGGTCAACAATATCAGATCCGCTTCGGTAATTTCCAGTATATGCGGGAGTAGATGGGTGATTTCCTGAAAGAATTTGACGCCCAGCGCCAGCAGTGCAAGCGTCATCCCCAGATACAGGGGCGCCAGCAACCAGCGGCTCGCGTAAATGGCTCTTTCGATTTTACGTTCCAACATTTTTTTCACGCAAGATGCGCCGCCAACCACCGTTCAGCTTGTTCATGAGTTAACCCTTTGCGTTGTGCATAGTCTTCCAATTGATCACGGTCTATTTTACCAACATTAAAATATTGTGCATCAGGGTGGGAAAAATACCATCCGCTGACTGCCGCTGCCGGATACATGGCATAACTGTCGGTTAATTCGATACTGGTATTGGCGGTGACATTCAACAATGAAAACAGTTTACTTTTTTCAGTATGGTCCGGGCAAGCCGGATAACCGGGAGCCGGGCGGATGCCCTGGTAGCTTTCTTTGATTAACTGTTCGTTGTCGTAATTTTCGTCCGTCGCGTATCCCCAATAGACTTTTCTGACCTGTTCATGCAGGTGTTCGGCGAATGCCTCTGCCAGCCGATCGGCCAATGCTTTCAGCATAATGGAACTGTAGTCATCGTGCTGTTGCTCGAATTGGCGCAATTTTTCATCGATACCGATGCCGGTGGTTACTGCAAAAGCACCGATGTAATCAGGCTGGCCGCCGGACAGCGGTGCAATGAAATCCGCCAGGCAATAATTCGGCATGCCCGGTGCTTTGATATTTTGCTGGCGTAAATGATGCAGAATCTCCAGTTTTTCCGAGCGTGTATCATCGGTAAACAGGATGATGTCGTCTTGGTCGCTGTTAGCGGCGAAGAAGCCGATTACAGCCCGTGCCTGCAACCATTGCTCTTTGACAACTTGATCCAGCATTTGCCGGGCATCGTTAAATAATTTACGCGCTTCCTTGCCGACAACCGCATCATCGAGTATCGCGGGATAACGTCCGGCCAACTCCCAGGTCTGGAAAAACGGCGTCCAGTCGATATAGTCAAGCAGTTTTTGTAAAGGGTAGTTGTCGATCACTTTGGTGCCCAAAAAAGCGGGTTTGACCGGTTGATAATAGCTCCTGACGAATCTTTTTTCCCTGGCTGTTTGCAGTGGATGCTGCTGGCTTCGCGCTTTACGACCCAAATGCCTTTGCCTTACCTGGGCGTATTCATGACGGATTTTCTGCACGTACACTTTGCGCAATTCCGCATTGAGTAAATTGCCGGCGACGCCGACGCTGCGCGATGCGTCAGTCACATAGACGGTCGGGCCCTGATAATTCGGTTCGATTTTTACTGCAGTATGTGCGCGGGACGTGGTTGCGCCGCCGATCAGTAAAGGGATGTCCAATTCCAGACGTTGCATTTCCTTGGCAACGTGCACCATTTCATCGAGGGAAGGTGTTATCAAACCGCTCAGTCCGATGATATTGACATTTTCCTCGCGGGCAGTCCGCAGGATTTTTTCAGCGGGTACCATCACGCCCAAATCAATCACCTGGTAATTATTGCATTGCAATACGACGCCGACGATGTTTTTGCCGATATCGTGAACATCGCCTTTCACTGTTGCCATTAAGATTTTTCCATTGCTTTGTAAAGAGCCTTGTTTCTCGGCATCCATAAACGGCATTAAATAAGCGACGGCTTTTTTCATTACTCTCGCGGATTTGACCACCTGCGGCAGGAACATTTTTCCGTCGCCAAACAGGTCGCCGACGACATTCATGCCGTCCATCAGCGGTCCTTCGATAACATGTAATGGTTTTTCCGCTTGCTGCCGGGCGGCTTCGGTATCTTCCTCGATATAATCGGCAATTCCTTTAATCAGGGAATGTTCCAGGCGCTTGTTGACCGGCCAGCTGCGCCATTCAAGCGCCTCCTTTTTGTCGGTAACGCTGCCGTCGCCACGGTATTGCTCCGCGATTTCCAACAATTTTTCAGTTGCTTCGGGATGCCGGTTCAGGACCACGTCTTCAACGGCATTGCGCAATTCGTCCGGGATCTCAGCATAAATGGCCAATTGTCCGGCATTGACGATCCCCATATCCATCCCGGCGTTGATGGCGTGATATAAAAACACGGCATGGATCGCCTCCCGAACCGGGTTATTGCCGCGGAAGGAGAAGGAGACATTGGATACACCGCCGGATACCAGAGCATGCGGCAGGGTATTTTTGATTATCCGAGTTGCCTCGATAAAATCAAGGCCGTAATTATTGTGTTCATCGATACCGGTGGCAATCGCAAAAATGTTGGGGTCAAAAATAATATCTTCCGGCGGGAAGTCCAGTTGTTCGGTCAGGATTTTATAGGCGCGTTGACAGATTTCGACCTTGCGCTGCAGGGTATCGGCCTGTCCCCCTTCATCGAAAGCCATGACGATAACTGCCGCCCCATAACGCCGCACCAATTGGGCGTGGTTGATAAAAGTTTGTTCGCCTTCCTTGAGTGAGATGGAATTAACGATGCCTTTGCCCTGAATGCACTTTAAACCGGCCTCCAGAATTTCCCATTTTGAGGAGTCCAGCATAATGGGTACCTTGCTGATATCCGGTTCGGAGGCGATTAAATTCAAAAATTTCACCATCGCCTCTTTGGAATCCAGCATGCCTTCATCCATATTGATATCAATGATTTGTGCTCCGTTTTCGACTTGTTCCCTGGCAACCTCCAAGGCGGTTTCATAATCCTGTTCCACGATCAACCGTTTAAAACGGGCGGAGCCGGTGACATTGGTGCGTTCGCCGACATTGACGAATAACGAATCCGGTCCAATATTCATCGCTTCCAGGCCGGCCAGGCGGCATTGCTTTTGCACCGCAGGAATTTTTCTCGGCGGATGTTTTTTTACCGCTTCGATAATCGCTTTAATGTGGGCCGGGGTGCTGCCGCAGCAACCTCCGATGATATTCACAAAACCGTTGCCGGCCCAATCCTCCAATTCGTCCGCCATGGCTTGTGGTGAAAGATCGTATTCACCGAATTCATTGGGTAAACCGGCATTGGGGTGGGCTGAAACGTGGGTGTCGGCGATCAGCGATAATTCTTCAATATACTGCCTGAGCGCTTTGGGACCCAGAGCGCAGTTGAAACCGATCGAAATCGGCCTGATGTGGCGCACGGAGTTCCAGAAAGCCTCAGCGGTCTGGCCGGATAAGGTTCTGCCGGACGCGTCGGTGATCGTTCCGGAAATCATTACCGGCAGCGTAATGCCTTGTTCGGCAAAATACTGCTCGATGGCAAAAATTGCCGCTTTGGCATTTAAGGTGTCAAATACTGTTTCGATCAGCAGCAGATCCGCACCGCCGTCGACCAGTCCGCCAACCGCTTCGCTATAGGCCGCCGCCAACTGGTCGAAGTTGGTATTCCTAAAGCCGGGGTCATTGACATCGGGGGAAATTGAAGCGGTTCTGTTGGTCGGTCCCAATACGCCGGCGACAAACCGCGGCTTATCGGGAGTTAACGTCATCATTGCATCTGCCGCTTGTTTTGCCAATCGTGCCGATGTGACATTGATTTCATAGGCCAGCGACTGCATCTGATAATCCGCCATTGCGATGGCCGTGGCATTGAAGGTATTGGTCTCGATGATATCCGAGCCCGCTTCCAAATAAGCGGTATGTATCGTCTTGATTATATCGGGTTGGGTTAATGACAGTAAGTCATTATTGCCTTTAAGGTCACAGCTCCAATCGGCAAAACGCTCTCCGCGATAGTCATTCTCCTGCAGTTGGTATTGTTGGATCATGGTGCCCATCGCACCATCCAGAAACAGGATTTGTTGGGAAAGTAGGACTGTTAACAAGTCTTTATTGCTCATAGGACGGCTGGTCATTTAAACATGATTCTGAAAGTAAGACGACTATTTTGCTGTTGCAAAATAGAGCGGCAATTTATATTATAAAAAACTAATATAATTTTTTGGGAAAGTTATGTCAAAGCTAACACCATTGCAGGTTATCCAATCGGTCATTGCAGGGGCAATCGGAGTGCAGAGTGACAAAAACAGGGAACGAGACTTTAAACACGGCTCAGCTTCAACGTTTATTATCGCCGGTTTGGTCGGTACGGTTTTATTTATTTTGACTTTGGTTTTCATCGTTTCAATTATCGCAGGGTAAATTAGGCAATCGCTAATATAGGGTTGCCTTATAGGCCTAGCCCGGCCGTTTGCGCGGGCAAACCTACGAATCGAAATTCGGCAGGGTGAATCGGCTTTAACGGCTTGAATGCTAGAGGATAACACCAGATAAACGATACGGAAATAAAAGCACAAAAGGGAAAAATTAGACATACCCTGAATGGAAAAAGGCAGTCGTATCCATCTATTGAAATACCGGCAAACATGGCAACATCGGATTTATTGGCTGCCGGTATAAAAAAGCCCGCATACAGGATGATATCCGGGCTTTATTATTGTTAAGCTGATTGGGGCTTATTTCTCAGCGGTTTTAACCGAGTCTTTAATTGAAACCAAAATTCCTTTGATCATTTCCCCGAAACCGCTCGTCAGATTGGCAGGTGTCGGTTTTTCCCTTAAGAGTGCGAGAGTACGGACAAAAGCGGCAGCGATGATGCCGCCTAAAGGGGGCATTAATTCAAGAAAAGCCGAAAGAATAAAGCCGGAAACGCCGCCCCGGGCGTCTTGCGTGATACGGTCTCCAACGCTGGTTAAATCGCGCCCGGGAAGCATGCCGGCACTTTGGCTTTCTTTGATGGCGTCCAGGATATAGACATTCATATTGACAAGAAAGTATTGAGCCGAAAAAAAAGTGACCGCTCCAATGGCAACCCATAAAAAAGCATTGGATTTTTTTGCTTTTATCGCGGTTTGATAGAACCACACCGCAACCAATAAAATTATTACACCACCTATCATTTTTCCTACACCTTTAAGTTATTTATTTTATAGTTAATCATTTCTTTCTCAAGAAATAGAAGCCTTCGGTACCGCCCTTTAAGATCATTTTATTATCTTCTTTTTCATAGACTTTAAATCGGTCATATTTTCCCGGCCGGCCGGGTTTTTCCACTTTAATAATACCGTTCTCCACTTGATAAGTGCTAATTGCCGTGAATCCGGAAGAAGATCCCGTGCGGAAGTCAACAGCGGACGACAGATAAGAACCGTCCTCTCTAAATTCCATTTCCTGTGTTGCCGGCCTTCTGTTTCCATCCAATTTAGGTGCTGTCGATTCAACTATCCAGACGCCGACAATTTCGGATTTGTCTTTCAAAGTGTATTCGGCAAAAGCAGAGAACGGAAATAAAATGGTTGCCAACAATAGAAAGCTTTTTAGATTTTGCATTATCAATATTCCTGTGGGATTTGTTTTGAAACCAAATCTCATCATTTTTGTACCTACTAGAATACGACATTATGACAACATATGGTTAAATATCAAGCCTATTTAGATATCTGTTTGACGTTGGCGGAACCGAGCCGCTGCAATAAAATCTTGACTTTACGGGCCTTTCGAGTATTATACAAACCTCGTTTGCCGTAAATACGGCAACACAACGTTTGTTAACACTAGAAAAAGGTAGAATACTCATGGGAGCAATTTTAGATCTTACTGAAATGTTAAAAGAACCAAGCGGCATGATCGGCTTGGCTGTAGTTGTGGCTGGTGCTTATTTCTTTATTAAATGGGTTTTCGCTGAGCACGACGACGATTCAGAGTAATATCGCAGTTATATGTAAGAAAGCAGACAAACTGCGCAATAAGGCCGCTATGAGCCCCGTACAGGGTTTATAGCGGCCTTATTGTTTTATATCTTCCCCCCCAAACCCCAACGCTGTTGGTTGTCTTGTTTACCCCCGTTTCGACTCGCAAATTCTATCCCGATAGCTAATTATGTTGAAAAAATTTGCCGAAATAATCCAAAAATATGCCGATCGGCAAGTGACTGCTACCGGCCTGGGATTAGTCCGCATAATGTACGGTCTGGTGCTGTTTCAGGAAATCATTTTTTTACTGTATTTCAATCACCTGATTTTCGATCCGATACCCTATATGGATATCGAGTTTCCGATGATTACCTTCTTTTTAGGGGTATGGGCGATCGCGGCATTTTTGTTGATCATCGGATACCGCACTCAACTGATGACGATAGCAAACTATATTTTATGGATTGTGTTCGTCAGTTTTACACCGATGCAGCGGGATTTTGACGGCGGATTCGATCAGTTTATGACCGGCATTGCTTTTTTTCTCATTTTTTTACCGGTCGAGCGGGCCTTTTCGATCGACAATTTACGCTATAAACTGGCTTTTTCGACATTGAAGAAGACTTATGTCCCGCCGAACAATGTGACAATTCTGGCTTATATTGTTCCGGTCGTTGTATGCCTGGGGTTTCTTTATTTTGATTCAGCCATCCATAAACTAACCTCCGATCATTGGCGAAACGGCCTTGGTGCATGGTTGCCATCGACTCAACCCTACTACATTTCCGCGATAGACATGTCCTGGCTTTTGAATATCGAGTTGTTACAAAAAGCCATTGGTTATGCAATTATCGTTTTTCAATTTGTTTTCCTGGGGCTTTATTTTTCAAAACGCCTGCGGCCCATTGCATTATTTTTTGGGATTGCATTGCATTCAGGTATCGCGCTGTCATTCAATATCTATCCGTTTGGACTAGGGATGCTGGCTTTGTATCCTTTGCTGGTTCCTTTCGCTTGGTGGCGGAAAATGGCTGCGAGATTTAAAAATAAACGTAAAACCTTAACGGTGTTTTATGATGAGCAATGTCCGTTGTGCAATCGCACGGTAATAATAATCAGACATTTCGACGTGTTTGCCGCTATCGACTTTAGAGGTCTGCAAACCTACGCGCAAAGTGAACCCGCGTTGCAGGGTATCGCCAAGGATCAGTTGCTGGCCGATTTATATGCGTTGGATGCCGATGACGGTCGTTTATTCAGGGGGTTGGACACCTATATACGGATTATGGCCAAAATGCGCTATCCGCTGGCATTGTCGTGGCTGCTGCGAATTCCCGGGATCTATCAGCTTGCCGCGCGCCGCTACCGCCATATCGCCGATAACCGTGTTCGCACGGCTTGTGATAGTACTTGTGTCCCTGCCGCCGTTATAAAAAAACCGATTTCGGTTTATGAACGGATTTTTGAACGCTATGCGGAATCGCATCCGCGCCAGTTCTCGCTGCGCTTGGCAAAAGTGTTTGTTGTTATTTTGATACTGCAATTAAACAGCACGTTGCATTACGGTGTCGTTTATCGATTAGGACTTGATGCAAATGCCGGCAGTATTACCGGACCGTTGAGAACAATCAGTAATTCTATTTTGACGCTGACCACGACTTTTTTCGGCATTACGCCGCACGCTTTATACCTGCATGACCATTTCAAAGGATATAACCATATCCTGGGGATAACTTATCTTGATCAAAACAACCGTGAGCGGTGGTTGCCGTTTATTAATGAGCAGGGCCGGATTATCGCACCAAACTGGGGAAGAGTGCATTCAATGTGGGCCAATATCGCGGTAACGCCGAATATCGACAACGACAGGCTGCATAGACTGCTGAAAAAGGTGCTTGCTTTTTGGGGAATAAAAGCCGGTCTGGACCTCGATCACACGCGATTTATCATCAAATTGAAAAAAATTCAGGCGCCGCCCGATTGGGTCGATAACCTGCGCAATGATAATCTAGGTCAACCTTGGCATGACATCGGCGAGGTTCAATGGCACGGCAAAAATATGATAATCAATTTGCCGGAGGACATAAATTTATTATAAATTTTCTTGCATATTGAATTTGACCATGTTAAAAATACAACCGTGCTTACGAATTCGTAAGGAGCACACGACAACTAAAAATATTTTTCCCAAGAGGAGGATCAAATGAAAAAAGTATTATCAGTTCTTGCAATAGCTATGATGGTTATCGGTTTAACAGGTTGCTTAGATGATCCCGATGGCACACAGCAAAAACTTTCCAGCTCTGTTTCTTCAATGCAATAACGTTGGATACGCTTAAGATAAAAAACCCGGTTTAAGCGAATTACTGGGTTTTTTTTTAAAAGCATTAAACTGACTAGGCGCAACATAATAACAGTAACAACGTTGTGTTTTAGTTAAACTAACCGGACGTATTTAATAACAACATAGCGTCCATATAAAACAAAAGAGGACATAAAAATGGCAGATCAAGAAAAAGACAACTTCTGGTTGTATATTGGTGGATTAATTGTAGCAACAGTTATCCTGGTAATCTTGCTGAAAGGTAGAGAAACAGAGCATTTGAAAGGCGGTTATGAAGAGCTGGACCGTGAAGTGGAAGCTCAAATGAAAGCTGAAGGTCAAACTCCAAACTAAGTTTGACATGGCCTAAAGGGAGCTTCGGTATACCGAAGCTCCCTTTTTCATTTATAAAACAACAAAAACATTAACCCATGCCTTGTTTGAGCTCTGTTTTATTGAGTTCGGACGCCGGTCTTCCTTATTTAAAGTATTATTTCAAACTATTTCTGGCGTGTTGTACAAACCATGAAATATATTCCAGGTCTTTATCTTCATAACGGGCCGCGAGATACATTGTTTTAACCAATCGAAAATCTTTTATTCTAACACCGGCTAAGTGCTGGCTTCGCATTTTTTCTTTGAGCAGCCAATCTGGCAGCAAACAAACCCCGCGATGAGCGGCAACCAGTTGCAGCATAATGTCCGTTTCCTCAACCTGTTTGTGATGCAACGGTTCAATACTGTGCGGTTGCAGTACTTGACTGAAGATATCCAGACGCTGCCGAGGTACGGGATAAGTTAGAATCGTTTCATTCTTCAGTTGTTCCGGCTCGATTTGTTTTTGAGTGGTAAAGGCATGGTCTTTCGGTACGATTAATAGCAACTCGAAATCAAACAAAGGCTCATACCATAGCAATCCGTCACTTGCCGGATCAGAGGTAAGTACGGCATCCAATTTGTATTCACGGATTGCTGCGAAGGCGTCGAAGCGAAAACGTGACGTAACCTCGATATCCAACTCCGGCCATGCCGTTAAAAAAGGATGCAGGATGGTTCGCAGCCATTCGTAACAGGCATGGCAATCAATGCCAATCGAAAATTTGCCGATTTTTCCCTTGCTCAGCAACTGAATATGTTGTTCCGCTGATTCGAGTGTCGGGATGATGAATTCAGCTACTTGCGATAAATATTGGCCCGCCTGGGTCAGCACCAGTTTGCGTCCCTGTCGATACCATAATTTTAAGCCTAAGCGTTGTTCAAGCGCTTTGATCTGGTGGGAAAGTGCTGATTGGGTCAAATGCAGCTGATCAGCGGCGGCGACCAAGGTCCCCTGCTTTTTTAAAGCGAGTAGTATCCGCAGATGTATTAGCTCCATACTATGAGGAATATTCATATATATTTGAATAAATATCAATTTTATTCATTAATTGTCGTCAATACAATAGCTTTTTCCGATAACGATCTGAACAAAGCAAAACACGATGACAATAAAAACGCATAATCTCGGTTTTCCTCGCATCGGCGCCAATCGCGAGCTGAAATTTACCTTGGAAAAATATTGGCGCAATGAAATCAGCCGCACAGCGCTGCAACAAGCGACCTATGAACTGCGCAAACGGCATTGGCAAATGCAGGCCGATAGTGGTTTGGATTATTTACCGGTCGGCGACTTCTCGCTATATGATCACGTATTGGATATGAGCGTCATGCTGGGAGCGGTGCCCGAGCGGTTTGGGCGGCAGGAGGGGCAGGTTGATTTGGACACCTATTTTTGCATGGCCCGAGGTCGTGCGCCTTCAGGGCTATCCGCCCGTGCCTGTGAAATGACCAAATGGTTCGATAGCAATTATCATTACATCGTTCCGGAAGTGAGTGCAACGCAAAGCTTTAAGTTATCCAGCGATAAACTGTTCGCCGAGGTCGAGGAAGCCATGCAATTGGGGCATACCGTCAAACCGGTTCTGCTTGGGCCGGTAACCTGGCTTTGGTTGGCGAAAACTGACGTTGCTGAATGCGACAAATTGGCATTGCTGGAAAAAATCATTCCGCTTTATCAACAGATTCTAAATCGTCTGGTTGCACATGGGGTTACCTGGGTGCAGATTGATGAGCCCGCGTTAGTGTTGGATTTGCCTTTGCAATGGCGTAACGCCTACGAAAAAACCTATCATCAGTTACAAGACAGGCGGATTAACATTTTGTTGGCGACCTACTTCGACTCCTTGAACGGCAATTTGTCGACGGTCTGCACGTTGCCGGTCGCCGGCTTGCACATTGACCTGGTGCGTGCACCGGAGCAATTGACTCCGGTATTGGATAATATAGCGCATTATAAAATCTTATCGCTGGGAATTGTTGACGGCCGTAATATCTGGCGTACCGATCTTACACGGCAATTAAGCACGCTCGAATCGGTGGCCAAGCGTTTTCCCGGTACGCTGTGGCTTGCACCGAGTTGTTCGTTATTACATGTGCCTGCGGATTTACAACCTGAGCTTTTGCCTAAGCCGGTCAAGGCATGGCTGGCTTTCGCCAAACAAAAACTAACCGAAATCGAGGTTTTGCGTCTGGCATTGGTCGAAGGACGCGATTCGGCAGCACCGGAGCTTGACGCGGCAAAGCAGGCGGTGCTGCAACGGCAACTTTCGACGATGGTCCATAATCGGAAGGTAAAACTACGGGTCAAATCGATTAACGAGGCTATGTTTGAGCGTAGCAGCGGTTATCCCGAACGCAAACAAAAGCAGCGGGCTCGACTGAATTTACCTTTTTATCCGACTACCAACATCGGTTCATTTCCGCAGACCGATCAAATCCGGGCGATTCGGCGTGATTACAAACAAGGGGTTTGCGACGAGGCGGACTACGTTAACGCCATGCGCAACTGTATCCGAGAGACGGTTAACGAACAGCAGCAACTGGGACTGGATGTATTGGTGCATGGCGAAGCGGAGCGTAATGACATGGTGGAATATTTTGGCGAGCATTTGGATGGCTTCGTTATTACCCGCGACGGTTGGGTGCAATCCTACGGTTCCCGCTGTGTTAAGCCGCCGATTATCGTCGGAGATGTCAGTCGTCCGCAACCTATTACCGTTGACTGGATCCGCTATGCGCAATCTCTGACCGAAAAGCCGATGAAGGGGATGTTGACCGGCCCGGTAACCATCCTCAACTGGTCGTTTGTCAGGGATGATCAGCCTCGCAGCGAAACGGTAATGCAACTGGCGTTGGCTCTGCGTGACGAAGTGCTGGATTTGCAAAATGCGGGCATCAACATGATTCAAATCGATGAAGCGGCATTACGTGAAGGTTTGCCCCTAAAGCACAAGGATCATCAGTGCTATCTCGACTGGGCGGTCAGGGCCTTCCGCTTAACTGCCGGCGGAGTCAAGGATGAAACGCAGATTCATACTCATATGTGTTATTCGGAATTTAACGACATCATCGAACATATTGCGGCATTGGACGCCGATGTCATTACCATCGAAACTTCCCGGTCCAATATGGAATTGTTGGATGCATTCAAAGATTTTGATTATCCGAATGAGATCGGTCCCGGCGTCTATGATATCCATAGTCCGAATGTGCCTTCGATCTCGCAGATCGTCGATTTGATGCAGCAAGCAGCGCAACGGATTCCCGCCGAGCAGCTATGGGTCAATCCGGATTGCGGTTTGAAAACCCGCAACTGGGACGAGGTGCGGCCTGCCTTGAAAAATATGGTGCTGGCGGCAGCGGTGCTGAGGCAGCAAATCCGAAGGACGGAACCGTCAGGTGGTTAGCTTTTCCGCATTGCGTAAAGTGCAACCGTACCATTACACGTTATCGGCACTACGGACGATTAAGTTCCGCAACGCTTTTTCGATGGCTTGCACGGCATTGACGTAGTCTTCGGTCTCTTTAAAAGACAGCGGTGTTCCGAAACGGATGTCGATGACACCGCGTTTGCGCGGAATAAGCTTACCGGGCGGTAATATTCGATCGGTGCCACTGATTGCCAGCGGTATAATGGTGGCTTGCATTTCAACAGCAAGGACGCCGGCGCCGCCTTTTAGCGGCAGCAGTGCACTATCGGTACGGTTCATTTGGCCTTCTGGGAAGATTAATACATTCCAGTCGTCATCCAGTAGCCGGCCGGTATATTCCAGGCTGGGTTTGATGTTTTCCGAGAGCCGGGTGGACAAAGGATAGGCATTCATCACCAGCTCAGCAAAAGGGACGCTCCACCAGAACTTTTCATACAACGGATTGATCGCTGCGGCAATACCGAGTCTTTTTCGGAATCGACGGGGTATGGCATAGGGGGCAATCAGGGGGTCGAGATAACTGCGATGGTTGGCCATAAAGATGACCGGCTGTTTCAGGCCGAGCAAATTTTGCAGACCATGGATACGCTGCGAACCCAACATTGGCAAACAAGCAAATAACAAGTCTTGAAGAAAAGGCCGTAAACGAGAGCACCAGCGGGACAAAGACCAGCGGGGATATTGTACCAAGGAAGAAGGTTGGGGCGAGTGGGCTCTGATCAGGGATTGCAGCTCGGCAACGGTAGTTTCGGCGGTGATTTGATTTTCCGCCAGTTCGACGTTGAATTCTTCCTCTATCCTGCCGACCAGCTCGATGCGCAGCAGCGAATCCAGTTTTAAATCGCTAACCAAGCGAGTCTGATCATGAATGGCAGCCGGATCGCTATTAGTTGTATGTGCGATAACACGTATCAGCGGGGTAACAGGCGTTGTCGTTTTGCCCGCAGCCTGCGCTCCGGCTGAAATACGTTTGAGCAATTCCTGTTTTTTTACCTTGCGTGTGGCTGAACGCGGGAAATCCGCTTCCGGCCATAACGACCAACTGACGATTTGCTGATGCGGCGCCAGGTGACGGTTGGCCTGACGGACAATGCTTTCGCCGTTGTCGCTGTCGGACAACAGCACGGCGTGAATAACGGTACGTCCCTCATGTGGCAAACCGATGACCGCACTGTCTCGAACTTCAGGAATACTATTGAGTTCAGCCTCTAAATCTTCCGGAAAAACATTTTCGCCTCCTGGCCCCAGGATCATATATTTTTTCCTGCCGAAGACATAAAGAAAACCGTCCGAATCAAATTTACCCGAATCGTCGGTTTTCAGCCAGTCGGCCTGCAACACGGCATTGGTTCGTGCATCGTCCTGAAAGTAACCTTGCATGACATTGGGTCCTTTAACCAGGATTTCGCCGTCCTCGGCAATTTTCACCTGAACGCCCGGCAACGGTTTGCCCACCGAGCCGGAGCGGTGCGCAACAGCGGTATTGATACTGATCATCGGGCTGGTTTCGGTGAGTCCGTAGCCCTGCAAAACCGCAAAGCCTAAATCCCGCCATTTTTTCTCCAAATCAGGCGGCAGCGGGGCGCCGCCGCTGATCAACGTATGCAGGGTTGTCGAAATGCGCCTACGAATCAGACATCGTAGTGCGTAGCGCAATAATCGCGGCCAGCCGGCAAGGTTCTCTTCCAGTCGGTCCATAAAGGTTTTCAGGAATTCTGGAACAGCAACCAGAAATTCAGCCGGGGTGTGCCGCAGTGTACTGCGAATGACTCTTGAACTGAGCGCGGGTAGATAAGTGATGCCGGCGCCACAGTGCAGCGGGTAAAGCATACCGGCCATCTGGCCGTACAGGTGAAACAGCGGGACGATACTCATTACCGCCGTGCCCGGCTGTAACGGAATGGCATCGGGTAACATCCTGATACCGGAAAGTAAGTTGCCGTGCGTCAGCATGATGCCTTTCGGTATGCCGGTGGTGCCGGAAGTGTATACGATTTCCGCCAAATCCTGTTCGCCGGTTCGTAGCTCCGGCAGTTGTCCGCCGGACCATTGAATTTCAGCGGCTTGCTCAATGGGTAGGGCATGAAGTACCGGCCCCGGCCACACCGCATTAGCGGTATGCAATAGTAGTTTGGGCTCGGAGGAACTCACAATCCGCTCAAGCTGCTGTGGCGGACTTTGCGGATTTAGCGGTATGACAATAGCGCCGCGGGCAATAATCGCGTAGTAGGCGGCTACCCAATAAGGTGAATTTCCTCCGAACAACAGGATTTTGTCGCCCGGATGGATTTGATTGTGCAACAGCGCTTCGGCAATATTCTTGATATGCTTGTCGAGATCGTCGAAAGTCCAGCGCAAAGTACGATAGCGCCGGCGAAAATACAGCGCCGGCAGCGGTCCGAATCGGGCGATTGATTGTTGCAGTTCGCTATAGAGATTAGTCATTCGATACTTGCCGCAGTAGCTATGGGTAGCGCCATTGGATTAAACCGTTTGTGTTTGCCGGTTTACGATTGTACAAGAACTGAACATCGCTGAAAAAGCAAAAGATGGGAAGTTTGCCGATGAGTCAGTCTCCGCCGTGAGATTTTGTTTATTTGCGGATAATAGTACCAAACGCTTGAACCTGTGACATTAATCCGCCTGCGGTAACCGAAAACCAGGGGT
>JBNLCC010000151.1:0-10468 GCA_050303615.1 Methylococcaceae bacterium | reverse complement strand
TGATGCGTGTTCGATGATCCAGAAAAACGGATTTATTCCCCTGATGCGCCCGGTAAGCGAGGCGGATGAGGTTGTCATTCTGACCAGGGCGGACGATCAAAGGGAATTGAGTGATTATAAGCAGGCTAAACCGACGGTCGTGACCGCGGATGAGGGCAGTTTTGTCTATCTGTTGGGCCGTTTTTTATGCGATGAAAGCGGCTTGAATTCAGCTGATTTTACCTATCAATTTGCCGGTAATGAAATTAAAGCCTTGCAGATGCTGATCAGGAAAAAGGCGGACTTGTTGTTTATTTTGAAAAAGACGTACCAAGGCTTGTCCTCTTTTAGCCGTAAAAACGTACGGCAGTTGGATGAAAGTGCCACTGATTTTGCCTTCCATCTTTTTTCCATCGCTCCCTATCTAAAAGAGCAGGGTGAATCATTGAGTAATATTCTTAAGGAAATGGGCGAAGACGATCAAGGTCGGCAAATATTGCAAGACATCCAATTTTCCGGTTGGTGTAAACCGGAAGAAGGTGAGCTGCAAATGTTGCAGATGGTGTTCAATCGATACGTATCTTAAGGATATGTCTCCTATTGTTGGACTGTCCAGCGTAGCTATTCGTATCCCGTTATTGCTGATTGGTGTAGCAGGGTAACCCTTTGCGGTTGCCCTGCAGGGGTAAACCCTGGCAGGTTTACCAGGGTGATACCCTTGGGGGATCGATTTGTATTTTTGCGTTAACTTCATTGTATGCGCCTGACAGCCTCTGCCAGAAGCGTATGCAGCCGGATCGACGCAGTGGGATGGTTAATGCTGTCAGTGCTCCATATGGTTTTGACACCGGAATCAAGAATATATTGTTCCGCGTCCGAACAAAAGAGCGGATGCGTTACAGCACAATAGATATCTCCCGCACCTGCCGATTGCAGTAATTTTGCCGCCTGGGCAATGGTTCGTCCGGTGCTGACCATATCATCCACAATGATGACCGGCATGTTGCGGCAATCCATGTCAGGCAGGCTTACTTCCACGCGCGTATCACCTCGCCGTGTTTTTTTAGCGACCGCATAGTCGAAGCCGGTTTTATCCGCTATAGCGGATACCCATTGTCTTGATTCGCAATCCGGTCCCAGCAGAACGGCATGGTCCAGGTTGTTCTTAAGAAACCTGGCCATGGCATCCGTTGCACTGAGGGCTAATGCATTAGTCAGCGGTATTGCCTGTTGCAAGAATGAGATGCGGTGTAAATGCGGATCTACGGTGATGACATCGTCGAATAAATCAGCTAAAAATCGGCCGATGATGGGTTGACTGATTGCTTCTCCGGGATGGCTGGCAAAATCCTGGCGCATGTAACACATATATGGCGCAACCAGAGTGACGCGTTGCGCGCCGAATTGCCGCGCAGTTTTGGCGCAAAGCAGTAATTCGATCAATTTATCGTTAGGCCGGTCCAGACTGCGGCAGAGTATGACATGTTCAGGTAAAGACGGAGGCAAACGAACAAGACTTTCATCATCCGGGAAACGGTGCAGTTCGACTTGTTTAAATTCAACTGCAAGGCTGGCGGCGAACCGTTGCGCGGGAAGCAGATAGTCGGGGAAGGCAAGAACCAGCATGATTCGTATACCCGACTAGAAAGCGACAAACGACCTGAGAACCTGTTCGTCGGAACCGATTTTATAACCGTTGTTCTGTGCGGCCAGGTTTCTGGCAAAATTGAAATCGGCATGAAATTCCGCATAGATGATGTAAAGCGGTTCGCCTTTCGCTACCGGGTCACCCAGTTTTTTCAAAAGGTCTACGCCGGCCTTGTTGTCCATAGGTGCTCCTGCAATGCGTGCGATTTTTGCCATCTGGAAGTTATCGATATGGGTGACCACGCCATTTTCATGGGCCAGCACTTTATGACACAATTTACCCGGAGTCAAATCGATCGGTTTCTCTCCCTGTGCTCTGATAATCGCTTTCATTTTATAAATAGCCCGCCCGGAATCAAGTATATCGCGGGCTATCGCATAACCTTGTCCGCCCCGGACGTCGGGATCGAATTCGATCACCCGTCCGGCCAGTTGTAATGCTTTTTGGCGCAGATCGGCCGGTGCATTGGGGTCGTTTTCCAATACCTGCATGATGTCTCGTGCTTCCATGGCCGGCCCGATGCCGCGGCCGATCGGCTGACGGCCATCGGTGATGACCACTTCCAGATGCACACCCAACTGATCGCCGACAAATTCGAAAAGTTTGCGCAGTGCCAATGCCTGACGCATATGTCGGACTTTTGCAGTCGGGCCGACCGGTATGTCGATCAGCAAATGGGTCGCTCCGGCCGCCAGTTTTTTGGACAAAATGGAAGCTACCATTTGTCCTTGGGAGTCGATTCCAAGTGGGCGCTCGACCGAAATCAGCATGTCGTCAACCGGTGCAAGTTTTGCCGTTCCGCCCCAAGCCAGGCAACCGCGCTCCCGGCGGACGATGTAGTGCAACCGTTTCGGGGAAAGGTTAACTTTGGCCAGTATTTCCATCGTATCCGCGGTACCGGCTGGGGAGGTGATCGCACGGCTCGACGTTTTCGGCATCAGCATACCGTGAGCGGCGACGATTGGCACTACCAGCATTGAAGTACGGTTTCCCGGAATGCCGCCGATGCAATGTTTATCCGCGACCAGCGATTCATGCCAATCAATCCTTTGCCCCGTTTCCAGCATGGACCGGGTTAAAAAAAGCAATTCGTCGCGGTCCAGGCTGTTTTGTCCGGTTGCGACCAGAAATGCAGCCATTTCCATTTTGGAATAGCGGGTATCGGCAATGTCGCGAGTGATTTCGTAAAAATCCTGTTGCGTCAATCGTTCACCGTTAATTTTGCGGCGCACCGCATCCATGGATTTAGGCGGTTCGGCATGGTCGACGGTGATCAGGCTGCATTCCTCTACATTCAATTGCTCGTAGGCTTGCTCCGAAAGGCCAAGCTCGTCGGTATTGACGATGGATTTATCGTCAACGACATTCAGCACTGCCAGAACACGGTGGTTGTTGGCGCTGATTTTAATTTTGGATAATGCCTGGAATCCTTCCGCGCGGTATAACGCGCATTCGCGGTGCAGATAGGCGACGTTTTCATGATAAGTGTCAATTGCAATACGGCGTATTTTGAGTGTGTCGTTGCTCATGAGAGATAGTGGCATCTTACAGATTTATCGTGTTTATACCATAAGTGTATTCGGGGAATACAGGAAAAACAGCGGTTATTGGTTGGGATCGTAGTTTTGTACGGGATAATGATTGCCGGTTAGCGGAACAAAAGCAACGCCAAGAATTTCGCGAGTTTCCAGTTGTCCGTCCGGTTTTTTTTCGACAACCATCAACTCCTGGTAGCGGTAGGGCAGACCGACAGGAATGACCAGTTTGCCACCGTTGCGCAATTGTTCGATCAGCGGCTGAGGAATAAACGGGGTGGCGGCGGTAACCATGATTCCGTCATAAGGCGCATGTTCCGGCCAGCCGTAGTAGCCGTCACCATTTAGCACCGTCACATTGGTGTAACCGCAATCGGTGAGTGTGTTTTGGGCTTTTTTGGCCAGTGCCGAGACGATTTCCACCGAATATACCTGTTTAACCAACTGCGCTAGAATCGCCGCCTGATAGCAGGAGCCGGTACCGATTTCCAATACTTTGTGGCTAGGCTTGGCTGCCAGTAAGTGCGTCATTAGTGCGACTATATAGGGTTGCGAAATAGTTTGGCCCTCTCCGATCGGTAGCGGCCTGTTTTCATAGGCATGGCGGCGCAGTTCCTCCGGGACAAATTGGTCGCGCGGCACGCTTTTCATGGCGGCCATCACGCTTTTGTCAAATGAGTCGATGCCGGTGAATTTGCGGGTCAACTCAATCTCCATTTGGATGTCGCGGAGCATTTGTTGAATTTCGTTCATTTTACAGGCCTCGTAAACGGATTGCTTATCGCAGCCGCAGGGAGAATCACCGCTAATATATCCTCTTATTTAACCTTGCAACAGGGGAGGATTGCCGGTATTCGATGTGTGACAAGTATTAATATATCTGATTATTTTATTGCTAGAAATTTGAAAAAAAGAATTTCCCTGTAAATCTTATCCGGCGGCATGTTTCCGTGTTTCAGCATCGCGGTCAGATATGATTTCAATTCCGGTTCCGACATTGACGAGAAAAAACCGGCAAGGTCAGTGCCGTTGGCAATGCCCCGATAATGGCAAGGTAAGCAAGCCGAGTGTGCAAATTCTGCATAAGATGCATAACGGTGGCTAGCAAGCGAGATGTTGTGATTTTCCGCTGCGTTGACGCCGGTAATGGTGCCTGCAAATAGCAAAGGCATCAGAATTAACCGGCTAATGAAATTCCCGTTAACGGACCGGCTGGTCATAATTGTCCCAATACGCACATTTTTCATCGAACAACGAAACCCTTCTTCCCCATACCGAAGCGGCCAAGCCTTCCACCAAACTCAGCTCCCTATAGATAATATCCAACGCCTTATTATTTTGATCGGAAAAGGAACTTAACTGGTCGCTTATAACCGCTTCACCCAATTTTCTGGTATAAGGTTTCCATCCAAAATAGCTTTTTATCCATAGACGCAGTTTAAATCCGCGATAAAAATTGTTAATTAACCGCGACTCATTGCTTGAAAGGCGGTGAATGCGGAGCATTGCCTGGTTGGTAAATCTTTCTAAGCCTTTTTCAGCAGCCGGAAAAATAACATTGAATAATTGCTGAAATTCAGGTTCCCGCGTTGTTCGCTGTAGATCTATTTTGCCAGGATTTCCACAAGCAGGAATCACGAGCGCAATGAAAGAGGTATTAATTAATTTTAAAAACGTTCTTCTGTTTAGCCGCCTCATCTCAGGCGGTTCAATGCTGTCCAGTACCTCCTGAGCTGTTTGCTTATATTGCCCCTGGGTGTTTGGTAATGGTCTGAAAATTCGGTTAAGGGAAGGCATTAAAATTTTATCCGTTCGTCATCTAACGCTTTTAAGGTTAAAGCGGCAATGGTATGCGTGGGATTTAACGCGGCTGTCGCATTAAATGCGCCGCCCCCCAGAATATAAAGATTGTCATGCTCGTGGCTGCACATCCATGCATCGACCACGGACGTTGCAGGATTATCTCCGCAAACATATCCTCCTAATGGATGATTTCCGTTCAAACCGTATCCCGGAATCGAAACAGTCCGAACTCCGGTTTTGTTTTGTAACCGTAAGGCTGCTTCCTTTAAGAAATTAAAGGTGCGTTGATCTCTATCGCTTAACTGAAAGTCCACTTTAGCCAGAGGCAGACCCAATTTATCTTTTACGGCGGATAACCCGACCCGGTTTCTTTGCCGCATTTCAATTTCAAAGATAAAAGTTGCGGCAAACCGGTTATCCGCTTCTTTCAATTTTTTAAACAGCGTACCTCCCCAATGACGTTCTTTATAGCGAATACTGCGCATTACGGACGAAGCGGACACCCCCAGATTCCAATCGGTATTCCATATCTCCATCATATAGGAATTCAGTAAATGGCGTTGGTTATGGTTGAGAGTGTTGATGGCGGACGATGTTGTCGGCCTTCCCCTGCCGACATAGACCGGCTCATCCAAGGTTAACGACATGCTAACAGCACCGTGCGATGCAAAATATTGACCGAGCAACCCGCTTGCATTGGCGACTTCGCCCTGTTGGTTGTCGGCGCTGTTAAACAATATGCGCAGGTTTTCAATGGTATTGGCCGCCAAATAATAATATTTTGCTTTTACCGGTTTGATTGCTTCTTGGAATAATACGCTTGCACTGCCGATACGGCCGTCAGGGGAAAGGTTCAGTTTAATGCAGGGCGCATCGGTTACCAAGGTTAGACCGGAACCGGTATTAATCAGATATTTGTGCAAGATGTACAAATCGGGTCTGAAGCGGGCATTGGACGGACAGCGACGCACGCAGTTTTTAGCCCCGACGCAACCACCTTCTTTTTCGGTTAGGTTTTTGACTGAAAAGGGACTTGGTGTAACGGTGTACTCGGGTGCAAAAATTCTAGCTGCGACTTTATCCAGATAACTTTGTCGGAATGCCGGGTATCGGTAATTATTTTTCCATGGCCAGTGCTGCTGTATCGGGCCGGAAGTATGGAACAATTGTTCCACCCGGTCATAATAATTTGCCAATTCATCGTAACTAAAAGGCCAATCCCGGCCATAGCCAAACAATGATTGAGTAGCAAAGTCCTCGGGTGTATGCCGCCATGAAGCTCCGCTCCAGACGGCTCCTGAGCCGCCAAGACCATATTTCATATTATAATGAAAGGCGAATGGCCGGTAGCGATTTTCGATCGCGGCAAGGTCGTCAAAATAGTGCTCGGCTCCTGCCCAGCTATTTTCCGTTATAAACGGAGATTCACGGGTGATCCGCCAGTCTTCACGCCAATATGCTGCCGGAGTTGCCGGCAAATAGACATCTTTACCGCGTTCCAGCATAATCACCGAGGCGCCTTTGTTAAGGTAATGATCGGCAACCAATGAACCGGTTACGCCGGTGCCGATGATGCAGATGTCAAAATCTTGGTCGAGCATTTTAGCCTAACTATCCGTAAAATTTCGCCAAAGTATAACAGCCGGCTTTTATCATTGTCGACTTTGGTGATTTCCTAAATCGTTGCGGGAAACGATATTGCATTCCTTTGCTAATCTTCATATTGGCAAAATTCACCGACTTGTTGCCATTGGAATTATACGATTAATAAACGAATCATTTAATTCTTATGCGGAGAGATAATAACGTGAAGACATAGTGGAATTGTATGGGATTCAGAGCAATGTCGCACTAACTTGAACCAATTTTTGATTCACGTGGGGTATAATATTTAGGCGACAGCTATTTTGAAAATTACTGTCTAACTGTGATCTTGCTTAAAACCGATCCATGAAAACATGCCTTTCATAAACCGGTTTTGTTCCCGAAACAATTTAAGTGCGTCGACGGCGCGCCGGTTTAGCAGGCGGAAATCTCCGGTGTCGATTGGAATATCGATTTTACTGATGCTGCGTATGACACGATAAAAAGCGTAAGCAGTAAATTTTTTAAATGCACTTTCTCCATCGCGTTCAAGCCTTTGACCATAGACTACGTCATATCCTTGCTGCCATTCTTTGACAAAACGGGAAATTAACTCAGGAGGATCTTGCAAATCAGCATCGATTATGATCACCGCTTTGCCTTGGGCATGGTCAAGGCCGGCGCTCATCGCGATTTCTTTACCGAAGTTGCGGCTCAAATCTAAAATCGTAACGCGAGGATCCTGTTATTGTAAATTATGCATTAATTTAATGCTGGTATCGTGGCTACCGTCATTGACGTAGATGATTTCGGACGTTCCTTGGATTTTGTCCAGTGCTGCTGATATCCGCTTATGAAAAATTGGAAGCGCCTGTTCTTCATTGTAAACCGGGACGACAATCGATAATAATGGCTTCATGCGGTTTTGACCTGAAATGTCCAAAAACGGTTTAAGACAAAATTCCAAAATAGTACAATGGCTGTAGCTGTTAATTGTGCGAGCAGATAGTGGATATAGGGAACAACCAGCCACATACTCAGCGCGTTTAATGCCATCCCTATGATGGCTATGGTTAAAAATTTAGGGGCAGCGTCGAGATGGCGCCTTTTACTGTTGAAGGTTAAATAGTAATTCAGAATATAATTCACCAATGCCCCGCTTCCAGCTCCCAGTGCTGTTGAGGGTACCGGATCTATTCCAAGCTTTTGTACACAGGCAATTAAAACGCCGTAATGCACAGCTGTGCCAATCACTCCCACGCTGGTAAAGCGCGCGAATTGCTTGAATATATACATAATTAGTTGGCTAGATATATTTTATAAAATTCATTCTCTTCAACCAAATGAAAAACACCTGAATTCTCGATGGCGCGGCTAGACCAAACCGGATCACGATGATCTATGAGCAACGCTTTGATGTTTAGTGTGTCCCGAGCGAAACTTAATATTTCCGGCCGCGGGTTATTAGCGAATATCGCTTTTATTTTGGCGTATTGATCTTTTTTTGTTGTTTGTTATAGGCATGAGCGAAAACATTGACGCTTATCTGTTCGGCAAAAGAAGTCGGTCTATCGCCAAACAAAGCTAAAGGTGTTGGGGCAAAAGAATTTGTCAGAACTCTGCTATAGGTATCGGGATTGCTCTGGACAAGATCATCAGGAGCAGTATATTTTCTCAATGCCTGCCAAGCGGGAACCAAACGGAAAAGATCTTGATGTAATGCCAATTTTGTTGAATTAGGTGCGTTATACTTTGGGTGGGGTTTAGGCCAATGCCAATAAAAAAAAGAGGATAATAAGCCTAAAGTAATACCTGTCCATGCAAAAGGAACAAATAATTGTTTTTTATTCAATTGTATTGCAAATTTATGCCAGTTAATGGCATTGTTTGGTATTTCAGAGAGTGCCGTCGTAGCCCATATCAGCAATAACATGACAGGAACAAGAGCGGAACGCCAAGCGAAATCGTTATTTACGATGTCACTTTTTATAAACTGTATTATTATCAGATAAGTAAAAATACCAACATAACTTAAATAGACGAATATACGATTTTCCTGCTTCATAGGACGGTAAGTTAGGATTGCTAATACCCCCAAAATATAGACAATACCTAAACTCAAAGGCAGAAATTGCAACCAATAGAATATAATATGTCCGATTTGCTCTAGTACCGTTTCTCTTTCAAGCAATCCGGTAGATGTATAGTATTGTATCGCAAGGGGGACTTTCCCGCTTCCGGAAGGGCCAGAGGTATAGCAGGTGAGGGCTGGTATAGAAAAGATAAAACAAATTGTCAAAGCCAATAACAACGGGGTAGCCATTTTGGAAAAATCTGCTGAGGATAACCAAAGTGCAAAAATTAAAAAAGGGGATGCAAATAATAATGCGATACCCCCGACCCAAACTGAAGCACTAAACCCCGCTGCTACGGTTAAACCGATTACTATTGCGTGTTGCCAACGTAGATGTTTGTTCTGCAATACATGACTGATTAAAAAAAACAATACAATTGAATTGAGAGCGGCAAATACATGCTGAGGAGCCCAACTCAGTTGTATCCATAGTAATTCCAACGGGTGGGTTTTCGGATAACCGATCCATTCTACCCAGCGGTAACCAATGACCTTTGGCAATATGTCGGCAGGTGGGCCGGCCAATGCCAATAATAACACCAGAAAACCTGAAAACAATTTTCCGGTTAGTCGAATTACCAAAGCGGCTAAAAATGCAATGGTTGCAAAACTTGTAAACCAGGTAAATGCAACTTCTGCCTGCCAACCGGAAACACCCGTTAATAGTTTTAATAAAGATGCAAAAAAATGCCAGGCATAATAGTACAACAATGGAATGCGTTCCCCTGCAGGTGCGTAATAAGGGTTAAGAGGAGGCAAACCTTCGCGGACTATGCTGTCAATAATGGCAATTTTCATATGATCAAATATATGACAATTGACAAATAAACCATTCTCATAGATAAAAGGAAAAATATTAATGGTAGGTATTAATGCCCAAAACATTGCCGCTATTATGAGCCAATTACAATTTGATAAAAAAAGCTGTTTTTCTGGGTAGTTTTGCTGTTTCGAAAAAATAATGAAACTGCCTAATAGAAAAATTAACCATGCGACTAGGACATTAGTAACCGAATAGCCTATTAGCCAGCAAAACAGTAATGCAAAAGGACCGAATGTGCAGAGACCGAGAGCCGGTGACATTAATAAGGTTGTGTTGTTGTGTCGTTTTGTTAACCCGAGTATTGCGGCTGAAAACAAGCCCGGCAATCCAAAAAAACAAGCTGAAACTGGCAGCAAAAATACTATGCAGTAGAAAGTTCATCGAATATGCCATAAGTTACACTTTAATCTATCAGTTAATGTCTATAAGCTAACAATAGTTTCAATAATAAAGAAGAGCGGGATTTGTTGATTATTTTGAATCGGTAGTTATGTTGGAGAATTAAATGTAAAAGTAAACTGAAGTTTCCCATTTTTTGAGGAAAGAAATATGAGGGATCTCTAATTTTGAAAAAAATCAGTATTAATTCTATAACATTAAGCCACAGGCTCTGCCATTCCGGCGTAAAGATTTCTGTATTCTCCTTAGAACCCGCCAAGGTAGAGACGAGTATTAAAATGAGAGAGTGGCAAAGTCAGAACTACGTAAAGCGGCATTGTAAATACCACTTGGTTTATCGTACCTAAATATCGGAAAAAAGCAATTTATGGGCGTTAAATAAGAACATTGGATAAATTGTCAAGGAGTTTTGTCATCAATTTGGCGCTGTATTAGATAGAAGGACATGCCCTGCCTGACCATGTTCATTTATGTTTGAGTATACCACCGAAATATAGGGTCAAAGGGGTATTGTGTCAGTGCGTTAGGCGTGGATGAAGGTAAGATAAGAGGTTATATCCGAA
>JBNLCC010000150.1:0-15074 GCA_050303615.1 Methylococcaceae bacterium | reverse complement strand
AATTGGCCAGATATATTGTTCTGAATCCGGTTCGGGCACAGATGGTGAGAAGCGCAAAAAATTGGCCGTGGAGCAGTTACCGGGCAACGGCCGGTTATGCTGAAAATCATCCTTGCTTGACGACCGACTGGATACTGGCCGGATTTGCGGAGACTCAACAAAAAGCCCAACAACGCTACAGTGATTTTGTCAGTGCCGGAAAAAGACAGCCGTCACCATGGCAGCAATTAAAAAACCAGATTTATTTGGGAAGCGATAACTTTATCACTGAAGTGCAGCGTAAAATCGACCCAGAACAATCACTAAAAGATATTCCCAAAAAACAAAAACGGTCCCCGGTAAAATCATTGTGTTATTATTCCGAGCGTTATCAAAGTCGTCATGACGGTATGGCGCGCGCTTATTTAAGTGGTCATTACACGCTTATGGAAGTCGGCGACAATTTCGGAGTCAGTTATGCGACTGTCAGTCGGGCGGTAAAAGTGTTGGAGCAAAGACAATTAAATGTCAAATGTAAGGCCTGACACTTGCTTGGCTTCTTGCTTGGCTTAAGGCCTGACACTTGCTTGGCTTGAAGCGGGGCTAGCCGGGTACAGTGACGCGGTATCGCCCAATTTAAATTTGGCAATATCGGGAATACACCGCGTCCGATAGCACCCGGCTAAGTTTATTGTTCAAACACCGTTTTGAATTAAGCGGCCCGATTTTGTTCGGGCTGGTGTTCCAGTACGTTGTCGGAAGCATCGATGTTGATGCGTCTCGGTTTCATTTCCTCGGGGATTTGTTTTACCAGCGAAATGGTCAACAAACCGTTTTTATAACTTGCACCGGTTACTTCGACATAATCGGCGAGATTGAACTTGCGTTCGAAGTTTCTGGCGGCAATGCCTTGATACAGGTATTCGCGTTTACTATTATCTTCCAGTTTTCTGCCGCGAACCGTCAAAATGCCGTTTTCCAGCTCTATATCGAATTCCTCCTGCCGAAAGCCGGCAACTGCCAAACTGATGGCATAACGGTTTTCACCGGTTACTTCGATATTATACGGCGGGTAGCCGGCAGCGGCGGCATCGGAACTGAGCGTGGCGTCCAACATTGATGCCAGGCGGTCAAAACCGACACTGGTGCGATAAATAGGTGTTAAATCAATTTTCATAACATATTCTCCTAAAGCAATACGAAACAATCATTAATCGGTTGCTCCATAACAGACACAACCGTTACAGTCAATTAAATTGGGATGTTAAAAAAAATTTCAAGATGGTTTCTCAAAAATTTTCCACAACTTGAGCTGTTGCGGCCACTGTTTCCGAAGGAAAGAAAAATCAATTTGTTCTGTGTTATCTTTGAGTTTTTTAAGCTTGGTTTCAGCTTTTCCGGCTAAATTAATAGCGTCATTCACTTAACGAGGTTTAGTCATCATGAATAACGAAGTTAAAGTCTGGGATTTAGCGGTAAGAATATTCCACTGGCTGTTGGTAATCAGCTTTTTTGCAGCTTATGTGACTGAAGAGGATTTCCTGACGGTTCACGTGTGGGCTGGTTATACCGTGATGGGACTGGTGGGTTTTCGGTTGATTTGGGGTTTTATCGGCGGCAGGTACGCCCGGTTTTCCAATTTTGTCTGTTCGCCGGCGCAATCCGCCAATTATTTGCTGGATGCGCTGACCGGTAAAGCGAAGCGCTATATCGGCCATAATCCGGCCGGCGGCGCAATGATCGTGCTGCTGTTGCTCAGTCTGGCGGTCGCCATTGTCACCGGACTGGCCGTATACGGTGCGGAAGAACATGCCGGACCGCTTGCCGGCGTCATCCGCAGCAATGGCGATTTCTGGGAAGAGATCCACGAGTTTTTTGCCAACTTGACACTGTTTTTAGTGGCGGTGCACATTTTCGGCGTTATCATGGAAAGCTGGTTACATAAAGAAAATTTAGCCAAAGCGATGATAACCGGCTATAAATTAAGAAATATTGACGATACTTCCGCGCCGCCAGCAGAAATCGGCAAACATCGCGGATAACCCATTTTTTAGACCAAGTCACATGAGTAGCGCTAAAACAAACCTGCCGTTGTTTGCTGATAGTTCGGACAGTATTATCACCCTGTTCAGTCTGCTGGGGATTGGTTGTTATCTTGTGTTGGTCTACGGGCTGCAGGTCAGCAGTGAACATTATTCCTTTACTGTTCAAGCTGTCCTCCAATCGCAGGCCACCAAGCTGTCGCAACATCAAGCCACCTTGCAAGTGTCCCTGCCGGATCTGCCGTTATTGGCGGTGTTAATCATCGGCGGTATACCCCTGGTGTTCGGTATTGTCTCGAAATTAGTACGGGGCAATTTAGGCGCTGATTTATTGGCGGGCATTTCGATCATTACCGCAGTCATACTGGACCAATATTTAGCCGGTGCATTAATCGTATTGATGTTGTCCGGCGGTGCCGTGCTTGAGTCATACGCCGTCAGACGCGCTTCGTCGGTCTTGGAGGCGCTGGCAAAGCGCATGCCGGCAATCGCACATCGCAAGTCGAACGGCACGCTGACTGAGATCGGCACTGAGCAAGTACGCATTGGTGATACCCTGGTCATTCTGCCGCACGAGATTTGTCCGGTTGACGGCACGGTGCTTGACGGCTCGGGCATGATGGATGAGTCGTATTTGACCGGCGAACCTTATTTGATGTCAAAAGTAGCGGGTTCACCGGTTTTGTCCGGTGCGATCAATGGCGACAGCGCGCTAACCATTCGCGCGGATAAACTGGCAATCGATTCGCGTTATGCCAAGATCATGGAAGTCATGCATGCATCTGAACAAAATCGCCCCAAATTGCGCCGGCTGGGCGATCAATTAGGTGCTCTTTATGCGCCTCTGGCATTGCTTGCCGCCGGTATGGCGTGGGTATTAAGCGGCGAGGTCATGCGTTTTCTGGCGGTACTGGTGGTCGCGACGCCTTGCCCTTTGCTGATCGGCATTCCGGTCGTGATTATCAGCTCCATTTCCTTGGCGGCAAAGCGAGAGATTGTGATCAAAAACCCGGCAATTCTGGAAAGCCTCGGCACATGCCGCACGGCAATTTTTGATAAAACCGGCACCCTGACCTACGGCCGCCCGGCGCTTACTGATCTGATTCCCGCGCCGGCTTATCGAGCCGAGGATATCCTGAGTTACATCGCCAGCCTGGAACGCTACTCCAAACATCCGCTTGCGCAATCGATTGTTAAAGCAGCCGAAAATAAGCGGCTGCCGCTGATGACGGTCACTCATATGCAGGAAAGGCCGGGCAGCGGGCTTGTCGGAGCGGTGGACGGCAAACGGCTGCAAATCACCAGCCGCAAACATTTCTGCAGGCAGTATGCGCAGGCCGCTTCGGCACTGCCTCCGGTAAGCGGCGGACTGGAATGTGTGGTGGTCATTGATGATCAATATGCGGCTGTTTTACTATTCCGCGACGAAATACGCACCGACAGTTCCGTGTTTATCAACCATCTCAAGCCCAGTCATCTGTTCGAACGTGTCATGCTGGTCTCGGGCGACAAGGAATCCGAGGTGCGCTATTTGGCCGAACAAGTGGGCATTGAGCATGTTTATTTCGGGCAAAGTCCCGAACAAAAATTAAATCTGGTGCGTGAAGAAACCCGGCAGGCCAAAACCGTGTTCATGGGGGACGGGATTAACGATGCGCCGGCCTTAACCGCCGCTACGATCGGCATTGCTTTTGGCCAAAACAGCGACATAACCGGCGAATCGGCGGATGCCGTTATCATGGACAGCTCGCTGCTAAAGGTTGACGAATTGCTGCATATCGGCGAACGTATGCGCACCATTGCTTTGCAAAGCGCTATCGGCGGGATGCTGCTAAGCACTATCGGCATGGGATTTGCCGGATTCGGTTATTTGTCGCCGGTAGCAGGCGCGATTGTGCAGGAGGTAATCGATATCCTTGCCGTTGCTAATGCGCTAAGAGCTGCTGTTCCTCCCAAATTTCTCTCCGATTATTGAAATGCGGCCGGTTAACCACCGCACGATTATTGTCAAAACGATAATTGTCCGATTGCCGGTCGCGATTGTTTAACCCGGAAGCCGGAAGGAACTTGCATTCTGCAAATAATGTTCAGGCAGACCGTTGTTTGCGATTTCATTGTTAAAGATCGATATTGCTGCTGTCGCAAAAGGGCAATATGAAAAAGGTGGATGCGATGCGGATCTTATTAATTGAAGATGACCAAAATCTGCTTAAATTACTGACCAAAGACTTGAAAAAAGCGGGTTATGCGGTTGATGTTGCCACTGATGGGATAGAAGGTGAGTTCCTTGGTAATGAAGGATTATACAGTCTGATCATTCTGGACTTGGGCTTGCCGGAACGCAACGGATTGACGGTCCTGAAGAATTGGCGCCAACAGGGCAATGCAGTACCGGTGCTGATCCTGACTGCGCGCGATGCCTGGTATGAAAAAGTCGACGGCTTCAAAGCCGGCGCCGATGATTATCTGGCCAAGCCTTTTCATATTGAAGAATTGCTTGCGCGGGTCAACGCCCTGATTCATCGTGCGAATCAAAAACCTGCCGGTATTTTGAAAGTCGGTGATTTTACACTGGATGAAATGTGTCAGACGGTGACCCCGGAGCAGGGTGAGACGATTGAATTAACCGGCATTGAGTTCAAGTTATTGCGTTATTTTTTATTAAACCCGGGACGCATTTTGAGCAAATCGAATCTGGCTGAACATGTCTATGACTTTGATTCCGACAAGGACAGTAATGTCATCGAAGTCTATGTTAATCATTTGCGCAGAAAGCTCGGCAAACAGCGGTTTGAAACGCGCCGCGGGCAAGGCTATGTATTCAGGGATCGATTGTGATGAAATCCTTGCAGTTTCGGTTGAGTGTCGCGTTGTTTATCAGTCTGATCAGTGTCTTTGCGGCATTATGGTGGCTGACCGGCGTCACGCTCCGCTATCTGGCGGAAGAATATCTGACCGAACATCTGCAACATGACGCGGAAAGTATTGTTAATGCGCTGCATATCGATGCCAATGGCAATATTTCCGTGAACCCGGAGCAAGTGGAACCGATTTATCAGCGCCCGGACTCAGGCCAGTATTTCAGTATCATCAGCGCCAAATCAATACTCCGTTCCCCTTCACTGCAGCAGTTCCGCTTTGATATTCCGCCCATCGAGCCCGGTGAGATATACAAAAAATATCAAACCGGGCCGAACCGCAAGCCGCTGCTGATTCAAGCACAAAATCACTTGAAACAAGGCGTGCCGGTGACTGTCGTGACGGCGGAAGACCTGTCGGACACTCTGCAGCGCATCGCGTTCGTGCAACGACGTTATTCGTTGGTGGCTGCGCTGTTATTGATGCTGCTGATCGGCATACAAGTTGCCATCCTGCGCTCCGGTTTTCATCCGCTAAAGCGTATCCGCAACCAATTATATGAGCTTGAACAGGGTAAAAGGCAGGCGCTCGATACCGATGTGCCGACCGAAGTCACGGCGTTGGTCACTGAAGTGAATCGTTTGCTGCAGATTTTACAGCAACGTCTGCAGCGTTCCCGCAACACGTTGAGCGATCTGGCACATGCGTTAAAGACGCCGCTTAGCGTCATTCAGCAACTGAGCCATGAACAGGCACTGAAGCAGCATCCTGAACTCAGCTCTATGCTGCAAACCCAGACCTCTAATATGCAAAGAATGATGGATCGGGTACTTAAACGGGGCAGGCTGGCAGGTCTTGGGCCGGCAACACAGGACTTCGATGCGGTTCGGGAACTGAATGATTTGGCGGATACCTTAAAAATTATGTATCGCGACAAATGTCTCAATATCATTTTACATATTGCGCCGGAGGCAAAACCGGTGATAGACCGCGAAGACCTGCTGGAACTGGCTGGGAATTTACTCGACAATGCCTGCAAATGGGCACGCAGTGAAATCCGCGTCAGTTTTACCGCTAACGGGCAAATACGGCTGGTCGTCGAGGATGACGGACCGGGCGTAACCGATAACGAATGCAAATTGTTGTCGAAACGCGGCAGACGCTTGGATGAGTCGGTAACCGGTTATGGGTTGGGTTTGGCGATAGCCCATTATATTACCGATCAATACCACGGTTCGTTGAACTTTGGCCGCTCACGCAAACTGGGCGGTTTTTGTATCACGGCCGTTTTGAGATTGAATGCGCACTAGCGTGGTTTACCGTTGCCGATTGACATTAGGCCGACAACCAGCAAAATAACAACCAGCACCGGCCAAAAATAAGGTGCCAGCAGTATAATGCCCAGCAGTGCAAAAAACATTGCGCCGAACAATATCAGCAGGCCCGTACCGAAAAACATGAGCAGGGCGATAAACACGCTAATGCCCATTACCAGAAACAGGGTGGTGACCGCCGCGAACGGGGCAAACGGTTCGGCCACCGGTTTTCCGTTAATGAAGAGGCTCATTTGTCCGACGCCGGGATGAAACAAATAAATAAGTACCGCTATTAATAAGCCGATTAGTATGACTTTGGCGGCAAGATGACTGTGGGAATGATTCATGGCTCGAAGTACCTACCTGCACCGATTAACGGTGTGCGTGGGTTTAATGACAATTTTACCGGGATTTTTTCGAGCAGCGAGGAAAAACGGCCCTTGGCTCTAAATGCGTGCATAAATTGACCGTCTTGCAGCGCGGGTAATATCTTCGGGGCGATGCCCCCGCCGATAAAAATACCCCCGGTAGCAAGCGACTTTAATGCCAGGTTGCCTGTTTCCGCACCATATAACTGCACAAACAGCCTGACTGCTTCGCTACATAACAGGTCTTCTTTGTTTACCCCCAGACGGGAAATGACGGCATTCCTGTCGATATCGCTATTGATGTCGGGAACGATAGGGCAAGGCGGCGCAAAATGCTGTTGCTTGAGAAAATCGTAAAGATGGCCGAAGCCGTTGCCCGATATAATGCGCTCGTAACTGACATGCTCTGGGTAGATTTTTCTGAGATAGGCCAACAGTTGATCCTGTTGTTCATTCTGCGGGGCAAAATCACTGTGGCCGCCTTCGGTGGCCATCGGATGATGCTTGCTGCCGTCCCAATACAATATAGCTTCGCCCAGGCCGGTACCGGCCGCGATTACTGCGCCGTTACCCGGCAGCGTTTCGGCGTCAGGATTCAGTTCAACCAGTTCGTTTTCGGGCAGATGCAGCATGCCCAGCGCCATGGCTTCCAAATCATTGAGCAGTTTTACGTTGGGGGTGTTCAATTTTTCTTTCAGTAATGCGCCGTCAAGCAGCCACGGTAAATTAGTCGTCTGGCAGCGTTGCCTGACGACCGGCCCGGCAATGCCGAAACACGCTGATTTTATTTTTGCATCTGCGGGTAAAAAAGCAGTCAGAATATCATCAAAACTTCTGAATTGGCGGCTTTCGTAGGTTTGCTCCTTCAAACTCACCGGGATGCCATCGGCATTACCGGCCAACAGGGTTAATACCGTCTTTGTTCCGCCTATGTCGCCGGCTAGTATCACTGTAGACTCCTTATTCAATACTGTTCAACAAGTGTGTTAACGCATCGAGGATGGCATTGGCAACCGTATGCGGCGGCAATTGATAAAATTCCTGCCAGGCTAACGGCACGCATTCTTCATAGTTTGCCTCGCTTTCGGGGTGCAATTGCAGCCAGTTAATTCTTACCGCATGGCCAATTATGACGTCCGTTACAATGGTATTGTCAATATGAAATGATGAATTTTCACGAAAAAAACAAGCAATCGCCTTTAGCGCCTCTACCGTTAATTGGCGATAGAGCGGTGCCTGAATTTTGTTTAGCCGGTGATTCACATGCAGTTTGAAGCTTTGTTCGCCTTCTGTCGTCTGCGACAGGATGGTGTCGCTGTCGAACCGGTTTTTACTGTTGAGCTTATTGCCTATGGTTAGCCCTTGGCAATGGTGCAGGATGTCCCAGACGCCGGCAAAAAAGGCGTCGTTTTCTCTACCGATGCTGCCCTGCTGCTCGCGCCAATCGTACCAGTCATAAACTTCTCCACGGTCGACCGGATTGATGCTGGCTGAGAATTGGACGCTGTTTAACTGCTGGGAATCACCCTGGCAATGCAACGCTTCGGCCAACTGCAGCTGATCTACGGTATTGCGGTAATTTTCCAGTGTTTCCCTAACTTTGAGCGATAGCTTATAGGGTGACATGGACAGGATTTCATTAAACGCCTGATCAAATGTGCCACGTGCGGATTCACGCTGCTGCCGGGCAATCATCAATTGTAGGATATGACCTACGCGAACGGTATGCATGTCGGTGAACAAATCGGGATCGGATTTGATTAACATGCCTAAATAGAGGATTAGTTCCTGAATGATGATACGTTCGCTCGGATCGTTGTTGTAACTGCAAATGGTTTGTAGAATTTCCGACGAGTCCGCCGGGCGCGTTAATGTGGCTTTACCGCTATAGGCCCGGCCTAATGTTAACGCGTGCTGACGCACCAGTATTTCATTGGCGGTTTGTTCCAGATTGAGGTCGTATTTGCCCAACAAGCCGGCACAACGCCTGACAATATACCAGGCATGCCGGTCACCGGCACGTTCATAGATTTCTTCCAACAAGTCCCGTATCTTCACGGCGGTCCCGTCCTCGGTCCTTAATCCTGTATCGAAATCCAGGCCGTGGCGCAGGCTTAATAAGCTCAACGATTCGAGCTGCGCATAAAGATTGGCGTTGTTTTTTAATTGCTCGATAAGCGTTTGATCGTCGCTGACTTCCAAGGCGGTTAATAGCGATGTCTCCAAAGGCGTTGCCGGCGCAGAATCCGTTGGTAAGATACGGAAAAAGGGGCGTTTGTTTTCCTCCCAATTGGCTTTCGAAAATTGAAAATCATGCAAGTAGTCAATTTTTTCATGGCTGGAGGTTGCAGCAAAATCCACTAGCCTTCCGAGCTGTACCGGTACGCCTTGTATGTTGCCCTGCTGCAGCTCCTGGATAAATTCAATGAGCGTTTCCCTTTTCTGGCCCTGCAGCATGTTTTGTTTGATTGTCATCACAATCAGAGGATTGCCCGGTCTGTCCCAATGTCGATAGACATAGGCTAATTCCAGGCGCAGGCGCTGAATAACCAAGCGGTTATCCATTGCCAGATAAAACCCTTTCTGGTTCAGGCATTGCGGTAGAAACAGCAGAAGTTCACCGGCCAACACATAAATTTTGGATGTTGCCATGGTCCGCAGCTGCCGCATCGGTCGGCCTGATAACCCTATACGGTCATTTCTGCCTACATGAGTATAGGCGGCCGCCAATTCGGAAGCTTCCCTGATCTGGAAAGGGGCTATTTCAGCGAGGGTCTGGGTGCGGATTCCCAATGCCGATAAACTGGTTTGAACTGCGGTATCCTGGGCCAGTAATTGAATTTGCAGCGTACAATCCCGGTCATCTTCAACGGTTTTATGTATCGCCAATGGATCGATATCTTCCGGCTCCAACAAGCCATCCTGAATCAGACTGCCCAGCAGAAACAGGCTTTGCGCCCAGACCAGAGGGATGTTTTCATTGGGCACGCGTTGTTGGCTGTGCGGCTGATTCCTTTCCGCTTCAATCGCTTCCCGCGGCACCCGATATAATTCCGGCAAAAGTTGCTTGCCATGTTGTTCCACCAGTAAATTGTCCAGCTTGGCGCGATAATTTAACGCCGCGTTATTATCTCCCCTGAACAAGTTGTTAAGCAGTAAATAAGTGAAAAACAGCGGCCATTCGCACTCGATGTCCATAAATTGTTTGAGTTCCTGCGGATCATAGTGCAGTTTGTTAATGTCTTCAATTGCGGTCTGGTGGCCGTCGAGCAGGAAACGTTTACAGCCGTAGCGGCCCTCCAGTTTTTCACAAATAATCGCTTCCGTCTGCTCACGGAGGCTTTGGTCATCGACGGCAAACGCGGGAAATCCAACGATACTGAGCAGGGCGGCATCGGTCTCTTTGGATATCGACTCTCTGGGCAACAGCGATTCCAGGGTAATCCGGGTCCGCGCAATATCGTCGCTGATAACGTGCACCACTGATGCCTGGCTGCCATCCTTGCCGAACAGGTTGAAACCGGATAAGGCTTGCAATGCCGCTTTGGCCATGCCGACCGAACTGGCATTGAGTTCGGCTATGCCTAGATTGATTTTGTGCCCCCGTTCCCAGATACCGTAATCCGGGATGCGATAGGTGCGGCTGATATAGTGCACCAGGTTTTGCACAAAATTAACTTCATCGATGGTAAAAACGATACGTAAGCCGGATGCGGTCATTTGTGCCAACATCAACAGAAACAGAGAGGTGGCATCCAGTTGTAAATGTCCCCATTCATAATCACCGACCACCACATCGCCTGTCTGGGTATCATACTTGGCATGTAAAGCATCCTGGGGGTTTTGGGTATGTTTAAATCGCTCGACTTTGGGTGCCTGTCGCATCATCGCCGTCAGCAGGCCGCGCATTAGCTTGACGACGCTTTGTTCCAGAAGATAGGCGCGGCCGGTATTGATTGCCGCACGGCGATAGGCGAGTGCCAATCCCCAGGCGGCAAGAATACTGTAGACATTATCCCTAACCCAGGCATCGTTATAATTACCATGCACAGTGACCGCGGTACTGGCGGGTAACAAGCCGGTCACCCAATCCTGGCGGCTCAGTATAATGTCATGAACCTGCCGGAAATAAGTTTCTAGTCTATCTTGTCGATTCGGTTTCATGTTCAGTTAATGTTTCATTTGAAAAATGGTTTTTTTGCAAGTAAACCCTGTCGAACGATGTAAAAATTCTGAGTAGCAATTTTATCAAAGCAAAAATTGAGCCGAGGCAAGTGCTGTTTTGCAGGTTATGAGCTGAAGAGTCGGTCGGAACCATGAGTTATTTGCCGTACCTCTGTTTGTACCGGCCGGGGATTAAATCATGGATCAAAGGCAAGTATCAATTGATATTTCATTCGGGATTTAGGTATTAACACACTTGCGGTCTTTTTCCGGGTCAATTTGGGGCGCTTTTCTTCCTACAGGCTTTCCCTCTGTAAAGAAGGA
Organism: Methylococcaceae bacterium; assembly: GCA_050303615.1. GTDB lineage: Bacteria > Pseudomonadota > Gammaproteobacteria > Methylococcales > Methylomonadaceae > CAZDXJ01. The sequence goes on along the minus strand of JBNLCC010000150.1, from coordinate 4,022 downwards.
CGGCAGCATGCATTAAAACTTCAATAATATCCGGTGCTGCTACCCTTTACCTCTTATGGCTCAGTAATGACTGCCGGAAATATATCCTTGAATGCCCGTGCTGAAGCGAAGCAATCATGCCGTTCCCGTAGCAGTGGATAGTCTGTTATCATAACGTCATAGACGGCTACTGAATCGTCTCCGAAATTTAATGCTTCGTAAATGTGCATTTGCAGTATATTGCCGTGCGTAAACGATATATTAACACTACGGTTTCAGATTACAATCGCGCCTGTTGTTAGGATTATATGGAGTGCGTCGACGGGCCTTGTGATTTGCCGCAGTTGTAATTTGTCAGGATCTGAACATAATCATTACCGGGAACAATAGTGAAACATAGAATTGCGAAATGGGTTATAGGCGGTATAGTGGTTTCCAGCATAGCAGTGAGCGGATGCGCATTAATGCAGGAGTCGAATGCGGAGGATACGGAAACTTTATTACTTGCGGCGGGTTTCCGTAAACAAAATGCAGATACGCCGGAAAAGCTTGAACGGATAAAATCTTTACAGCAGCATGTTGTTTTCTCCGAACAGCAAGACGGTACAGTCAAGTACCTTTATGCCGATGCGGATGTCTGCAATTGTTTGTTTGTCGGAACCGACTTGGATTATCAACGCTATAAGGAATTGAAGGAGATGCCGGTTAGCCCCGAGGAGAAGGTCAACCCGGCATTGAACTGGTATTGGCCGTAGCTAAAGCGGAACAAGTGAACGCCGGTAGTTCTCGGTGATATACCGGAGGTTTTGCTTGCCCATGTGCGGTGATTGAAATCAGCGCCGGAGCGGACATATTCCGGCTATGACTTCAGCCTACAATTTTCAAACTCATTTAAAGAAAATTAACCGTAAAAGAGATTATTATGATTTATCAAGTTGAAGGTGATATTTTATTGAGCCGGGCTGATGTCATTGTACAGGGAGTGGGCATCAATGACCCAATGGATAAAGGATTGGCATTGGCATTGCGTACTAAATATCCTGCCATGCACAAAGATTTTCTCAGGTGGTGCCATCAACATAATACTAAGCCGGGAGAAGCCTGGGTATGGCAAACCGGGGATGATTGGCGTATTGTCAACCTGATTACTCAGGATATCATTGACCGGCATGAATATCACATCGGCAAGGCGACCCTGAGTAACGTGAAACATGCGTTAGACGCTTTGGCAAAACTCATTGCAAAAGAGGGATTCGGCTCGATCGCTTTATCGAAACTTGGTACGGGATCGGGTGATTTGGACTGGGACGACGTGTGGCCTTTGATCGAGATAAGCTTGGGTAATGTGGATATTCCTGTTTATGTTTACAGCGTATATCAGGCCGGGCAGCAGGCGGAAGAACCCGGAGCCTGAAGATCCGGCAGCTTATCGTAGCGTCCTGACCGGCGGTTTTACCGGTCTGCCGGCCCATCCCAATTACCGGCAAAGACAGTAGAAAGGCGGGTTCGTACGTCATTTGAAAAGCCGGAGCACTTCAGGTATGCTCCTATGAACGACCATTACCAAACGAGGGATTTTCCATGAAAGGCGACGCTGAAGTCATCGAGATGCTCAACCGGCTGCTGGCCGGCGAACTGACCGCAATGGACCAATACTTTGTGCACTCACGCATGTATCATGACTGGGGATTCGATAAGCTGTATGAGCGCATCGACCACGAAATGGCCGACGAGACAGGGCATGCCGACCGTTTGATCCGCCGCATCCTGTTTTTGGAAGGAACGCCCGATCTGTCCAAGCGCGACCCGTTGCATATCGGTGCCGACGTAGAACAGATGCTGAAAAACGACCTGCAGTTGGAGATTCAGGTAATCAGTGCGTTGAAGGAGGTGATAGCCTATTGCGAATCGGTCAAGGACTACCAGACACGGGAGATGCTCGAAGACATGCTGCAGGATACCGAAGAGGATCACGTCTATTGGTTGGAGCAGCAGTTGGGGCTCATTGAAAAAACCGGCTTGCAGAATTATCTGCAAGCGCAGATGTAACACTTCCATGTCCGCCCGAGGCTGGCGGAGCTTTGCGGATAAACTCCCTTATTCCGCAAGCGCATGCCAAACGAGCCGGCGGCTGGTAAACAGGCTTTGTCCGGCTACAGGTTTGTTTGCTTATGTCCGAAATTATTGGCGACGCCGCAGTGCGCTTCCGCAGTATGCATTGTTGCTGCTGCTTGCCGGATGCGGTGCCGATGAGCCGGGTTCGCGAGAACCTTCAATAATACAGGTCTGGGCTCATGCCGGTCAGCAGCGTGAGCGCGAAACTTTACAGGAACAGGTGAAGCGCTTCAATACCGGCCACCCCGGCCTGCAGGTCCGCCTCACCCTGATTCCGGAAGGCAGTTATAACGCCCAGGTACAGGCTGCCGCAGTGGCCGATGAACTACCGGATTTATTGGAGTTCGATGCACCGTTTCTTTACAGTTATGTTTGGCAGGGGCATTTACGCCCTCTGGACGACCTGTTGCCCGACACACTGCAAGCTGATTTGCTTCCGTCGATTATCGAACAGGGGCGCTATCATGGCAGGCTGTGGGCGGTAGGCAGCTATGATTCCGGGTTATGCCTCTATGCCGATCGATCTAAATTGCAACAGGCCGGAGTGCGTATCCCGACTTTGCAGAACCCGTGGAGCCGCGATGAGTTCAATGCCATTCTGCAGCGCCTGGCGCAATACGATGCCGACGGCCAAGTGCTTGATCTAAAGCTTAACTATGCGGGGGAATGGTATACCTATGCTTTCTCGCCGCTCATTCAATCGGCAGGCGGGGATCTGATCAACCGCAGGGATTATTTAACGGCGGACCATCTGCTCAACGGTGCGGACGCAGTCAGTGCGATGTCGACACTACAGTCCTGGATTCGTGCCGGGCGGGTCGATGCCAATATCGATGATGCCGCCTTTATTAACGGCCGCGTCGCATTGGCCTTCGGCGGCCATTGGAACTACCCTCAATACCATGATGTGCTCGGCGATAATCTGTTGCTGCTGCCGCTGCCGGACTTCGGCCACGGTCCCAAAACCGGGCAGGGCTCCTGGGCCTGGGCAATAACGGCCGGCAGCCGCAATGCCGAGGCAGCGGCGGAATTTGTTGCCTACCTGCTGACCGATAAGGAAATACTGGCTATGACCAAAGCCAACAGTGCAATCCCGGCAACTTACAGCGCCATTTCGCTTTCTCCGCGCTACCGTACCGGCGGGCCGTTAAACCTTTTCGTGCGGCAGCTCGACGGTGGCTATGCCGTACCGCGCCCGCGCACCCCCGCCTATCCGGTGATTACCGCCGCATTTCAGAAAGCCTTTGACCGGATTCGCAGCGGTACCGAGGTGCAGGCGGCGCTTGATAGGGCGGTGCGGACCATCGATGATGAGATCGAGGATAATCACGGCTATCCGCTAGTCGGCCGCGGGCTTAAGGAAGCGCAGCGATGACCCGGCGGCGAGGCTATGCCGATCAAACGCCGGCTGCGTTGTTGCTGGCGGCTCCCGCATTGCTGGGGCTGACGCTGTTCATGCTGTTGCCGTTCCTGGTTTCCCTGTTGCTGTCCTTCACCAATCTGCGCCTCGGGTCACCGTTACCCGTTGAATTCGTTGGTCTTAAACAATTCGGGCGGATTTTCAGTAATCCTGACTTTATTCAGGCGCTGCTTAACAACTTAAAGTTCGCGGCGGCGGTTGTGCCGCTGCAAACCGGTCTGGCGCTTGGCCTGGCATTGATGTTGAACGCGGGGCTACGTGGTAGCGCGGTATTCCGTACCTTGTTTTTTATGCCGGTGGTGTTTCCGATGTCGCTGGTTGCGGTGATTTGGATCCTGATTTATGCACCGGGGCCCCAAGGCATGATGAATGCTTTGCTTGATGTCTTGACTTTCGGTCATTGGCAGCCGCGCGATTTTCTGCGCGATCCCGATCTGGCCCTGCCTGCGATCATGTTGCTTTCCATTTGGCAGGGCGTGGGCTTTCAGATGGTCATCCTGCTTGCCGG
>JBNLCC010000149.1:0-16732 GCA_050303615.1 Methylococcaceae bacterium | reverse complement strand
CAACGGCATTGGCAGCAACGATGTCTCGGCGATCAGTCCGGATCACGCCACCAGCGTAGAACCGCTGCTGGCTGAACGCATCGAAGTGCTGCGCGGGCCGGCGACCCTGCTTTACGGAAGCGGTGCAATAGGCGGCGTAGTCAATGTCATCGACAACCGAATACCTGACCGGATGCCCGATAAACAGCTGGAAGGAGCACTGGAACAACGCTTCGATTCCACCACCAACGAAACCGTCACCGCAATGAAACTGGACGGCGGAATGGGTAATATAGCGTATCACCTCGACGGCTTTTACCGCCATAATAATAATCTCGATATCGGGGGACGCGGCATCGACACCGCCAAAGTCTCGATCACCAACCCGTCGCTGGAGGTGGTCGATAATCCCCAAGGCTATCTGAATAATACCGGCGCAGAAGCCATAAGCGGTTCGGCGGGCCTTTCCTGGATCGGCGACTCCGGGTTCGCAGGCGTGTCTTTCAACAGTCTGAACAACAATTACGGCATCGCCCCTGACGGTACCGGCGAGGAATTCGTCAGCATTGCCCTGCGGCAAAAGAAATACGATTTCAAAACCGAACTGCAATCGCCGTTCCGTTTTGCCGAGAAACTACGCGCGCGGTTCGGCTATACCGATTATCAGCACACCGAAATCGCCAACGGCGAACCCGGTGCTTTTTTCACTAATCGAACCTATGAAGGACGTTTGGAACTGAACCATGTGGATTTAGGGCCGTTACGCGGCATCATTGGCTTTCAGGCGCTCGCCAGCGACTTCGACGCGATTGAAAAACTGACCGGTGAAAGCATTGTTCCGCGTTCACAAATCAACAGCTACGGCGTATTCGCGGTGGAATCTTTTGACGTCGGTGCGATCACTTACCAAATCGGGATCCGTGTGGAACAAACCGACATCAATCCTGAAGGCATGGCCCAACTGAGCTACACGCCGGTTAGCGCGTCCATGTCAGCATTATGGAAACTCGACAATGCCAACAGCTTTAATCTGGCCGTAACCCGCTCATCGAGAGCTCCGCAAGTACAGGAATTGCTTTCCGACGGTTATCATGACGCCACGCGCAGCTTTGAGCGGGGCGACATCAATCTCAAGGAAGAAACCTCCTATAACCTTGATCTGGGCTACCGTTTCGAGAGCAACTGGTTGCGCGCCGAAATCAACCTGTTCCACAATTGGGCCAACGATTACATCTATCAGACCCGCAATGGCGAGTTTGTCGATGAAGAGGGTAACCCTTGCGTGATCGACTGTGTGCCGGTACTGATCAGTACCCAGGGAAACGCTATTTTTAAAGGCTATGAAGCCAAGCTGATATTTCCGATGATGGATAACCCTTACGGAATACTGGATCTTACGCTGTTCAGCGACTATACCAGAGGCGAATTTGTTAATGGCGGCGACGTACCGCGCATGCCGCCTTTACGCTACGGACTGCAACTGGATCACAGCCGGGACAGCCTCTCAAGTTATCTGCGCTTTACCCGCGCAGACCCGCAACCCCACGCCGGTGACTTTGAAACCTCAACCGCGGGCTATTTCCTGCTGGACGTTGGCGCCAATTATAAAGTCAACGCTTTTCAGGATGCCGAATTATTGCTGTTCGCGAAAGGCAATAACCTACTCAATGAAAATATCCGCAATTCGACCTCTTACTTGCGGAACTTCGCGCCGGAGCCGGGCCGAGGAGCGCAAATCGGGATTAGACTCAGTTATTGACCGGATATATATCGATAGCGCAAACTTTCATCAGCGTCGTGCGGAGCTGTTAGCTGCGCTGAGACCGGGGTTCGCCAGATCTTTTAAACGAGTTGGTCAAATCGACAAACATTCCATATGTAGCATTTCATAAAGCTACAATGCGACTCTTAACCATCCTGCTCAACGTTTTTTCTATAACATCAGCCCTTGCCGTCTAACAGCATCCGTACTTCATAGGCAATTTGCAATTCCTCGTTGGTACGGATCACCAATACCTGCACCGGCTGCCCGGTAACGTTAACCCGAGCAACCGAATCAATCACTTGCTGATTGCGTACTTCGTCAAGCGAGATGCCCAAAAGCTGCAACTCGCGGCAACAACGGCTTCTGATTTGCGCTGCATTTTCACCCACCCCGCCGGTAAAAACCAGCGCATCCACGCGCCCTAATGCAGCCACATAGGCGCCAATGTATTTGCGAATACGATAAACATAAGCCGCCAGCGCCAACGCCGCGTCCCGATCACCCTGCTGTTCCCTGCTCAACAAGTCACGCATATCGTTGGTGCCAGCCAAACCGGTCAAACCCGCCTGCCGATTCAAGGCTTCGTTCACCTCCGCTGTGGTCAACCGCCCGGCTTGCTGCATATACAACGGTATTGAAGCGTCGATATCCCCGCAACGACTGCCCATAATCAAACCTTCCACCGGGGTAAAACCCATCGAGGTATCGATGCATAGTCCGTTTTCAATCGCACTGACGCTGGCACCGTTACCCAAGTGCAAGGTAATCAGGTTCAGTTCCGACAGCGGGCGCCTGATAAACTCTGCGGCAACTTGCGCGACAAACCGGTGGGAACTACCGTGAAATCCGTAACGGCGTATGCCATGGTCCCGATACCAAGCCTGAGGTACTGCATAGCGGTAGGCATAATCCGGAATGGTACGGTGAAAAGCCGTGTCGAAAACGGCAACTTGCGGAATATCCGGGAATAACGCCAGACAGGCATGAATACCGCATAAATTGGCCGGATTATGCAACGGCGCCAGTACCGACAAACGGTCAATTGCAGCCAGCACCGCCGGGTCGATCAGCGTAGGTTCGATGAATGTTTCCCCGCCGTGCACTACGCGATGCCCGATTGCCGCCAGGAACCGCTGTTGCCTGTCGTCACAAATCGCTGTCAAAGCGCTGCCAATTAAAGTCAATGCCTGATGATGATTAGCAATCGGCACATTCCGGATACACTGCGGCTTTTGCTTGCCGGCTCCGGCGCCATAATCGATGTGCCGGCTACGGGCTCCGCCGATATCCTCTACCATGCCGTGCGCGATCACCTGTTCGCCGGGCAGCGTCAACAACTGATATTTGATGGACGAACTACCGCTGTTGATGACAAGAATTCGATCTTGCGCCGTCTGGCCACGCTCCATACCGATATTTCCCGAACCGGTAGCTTAACGACCCGGCCACTGCCAATCGGCAAACTCCGGTTTATCGACGCCATGCCGATAAGCGTAATGGCTGCATTCAATCTGCATATCGCGCAATCTTTCCTTGACATGCGCCCCCGCCACCTGCAGGCGCGGCACCCGGTTAATCACATCTATGGCCAGACTGAAACGGTCGATTTCATTGCGGATCGCCAATTCCAGCGGAGTATTGATATTGCCTTTCTCCTTGTATCCGCGCACATGCAGGTTCTTATGGTTGCACCGCCGGTAAGTCAAACGATGAATTAACCAGGGATAGCCGTGAAAATTAAAAATCACCGGTCTGTCTTTGGTAAACAGACTATCGAAATCCTGATCGGACAGACCGTGCGGATGTTCGCTTTCCGGTATCAATTTAAACAAATCCACCACATTGATAAAGCGTATTTTCAAATCCGGAAAATGCTCGCCCAGCAGGCCAATGCCCGCCAATGCCTCCTGGGTTGGAATATCGCCACAGCCGACCATGACGATATCGGGTTCCACGCCCTGATCGGTACAGGCCCACTGCCAGATTCCGATACCCTTGGTACAGTGCTTGATCGCGGCTTCCATATCCAGAAACTGGAAATGTTTCTGCTTGTCGGCCACTATGACATTGATATAGTTAGTGCTTTTCAGGCAATGATTGGCCACCGACAGCAGCGTATTGACATCGGGCGGCAAATAAATCCGGCAGACGCTCGGGCTTTTATTGACCACGACATCCAAAAACCCCGGATCCTGATGGGTAAAGCCGTTATGATCCTGGCGCCAGACCGTTGACGTAATGAGCAGGTTCAACGAAGAAACCGGCGCGCGCCAGGGTATGTCCTCACTGATATCCAGCCATTTGGCATGCTGGTTGAACATCGAATCGATGACATGCACGAAAGCTTCATAGGAGGAAAAAAAACCGTGGCGGCCGGTCAACAAGTAGCCTTCCAGCCAACCTTCCAGCGTATGCTCGGACAGCATTTCCAACACGCGGCCCTCGCGGGAAAGTTCGCCGCCGTCGCTGTCTTCCGGCAGATAATCCGCCAGCCACAGCTTCTTGCTGGCTTGATAAATCGCATCCAGCTTATTGGACGTATTCTCGTCCGGACCGAACACTCTGAAATTGACCGGGTTAAGCCGCATAATATCCCTCAGGAATTCACCCAGAGGCCGGGTATTTTCCACGAGTTCCCGGCCGGGTTCGGAAACGGCAACCGCATAGTCCCGAAAATCAGGCATGCGCAACGCTTTACGCACTAAACCGCCATTGGCATGCGGATTGGCGCTCATACGCCGCGTTCCTTGCGGTGCCAAGGCTTTTAATTCGGGAACCAAACGCCCTTCGACATCGAACAGTTGCTCCGGCCGATAACTTTTCAGCCAGTCCTGCAATTGCTGCAAGTGCTGGGGATTCTCTTTAACACCGCCCAACGGCACCTGATGTGCTCGCCAAAATCCTTCCACTTTGTGGCCGTCAACCATCGCCGGTCCGGTCCACCCTTTAGGACTTCGCAATATAATCATCGGCCAGCGGGGCCGGACAACATTTCCCGCCTCCCTGGCTTGCTGCTGAATACTGCGGATTTCCAAAACGCAATGCTCCATCGTCGCCGCCATTTTTCGATGCATCTCCAGCGGTTCGAATCCTTCAACAAAATAGGGTGCCCACCCGTACCCTTTAAACAAATTCTCCAGCTCTTCATGGGAAATGCGCGACAGAATGGTCGGATTATTGATTTTGTAGCCGTTGAGGTGCAATATCGGCAGCACCGCCCCGTCGCGCACCGGATTCAGGAATTTATTGGAATGCCAGGAAGTGGCCAGAGGCCCCGTTTCCGATTCGCCGTCACCGACCATCACGGTCACAATCAGATCAGGATTATCAAATGCGGCACCAAAAGCATGCGATACACTGTATCCTAATTCGCCCCCTTCATGAATCGAACCCGGCGTTTCCGGTGTGCAATGGCTGCCAATACCGCCGGGAAACGAGAACTCCTTGAAAAAATGGCGTATTCCTTCAATATCCTCGCTTTTGTTCGGGTAAATTTCCGAATAGGTGCCTTCCAGGTAAACCGGCGCCAGCACACCGGGAGCACCATGCCCCGGCCCTGCCAGGAAAATCGCATTGAGATCGTATTGCTTGATCAGCCGGCTCATATGGATATAACTGAAACTCAAGCCGGGACTGGCGCCCCAATGACCAAGCAAGCGATTCTTGATATGTTCGGGCTTTAAGGGTTCCCGCAGCAAGGGGTTGTCCTGCAGGTAAATCATCCCAGCCGCCAGAAAGTTGCAGGCTTGCCAGTAGTTGTGCAATTGTTGCAGCGTGGTGTCATCCACCTCGGTTACCGTATTTTCGATACGCATCGGTTTGTCCCTCCTAACTTAAATGTCAGCTAATGTAACGTTTCCGGATTGCAAAAACATTCGGTCCAATTAAAATTATTTGGTGGGCATAAACAGTTCCCGGCAAACACAAAGTCTGCAGAACAATTGCCTGTAACGCTTAAAACAATTGATTAATTCCTGCTCATAAAAGTTCATTGGTAAGCCAGCTGAACTATTGGGAAACGGGTGAACCAGAATGGCACATACTTTAACCGGATGTTACGTCATTCCGGGCGCACTGAAGTGGAGACACGGAAGCCACAGCCATTCTCGCTCACCCAATGACAAACGGATTTTATTTTGGTTACACATCTATTTTCATTAAACTGGGACTTTCCGGGCAACATTACCACCCCGCGGTTGATTAATTTAGTGAAATAAAAGAAATTAAATATTAATATTCACTAATTTACTATTGATGCCGCCCGCCTTGAAAAGAAATAAAATAAGAAATGGTACCGGGGGTTGAAATTAGAATCCGCCCTTTCATTTATTAACCGAAATACAGGACAGCCGAATGTTTAATTTCTCCAAATTAACCGCTGGAATCTGCTGCAATCTGTTATTCTCAAGCATCGTTGTTGCGGAAGTTTCCGCTGTAGCGCCGCAAAATGCTTACACCCTGGAACAAGCCGTGAATTTTGCACTCGCCAATAATCCCGATTTACAGATCATGCATGAGCGCATTGGTCAGGCAGAGGCCCAATTAGGCGAAGCTATGGCCGGTTTTTACCCTCAAGTTCAGGTGCGCATGTCCTACGAACATACCGACAATCCGGCACGCGCCTTCAGCATGATTATTGCTCAGCGCCGGCTGAATCTGGACGGCAGCACCGACTTCAACCATCCCGGCGGTGTCGATAATTATCGCCCGGAAGTCGTTGCCAGCTATTCGCTGTACCGCGGCGGCCAAGACTACCAGGCCGGCAAGGCCGCCGAATTGGGTGTCGAAACGGCTGAATTGCAGGAATCAGCGACCCGTAATCAACTTATCCAGACGGTCACATCGGCGTTTTATGGCTTACTGGCAGCCAAGGAAGCCCATAAAGTGGCGGTTAGTTCCATTACTGCGGTCGAAAGCGAATTGAAACAAAGCCGGAAACGCTATAAAGCCGGAACCGTGCTCAAATCCGACGTGCTATCGCTGGAAGTGCAATTAGCCGAGGCACTGGATAGGGAACTGCAAACCGCCAATGCGATAGAACTGACCCGCTCCAGCCTCAAGACGTTATTGGGCATGGACGCCAACCACTCATTTACGATTGCCGACGGAGCCGATCAATTTCAGTTGCCGGAGAGCTATGCGTCTTATGATATCTTACTTGAACAGGCTCTGGCTAAACGACCGGAAATAGCGACGGCGCAAAAACAGCTTGAAATTGCCGAACGCCAGCTCAGCGCCGCGAAAGGCGCGCATTTGCCGCGTGCTGACGCCTACGTAATCTACGGCTCCGACAGTAAGAATTTTGGCTTTTCCGCCAACCGGGATAACGTCACGGCGGGAGTCACGGTTGAGATGGAGCTATTCAGCGGCTTCAGTACCAGCGAACGCATCAAAAAGGCGGAACGCGAATTGGCTGAAGCTAGAAAACGGCAAACACAAGTCAAGCTGGCGGTCGAAAATGAACTCAAATCCGCTTATTTAAAACTTCGTGAGGCACTGGCAAGAGTGGAAGTGACACAAGCGTCGATTGCCGCCGCCGAAGAAGCACTGCGGCTGATCAAACGACAGCGCAAAGCGGGCGTTGTAACCGTCACCCGTTATATCGAAACCGAAGTGGCCCGCGACAAAGCTTACGCCCGGGATATCGCCGCGCGCTTTGATGCATTGCGAGCGGAAGCCGAACTCAAAAAAGCGCTAGGCACCCGGAGGGCGGAACAACCATGATACAGTCGAATCCCAAGCAACAATATAAATGGATCGTGCCTTCGGCTTCCCTCTTCGCACTGATACTCGTCATTCTATATGCGCTTGGCATCATTGGCGGCGGGGAAAAAATCGCACCGGGCAACACGCCGGCCGCGTTTGAAACCGCTACCGAACATGCTGAAACGCTGACCGTCAAAAAACAATTTTCCGAAAATCGGATCGCCTTGCCGGGTACGGTACGATCGCGCAGCGTTGCTAAAATCGCGCCTAAACTCAACGCCCGGATTGTCGAAGTCAAAGTCAACGCCGGCGATTTGGTTAAACAAGGCGAGCTGATCGCGCTGCTCGATGAAAGGGTCTACCAGGCCGCCTATCACGAGGTTTTAGCCGCCTTAAACGAGGCCCGGGCGCAAGCGGCACAAGCCACGGCCGACGCGGCTAGAATCACGGAATTGTACGCCCAGGAAGCGGCAACGCGGGAAAATTACGACGCGGTGATTGCCCGGTCCAGGGCGGCGCAAGCAGCGGTCAAACAAGCCGCGAGCGCGGTCGAACAGGCCCGGGTCACGCTCGGCGACAATGAGCTGCGCGCGCCATTCGCCGGCATCATTACCCGGCGCCTGAAAGAACCCGGCGACATGGGTCTTCCCAACGATCCCATCGTCATATTGCAAAAGCAGGACGACTTGCGTTTCGAAGTACCGATACCGGCCCGCTATGCCGAACTGATCAAACTCGGCATGCCGGTGACCGTCCGAACCGACACCCCGCCACGCACATGGCAGGGCAAGATTACCGAGATCGTTCCGGAGATCGATCCCCGAACCCGATCGCAATTAGTCAAAGCCGACCTGCCCTTCAGCAAGGCGTTGAAACACGGACAATTCGGTTGGCTGATGCTAAGTTGTGGCGAACCTACTGAAATGCTGTTGATTCCGGCCTCTGCCCTATTACACTACGGCCAGTTGGAGGCCGTTAAAGTGATTGAAGACGGCAAGGTTTTTACCCGCCATGTCCGAACCGGCAAAAAGCACAACGGCAGCGTCGAAATACTTTCCGGTTTACGTGAGGGTGAAACCATCATCACCGCCGTCGGGCTGTCACAATGAACGAACATCGGCGGAATTCCGAAACGGCAGACAGCCTGACAGTCGCGGTTGTCAGATTATTTACCACCTCGCAATTATCACTGTTGTTTCTGATCATATCGTTACTGGCCGGCGCCGCGGCGCTGATCCTGACGCCGCGTGAAGAGGACCCGCAGATCGTCGTCCCGGTGATGGATGTTTTCATCCGGTATCCGGGAGCCTCCAGCGAGGAAGTCGAAAAACTGGTGACCACGCCGCTGGAAGTATTGCTCCGGCAAATTGACGGCGTGGAATATGTTTATTCGGCGTCAAAGCCCGGCGCAGCCCTGGTTACCGTACGTTACTTTGTCGGTGAAGATCTCGACAGCAGCGTGCTCAAAACACGGGACAAGCTGCTCGCCAATCAGGACCTTATCCCGCCTGGCGTCACCAACTGGATTGTCAAACCCGTTGAGATCGACGACGTACCTATCGTCACACTGACGTTGTCCGCGCCGGACCGGCGGTACGATGCGATGACCCTCAGACGCATCGCCGACGAATTGATCGAACGGCTGAGAAGCGTCGAAGACGTCGGCAGAAGCAGCGTCATCGGAGCCCCCTATCGGCAAATTTCGATCTATCCGGACCCGGCTAAAATGGAGGCGCGCAATATCAGTCTGCTGCAAATAAAACAGGCGCTGGCTACCGCCAATGTCAATCTGCAAACCGGTGCCTTTGATCAGTCGGGACATGAAGTACTGGTGGAAGCCGGCCCGTTTTTTAAAACCGCGGCGGAAGTCGCTGCCACCGTTATTAAAAGCACGACGCGCGGGCAGGTCTATTTGCGCGATGTCGCCCGGGTCGAAGACGGCCCTGCCGACATTGCCAACTATACCCGCATCGGCTTCGGCCCGGCCGTTAAGCACATGCGTACCGTCGGCAAAGCGGCGGGACCTTCACCGGTGGCCGGAGAAGAGCGCACCATGACCACCATCGCCATTGCCAAACGCAAGGGCAGCAATGCGGTCAGCGTGGCTGAACAGATATTAGCCCTGGCCGCAAGCTTGAGGGGCACGCTGCTGCCCGACGATATTCTGTTGACCGTGACCCGCAATTACGGCGAAACCGCGGACCACAAAGTCAACGAATTAGTCAAACATCTGGGCATCGCCATAATCACGATCGTAGTGTTGTTGGCTTTATCCCTGGGCTTAAAGGAATCGTTCATCGTATCCATCGCCGTGCCGATGACCTTTGCCGTAACACTGCTGTTAGATCTGATCTTCGGCTATACCATCAACCGGGTTACGTTATTTGCACTGATTCTGTCCCTGGGACTGTTAGTGGACGATCCGATCGTCGACGTAGAAAATATTCATCGCCACTACAAACTGCGCAAGGAACCGCCATTGCGTGCACTGCTCACGGCCGTCGACGAAGTCAGGCCGCCGACCATCATCGCCACGTTTGCGGTAATTCTGTCTTTCATTCCGATGTTGTACATCACCGGCATGATGGGGCCCTATATGGCACCGATGGCCTTCAATGTGCCGATTGCGATGCTGCTGTCGCTGATCATCGCATTCACCGTGACCCCTTGGGCCAGCTATCGTTTGCTTAAAGGTGATTACGGCAAGGGCCATGACCAACCTTTTGAACTGAAACAAAGCGCCGGTTACCGCATCTATAAGGCTATCCTCGGCCCACTGATTGCCACTCCTGCCCGGGCCCGCTGGTTTCTGCTGGCGGTGTTCATCGCTTTTGTCGCTGCCAGCCTGCTTGCCGTCACCCGCGCCGTGCCGCTTAAACTGCTGCCGTTCGACAATAAAAACGAACTGCAGTTGGTGATCGATATGCCCCGCGGCACCACGCTGGAGGATACCGATGCGGTGGCCGGCGCGCTGGGCCGCTACCTGGCTACCGTCAATGAGGTGACCGATTACCAGACCTATGTCGGCCTGGCCGCACCGATGGATTTCAACGGGCTGGTGCGCCATTATTATCTGAGGCAAGGCAGCTACGTCGGCGAAATCCGTATCAATCTGTTGCCTAAGGAACAACGCCAATACCAATCACATGATATCGCGTTGCGTATCCGGCCGGAAATCGAGCGCATCGGCCGACGCTACGGCGCCAATATCAAAATAGTGGAACTACCGCCCGGCCCACCGGTTTTATCGACCGTGGTCGCTGAAATTTACGGCCCACCGGCAGCTTCTTACGCCGACATTATCCGGGTTTCCAACCAGGTTAAAGCGAGGCTGCAAAAAATAAAAGGCGTGGTCGATGTCGACGACTTCGTCGAAGCGCCGCATGCCAAGCTGCATTTTGTTGTGGACCGTGAAAAAGCGGCACTGCACGGCATTTCCGTTGGCCGCATTGCCAGAACCATGAAACTGGCGCTGCAGGGAGATACGGCCGGTACCGTGCACATCGCCACCGAGCGCAAGCCGCTGCTGATTCAACTGCAACTCCCCCGACAGCTCCGCTCCTCCGCCGAGGATTTATTGGCTTTGAAGGTAAAAACAGGATCGGGGGAAATGATTTCGCTTGGCGAAATCGGCACCGCGGTTGTCGAAAACGGCGAGCAGACTATTTATCATAAAAATTTGCAGCGGCTTTCCTACGTGACCGCCGAAATGGCTGGGCGCAGTCCGGTCGAGGCCATTCTCGATCTGTATCAAAGTCTCGACAAACGGCCGCTGCCCGAAGGATATCATGCCGAATTGGCAGGCGAAGGAGAATGGAAAATTACCGTCGATGTCTTTCGGGATCTGGGGCTGGCTTTCGGCGCGGCAATGGTAATGATCTACGTGCTGCTGGTCGGCCAGACCGGCTCGCTGGGCGTGCCGTTGGTCATGATGATCGCGATACCGTTGACGGTGATCGGCATCATGCCCGGTTTCTGGCTGCTCAACCTGTTTACCGAGCCGGTCGCCGGCTATCCGACTCCGATCTATTTTACCGCAACCGCGATGATCGGCATGATCGCGCTGGCCGGCATTGTGGTCAGAAATTCGATTATTCTGATCGATTTTATCGTGCGAACCTATCACCGCGACGAACAGACGACATTGACCGAAGCGTTAATCGAGGCGGGGGCAACGCGGCTCACCCCCATTTTCCTAACCGCCGCTGCCGCAGTATTCGGTTCTTCGATCATCGTACTGGACCCTATTTTTTCCGGATTGGCCTGGAGCTTTATCTTCGGCATTATCGCGTCCACGCTGTTTTCGCTGGTAGTCATACCGGTGGTGTATTTTCTGCTAAAACGGAACCTGCCGAAACGGTTGCCCGGCGAAGAGGAATAATGACCGCGGAAGATACACACGAACAGTATACAGGCGGAAACCGTACACCTTCAACGCAGGCCCAAGCGGATCAAAAAATAGCGGATATTACACCCGCGTTTAACCCAAGTGACATAATGGGAGACGCAACGCCCTCAATTGATTTTTTCTTGCATAGTTACAAAAGCCCTGACTTTTTGTTCCACTTTTGTCCATGGAAGTAAAATAGGCTTGCGAAAAACCGTAACAGTCAGAATATCTTCCTGAAATATATAGTCCGCTTCAATGCCAAACCCTTTTATGATGCCGCGATCGGTATCGCCCAAAAATTGCAAACCGTTCTTTTCAGCCTCTTTCTTAGCTTTCGTAATCAGTTGGTCCGGATGATCAAAAATTTTGACCTTTATCGACTTTGGTATTTTCATAGGTATCCAGTCAGTTATTAAGCATTTTAATAAGTTTTTAAGCGTGCGCCTATCGCATTTTTACAGCACAAAGCTGGCCACTTCAGGCATCAACCGGCTTGACTACTCAGTAGCAAGTTGCCAGTCTGGGCCGTCGTGCTATGGTCCTGCAATTGTAACGGAATTATTATCAAACGGTAAAACGCCAGTCATTTTCCCCGGTTAACTTTTATTAGGTGTTGATCTGAAACACGTCTATTTTTAACAGGAGACAAAAATGAAAAGTTCAATCATAACTGCCGCTATTGCGACCGTTATCTGTTCACCAGCATTTGCCGATAAACCGGTCATTAACGGCCCCTTCTCGTTCGAACCGCAATCCGCCTCTGCATTGCCCGGCAGTAAACCGGCTTGCGACCCCCTGGCGCTGCCGGAAGGTTTCTCGTCAACAGTCATCAGCGATGAAACCGGTGCCTGCTCTCCGCAAATTGTCCATGACGCAGTTCCGGGAGGAAATGACTGGAATGATATGAACACAGTCAATGAAACCGGCGCACACGTCGGCCGTTTCCTGTACCGCACTCAAGAAATCGGAGGAGAAATTGGTGCCATTACTGCGATTGACTTGGAAACTAGCGCAGCCGTAACCTATTTTGGTTCGGACTTCGGCATCGCACCGGGTTTCAGCCGCATGGATGGTATAGAATGGACACCCTGGGGCACCGTACTCGCAGCAGAAGAAAATGGTGAGTTCGGCCGCCTGTTCGAATGTGAAGTCGACGGCCTGGAAATGGACTGTGTCGACCGCCCGGCGGTTGGCCGCATGTCGCATGAAGGCATTGCCGCAGATAACGACGGCACGATATATGTCGGGGACGAACTGAACGGCGGTTCCATCTACAAGTTTGTACCTGATCAATACGGCGACCTATCTTCCGGTACGTTGTATGCTTTGAACATCGTCTCACCCGGTGCGATTGACGGTACCGGCACAGGCGAATGGGTGGCATTGGTTCCAGGCCAGAACGGCGTCTTCACCGATCCTTCAGTGAGTGCACGGGCTGCTGCCGACGAAGCGGGGGTAACCGATTACCTGCGTCCTGAAGATGCCGAATTGATCGGCCCCAATCTATATTTTGCCACTACCACCGATAAACGCGTTCTGCAGATACCGGTCAATACTGATACCCCGGAAATTACTGAATTCGTTGGCGTGAACGTGGGCAACGTGAATGATGAAAGTGATGTTCCGACATATGGTCTGCATAGCCCGGACAACCTGGCATCCGATAACGCGGGTAACCTCTATATCGTCGAGGACAATAGCAGCAAAAGCGATATCTGGGCAGCATCAACCAGAGATAAAAACCACGATGGTGTTGCCGACAAGGTTGTGCTGTTCGGCACGCTGACAACCCTTGGCGCAGAAGGTACCGGTATTTACTTCCCGCGCACGATACCGGGAACCATGTTGATCAATGTACAGCACGCTGACGATGGTAACGATATGACTATCGCAATTACAAAAATGCAGTCTGATGATCATCATGAACATGATCATGAAGATAATCATTAATAGTCAGACAACACCGATTTGACAAGCAACATGGACAGGGTATGTACCTCCTACAATTTGTCTGGTGAATGCCAGAGAAACCTCAGTTAGGGAAGACAAGGAATTCAAGATAGAACCATATATCTCCTCTTCTGGCAATTATGAAGACCGCGGTCACTGACCGCGGTTATTTTTGCTCACGCATTGCCAGGTTTAAGGCAGTTCTATAAATAACCAACCGCATAAATTTGCCGCATTTTAGTAAGTCATCACAGGTTTTTTGCGCAAAAGCCGCGCGTCAATTTTCCGATGGGGCTAATCAACCAGTAATTCGGCGTTATCGGTATTTTCCCAAGGTAACGACATGCCGCTCGAACCGAAATGACCATTTACCGGCAGTTGCTGATAAAAAACGCCATCATTTTGTTGCGTAAGCTCCGACACGGTCTATGCGGGAGAGCCCCTTACCGTTTAAAGCCGACCCGCAATGTCTGGCAAAGCTGCCGTAAGTATCACTGTCTGTTTTACGCCCGGTCATTCCGAGGTGCGCTGCCGGCCCGCTACACATATAAGGACCATCAGGATTGATAATCACCCGTGTCATATTGACCGGCTTGATCGGCATATTGACATTCCCGGTTACCGCTATTGCCTGTGAAATGTATTGCCTTTTACTGCTTAACTTTTGGAGAACTTGTTTAATGTCATGACCCTTTGCCAATTTTTTTCAAATCACGATCAATAACTAATCTTAAGCGGTGTAAGAAAGCAGTATTTCTAAACATTGTCACGACCTTTACAGATCAGCACGCTAGGGTTAAGCGCTTAACTTTTGAAAGGTCACATAAACTTATTACAATTTGATGACAGCGCCTTTATTCGAAAGAATTCGTGTGTGAACACCAAATTCTTCGGTTTTTAACTGCATAATCAGCTTGATCCAGATAATCCGGACTTAATCTGACGACTTTTAATATTGACGTTGGCTCCTCCGCCAAAATCCCAATTCCTGGAAGGATTGTTTCCGCTCAAAACCACACCAGATTTCAAATAGCACATTGGACCGCCCTGCCTGAAAGAAAAGAAAATTGCGAAGGAATTGGCCTACGTCGTCTCGAAACAGACCATTCAAAAATTTTCTCCTAATACTGCCAATCGCAAGCTAGCTGTTGACGTTGATTCTGCATGTTAATAATTTACGGAATTTATATTTCAGAGTCAGCTTCAATAATTGAGAGTAAGATCACAATATATAAGAGATTTTTCTGACATAATCGCCCCCCAGTTCGGATTTAATTTAGTGCAATCAAAATAAAATCCGGGCTTTATTTCGACTATTTATTTCATTGTGAATGACTGTAAATAATCAAAACCAATTATCTGCATGCAGGGGATATGTCTTTACGAGTCATTTATCCGTTTAAATACGTCAAGCGCCTGAGCATCATTAAAAGTGACTTTAATTCACGATAGTGTATGCAAAGGTTCATAACTCTCAACCTTTGGAAGATAGCCTTATTATCAAGCCCGATAAGGGGTATTTCAATTCATTCTGAATGCTTCCGCTTATCCAATAATTTTTAGGAGGATAGGACTATGAATAATAAAAAAGCTTTTATATTATTCAAAATTTGTATGCTTTATATTTTATCGCTGGCCGGTTTTACTTCGTCAGCCGTTGCCGGTCCTCGACCAAAAGTTACCATTTGTCACATACCCCCCGGGAATCCGGGTAATGCCCATACTATTACCGTTGGCGAGCCGGCAGTGAAAGCGCATTTGGCACACGGGGACTTTCTCGGTCCTTGTATGGATACCGATGGAGACGGTGTGCTGGACAATTTTGACAACTGCCAGTTCCTTCCAAACGAAGATCAGGCGGATTTCGACGAAGATAGGGTCGGTGATATCTGCGATAACTGTCCAGACACTGCAAATAAAGAGCAGATTGACACTGATGGCGATGGAATAGGTGATGCCTGTGATAACTGTAAAGGTGTTGCTAACCCCGATCAACTTGACTCTGACGAGGATGGTGTAGGCGATGCTTGCTCGGATTCCGATATGGATGGTGTTGCGGATTTGGTTGACAACTGTCCTAATACTTTTAATCCTGACCAAGCCAATCTTGATGGTGATTTAAGAGGTGATGCTTGTGATCCTGATATCGACGGTGAAGGAGTACTAAATGGCGATGGTTCTGATAACTGTCCAATAGATGTTAATCAAGACCAAGCCGATTCTGATACTGATGGAGTTGGTGATGCCTGTGATAATTGTATCTTCGATTCAAATCCAGACCAAATCGATTCAGATGGTGATGGAGCCGGAGATGCTTGTGATGCTGATCCTTTGGACCCTAATGTTCAATAATACTTAATTCCCGAAGAGTTCAGACTGGCTGGAACGGAATGTGCCCGCATAGTTGAAGGCGTTGCCAGTCCAGAATAGCGAAGACAGAGACCAATCACTCGGTCGTCGGCTCGCGTCTGTCCGGGGACGAAATACAGCAAGGGTCTGCAGCGATGCAGGCCCTTTTTTTGCCGGCCGGAAGGACCAGGGATCGCCAAGGCGCTATAGGTTCGGGAGAGATTACCATGTGTTATATCAGTCGGAGCCAGGCACACTTGCAAATGTTATTTAACGGCGCTTATAAAGTTTCAATCAGTATGACGAAAAAAAAACGATCCCGTCAGAAAAAGTGCTTAATAACATTGTTCGGCTTTCTCCTGCCAGTTCAACCGCCATCGAAATCAGCGCATACATACTTCAGCTCAGCTGAAAGTATCCTGTATTTTTACATCACCGGTGGCAAGTAAAAACGCAGTTCAGCCGGAAACCTTTAACTTAAAGACAGCGTGCTTCCTCCATCATGCAGGCTAGACCAAACAAGATGCTCGTTACCAGGACTTATAGGGCAGAAATTTACCGTTCATGGTGATAACGACTCGATCGCCTGCCGG
>JBNLCC010000148.1:0-6540 GCA_050303615.1 Methylococcaceae bacterium | reverse complement strand
CCCGAAGCACAATTGGATCGCTTTTCAATGCGTTTCGGTCTGGGCTACGTCCCGGCCGAAACCGAACTGGATATTTTGGCTTCCCAAGGTAGCAAGCATCCGTTGCAAGCCTTAAAACCCTGTCTTGATTTTGAACAATTGGCACTATTACAGCAACAGGTAAATAAAGTACGCATCACCCGAGAGCTGCAGCAATATATCGTTGCACTGGTCAGCGCCACGCGCGAGCATACCGAAATTAAACTGGGGGCAAGCCCGAGAGCTTCGTTGATGCTGATGAAATGTGCCCAAGCGCTTTCCTTACAGGACGGATACGAATTTGTCACGCCTGATGCCGTCAGGGAACTGGCGGTGCCGATTATCGCGCATCGTATCTGCTTGCATACCCAAAGCCAGTTTTCAGGAATCGAACCGGAACAAGTCATCGGGGAAATCGTCGACAGTATTCCGGTACCTAATTGAATTGTATGCTGCATCGTTTTTTATTCCGGCAATATCAACACATTTACCGGTACGACAATTGGCTGCGGCGGCATTTTAGTTTATTGGGGCATTTTTTGTTAATGCTGATGATCGCCGCAGCGGTATTCGGTATCGACACCAAAGCCAGCACTACCTATCAGCTGTTCGTGTTGTTGCTGGTAATTTTCGCTTTTTCATTGCTCGGCAGCCTGGTCAATACATTAAAGATTACCGTCGATAGAAAATTGCCGAAATATGTCACCGCCGGCGAACCGTTCACTTATCAGATGCATATTAAGAACCTGACCGGCAAGACCTATTACAACTTGGCATTAATCGATGTATTGGCGGAATCATCTCCCTCTCTTGATGAAATAAAAACGGTCCGGGGACTAGACAAACCATTGCTGATCAGTTTTCACCGATGGCGGCGTTTTTTAGTCAAACAACGCGGCGGCACTATCGGTGAAGTTGCAGTTCCTTGTTTAGCACACCAGCCGCTACGCAGTAAAATCAGTTTTGTACCGTTGCGGCGTGGTGTATTGTTTTTCAGCGGCTGTTATATCGCCAAGCCGGATCCATTGGGCCTGTTCAGAAGGTTGCTATTCGTCGAACAAGCTCAACATTGCCTGGTTCTGCCTAAACGCCATCCGATGCGCGCATTGCCCAATCATGGCGAACAAAAGTACCAGCCGGGTGGTTTCACCCAAGCCAATTCGGTAGGTGAATCCACTGAATTTATGTCTTTACGGGAATATCGCTACGGCGACCCGCTGCATTTGATTCATTGGAAAAGCTTCGCCAAACAACGCAGGCTGATCAGTAAGGAATATCAAGATGAATATTTTGTGCGCCAAGCTTTGGTGCTGGATACGTTTTCGGACGAAGCCGCTACAGATCAATTTGAGGCCGCTGTCTCCGTCGCCGCTTCAATCGCTTACAGCGAACAACATAATGATGCGCTGCTCGATTTAATGTTTGCCGGTTCGGAGGTTTTTTGCTTCACAACAGGACGCGGCATCGATCAAATGCAGCATTTACAGGAAGTTCTGGCTGCAATGCAGCCCAGCCGTAGCGGTTCATTTAAGCAATTGCAACAAACAGTTGAGCAATATGCAAGGCGCTGCAGCAGCTTGGTTTGTGTGCTGCTGCATTGGGATACCGAAAGACAGCAATTCATCAACAAACTGCAATCCCGCGGCATCCCTGTCATTGTATTTCATGTGTTCGACGGCTCAAAACCGAATACGCAAACGGGTAATCCATCCGCTTCTTTTCATCTCGTCGATAGTTTGAATGTGGCCGAGAGTCTGGCTGCGATATGAATTATCCGGCTTTTTTAGCGCCTTTAGCAATCATCATCTGGGGTTGGTTGGATGACAATCATACGGCGGCGGCTACATTACTGCTGCTGCTGGTGTTAAACCATGTCACTGCATGGCGCTGGCAAATCACCGAACCGCAGTTTTTTCGAATCGGCGACTTTATCAGCCTGTTGATTATTACTATTTTAATTTACAGCTATGTCATCCGGCTTTCGGATCGACCCATTTTCATCGTGTTGGAATGGCTGCCGTTATTCTATGCGCCGGCGTTGTTCGCACAACTATTCAGTGTGCGGAATAAACTGCCTCTGGGGACATTGTTTTATTCTTTACGCAAGCGGCCGCAACCGGCAATTTATGAAGTTGACTTTCGCTTACCCTATGCGGGTATTTGCTTGTTGGCGGCAGGAGCGGCAAACATTCAGACCCCGGTTTATTTTTTGCTGTCCGCAACGATGATCGTGCTAGTGCTTTGGTCAGCCAAAACCCCGCAGACCACCCCGCTGGTCTGGTTGTTGCTTATCGGTTCAGCCTGTTTCATTTCCTACGAAGGATATCACGGCTTACATCGTTTCCAAACGCAGCTCGAAAAGCAAATTATAAACTGGCTAAGCGATCGGATGCCCGATCCATACAGCAATAGAACCAGCATAGGCGATATCGGCGTGCTGAAACTTTCCGACAAGATTCAATTCCGGGTTAAGTCCGATTTGCCGGTATTGCTGCACCAGGTTTCCTATGATCGTTATCTGGACGGTACCTGGTACGCTTCGGTCGGCGGATTTAAACTTCTGAACCCGACGCCGGCAGCTGACGCAGGGCATCGATTGTCAATACTGCAAACTTTCAGACGTTCGGCCGTGCTGGCTTTACCGCCTGGAACCGTCAGCATATCAGGGCTGGAGCAAAGCCCGCTTTATGTTCATCCTTTAGGTGCCGTTAAAGTTAACAATGCGCCTGATTATGCTGAAATAAAGGTTTCCTATACTGACCAATTCGAATCCGCGGTCGGAAAATTTGACCTCATGATTCCCGAATTTCATAAAGCCTGGTTAAAAAAAATCGCGCCAACGGTGAATTTACAAGGTTCACCTCTCGCTGTTGCAAAAAATATCACGGATTATTTCCAGAGGAACTATCGCTACAGCCTGTATTCCGATAAACGGCGAAATGCCGACCAGGCTTTACTGGATTTTGTATTGTCAGACAAATCGGGACACTGTGAATATTTCGCCGCCGCCACCGTTTTTTTACTGCGTTATGCCGGCGTACCGGCACGCCTGGCGAACGGTTATGCCGTTAGCGAGTATGATGCAGATCAGCAATTTTTCTTAGTTCGCAGCCGTCATGCGCATGCCTGGGCGTGGGCTTATATTGACGGCCATTGGCATGCCGTCGACAGCACACCAAGTCAATGGCTGGAGATGGAAAACCGATCCGAAAGTTTTATGCAACCGTTCTATGACCGGTTATCCAACTGGGTTTTCCGATTCAAACAATGGCGTCAACAAAAAGATGGTAAGCTTGATAATTCAAAGATATTGTCAATTACGCTGACGATATTACTTGTTATTTTAATCTGGCGACTGCTCCGAAACCGTTCGCAATTGATTAAAACCCGAAATATTCGAGGTGATAACCAAATCCAACGGTTTGCACAGGGAATGGACTCCGATTTCTATTTAATCGAACAGCAATTTAAAAATGGCGTACGCCATAGAAGGACGGGCGAAAGTTTTCTTGCCTGGGTAACCCGGCTGGCAGACCCGGAATTATCGAGGCTATGTCACCTTCATTTGCGTTATCGTTTCGACCCGAAAGCAATCACCGAATCACAGCGGAAGGACTTGCAACAATCCGTGCTCGACTGGTTAAAAAACAATGGCAATTACGAATACTAGATATCTATGAGTAAATTTGCATCATAGCCGAAGGGCGCTTCCGCACCCATCGGATTAAATACCGGATAACCTCTGGGATTAGAGCGGACCGGAACACCCTGTATTGTATAGTTGACGGCATAATGAATATGTCCGTGCACCCATAAGTCTATTGTATTGGTGAATTCGGATATGATCGTTTCCAGGTCTGACGCGTAAGAATGTTTCAGGGTTTGTCTTTTTTTGCTCATTTCGTTGACCGTCGACTTATACGACGGGGCATGATGCGTCACTATGACGGTTTTTCCGGAAAACGGCTGACGTAACTGCTGGGTCAGCCAAAATATCGACTGATTATGCAGCAGATACGAAACAACCGGCTCGAACATTTCCTGTTCATTTAATAATTCAATTTCCTCCCTGGCGTATTTTGCCGCCATGTGCCGGTTTTGTTCAGATCCCCACCATTGTTTTGCCCTAATATAACAATAATCATTCATTAATTGTTTGGCGCATTCGACTTTGTCCTTGGACCAACGCTGAATATCGGACCAGAGCGTGCAACCTAAAAATCTGACGCCGCCGATGATAGCCGCATCCCTTTCCAGGAAAAGAATACCGGTTTCCGCAGCTCGTTCCCTCAATATGTCAACATCGCCGATATCTCCCAAATAATATTCATGGTTGCCGGCGACATAAACGACTGGTTTATCCGGAAATGTCTTTTTAGCCCAATTTAGACCACCCACGCCATTGCCGATATCGCCCGCCAGCACCACCACGTCTGTTTCGGATGGAGCGGTATGGATAATGTCGGCAAACTCGGTATGGACGTCTGAAAGCAGATGAATTTTTATTTTAGGATCCTCGTTAATAGAAGCAAATGTCATTAATAACGTATTCGGCAGTCGCCAAAAAGCAAGGGATTGTAACGCTGACTTTTAGAGAATTGCAAACCGATAGTGACAATGACATGCAAATGAATATCCGATTAATGGGTCGGAAAAATGTTTGAAAGATTTTGCGAAAAGATATTGTTGCACTGCCAAATCGTTCAGCAGATAATGTTTTATTTTAACCTCTCATTTCAACGCAATGCCTAACAAGCGACCCGTTGTCCTTTGTTTTTCGGGGCACGACCCGAGCGGCGGTGCCGGTATCCAGGCAGACATCGAAACTATTCTCAGTCATCAATGCCATGCCTGCAGCGTGATTACCGCCTTGACTGTACAGGATACTGTCAATGTAACGCAGGTGATAGCACAGCAGCCGGAAAATATAGTGGCTCAAGCAAGGGCTATTCTCGAAGATATTGCGGTTGATGCCTTTAAAATCGGTTTGATCGGCAATGAACGCACTGCTCGGGCAATTCATACCATCATCAAGCAGAACCCCTCTGTTCCGGTGATTTTAGATCCGGTTTTAGCGGCAGGCGGAGGTAAATCACTTTCCGACAACAAACTGATAGCGGCTATCACTGAGCTGTTGATACCGTATACTACTGTTTTAACCCCTAACAGTGAAGAAGCACGGCTGCTCTGCGGTAGGATAGACAACCTTGAACGATGCGCCTTGACTTTTACGGCACGAGGTTGTAATTATGTGTTAATTACCGGCACCCATGAACGCACCCCATCGGTAACCAACCAATTGTTTCACAAAAATCAGTTAGTTGAGACATATACCTGGAATAGGTTACCGGACAATTATCACGGTTCCGGCTGTACGTTGGCTGCCGCTATCGCAGCGCTAATCGCGTTAGGAATGGAACCGGCCGCCGCCGTCAGCGAAGCGCAACGCTTTACCTGGCATGCTTTGCAAGCTGCCGATAAACCGGGGAAAGGCCAATTCATTCCCAACCGAGCATTTTGGATGCAACAAACACCATGAAATTTCCGACAACCGGCCTCTATGCCATCACCCAAACCGGCAATAAATCCAGTGCCGAAGTTGTTGCCGATGTCACCGCGGCAATCAATGGCGGAGCCGTTATCATTCAGTACCGGGATAAACAGCCTGGCGACACCGAATTCTTGGCGGGCAAACTGCAAGAAATTTGTCGGCAGCGACAGGTCCCGCTGATCATTAATGACGATATCGATCTGGCACAACGGATCGGTGCGGACGGCGTACATTTGGGTAAAGGCGACGGCGATGTCATCCAGGCAAGAAAGCGTCTGGGAACGGATGTTATCATCGGTGTTTCTTGCTACAATTCCATCGACCTTGCTGTCGAAGCGCAGAATAACGGCGCAACTTATGTCGCTTTCGGCCGTTTCTTCCCTTCCAACAGCAAACCGCTGGCAACCCCCGCAACCATTTCGACATTGCGCGAGGCCAAAAATATTTTAACTATTCCTATTGTGGCAATCGGCGGAATCCTTCCGGAAAACGGCGCTCAATTACTTTCCGCCGGTGCTGATGTATTGGCCGTTATCGGGGGGATTTTTGACCATAATCCGGAGCACGCCGCACGCCGTTATCAAAACCTGTTCAATTCGGGATACCGTGTGCGGAAACAAGCAGATGTTGATACCGTTTAATGAATTTGCACAACAGTAAATGATAAAATATTGTTTAGTTCCAATTGCGTTGTTAGTGATTTCCTGTTCCGGTCCGGGAGGGATGGCATTTGATCGCCAAGCGGAAGGAAAAAAACTCAGTTTTCAGAGCAGCAAAGGCAATTGTTTGGCCTGCCACCGCATTGAAGACGGCGACATGCCGGGTAATATCGGACCACCGCTTACCAATATACAATCCCGCTTTAGCAACAAACGCCTGTTACGGGAACAAATATGGGATGCGGCTAAGCTCAATCCCAACACCAGCATGCCGCCTTTCGGGAAAAACAAAATTTTATCGGAACAGGAAAT
>JBNLCC010000147.1:0-2173 GCA_050303615.1 Methylococcaceae bacterium | reverse complement strand
ACATTCAAATAATCATGTAGTGGTTGTGATCGATGAGAATGATCACCGATTGGAGGAGAGGCGCTTGGGAAACGATCTGTCTTTGACGTTATCGCTGCTGAACCCTTATCAAGATCAAATTTTTGGGATTGTCGTTGAATCAACCTTTAATTGGTATTGGTTAGTGGACGGGTTACAGGACGCCGGTTACCGGGTTGTGTTAGCGAATCCGGCGGGAATCAAGCAGTATGAGGGTTTGAAATACAGCGATGACCGCTACGATGCCTATTGGCTGGCGCATTTGCTGCGCTTAGGGTTATTGAAAACCGGTTATATTTATCCACGCAAGCAGCGAGCCATTCGCGATGCATTGCGCCGGCGGATGCAGTTGGTCAGGACAGGGAGCCGGCAATTGATTTGCGCTCAAAGTCAAATCTGGCGTAGCACCGGAATTCGAGTGAGCAGCGGCGTTTTAAAAAAGCCGGATTTCCAAATCGCTTTGCCGGACCCGGTCACGCCATTGGCGGTGCGGAGCCATTTGCTGGTTTATCAAACGATACGGCAGGAAATCGAGCGCTTGGAAGACTTTGTTCTGGAGGCGATCAAAGCCGATGTCTCCTACCGATTGTTAACCGGCATGACCGGCATCGGTCCCATTCTGGGCATGACGATTCTTCTGGAGACCGGGGACATCGGACGGTTTCATCGGGTCGGCCAATATGCCTCGTATTGCCGTTGCGTCAAAAGCGAGCGCACCAGCAACGGTAAGAAGAAAGGCGAAGGCAACGCCAAGAGCGGCAATAAATATTTATCGTGGGCGTTTTCCGAGGCGGCGCATTTTGCGGTGCGTTACGAGCCTTTGGCGAAACGGTTTTATGAGCGCAAGCGGCGTCGGACCAATGGCATCGTCGCCATCCGTTCGGTGGCGCATAAATTGGCCAGAGCGGTCTATTACATGCTTAAAGACCAAGTTCCGTTCGATGCGCCGCGTTTGTTTTCGAGTTGAGTTCGGCGGCTGCGGCGAGCCAGGCAAAGGGGTTGGTGAAACCATGAGACTCTGATTGGACGCCGCAGTCCGCCATCGATTGACATCGTTCGCCCGAACCGTGAACCATATTGGGGTTGGACTGTAAAATACAGAACCACGGGATCTGTCATAAATCGTTTGGACGCGGTTCGGAACCGAGGCTTTTGTGGGACGCAGTTGCGTCAGTGGCAATGGCAATGAATCCATACCATTCAACTGCCATATGCCTTGATCCAGATGGGTGACCGGTGCGGATGATTCATCCGACACCTGAGACGAGAAATAAAGGGGGGCGAACTCGATGCGACCGATGGCTTTTGAAACATGCTGTTTTTTCAGCAGAGATTTTTTTGACTTATTGACACCGGCTGGCTAATGGGTGACCCCAATTGCTCGGCTACACGGCTGCATGCTTTTGTTATACGATTAATTTCATAAACCAAAATACAGTTTAATACCTTCCAGAGCGTTGGACGTTGCAGCCGATGCCAATATCAGACCCATCACTCGGCTAACTACACTCGCACCACTAGATCCAATTAGTCGATTTAATTGGCCTGCCAAGAGCATTAAGATATATGCCACCACTAGCACAGCTAACATCATGGATACAGTTTGTGCTTGTTCCCAGACGCTAAATCGATTTTTCTCGGTTAATAACACAGCAGCCAACATTGCTCCTGGGCTTGCAATAGAAGGAACTGCGAGCGGAAATATGGCCGTCTCTTGATGGTTGTGTGCAAGCTTTACCTCTTCATCGGGTTTGCCCTCACCTAAGATCATAGTGAGTGCGAACAGAAACAAGATGATCCCTCCCGCAATTTGAAACGCGGGTAGTGGTATCGACATTGCTATCAGAATGAGCTCACCGGCTACAACGAAAAATACAAGAACCGCTGCTGCTACAAGAGTTGCAATCAGCGCAATTCTATTTTTAGCGTTATTATCGAAATGTGACGTTACGGCGATGAATACTGGGACAGTGCCGATGGGGTCAACGACAGCGAAGAAAACGATGAATGTTGCTACAAAGTCAATCATTTCGGAGGACTTATCATATAACGCCGAGCTCAGCCGAGGAAGACTGCGTAGCGGCCTGACGTCGGCTGGAGCGCAGTGTTATACGTTACTAAATGCAGCATGGTACTTGATAATTCCTGTTGTCCC
>JBNLCC010000146.1:0-17915 GCA_050303615.1 Methylococcaceae bacterium | reverse complement strand
TTCATGTTCCGACATAGACAACAGCGGATTGGTGCAAGGCGCAAGCGGTTTGCACAAGGTCAGCGGGAAATATCTGCCGACCCGGTCCACACTCGGCATAACGACACCCAGCCACCCGACTTCCCCGCAAATGCCCGGCGTTAATGCAAAATAATAAATGGGACTGGTAAGATAGCAGTCCAGCCACTTATCGCCTAATTGGCTACTGCTTTGAAGAATCGCTTCCTGCAGCCAGTCGTCCCAGGGTTCGATAAACGAGCGCGGCAGATTATATTTGACAAAATCGCCTAATATCGGCACCTTGCCGTAATATCCCGACGAGCCCGTTAAAGATGTGCCGGACATCTAAACTGTTCCATTTCCCGGAGGTTGAAGGGATTGATCGCACTGTCCGCATGCAACTCCAAAGTTAGCTCCCTGCCTAGTATGTTAAACTTCACGATAAATTGCTCCGCTTGTCCGGTATTGATGAGATTGCCCTTGTCAAACAGCCGGAATAATGCCCAGGGACCTTCCATGGACAACCTTGATGCACCGCCCATGAGCGGCGGTAGAAATTGCAGGCTCACCTGTCCCGACTTGTTCGGTCCGGGCCATTGAATCGGCGTCATGCGCACCGGTCCGTGCGCATAGCTCAGCATTTGCCCGTCGATATCAAGCGTCATTTGGGTAATATCGGCACTCATCGAAACGGGCCTTATTCTAAAACTGACCGAGGGTGTCTGGCCGCCAAGACGAAATAAGGTGTTTTTTATCGTATCGGCACGTTGAATCTGTGCCAGCGTAGAACGGGACAAACAGACCGGCGAATTGCTGCGCTTTATCCAACGCCAATTTTTTCCGGACTTGTCGACGGAGTCGGCCAGGTAAATCTGTAAGAAGCTATCCATTTTACCGCCGGGTCCGAAAAACAGGCCGAAATCCTGCTGGGTAATTTCCTGATTGCTTTGCGCGATGGGATACCGGCCATTGATCGCTGCCTGGCAGAAAGCGTAAACCTCCGCGCGCCAGGTGGCATTAAGATGCTGGCAAATGCCCCCTCCCACCAGGCTGGTGCTGCTTTCGGCAATCGACGTCAGCATGTCGTTTACCGGGGAAGGTTGCCGCTTAGCCGCCGTTTTCACTTTTTGCAGGACCTGGGCAATTTGTTTTTGGTGTTCCAAAACCAACTCCTCGCCGCTTGCCTGCAGCAGCGAACTTAAAAACAGATAAAGCTCGTTAAGCAGCGATAGCGTTGATTCCAGGGGAACGGGACCGTTATCACCGACCACCAGTTCATTGAGTTCCTTGAACTGCTCGGTAACGGCGTACACCGAGTTTTGGATCGGCGAAGGCTGGCTTGCCGGTTTTTTATCCATTAAAAACTCAAGCCGGCTCTTGGCTTCGTCGAATTTCTCCCCCGCCTTGTCCAGCAAACTTTTCGGCTGCTCCTCGGTGCGGCTTAGATCGGTTTCCCGGGCCACGGCTTTAAGCAGCAGCAATAACGGCGAATTATCGTCGGATAAAATATTGAGAACCTCCGATGCCTGGGCGAGATTGGCAAACGGTATAATCCGTATATCGTCAAGCAGCGCCTGCCATTGGCGTTTATAATCCTCCAGATAAAGTTTTACCACGTCATTTTGCAACTCCGCCAGATCGCTTGCCGACGAGCTCCGGTAATGATCGCCCAATATCCAGCTTTCATTGGTCAAGCGTTCGGCCAAATTTTTACTTTCCGGAAGAAAATACCTGTGGAAACCGGCATAGGTATACAATCCGGGTATGCCCTCATTTAACGGACTGCCACTTTCCCGCCTGAAAACCAGCGGCGCATCGCGTCCCGCGGCATCGCTGATCCGAAAATCGGCAATCTCGGTGTACGCCAATTCGCGTTTCAGGCGGCCGTAAATACGTGCCGCGGCAGGCACGCGCACCAACGCCGCCTGCGCTTGCCTGATTAAATGCAGATCCAGAGGCCGGGGCAGCACTGGCTGTCTGGCCAGCAATTCGTCCAAATGGGCAGTCAGCGCCCGCCGCTGCTTGTTGCCGATCTCCAGCGGCAGGTTCATTTCCCAATCCAAGACAATCCATGCCTTTATTTGCTCGGCGCTGTAATGCCTGCTGTCGCCCAACATCAGATATACCTTCAAGGCTTCGTACAGAAAATCACTGGTTTTAATTTCCCTGATCTGCTGTTCCAAACGCGTCATCAAGCGGGGTAGGAAAATTTGGGTCAGCATCGTCGCATAGACATGCTTCCCCGCTTCCTGTAGTTTATCACTCTGGTTAAGACCGAATCCCATCGACCAGGGCATGTTTTCAGGATGACCGGCGACATAGCCGGACAGCTGGGCGGCCTTATCGAGAACCGGCAACGCGGCAACGATATCCTGCTGATGGGGATCTAGTTGCACCACCATCTGCTGCAGTTCAGCGGCTTGCAGTGAAATCTCGTTGATATAATTCCTGTTTTGCGTGTAACTGTACCACCAAAGCAGCGACATCAGCACGGTCAACGCCAGCACGGCGACGATAAAGCCGTGCTGCAGCCACATTCGCCGCCGCTCGTGGCGCAGATCAGTGCCTGCCAGTCCCGCTTCCGCAAAGATCACGTTGCCGAGCAGGCGGTTGATAAAAAAACTTTTCCCCCGGCCTGACGCACTGGTGAGACTTTGCGCGCCGAGACCGAAGTTGTCCGCTAGTGCGCCCATAATTCGATCGATGGGCGAGCCTTGTTGGGTAGCGCTGGTAAAATAGACCCCGCGCAGCATCGCGGTATGCTGGTAGCGCGTCGGTTGGAAAATGTGCCGGGTAAATTGCGACAGCAATTGTTTCATCGCATTAAATTGCTGCGGGAAGATATAAATATAATCCCGCTTTTCCGCACTGCGTTCCTGCTCCAGTTTGTCGATCACCTGCCGCTGCAAACGTTGCTGCAGCAGATCGAATTCACCGTCAAACTGCTCTACCGGATTACGCTCAGGATCCTCTTCCAACGGAAACGTCATCCCCCAAACCTGAGCACGGCTGTCATAATCCAGGTCGTCGAAAAATTCCATAAAACCGGCCATTAAATCGCACTTGGTGAACAACAAGTAGATCGGAAACCGGATGTCCAGATTTTCATGCAATTCATAGATCCGATTGCGGACAGCGCCGGCATGTGCCTGCCGTTCATCGTCATTCAGTTCCAGGATATCGGAAATACTGATTGCAATGATGACACCGTTTAACGGCCGCCTGCGGCGATGTTTTTTCAACAGTCCCAGAAAACCGAGCCAGGCGGAACGATCCACTTGCTCCTGGCTATCCTGGGTCGTATAACGCCCCGCCGTATCAAGCAACACGGCATTTTCGGCAAACCACCAATCGCAATTGCGGGTACCGCCGACACCGCCGATGGCATCGTTGCCGAAACGCTCGGCGAGAGGAAATTTAAGGTCTGAATTGACCAGCAGCGTGGTTTTTCCGGAACCGGGCGGACCGATAATGATATACCAGGGCAATTGATATAGGAACTGCCGGCCGGAAGCCCCGCCCAGGCGGGTCTTTTTCAATATATCCAACGCCTCCCGCATACGTTCCTGCAAAGTCAGCAGCTCCTCCTCGGAGGCCTGTTGTTCCGGTGCCATTGCCGATTGCGGCGCAGCGGTCATTTCAGCGACGAGTCGGCTGTTTTTGCGCCTGGCATTAGCAAACTTCCAGATGCTACTGAACAGCCAGAATAAAAAAACCAAGCCGATGGCAATTTGCCGGCTGAGTACCGAACCCAACGGTACGTAGCCGGCAAACGCGAATAACGGTCCCAGGAACCAGATCAGCAGCGATAAGGCGATGATTCCGAAAAGGACAATCAACCAGCGTTGTTTGAAAATAGCTAACATGCCAATCCTATTCATTTAATGAGCAGAATTTCCACCCGCCGATTTTTGGCCCGGCCCTGGCTGGTTTCGTTCGACGCGATGGGTTCTAAATCGGCTCGTCCTTCCACACTGATGCGCTCCGCCGCGTCGATATACTGGCGCATAATATCCGCCACCGCCGTGGCGCGGTCCTTGGATAAATGCCAGTTGGACGGATAACGGCTGTTGCGGATCGGAATGCTGTCGGTATGACCGGTAATCAATACCTGCCCCCTTAATTGATCAAGCGCTTCGGCAATGCGCTGCAATAACGGGATAACCGATTGCTTCACTTCCGACCGCCCCGAACGGAACAAGCCATCGCCCTGGATGATGACCTTACTCTGCCCGGCCTGTTCATCGACGACGACTTTACCCTGCGCTATTTCATCGGCCAAAAGCTTGCTCAGCGTCAGTTCGGGCACGACCCGGATAACCGGCGCCGGCTCCGGTTCGACCCGCACGGGTGGTTTTGCGACGACCGGCTTGATCGCGAAGATCTGTTTAAATACCGGATCGGACTCGTGATTGAGATTCATCAGCAACGCACTGTATAAAACTGCCGACAAACCGAGCGCTACGGCGGCTATCACCCATAAAGGCACATACCTGGCCAACGGATTGCGCCGGTCGGTAACCCCTTGCCAGTGCGGCGAAAGCTGCTTTTCCGCACCGTCTCGTTCCCTGCGTATCAGTTGATACAGCCATTGCCTGATTTGCACCAGCCGGTCCTTGCCGCCCGCTACGATACGATAACGCCCCTCGAACCCCAGTGCCAGACAGAGATACATCAATTCCAGCAAATACAGATTCCTCGCGGAATTCTGCCCCAATGACT
The DNA here is from genome assembly GCA_050303615.1 of Methylococcaceae bacterium. Taxonomy (GTDB): domain Bacteria; phylum Pseudomonadota; class Gammaproteobacteria; order Methylococcales; family Methylomonadaceae; genus CAZDXJ01. The sequence goes on along the minus strand of JBNLCC010000146.1, from coordinate 13,193 downwards.
TGAGCATTTGGAAAAAACGCTCGCCGCCGGAAACCTCCTTATGAAAACTGCTCAACAGGCTGTTTTGCGCCCAACCGCTGTTGTTGCCCCACGGTGTGTTCAGCACCGCTTCGTCAAGGGCCGTACATAATACGTAACTCGCTGTGTGGACGGTTTCAGGATCGATATCCTTCGCCTGTGCGGTTTGATGGAATAGATTAATTTCCCCGGTTATTTGATCCTTCAGTCGCTCCGGATCGGGATGGGAGCGGGTACTGTTCAGCCGGGTCAACAAAGCCAGAAGGCCTGACGCGGCCTGCTCCAATGTATTAAGTCCGCCCAGTTGCGGCAACGAACCCGCCGCCGAGGCATAGTTTCCCGGCCGCGATGCGGAACGATTAAGGTCCGCGCGTCGTCCGCCCGGTGTCGGCCTGATGATGGTCCGATCGTCCCGGTCAGATGAAGTAAAGGGATCTTTGGAATTCATCGCGCTTTACCTTCTAGCCCTTAATCGCCCAGAATTCCAATTCCAAGCCCGGATAATCACCGGAAAAGTGCATTGCAATGGCCCCGGTTTTTTCCAACTCATGCCAAAGTTCGCTATGTTTATCGAGTTCGAAATAGGTGAATCCGGTATGATAAGGGATCTGCCTTGGCGCCACGGCCAGGGCGTTGATTTTGATTCCCGGCGTATGCGTCATCACCAGATCGCGCAGTTTTTCCACCGTTGCGATGGTGGTTTGCCTGGGAAAGCTGGTGCGCAGCGATTCCGTCGGCACATCGGCATTGACTGCCAGCACAAATAACGCCGATTGGATTAATTGGCGGTCGTAGATTTTTGCGGTGCGTATGCCATATTTATGTTCTTCTAACGGAATGGCGACGGCACGCAGGTCGGAAACCCAATTCAATGCTTCGCGAACCGCGTCGACAACCGGCTCAAAGGTCGCCGTCAATTGTTTATGCAGGTATTCGGGAAACTCCCCGGGAAGCCGTTCACGGCGGGTGATGGTCGCCAACTCGCCTGCCAACTGAATCAGCGTCTGGTAGAGCGGTAAAGGATGCAGCGCCTGCAACTCGGCGAAATGTTTAAATAGCGGCACGTAGCGGTTAATAATCTGCAGAAACAAAAAATCGACAATTTCCCCGGTACCCCCGGCTCCCGGTGAACCCAAGCGGCCGGCCAGCGCTGCACTGCGATGCTGCAGCAACCCGTAAATTTCCCGGATATAGTCGCTTAATACCGGAGAACCGCCGGCTTGCAGGCAGGACGGAATAAATTTAGGGTCAAGCATGACCCGGCTGTCGGTCTGGCGTTCAATGATTTTACAGAGGGGAATGACGGTAAAGGCGCCTTGATCCTGGCCGGCCAGCCGCAACTGCGTGGCCAGTTCGCCACTTTCAATGACGGCACTGCTTTCGGCAATATCCGAATGCACGTCTTTACTGTCCAGTTCCTGTAGTCGATACCGGCACAACGGGTCGTAGGTCTGCTCCCGGAACACTTCCTTAGCGCTGCTGACGGACAACGGCAATGCAAGGAAAACCTCCTCGTTTTTGATTTCGTTGGCAACCTCCAATGGCTGAGGCGGCGGGTGATCATGCGGAATATTGACCGGCGTACCGTCCGGAAAAACGCCGCGGCATTCATTAATCAGCAATTTACCCAGGTCCAACATTTCCTTATCCAACACCAGTTTGTCTACTCCCCAGGAAAAAGGGAGCAATCCCGAACAGCGGGATTCGAGGCGATGCAGTAAATAGCGCTCCTGCTGCTGAAAATGTTGCGGACGGAGAAACAGCCCTTCGCTCGAAATGACTTTATTATTAAATGGCATAGCAACTTACCTGTTTAGCGGCATGACAACACAGTTGGGCAGGTAAAATGTAGGGTATGCATCGCATACCGTATTGATGCTTGCAAATTAGTGAAAAGCCGTAAAAGGTACGCAACGCGTACCCTACTTTTCCGGCCTGTCCGTCACAACGGCTTTAAATACGAAACAGCGTGACGATCAGCTGTAATACACTCAATACAAACAAAACCGCCAAGACCCACACTGACCAGTGTAATTGAATTTTGTTTTTCATTGCCTCCCCCAATACAAGCACCAAGCACGCCCGCACAAACGGATTTTTTCTAAAATGGGCATCCGGGCTGAATTACGTACAATAAAGCCGCAAGGTTTCCCAGCGGTTTCATTGTTTTGCTGACCGCCCTGCGCCGGACGGTTCATAACCTCACTCACCCGTATTTATTTTAAAGGCCGCCCCTTGGCATCTTTTATGATCTGTCCCATAAGGATCAATACGCCGTCAACGAATCCCCACATCAGGCCGAACCCTAAGGTTACCACAGTAAATATCAACTGCAGCAGTCCCATTGTATAAAAGCCCAAATAAAAACGTCCGGCTCCCACACCGCCGAGCACGATCCCCAAAAGACCGGCTATCAATCTTGATTTTACCGGCTCGCCTTTGGGCAGATAATCACCGGCCAAACAGACTTCCAGCACCTTATTTCTGCGTTGTCTAAAAAAAACACCATCGCCGACCTGCGGGGTTTCCTGCTCCTTCCATGTATCCATATGAAAATTAAAAAAGGACATGCCGCATTTGATAACACCCGTTTGAGTATCCTCGTCGTAGCTCGTAATCTTCCCAATCATAAATCACCTGTTCAGTTTGTAAAAAATATTGTTTTCCGGCCATGAATATCCCCAACGCCCATTGAATTTCGGCACGCCACTTTAGCTTATTGCGGGGTAACAAGCTGGCGGATAACGTTGCTATCTTAATTCAGCCATCCTGCAATCGTACCGCCAAAACATCGCATTGCGCATGATGCAAAACACTATTGGCCGTCGATCCAAATAACAGCGCCAAGCCATGCCGGCCATGAGAGCCGACGACGATTAAGCCGGCATCGATTTTTTCGGCAAAGGCATCAATCTCCTGTTTCGGATTGCCCCATACCAACCAGCAATTTTGGGGTTCCACCCCTAGTTGCTCAGCGATGCGTAGCAACGAGTTTTTAGCATTGTCCAGCAATTCATTGGGCATTTCCCGGTCGAGGGTGATAACTGTTCCATAACCGGCGTCCGGCAACGGAATATCGTCCAGCACATGGACGATACTTAACTTAGCCCGGTATTGTTTTGCCAGCTGTTCTGCCCTGGCAATAACCGGTTGATTTTCAGCGGTATAATCCACCGCCAACAAAATATGCCGATAAGATTTCATCGCAACTTTCCTGCATAATCCGGGCTTAACCGGAAATTATTCATCGCGCAACCGTACAGCCAACACATCGCACTTGGCATGATGCAAAATACTGTTGGCGGTGGAACCCAGCAACAAGGCCAAACCATGCCTGCCGTGCGAACCGACAACAATCAAATCGACTTGCTCTTGCTCGGCAATACGCACCACTTCCAGAGTTGGGCTACCTATTTCCAGCCAGCGGTCTTTTTCTTCTATACCAAACCGATCGGCGATGTCCGTCAATCGTTTTTTAGCCGCTTCCATCAGTTCGTCGGTAAAATCCACATCCAGCGGAATCACCGGACCATAAGCGGCATCGGCAATCGGTAAATTGTCCAAAACGTGTACGATACTGAGCTTTGCCCGATAATGCTCAGCAAGATCTTTGGCACGTTCCGCCACCAAGTTGCCATGATCGGAATAATCCGCTGCCAAAAGTATATGTTTGTAACTTTCCATCTCTGTTCTCCCGTTTCGATTACCGTTCTGATTTGAAATTAATCGCTGCGAAAATAAATGTATACCATACATCGTATCCATCAATGCCGAATTGTCCGGCTACTCGTCACGTTTTGCCCGCAATGAGGGTTTCCTTAGCATAGCTTGCTTCAGTGGTAAAATCGCCTACATAAACAATATTGCCAACAGCTGGTAGGAACCCAAAAAAAACAACATTGCCAGCGTCAAACCGAAAACGAACGATTTGGACAGCGCCTTACTGAAGATATGACCGGTAACCAGCCAATGCCAGATGACCAATCCCCCTATAACATAATAGGGAAAATTCGACATCCGACCGGTAATCATCACGCTTAGCGCGGGAAGCGCGAGAAAACTGATCACGGTATCGGTGCCCAATAAGGCGGACGCGGTTTGATAAAAACGCTCCGCTTTGTTGCTCAATATCAGCATGGCCCCGCAAAAACCGGTCACCAACAGAATTTCAACAGCAACTTGTAAAACCGCATTCAGCCAATTGTCCGATAAATGAAACACCAATAAGCCGACTACTGCATACATCGCTATAGAAAGCCAGAAGATAAAACTTGTGTAGGGAACATCCTGCGGGCCTTTCTTGAAAATGCAAATGTCCCAATACAGTTTGATCACTTCATACATGGCCTGTCACTCTTGCGCCGCTTCCAGGTTCTCGGTCACTTCCAACCAACAATTTTCGGCGTCATCCAATGCATTGTCGATAGCAGCCTTTTGCTGCAGTAACTCTTTTAGGCGATCTTTTTGCGCTTCGGAATAAATTGCCGGATCCGCCAATTGCTGTTCGAGCCGTTGTTGGTCCTGATGTAATTGGGCGACTTGTTTTTCTATTTTTATCAAGGCATCGCGCAACGGTTTAAGTTTTTGCCTTAATTCGGCATCAAGCCGGCGTTGTTCTTTTTTGGTAACGCTCCGGACAGTTAGGCCTTGTTCGGACTGATCTGCGGTTTTTCTCTGCTCGGTCAGCCATACACGATAGTCGTCCAAGTCCCCGTCAAACGGTCCGACCCGGCCATGTGCCACCAACAGCAGTTGATCGGCCACTGAACGTAATAAATGCCGGTCGTGAGACACCACAACGACGGCCCCCCGGTAATCCTGCAAAGCCATGCCGAGAGCATGGCGCATTTCCAGGTCAAGGTGATTGGTCGGTTCATCCAACAGCAGCAGATTGGGGTTTTGATAGACCAGCAACGCCAGTACCAGACGCGCCTTTTCGCCGCCGGAAAAGGGCGCCACGTTTTGCAAGGCCTTGTCGCCATGAAAATTAAATCCGCCGAGAAAATTTCTTAATTCCTTTTCAGTCGCCTTGGAATCAAGTTTCTGTAAATGTCCTAAGGGGCTATCGTCAAGCTGCAACTGCTCCAATTGATGTTGCGCAAAATAGCCAATTTTCAGCGATTCCGAGCAGTTCCGCTGACCCGCAAGCGGCAGTAATTCGCCAACCAGCAATTTGATCAGCGTCGATTTGCCGGCACCGTTCGGACCCAGCAAACCGATTCGGTCACCCGGGGACAATGAGAGATCGACCCCGTTAAGAATTTCAGTGGTGCCATAGCCGGCATGCACCTGCTCCAGGCGCAGCAGCGGATCCGGTAATTTTTCCGGCTCGAAGAAACTGAAATTAAATGGGGAATCAACATGCGCCTGGGCAATCAACGTCATGCGTTGCAATGATTTGATACGGCTTTGCGCTTGCTTGGCTTTGGTCGCCTTGACCCGAAAGCGGTCGATGAAACTCCGGATATGTGCGATTTCCTGCTGTTGTTTTTGGTAAGCGGATTGTTGCTGGGCCAGTTTTTCGGCACGCATTTTTTCAAAAGCGGAGTAATTTCCGCTATAAATCTCGGCTTGCTGGTGTTCGATATGGACGATGTGGGTCGCAATGGTATCCAGAAAGTCACGGTCATGGGAAATCAGCAATAGCGTGCCGGGATATTTCTCCAGCCATTCCTGCAACCAGAAAACTGCATCCAAATCAAGATGGTTGGTGGGCTCGTCCAACAGCAACACATCGGAACGGCACATCAGTGCCTGGGCGAGGTTCAGGCGCATCCGCCATCCGCCGGAAAACTCGCTGACCGCATCATAGTGCTGCGCGGGGGTAAAACCCAATCCGCTCATCAATCGCGACGCCCTCGACGTGGCGGTATAACCGCCAATAGCATCCAGTCCGGCGTGAATTTCAGCCTGTTTCACGCCGTTCGCATCGCGCTCCGCCTCAGCCAACTGCCGTTCAAGCTTGCGCAGTTCACGGTCGCCGTCAATCACGTATTCAATGGCCGGCATCGCGACCGGCGGTGTTTCCTGCGCGACATGCGCGATTTCCAGGCCGGGCGGTATTGAAAATTCACCTTCATCCGGCTGCAGTTCATTACGAATCAATGCAAATAAGCTGGACTTTCCCACCCCGTTGGCACCGGTTACCCCGACATTCCGGCCTTTATGGATGATAAAAGAGGCGCCGGAGAACAATAAGTTATTTCCGCGCCGTATTGAGATATGATTAAAGTTCAGCATAACAACCTGACCGGTTACAATATTTTACATGCAGAGAAAACCCCGGCATCCATTATTCAAACCTCAAGACAGATACTTCGTCAATGAACAAGGCTGGTGGTTTTATACCGTCGACATGATTAGCGGCCCGTATAAATCAAAGCCGGAATGCGTCGCTGCCTGCCGCCGCTACATTCAAAAAAGAGACGGGGTGCTTTAGCCCAAACGCTCGATCATGTCTTCAACCTTTTCGGCAAACTCCTCCAGATTTCCTTTGGTTACCGCTTCCACCGGAATAATCAATGCGGAATCAATATCCACGTAAATATAAACATACTTATCGCCATATTCGACACGCAGCAAGTCGTTCCACGGCATTTTGTGTTTTCCCGAAGGGGATTTTTCTATCAATGCACTGGGGTCGATGGTCAATTTATAATGACCGAACATATTGACTTTTTCCTTGTCGGTGTAGTTGCTGAGAACCTGCTGCCGAAAACTCCAGCGCATCACCATGGGCGAAGTCAACGCAAGTAAACCGGCTAATAATGTAATATATAACCCGGTTGTCATGTCTCCATAATAGGTAACGTAAAACATGCCGATTAACGCCAGTATCCCCGGAACTATCAGTCTGTTTTTCCTTATTTTTTTCTGAATCTCTTCCGATTTTTTATATTTTGCCTCGTTAAAATGGATTAAATCCTTTTCGCGGAATTCATATTCTATTTCTAACATTTTTATATTTCTGTTTTAGATTTTCGAAGTAGCTCGCTATTATACTCTATCTTGTATAGGATCACTTGACCGCACCCAGTTCGAGATCGACGACGATATCATTATCCTCCGCCGTCTCGCGTAGCGCCTGGCCGACAATGTACACTTGCCGCGCCGGCACTTTGGCATGCTCGGTGATATAGGCGGCAATGTTATCCGCACGCCGCATTGCCAGATGATCCAATTCATGGCTCGCAACCGGAATTGTTTCGACCAGTTTTTGCTTCATTTGCGCATAATATTTTTTTGCCGACGCCGGATCAGGAGCATCTTCCGCCATATCCACCAATTGTTCCGCCTGATCGCCGAATTTCTTTTCATAAAGCTTGGTCAGTATTTCGCGATAATCCTCTTCGGACAAAACCGTCCGCTCGATGTTGGCCGGACGGTCATCCTCGTCCAAGTCCTGCCAGGCAATGGTCTTGATACGGTTCATCACCGCCAGTTCCGCCAGGCCCTTGCCGTCTTGCTGCCGATAAGCAATGCCCCTGATTTCAAGCTGTAATTGCGGACGTTGCAGCAGCCCTTCAGCAAGGGTATCAAGCACTTGCTTTTGTTGATCATCCAATGCCGCGCGCCCCGCTGCGAAATAAACTTTGCTCAGGTCGGTGTCGGCATCCAGCAAGCTTCCCACCAAGGCAAACGGCGATGTGACCGCCTTGCTCAACAGATTGAACAACACATCGCCGAGCAGCCCGAATATGCTGAATTGAGGATCGTTTAGATCGCCTTTGAGCGGCAAATCAAGATCAATCACGCCATCCGCATCCTTCAACAAGGCGACAGCCAGTGTTACCGGCAAAGAGACGCTGTCCGGACTTTCCACTACTTCGCCCAGGGTCAGTTGATTTATCACCACCTTGTTGTCAGCCGTCAGCTTCCGGTTTTCTATCCGATACTGCAAATCGACGGAAAGCTTGCCTTTTTCAACTTTATAACCGGCGAACTGGGCCATATAAGGTGTCAGTCCGGTCATATTCATATCATGAAACTGCAGTAAAATATCGAGGTGTTTTTCGAAAGCGAAAGGTTCAACGCTGCCCTCGATCAGCAACGGTGCCGTTTGATTGGCTTTGCCTTCCAACAAAATTACCGAGCGGGTTTGTTGCTCCGTGGATATATTCTTTATTGCGCCATTGAGTTGTTGAATATCGGCGGCAAAGGGGAGGATCAAAGACCGGTCCGCAAAAAAACCCGCGGCATCATTGATTTTTACGGTATCGATTTTCAGCGCCAATGGCTTTTCGGCTTTGCCGGCGGCTTCGGGCCCAGGCTTCTTATCACCGCCAGCGGGAGCTTGCGGAGCGGAGAAAATATAGCCCAGGTTGGTCGTCTTGTCTTCGTTGATGATGACCTTGGTGTCGATGCCGTCCACATCGACCCTGGCAATTTGCAGTTTTAACGGCTCCAAGGTGAACAGAAATTTTTTCAAGTCCAGTTTTCGCCATTTCAAAAATGCCTTGTTATTTTTTGCTTCCACCGTTTTCAAATCATTAACACTGGCATAGCCTGAAACCTTCAATGCGGTTTTTTGTTTATCCGCCAAAGACAAATCGATGTTGCTGTCCAGGTAAGCATCGCCGCGCACCAGTTCCAGTTTGGTGGTTTGACCGAGAAAGGGCTGTAAAGGTTGAAGCGCGATGGCCGTTGCCTTGACATCCAGATTCACGGTTAGCGGATCAGCTCCAATCGAGCCTTGCGCGGTAATTTTTCCCGATTTTTCGACACCAATACCCGCTTGCAATGCAAACGGTTTATGCGGCGCATTCGTGAAATTGTCAATGGTGATATCGATCGGCGCAAGCTTGACCTTTACCGGATCACCGGCCGTTTCCCGGGTGAGATCGACCGTATAGTCTTGCAGCGCGATATGGCCGATATTGATCAGCCAGGGTTTGCCCGCTGCTTCGGGTATTGCTTGTGCCGCCTGTTCGGCGGCTTCACTAACGGCTTTGCCGGTAAACATTTCAGCCAAATTGACGTCACCCTGCCGGTTTATCCCGGTCAGCAAAACGGCATGCCCCGTTGCCACGTCGGCAATATCAATCTGCTGTTTTTGCAAATCAAAAGACAGATCCTGCAAGCTCAAATCCGCCACCTTGACCAGGGTTTGTTCGGAATCCTTGGGCGACAGAGCGAGGTCATTGAGTTGCAAGCGTCCCTTCGACAACGTTACGCCGGGCTGATCGTCCACCATTTGAAAGGCATAATCGGTCTGCAAATTCAAGCCGCCCTGCTGTATTTTAAAGTCCACATGCTGCTGCGTTTTCTGCCAGAGCGGATGTAAATTCAGTTTTTTGATGACAAGGCTGCCCTCCGTTTTCAACGCCGGCATTACCGTTGCCCCACCTTCCCATAAAATAGCATCGCCCTGGTCAAAAACGTTGGTTAACGCGGCTTTACTGCTCGAGAATTCAAGTTGCATTTGTTGCGGGACCGGTTCAGTCATGTGAAAGGCATAATCGGTCTGCAGATTCAATTCGCCGCGATCGACGATGAATTTCTCATGTTCGGGAATATGCTGCCAAAGCTTCTGCAGGCTGACCTGCTGCAATTGCACATTACCATTGGAGTTAATCAGCGGCAATACGTCGACATTTCCGCGCCATTCCAGCAGCCCGCCATCATCAAGCACGTCGGTCAGCGTCAAGTGGCTTTTTGAAAAAGCCAGTATGGTTTGCTGTTCCTCGATCCGGAAAATATAATCGGTGGTCAGGTTCCATGTGCCTTGATTAATATTAAATCCCAGCTTCTGTCTGAGATACTCCCACAGTATCTGGCTATTGAGGTCCTTAACGATAACGTGGCCTTCGGCCTGCACCACCGGCGCCAATTCGACATCGCCGTGCCATTCGATACCGCCGCCGTTGACGAAGTGCAACGACAGGCTGTCTTTACCTTTTTTTTGGACAGTAACGGTAGCCAGTTTCTCAACATCGATATCTAATTGGGTGATTTTCTTTCGATAGGGTTCGGGCAAAGAAAGATCGGCGATGTCGAGCTCACCGTCCTTTATTTTTATCTGCCGCAGCCAAATCGGAAAAGGTTTTTCCGCCGGCTGAGGCTGCTCTGCTTCATCAGTTTCGCCGGTTGCCGCTAAATCGGCCAGATTCAAAGAACCGTCCTTGCGGATAGTGATATCGATAAAAGGCTGGCTCAGATAGATTTTGTCAAACGCGATCGCCCAATGTTTTATCGAAGACCAAATGCCGAAATTCATATAAAGATTTTGCAACGCTGCTATTTTTTGACCATCGGCTTCGGTGAGCTCAAACCCTTGAATGCTCATTTCAAAAGAAAACGGATTGAATTGCACATCGGCCACCGACGCCGGCTTTGCGGTTTGTTGTTGGACAATTTCCGGCAATTTGGCCTTAAGCAGTGCTGGAATAATGAAAAAACCCAGTATTGCGTAGCAAACAATCGTTCCGGCGCTGATAAATAGAGGCTTTTTAAACTTGTCAATTGCGATAGTCATCATTGATCAAACAGTCCTGGCTTTTATCTAGTGTTCGCACATCAAATTCCGGTTTTTTATATCCGCTCATCCCGTCTGCTCCCAAAGGGCAAAGAGATAAAGTTGCCGAAGTCTGATATGCGATGGGTATCAATCAGTGCAATTTAATGCGAGCATGGGTACTGCGGCGAAATAAATTCGAAAGCGTCAGTGTCGCCGTTCTGAAATAACCATGCACGGAAACCTGATGCATTTTATATAAGGAGAGATAAACAATCCGGGCAATCAATCCGCCTATCGTTACCGACCCCATCAAATTGCCCATCAAATTGCCTACCGTGGAATATTTTCCCAGAGAAACCAGCGAACCGTAATCGCGATAAACATAGGGCAGCGGGGAGCGGCCCTGCAGGCGGTTGACCAATGTTTTACACAGAGTTGCCGCCTGCTGGTGCGCCGCCTGGGCGCGGGGCGGAACATTACCCGGGTGTCCGGGCCAAGGGCAGGCTGCGCAATCACCGATGGCAAAAATATCCGGATCGCTGGTCTGCAGCGTCTGATCGACAACCAGTTGGTTAATGGCATTGGTCTCCAAACCGTCCAGATTGCGCATCCAATCCGGTGCCTTAATGCCGGCGGCCCATACCTTAAGGTCGGCCGCAATCAGCTCGCCGTCATCGGTTTTTATGCCCTGTTCGGTTATTTCAACCACCTTACGGCCGAGTTTAAGATCGATATCCAGTTTCTTTAACTGCCGTTGCGTGGCATGTGCCAGTTTATCCGGCAGTGCCGGCAGCAATCGGGTTGCCGCTTCGATGATGGTAATCCTTACGTCGCCGGCATTGTCCAGACCGTACATAGCCAGCATGTGAGTTACCCTATGTAATTCGGCGGACAGCTCCACGCCAGTGGCACCGGCACCGACAATGGCAATCGACAGTTGCTTGCCGGACAGTCTCGCTTTGCCGGCGTGCAATTTGATGTAAGTTTCCACCAGCCGCTTCTGAAATTTAAACGCCTGCGCGACGGAATCCAAAAACATGCAATGTTCCTGCACCCCCGGAATACCGAAAGTATTACTGACACTGCCGACCGACATGACCAGCGTATCGTAGCGAAATGTCCGCCGCGGTATCAATTCCTCCCCATTGCTGCTTAAGGTCGGACTAACATAAATTTCCTTTTTGCTGCGATCCAAGCCCTCCATGCGCCCCAAACGGAACCTAAAATGACTCCGATACGCTTGCGCCAAATACTCGATTTCTTCCGCGCTATCCAAGACTCCTGCGGCAACTTCGTGCAGCAGCGGTTTCCAAATATGGGTATGCGAGGCATCCAGTAACACAATCTCGGTCATGCCTTTCTTACCGAGTTTATTGCCGAGGCTGGTAGCCAACTCAAGCCCGGCAGCGCCGCCGCCGACGATAACAATTTGATGTGCTGTTGAGGTTTCTTCATTCATTAGTGTGACCTGTCAATTTGTAATTATTCTGACTCCCAACTATTTTATCTCCCTATTGCAAAGCTTTTCCCAAGGAGAGAACATAAAGTTAAAGGGCTTGAGTAATTACGTCAATTTACTTCGGCAAATTTAAAATCAGTCCGTCCGCTTTATGCCCCATTAATGTTTTCGGATAAGCACCATCCCATTTTTGGATCGCATTGTATTGAATCAGCACCGGAGTTACCGATTTAGCCAATAATTCATTGGCTTTGGCCTGCGCTTCCGCTTCCTTGGCAATTCGGTAAGCCTCGGCGTCGGCCTGGGTACGTTTGGCATTGGCATCGGCTATCGCCGCCATTTCCCTGGCTTCGGCATTTTTTACCTGCTGCTGTGCTTGTTGCTCGACGATCATCAACTGGGCTTTTTCCCGCTCCAATTGTTCCTGACGTTCTTTAGTTTGGATAACGGCAGAAGTCACCACATTCGGCAGCGTTATGTCACGAAACAATACGGCGATCACAATGACGCCTTTCGGCTCGAGATAGGTCTTCAAGCCGTCTTCCATATAAACCTGAAGCTCCTGTTGCACGCTATCCAGATAAAAATCCTGCGATTGTTTCACTGTCTTACCGGCCTCGCGCAACAACGACCGGACCTTGGGGGTCACATGTTTGTTAACGACATCCTCCAACATGCCGGTTTGCTGAAGTATTTGCGGCGTTCTATCGCCGTCGAGCCTGAAGGTGACGGAAATATCCATCGATGTTTTCAGTTTATCCTGGGAAGGGACTTGTACTTTCTCCCAGGTATAGGTCAACTGGCGCAAATCGAAACTGACGAAATTCAACAGGGGGTTGACGATATGCAGACCTTCCGGATAGGGTTTTGGCTGCACTTTTCCGAATAAGGTGGCCACTTTATTATGTCCCGCCTCGACCGTCGTATAAGAATTGAACACGACCAGCAAAACCAACAAAACGACGACTGCCGCCAGCGCAATTTTCACCTGATTCATCTCGTTCTCCATCAATTAATTCAAGCACATTAGCAAAATCTGTAATATGATTACCATGATTAGTTTTTGTAGAGACAACTCATGCGTCGTTTAATCATATTCAGTGTTTTATTATTACCAATCCCTATTTTTGCCGAAGATTTACCTGACCTGGAAGCAGCGCCGGAGCCGCCCGACCTGCCGATGCCGGTACAAAGCGGCGAAACACTGCAACCGGATATTACCATCATCCGCCGCGGCAAGAAAACTATTCAGGAATATCG